>DYFF01000007.1 GCA_020725335.1 Thermodesulfovibrio sp. | reverse complement strand
TTTTAATTCTTGAATCCTTATAGTCAATATTACTTATTCTAAAAAAAACAAATATTCCGGATAGAGTTAGGATAGAGTTTTTGAAAGAAAAATAATTGATTTTCAAGGATTTTTTGGTGGAGGCGGCGGGAATCGAACCCGCGTCCGAAGGTGCTACCTCTAAGCATCTACACGCTTAGTGGAAGTTTTAGAATTCGGAACTTAGCTCGCCCTTCCACAGGCTTTCTAAGCTCCTACAACCCTTAGGTCTCCCCAAGGCATCGGGTTAATGCCTTAGGATAGCTCTGATTTATGACGCCTTGCCCAAGCCTCAGAGCAGAACCCGGGAAGACGGCTGCTTTAATTAAGCAGCGAGTGCCAATTCGTTGTTGGCAGTTGTGTTTTCCCTACCTGTTTTACGTGGTGGCAGGAACCACGGCATGCAGCTTAGCCCTCACTACCTCCGTCGAGTCCTTTCGCCCCCTTGTTAAAGATCATTTATTTTTTAGGGCACGCTCAATTTCTCTTTGAGCTTCTTTCTTTTTAATTATATCTCTTTTTTCGTATTTCTTTCTACCCCTTGCAAGGCCGATTTCAACTTTTATGTAAGGTCCCTTAAAATAGAGCTTGAGTGGAATAAGAGTATATCCTTGTTGCTGAATTTTACCCCTTAATCTCTCTATTTCCTTTCTGTGTAAAAGCAGTTTTCTTGTTCTCAATGGGTCATGATTAAAGATGTTTCCATGACTGTAAGGACTTATGTGACAGTTAAGCAACCATGCTTCATTGTCCTTGATTATGACATAGCTGTCTTTGAGATTTGCCTTACCCTGTCTAAGTGATTTTACTTCTGTTCCTGTTAGCACTATTCCCGCTTCAATGGTCTCATCAATAAAGTAATCAGCGTAGGCTTTTTTGTTTTGGCTTACTATTTTTATGGACATAGATGTTGTGCTCTGCTTACAGCAGAGTTTTTGGCCTTCAGGCTACTATTCTTTCTTTCCTTAAAATACAATTTTCCGTTACTACACCATGAGGTGTGTGAATTTCTAATTTACCATTTTCTGTCATACCAATATCTTTAAGAGTTTGTAAAATGTCTAATAATTTTTGCTGAATTTTTTCAACTGGTATGTCTTTAAATTCTAATTCTAATATCACTTTCATAAAAAATATTATATCAGAAGAGAGCCATTTTCAAGAATTTTTATTTTTTCTTTTTTTCTAATTCCATAAACAGTTGGTTCAAAAAAGATAAAATCCTGATGAAAAGGAGTTCTTATTTTCCCACCAAATGAGGAGTTATCACCCAGGGCGATATGAATTGTACCAAGTATTTTTTCTGACTCAAGAATGTTGTCTGGTTTGCTTGCCTTGTCATTTGTGCCAATTCCCAGTTCAGCAATATTCCTATTCTTTTCTCTTTCATTAAGCTTATTTTCAAGTTCTTCTTTGTAAGGCTCTGTTCCTTCAATGGAAACAACTTTTCCACTTTTTACAATCAAAATCAAGGGACTTTTAAGCTTTCTCGTAGGTGCCCACTCTATGACAAGTTTGCCTTCTGCAGTATTTTCAAGTGGTGCAAGAAATACCTCTCCAGCAGGAAGATTCCCGAAAGAACCTTTGCGGGTCAAGAGCCCTGCGTCTACATGAATTTTCCTGTTTCCTTTTTCAAAGATTATATTAGTTCCGTTAGGATTTTCTATCTTTATTTTTCCCACTTTGTCAAGAAGTTTCTTTATTTCTAAAGACCTTTTTTTAACTTCTCTCCAGTCTGCATTCATTGCACCAAGGAGCATGGAAGGGTCGAAAAGGGGCATACTGGCATATCTTGTGCCACAGCATTTGGTGAGCAGGTCTCTAAAGTTTGTATGACTTGTAGAAAAATTAGAAAGTGCTATAACCGCATTTACAGCTTGATTTTTGTGTTCTTTTATTAGCTCTTTTGCGAAATTGAGTTCCTTTTTGGAGAGAGATTTTGAGAGCAATTTTGAGAATATACTTACTTTTTTCAATTTTTCTATTGCTTTTTCACCGAGGGCTAATTGCCATAGCCTCTCTGGAGGCTCAATTCCATGAGAGCCTAACGAAGGGTATTCAAAATATATTATTTCTTTACAAAAAGATTTGCCTATTTCCTTTAGTTTTTTAGTGATGTCTTTAAGTGCTTCTCTTCTTTGTCTTTCTTCCTGGGATATCTTTTCCTCTTCTTTTATAAGATCAGTAAATACAAGAACTTTCTCATGAGGTTTTACTTTTAAATTTATCTTAAAAATGTTTTCAAGGGGTTTGATATTCATTCAAAAAGCTCCAACTGATTAACTCTTTTAGATTGAAAATCTAAAGGATACTTGCAGTTAAAGCAAGCCATGCAGTAAAGGTCAGAATTGGGAATTATTTTTTTCAAACCTTCTATACTTAAATAACCAAGAGAGTCTGCAGTTGTGTATTTTCTTATCTCTTCAATTTTGTGTGTTGATGCAATCAATTCCTGTCTTGTAGGAGTGTCTATACCGTAAAAGCAGGGTCCGATAGTTGGAGGGGAACTTATTCTCATGTGAACTTCCTTTGCGCCTCCAAGTTCTCTTATCATCTTTACAATTTTTTTCGAAGTTGTACCACGCACTATAGAATCATCAATAACTATTACTCTTTTATCTTTCAGGGCATCTCTTACGGGATTTAATTTTATTTTTACTCCAAAATGTCTAATACTTTGCTTGGGTTCTATAAAAGTTCTTCCCACATAATGATTTCTTATTAATCCAAACTCAAAGGGGATGCCGCTTTCCTCAGCATATCCCAACGCTGCAGGTACGCCAGAGTCCGGAACAGGAATAATAAGATCGGCGTCAATAGGATGTTCTCTTGCTAACTGTCGTCCAAGTTCTTTTCTTACAGTATTTACACATATATGGTCAAAAATATAACTGTCAGGCCTTGCAAAATATATAAATTCAAAAACGCAGTGAGCTGGTTTAACTGAATTAAAAATCTTAATTGAATTCAAACCGTTCTCATTGATAATGAGCATCTCGCCTGGATTTATGTCTCTTATGTAGGTTGCACCAATGAGATCAAAAGCACATGTCTCAGAGGCAACTACATAAGCATCTTGTATAACTCCAAGGGCTAAAGGTCTTATTCCGTAAGGATCTCTTATAGCAATTAATTCATTTTCTGTCATAAGGAGCAATGAAAAGGCTCCAGATACCTGTCTTACAGCATTTGCGATTCTTTCTTTAGTCTCCCCGCTTTTTGCTCTTGCTATAAGATGAAGAATTATTTCACTATCTGAAGTGCTTTGAAAAATCGCACCATCTTTTTCAAGCCTGTTTTTTAATGTGTCAATATCGATTAGATTTCCGTTATGCGCTATTGCAATGCTTCCTAAGCTATATGTTGCCATCAGTGGCTGTACATTTTCTAAGGTGCTTGAACCGGTTGTTGAGTATCTATTATGTCCGATTGCAATATGTCCAGGGAGTTTTTTTATTACCTTTTCATTAAATATTTCAGCGACAAGTCCTAAGGATTTTTCGAGATAAAGTTTTGTACCATCTGAAGAGCATATACCAGCACCTTCTTGTCCTCTGTGCTGTAACGCATATAAGCCAAGATAAGTTAAATTAGCAGCTTCAGGATGTCCGAATATCCCAAAGACACCGCATTCTTCGTGAATATCGTGAAAATAAATATTTCTTTTCATTTTTTGGAAGTTCTATAAATTTTAACATAGAAATTATTTAGTTTACTATAATTTTTTGATATAATTGATTAATATTAATAATGTTTAATAATTTCAACATGAAAATCGATTCTGAAAAAAAAGATAAAATTATTAAAATTTTTTCTTCATATCCTGGAATTCTAAATAGTGTAGAAGAACTTCTAAATAAACTTGAAAAATTTCCCAGTAGTCCCTATATACCCTATGAAATTGAAACTCATTTTATAAAATATTTTAATTATTATCTTAAGCATCCGGAAGGTTTTGAAGCTACAAGATTTTTATTTGGCTATTTGCTGAATTATCTTCATAAGAGAGATACTATAGAAAGTTGCATCAAATCTCTTCTAAGAATGACTTTGAAACTAATCGAGGAATGTAATGATAAAGAATATCAGAATTTTTTAATTATAGCTAAGGAAGTTTTTAGATATCTATTCTCAATTGAAATAGACACTTACTTACCAAGACTTGATAGCCTTAGAATAATTGGCAAAACTCTCATAAAAACGCAACTTGTAGATGAAGAGTTGGTAGTTAATTTCAAGGAATTATACAAAAAATATTTATTTAGCCTCTACAGGTCAATTAATTCAATTAAAAATCCCATAACATATCATAAGGAGATATTCCCACAAGGTTTTCCATTTGTTGAAAATGCTTACAACTCATTATATAAAGAGTTAGAGAAAAATACTAAAAAAATAAAAGATAATGATGATTTATATGAATTAATAAAAATTCCTTCGGGAATAGAAATATTTAATATTTTTCGGGAGCTTTACAAACAGTTCCTACAATCAAAAGATGTCTGGATTGATCTACCAAACAGGATTTATTACTTTTTCTGGATTACAGAAAATGAGGTGCTTTCAGACTTGTATGATTTTTCTTTGAGAGAAATAGGTAAAAATATTAAAATTTCTCTCCCTCTTTTAACTTCTTTGTCAACAAAAAAAACCATAGATTTATTAGAAAAAATATTCATAAAATTGACTATATTTTTTAAACTCTATGCAGATGCAGTTTTATTCAGTCTTGAAGAAATTGGAGAGGTAATTTTTGATTTAGACAATAGGGACATTCTCAATTTTTATATAGATTCTTTAATTTCTATAGGCTTTCATTATCCTCAGGTTAAAGGATTCTCCGAAGAATATATAGCTGGTGACAATAGAAATCATCTAAGAAATCTCAGATTGTGGATTAACCTAATTTCCAAAAAACCATTACTGTCACGAGACCTTATTTCTTCGCTTAGCATATATCTTTTTTTTGGGAATGTACATATTAAAGATACTGATTTTTTTCAGAGAGACATAACGAAGCTGCTTAATTCAGAAATAATACCCCTATTTTATTTAGTAAAACCAATATTAAGAAAGTTGCCTGTTTATTTCAATGAAATAAACGCAGAAGGTCAGTTAAGAACTGTTTCAACGGAAGTAGACGAACTCTTCAAAAGAAAGGATCCTCTAATTCACTTCATAAGAAAACAGGTTCATGTAGAGAGTAGCCCCTTAATTTTGGAACTACTTAAAGAGTCGATAAAATTTTACATAAATGGCAAAGATTCAGAATTGAAAAAGTATATTCCTCTTGAAATATTAGAATCTTTAAGTTATGAAAAAGAACATTTTAGCGAAATAGGAAGTCTATTTAATAATCTTCTAAATGATTTCGGTTCTCTTGAAAATTTATTAATGAGTCCATTGGATTTAATAGGAGCTAAATTAAATTCCTACAATTTCCCAAGTGATTATAAAACAAAAGTGATACTTGCTATAAGACTTTATCAACTTCTTTATAGTAAGTACTATATTGATTACTGTGAATTAGAGCACTTTCTTAAAGAAACTTTATATTTAGGACTGCCTGATGGCTCTTATTTGATAGAAGTCTTAAAAAACGCTACTCTTTACAAAAAAATTGAAGCTCTTTTAGGCTATCTTGAGGAATTAAAAGAAATAATAATTTCTCCTCAAAAATATGAAGCATTTGAGGACATAGCTCATAAAAGGCATATTGCTGCTGGAATACCTTCTGTTTATGGTAGATACAGTGAGAGAAAATTTAATGCTCTTTCCGTATATCTTAGACTTGAAAGTTTACTTAACAGCCTTCTTGATAAAATAGAACAATCACTCGGTCTTGAGCTAATAACAAGAGCCACCCTTTTTAGAATAGAAAAATATCTTAAACTTTTCCTCAGAATTTTGGAATTAAATGGAATTTCTTCTCAGAAATTTACAAATACTCTTGATATGCTTACTGTTGCTCTTGAAATAAGAAGGTTTACCTTTTCTCAATATATGGATATATTCAGAAATCTCTCTGAATCAGTAAGCGATATTGTAAACACCTATTGCACAGCACCTTATAAAAAATGGTTAAGAAAAGTAATTCCGATAATTTATAATCTTTCAGAAAAAACAGAACTTGAAAATTTTGAATTCATAAATGCTTCTTCTGAAAAATTTCTAAGAGACATTGTAATGCAATATCCAGGATTGAACCAGCTTGATAGAATTATTGGAAGAATAATTAAAACTGCCTATAATCAGGCTGAAAGGCTTCCATATAGAGAACTTGATTTACTCATGACTTACGACCCTAAAAAAATTCTCTGTGATATTTATACACCTAAAAGAGAGATAAACGATAGAATTCATCTTGGTAACAAGGGGCATAATTTAATTAAATTAGCTACAAAAGATATATCAGTGCCACCTGGTTTTATAATTACCACAGAAGTTTTTCGATGCAGAGACGTGATAAATAATTTTGAACCTGCCCGTGAGCATTTAGAGAGAGAATTAAAAGATGCTATAAAACGACTTGAACATTCTTCAAAAAAACAGTTTGCTGACCCATCCAATCCTTTACTTGTCTCTGTTAGAAGTGGTGGGGCTATTTCTATGCCGGGGATGATGAATTCTTTCTTAAATGTTGGCATAAATGAAGACATTGCTGAAGGATTAAGCAATCAAACCGGCAAACCCTGGTTTGTATGGGATAGTTACAGGAGGTTTTTACAATGCTGGGGAATGTCTTTTGGTCTTGACAGAGACGAATTTGATAATTTGATGAACTTCTATAAGAAGAAATATAAAGTGGAATTTAAAATTCAGTTTTCACCTTATCAGATGAAAGACGTTGCTCTTGCTTATAAGGAATTTATTCTTTCAATGGGTATAAAAATAGAGGAAAATCCTTGGAATCAACTACTTATTGCCGTAAATCAGGTTTTTAATTCTTGGAATTCTATTAAAGCAAAGGCTTACAGAGAGATTCTTGGCATTTCAGAAGACTGGGGCACAGCAGTAGTTGTGCAGAAAATGGTGTTTGGTAATCTTGATACCAATTCTGGTTCTGGTGTTTTATTTACGCGAAATCCTAAAGATACCTCTGATAAGCTTGTTTTATGGGGAGATTATACTCCTGGAGCTCAAGGAGAAGATATTGTATCGGGCCTTGTGAACACTTTCCCAATTTCAGTAGAACAAAAGAATTATGAAGGTAGAATTAATGAGAAATCATTGGAAGAATCATTCCCAGAAATTTATAAATCACTTCTTCAAATCTCTGAGAAACTTATATACGGAGAGAAATGGGATCATCAAGAGATAGAGTTTACCTTTGAGGGAAGAGGAAAAGGCGATTTATATATACTTCAAACAAGGGAAATGAGCTATTCTAAAGGAGAAATGGTCACTGTATTTCTACCGTCACCTGCATTAAACGAAAATAAGCTCGGAACCGGAATAGGAGTTAGTGGAGGAGCTCTGTCAGGCAAGGTGGTTTTCGATGTTGATGATATTAATCTCTTAAAAGCCCAGGAACCTGAAATCCCTGTTATACTTGTAAGAGCAGATACAGTTCCAGATGATATTGTTCATATAGCAAAGACAGATGGAATACTAACTGCCAGAGGTGGTTCAACTTCTCATGCTTCAATAATTGCTACAAAACTCGGTAAAACCTGTGTTGTTGGTTTTTCAAAGATGATAGTGCAACAAAACGAAAAAAAGTGTAAAATAGGAAAAAGGATATTAAAAAAAGGTGATTATATAAGCATTGATGGAAGAAGTGGATTAGTCTATTTTGGTAAGCACGAAACTCAAAAAATTTATCTTTCAATGGATTATTTCTAAGCTAAAAGGAGGTTTTAAATGGCTGAGGCAATTTTAGGAATTAATGGATTAGGTAGAATAGGTAAACTTACACTGTGGCATCACATTGGAAGAAAACATTTTTCAAAAATAGTTATTAATATGGGTAGAAAAGTGGGAAATTCATTAAAGGATTTAGCTTTTTATATTCAACATGACTCCACCTATGGAAGACTCCATAATTATCTTTACGGTTATAAGTCTAAGAGCGTGATTGAAAAAATAGATGAATCAAATTCGACTATTATCATAGACGGAATTCCTGTTAAGGTTCTAACAGAAAACAGAAATCCAAAAGATATAGGATGGGACAAAGAAGGGGCTAAACTTGTTGTTGATACAACAGGCAAATTTCTTGACCCTACACTTCCTTCAGAATCAAAAGAAGGTTCTGTAAGAGGACATGTTGATTCTGGTGCGTATAAAGTAATAGTAAGTGCACCTTTTAAAATAAAAGATAAAACAAAAGAAATTCCTGACGATGCTATAACAGTAATAATGGGAATTAATGAGGAGATGTACGACAACAAAAAACATCTGATTATTTCAGGTGCATCCTGTACAACAACATGTCTCGCTCATATGATGAAACCCCTTCTTGATTATTTTGGTGCAGAAAAGATTTTAAGTGTCTCTATGGCAACTGTTCATGCAGTTACTGCTTCGCAACAAGTGCTTGACAGAGTACCAAAAACGGACGCAAAAGATTTAAGAAAAATTCGTTCAGCAATGAATAATATAATCCTTACGAGCACTGGTGCTGCAAAAACACTTGCGCTTGTTTTACCAGAGATGAAAAACATAGGTTTTATAGCGCAATCAGTAAGAGTTCCTGTAGTTACTGGTTCACTTATAATTCTTGTAGTTGCTTTTAGAGATGAGGAAGGGAATATTATCAGTGGAGATTTAATTAATAAAATTTATAAAGAAGCTTCTGAAAGGGAAAAAAGAGGTTATCTCCTTTTCACCGATGATCAAAAAGTATCTACTGATATAATAGGAGCTTTTGGACCTGCTGCTATTATTGAAGGAAGCGAAACTCATACAAGAACGGCTATGATAACGCTTGATATATCAAAAATTTGTTCTATAGGAGTCCCTGCTGTTGATAAACTACAAATTCCCGTAACACAGGCTGTAATATATGGCTGGTATGATAACGAACTTGGAAGTTATACAAATATGCTTGGAGATCTGACAGTTAAAGTTTCACGAGATATCTATTAAAAATTGAGAAACGGTTGATAAAAAAATAGAAAAGCAAATAAAATTTAAATATGACACAACAAAATCTAAAAAAAATTAAAATCTTAAAGCAAAACAAACATGATGTTGCTATTTCAAAATATACCAAAATCATAGAGAAAGAACCTCAAAATTATCAAGCATATAAAGAAAGAGGAAATGCCTATTACAGGAAAAAGCTCTATCACTTAGCAATAGCTGATTACACTAAAGCTATTGAATTAAAACCTGATTTTTTTCTTGCTTATAACAACAGAGGGATTGTGTATTCCGTTCTTGGTTTGTATGAACTTGCTATAGGTGATTATAATAAAGCTATTGAATTGAAACCTAATAATGGAATGCCTTACAACAATAGAGGTTTTACTTTTCTTTTAATGGGTAAAATTGAAGAGGCTGAGAAAGATATAAAAAAATCAGTTGAACTTAATCCTAATAACATATACGCCCTAAATAGCATGGCTGAACTGTATGCTGCTAAAGGAATGCCTGAAGAAGCCTGTCAATGGCTTTTGAAGGCTATTGAAAAAGGCTATAATAATTGGAATTATATAAAAAATTCAAAAACTTATGAACCAATAAGAAATCATCCCTGTTTTAAGGCTATCCTTGATAGAAAAGTTTAGGGACAATGCAATATAAATTAATCATATTTGCCATAATTATTTCAGTGTTTTTCCATTTAGGATTAATCGTTTTGTTTGGTAAAGTACAAATTGATTTATCCTACTTTGATTTCATTGAAGCATACATAATCAAAAAGGAAAGTTCTATAAAAGCTCAAAATACTGCTAAAAATACTCTTTCAGATAAGGATGAAGTTAAGGGAAAAAATCTTGAAGAAAAAATAAATGAAGAAAAAATAAATGAAGAAAAAACAAATAATAAGGAAATAGAAGTTGATAAAAAAACTGAAGAAAATAATAAGCAAGCCACAGAAAAAACAAATGAATTATTACCAAAATCAACTGAAAAATCAGAAGATAACTCAAATGCAACCGATCATCAAAATAGATTTTCAAAATTTATTAATGAAAAAATGAAATTTAATATATATTGGATGGGTATATATGCAGGCTCTGCATCAGTATTTGTTAGAGGAAATTCTGAAAGCATTAAAATATCATCTGAAGTTAACTCAGCATCATTTATATCAAACTTTTACTATGTAAATGATAAAGCAGAGAGTATATTAGAAAATGGAAAACCAAAATATTTCCGTCTTGTTCAGATTGAAGGTAAATATAGAGGAGATAAGGAGATTAAATTTGATTATAATTCAGGTGAGATAGTATTTATTAATCATATTAAAAATAAAATGTCTGTTCATAAGGGAATTAATAAAGTATTTATGGATGTATTGTCTGGATTTTTTTATTTTAGAACCTTTCAGTTAGATAAAAACAAACCTATATTTATTGACATTTTTGATAGCGATAAGTTCGCAACAGTAGAAATAAAAATTCTGAAAGAAGAATCAATCGAAACCTCGGATGGAAAGGAAATCAAAGCGTTATTAATTAAGCCAGAATTAACGACAGAGGGTTTATTTAAACGAAAGGGTGATATTTTCATTTGGATTAGCAATGATGAAAGAAAAATTCCATTAAAAATTGAAACAAAGGTAAATGTTGGTAAGATTACGGCAGAATTAAAGGAATACAAAAAAGAGTAAAATGCCTCAAAATTATATTTTACTCAAAGGTGTCAGGCAGCATAATTTAAAAAATTTTGACCTAACTATTCCCAGAAATAAAATTATTGTAATTACAGGACCTTCTGGTTCTGGAAAATCTTCATTGGCTATTGATACAATCTTTGCCGAAGCTCACAGAAGATTTTTACAAAGCTTACCTATAGAGTCAAGAATAATTTTTGAACAATTTCAAAAACCTGAGATAGATTATATAGAAGGGCTATCTCCGGCTATTTCTATAGATCAAAAGACGATCTCAAAAAGTCCTCGCTCAACTGTAGGCACGATAACAGAGATTTATGATTATTTAAGGCTTCTTTATTCTAAAATTGGCAAACCCTTTTGCCCTAAATGTGGTAGAGAATTAATAACTCAGGATATAAATCAGATGACAGATACTTTATTAAAATTACCTGTAGGTACAAAAATTCAAATTCTTTCACCCATAGTCATAGAGAAAAAAGGTGAACACAAAACGGAAATAGAAAAAGCAAAAGCAGAAGGATTTATAAGGGCGAGAATAGATGGAAAAATTTTAGATTTAACAGGAGAAATATTGCTTGATAAAAATAAAAGACACAATATCGAACTTGTTGTTGATAGGATAATTATAAAAGAAAAATATAAAAAACAAATAAAAAGAGCCCTTGAATTATCGCTTAAATATTCAAACACTGTAATTGTTAATGTTGTGGAGAACAATAAAGATATCATATTTAGCTCAATGTTAGCTTGTCCCAGCTGTGGAATTAGTTTACCAAATATCGAACCAAGATTATTTTCCTTTAATAGTAAATATGGTGCTTGTCCGAAATGTCGAGGTATAGGATATGAAAACATAGAAGAAGAGGAAGAAGCATTAGAAAATATAGAACTTGAATTATGCACTTTATGCCAAGGTGATAGATTAAGAAAAGAAGCCTTAGCAATAAAGATTAATGATAAAAACATATCAGAGATATCAAAATTGTCTTTAGATGATCTTTATTTGTTTTTAAATAATCTAAATCTCTCTTCCTATGAAAGAAAAATCTCTGATAGAATCCTGAAAGAAATATTTATTAAGCTCGGATTTCTTCAAAAAATTGGAATATCCTATTTGACATTAAATAGACCATCCTTTAGTCTCTCAGGAGGTGAAGCTCAAAGAATAAGGCTTGCAACTCAACTTGGTTCTCATTTAAGCGGTGTCCTTTATGTTCTTGACGAGCCAAGCATCGGACTGCATCCGAGAGACTGTTACAAAATCATTGAAAGTTTAAACGAATTAAAAAAAATGAATAATACACTAATCATAGTAGAACATGATGAATTTACTATACAGAATGCTGACATTATAGTAGAATTAGGTCCGAGCGGAGGTAAAGAAGGAGGCTATTTAATAAATCTATCTTCACCCCATGAACTTATTCATAATCCAGAATCAATAACTGGTAGATATCTATCAAATATAAATTCCATACCTATACCTCAACGAAGAAGAAAACCAACTGGATACCTCCATATAAAAGGTGCTGGTGCCTATAATCTAAAAAATATAGATGTTAAAATTCCTCTTGGAGTTTTTATATGTATTACGGGAGTTGCGGGATCAGGTAAAAGTACATTGGTATTCGAAATTTTATATAAAGCGCTATTAAAAAAACTTTATAAATCAAATGTAACACCGGGGAAATTCAATTCCATCGAAGGAATTGAAAATATTGATAAAGTAGTATACATTGACCAAAATCCTATAGGAAAGACTTCTCGTTCCACACCGGCAACCTATACGGGAGTTATGACCGAGATAAGAAATCTGTTTGCTCTTTTGCCTGAGGCAAAGGTAAGGGGATTTAGCAAGTCAAGATTTAGTTTTAATCTATCTGATGGTAGATGTGAATCTTGTCAGGGAGATGGAACAAAAAAGATAAAAATGCATCTTTTACCTGACGTCTATGTTTTATGTGATACATGTAAAGGCAGAAGATACAATGAAGAGACATTAAAAATAAAATACAAAGATAAAAATATATGTGATGTTCTTAACATGACAGTAACTGAGGCTTTAGATTTCTTCTCTTCCATACCAAAATTAAAAAATAAATTGCAATTAATGGAAGATATCGGTTTGGGCTACATTAGTCTTGGGCAATCTGCTACCACTCTTTCTGGAGGTGAAGCACAGAGAGTAAAGTTAGCAAAGGAATTAAGTAAAAAGCCCACAGGCAAAACACTTTACATACTTGATGAACCTACAACCGGGTTACACATGATTGACATAGAAAGACTCCTTTCAATAATCCAAAAGCTTGTAGATTTAGGCAATACGGTGATAGTAATAGAACATGATTTAGATATAATAAAATGTGCGGACTATATTATAGATTTAGGACCAGAAGGTGGCGACTCTGGAGGATACTTAGTAGCAGAAGGAAGTCCCGAAGAAATTGCAATGAACGAAAAATCTTACACTGGCCAATTTTTAAAAAAAAAATTGAATCTATGATTGAAAAATTTTACATTTCAATTGAGGATCAAGATAAAAGACTTGACCTATTTCTGGCTGAAAAACTAAATATTAGCAGATCAAAGGCACAAGAAATGATTGAAAAAAATCATGTTAAAATTAATAATTCTTTCAAAAATAAAAGTTATAAACTAAAAAAAGAAGATAGAGTAGAAATTCTAAATTATCAAAAAGATAATGGTAATGATATGAATATACTTATACCGCAGAATATTCCACTTCAAATATTATACGAAGATCAATTTTTAATTGTTATATCAAAACCACCTGGAATAGTAGTTTATCCATGTATAGGTCATCCTAATGGAACTGTTATGAATGCTGTAGCATATCATTTTAAAAAACTTGCAACTATTGGAGGACCTTTAAGACCGGGAGTGGTTCATAGGCTTGATAAAGATACCTCTGGTGCTATGATCATCGCAATGGATGATGAAGCATATTACAAACTTGTTGAAATGTTTAAAAAAAGAGAGATAAAAAAAGAATATATTGCATTAGTCTATGGCAAAATAAAAGATGATGGAAAAATTACTTCTCCAATCGGAAGATCACCTTCTGATAGAAAAAAAATGTCCACAAAAGCAATAATGTCAAAAGAAGCTATCACCGAATGGAATGTAATAAAAAGATTTAATAATTATTCACTTGTAAAAATAAAAATTATAACTGGAAGAACACATCAAATAAGAGTTCATTTTTCATCAATAGGCCATCCTGTATTGGGTGATCCCCTTTATGGTAAGAAAACTTATTTAGAATTAAAAACATATAAAATAAAAATACCAAGGCAACTGTTACATGCTCATAAAATAGAATTTATACATCCTGTAAAGGGAGAAAAAATATCAATTGAAGCTCCATTACCTGAAGATATGGCAGAAATTATTAAGATTATTGAGGAAAATTATGGGATTAAACAGTAAGTTGTTAATGGAAATATTAAATAATACAGAACAATTTTTTCTTTGCCTTAGATGTGGAGAATGTTGTTATCGATGGGCTGTTACTTTTAAAAAAGGTCATAAAAAAAATGAAAATGAAAAATGTCCGTATTTAAATGATATAAATATCGAGAATGGTATATGGAAAGAGGCTTCTTGCAAAATATATAAAAATAGACCAAAACAATGTAAAAATTTTAAATTAAGCTTTGCTACAGTATGCCCAATCGGGCTATGGAAATGGTTAAAAATTTCAGAAAGCAATAAAAATACTGAACTTCCCAACAGGGTAAAGATAATTTGTGATTTTCTAAAGAATCATACTGCATCATAGTCAAGATTAAGTCTTCTTTATTATGAAAGTTTATGTTCCATAAACTTGTTTTTTTTCCATTTTTCAGAGACAGCAGGAATAATTAATACTGGTGGGCATCTTTGGACAAGGCCAATTTATGATGCAGAAGCTTATCAGAGAATATTTTCTAAAATTGATAAAACAATATTGATTGAAAAAAATTTAATTTTAAGACTATACATAAAAGGCTAATATTTCTAAATATATTTCTTACATAGATTTATATAATGAACTCATTGTCTAATGACAAAAAAAATGACATAATAGGGGGATTTTTAGTATTGTGTGACTTATTGTAACCTATTGATTTTACTGAGTAGGCGCGGAGGGGATCGAACCCACGACCTCTTCCGCTTGAATGAGCATTAAAATTAAAAAATGGCTTGTATGCTTAACTTGTAAGAGTGAAAATTTGGCATTTATCCCCCCGTTAGTCACAATTTAGTCACAGTTTCGTAAATGGGCGTAGAAATATTTTAGAGACGATCTTTTCGCTTTATATACACAAGAAAATGATATAATATGTGTATAAAATATAAAGGAGGTTTAAATGCGTAGGACTAACATTGAATTAGACGAAAACATTTTAAAAGAAGCCATGGAATTAACAAAGATGAAAACTAAAAAGGATGTAGTTAATTTTGCAATCAGTGAACTTGTAAAAAAACTAAAGAGAAAAAAAATACTTGAACTTGAAGGTAAAGTCCAATGGGAAGGAAATCTTGACGAAATGAGAGAGGGAAGGTTTTGTTAATTGTAGATACAAGTGTCTGGATTGATTTTCTCAGAGGAGAAAAAACAAAAGCATCTGAAATCTTGCGTGAACTTATCAATTCTGAAGAAGAAATTTACATAACAGAAATAATACTGACTGAAATTCTTCAGGGCATCAGAGACGATAAACTTTACAATCTTATAAAGGAATATCTTTTTTATTTTCCAGTATTGAAACCAAAAGGGATAGAAACCTATATCAGAGCATCAGAGATTTTCAGAAATTGTAGAAAACAGGGTAATACAGTAAGAAAAACTATTGACTGTATTATTGCTTCTATTGCTATTGAAAATAAAGCTACAATCATTCATAAAGATATGGATTTTGAAAAAATCAAAGAATCTTCAGAGCTCAAAACGCTATATACAGGATGACCAAAGCAAAATGGTGGGAAAATTTTCCACTATAATTTTTGTTATCCATGCAAAGTTTTGATCCAACATCAGCATTTTTAAAGGGACTTATTCACTATTGGTAGCATATGTTTTGGCATGTCTCTTAAACTTGACCCCTCTGTGTACAGAGTATTTAACGATCACATTATCCCTGATAAAAAGGGAGAAACACAGATTTCAAAATCCCTTAAGACAGAATTATAGACACATAATGGAAGTTTCAGAATGTCGCAGGATTGATAAAAGCTTCTTTAATCCTCTAACAATCAATACTTTTACTTTGAAATATGTGTATGGCTTTTCATAATAAAATTTTAAATGCAAGTGAGGACAAATTAATTTTTATATTAATTTATCTACAAAATTTCTCTCTAAATTCCAATATAGTTTTTATCAAAAATTCATCAAGATATTCCATAGACTTTTTACCTATATTCTCTGGTAATCCATAGTAAGCCTCAGCTATTCCTCCGGTGATACACGCAAGTGTATCGCTGTCACCTCCAAGCGAAATGGCGTTTCTGATAGCATCTTCAAAATTAGTGGATTCAAGAAAGGAAATGATTGCTTGAGGTACTGTTTCCTGACAAGATTCATTAAATTCATAATGAGGTCTTATTTCCTCAAGTGATTTTGACAAGTCATATCCAAAGTTATCCTCTATAAATTTTTTAATTTCTCTCTTGCTAACACCTTTTCGTGCAAGAAATATAGCTGATGCTGTTGATTGAGCTCCCTTTATTCCTTCAGGATGATTATGAGTAATTTCCGAGTACTTTTTTGCATTATCTAATACTTCCTCAATTGTATCAAAGGCAAAACCAACAGGACTTATTCTCATGGCAGAACCATTACCCCAGCTGTTATAGGGACCCATGGATTCATTTTCTGCCCAAATATTGAATCTGTATCCATAGCCTCTATTTGGATATCTTCTGTGGTATTCTCTCATTAAAGTTGTATAATCTTGGCCTGTCAGTATAGCTTCAGCTAAAGCTACTGTGAGAACAGTATCATCAGTGAAAAAACAACCTTTTTTAAATAAACGAAATTTTTTAGTTTTGATATTTTTAAATTCATACACAGAACCAACAATGTCTCCAACTATTGCACCAAGCATGTAGGTTTATTCCCCCTGAAATTAAAAAATATCATACAAAATTTTACACCATATCAATTGAAAAATTCCCCTGAATTTGATAACATTTTCAGTAATGTTTAAGGAAGGCACAATAATTGAGGGTCCCTTTTGTCCCGAACCTGTTGAGATTAAAAAGGTAAGCCAATAAGAAAAATTTGGGGTAAAAAATAGATTTATCGATAGGAGAAAATTATGAATGTATGGCTAAAATTAGTGGGTTCAAGTAAGAAACCCCTGTCCCATCCAGATTATGGTGGAAAATGGGAAGAAGAATACATAGGTTTTAGAAAGAAGAAAAAGCCAAGCATTCGCTCAGGAGATTACATGTTCTTTTATGCTCCCGGAGGTAGCAAAAAAATTTTTGCTCTTGCCGAAGCAGTTAGCGAGCCAGAAATTAATACCAATTACAACCCGCAAGAAGAAGGAAGCTGCTATTGGATTGTAAGGCTAAAATATTTGATTAATTTGCCAGTGAATTCTGGAATAAATATTGAGGAAATAATCACAAATGAGAGAAACCTATTGAAATCAATTCAAAGGCAATCTCATATAAGATTAACAACTGAGGAATCCAAATTAGCTTTTGATAAATTAGGGTATAATCTCAGGAATAATTATCCAGCTTAATGACCATACTCCCTCTGACCTTTTAAGACATACAACTCCTGCATTTTTAAAAGAGACAACACTCCTTTCTCCGTCTCCACAAAGTAACAGTGAAGCAAGACGTCCTAAGTGAGGTAGATGCCCTACAAGTATTACAGATTTGTCAAGATTTTTCAGCCTATTAGCCCATATCTCTGGTTCATCAAGAGGGGCAAGACCATCTGATTGTGATGATTTAATTTTAAGTGCTTCAGCAAGAACCTGAGCAGTCTGCTTTGCTCTTAACTTCCCACTATGAAAAATCTCTTCAGCATGGATATTGATTTTAGTCAGATAGGAGGATATTTTTCTTATGTCATTTAGTCCCTTTTCAGATAAACCCCTCTGGGGATCTTCGCTTTCTGGTTTTGCCTCTGCATGCTGTATGAGATAAACATATATGGTTTGCATTGGAAATATTTTAGCAGAATTAATAAGAAAATTTAAAAATTGATAAAATACTTCAATGAAAATATTTCTCACAGGAAAACCTGGTGTTGGCAAAACCACTGTAGTAAATAAGATTGTAAGTTTATTGAGAGACAAAGCCATAGGATTCTGGACTGAGGAATTCAGAGACCCAGAGAGTAATAAAAGATTAGGTTTTAAAGTTATAACAACAGAAGGGAAAACCGCCATTTTGGCAAGTAAAAGTTTAAATTCTCCATTCAGAGTAGGCTCCTATGGAGTAAACATCAAAAATTTTGAAGAGATTGTCATTCCCCTGCTTGAAAATGCTATCAAACAAAGAGACAAAATCATCGTCATAGATGAAATAGGAAAAATGGAACTTTTTTCAGAGAAATTTACTGATTTGGTCAAGAAAATTGTCTTTGATGATATTTACAGAGTCATAGCCACAATTCCAATTAAAGATGTTCATCCTCTTGTAGCATCAATCAGGAAATTTAAAGGAAATTTGATAGAAATTACAGAGGAAAATAGAGACAGAATGACAAATTATATTCAAAAACTTATAATTTATTAAAATTAATGAACTTAAAACCCCTCAAACAAAACTTAAAATTTTGAAATAATGGCTATGAGATATGCTCATCTAAGTCAGACACATAAAAAAGAGGCTTTAAAAACAATATAAAAATCTGGAATTGTAAAACCTTTATTTTTTCAATAGGCGCGGAGGGGATCGAACCCACGACCTCTTCCGCGTCAAGGAAGCGCTCTCCCACTGAGCTACGCGCCTAAACTTAGACATTATAAACAATAAAGCCGAGATTTTGTCAACTTTTATAACTTTTACATATAAAAATCTAAATGAAAAGTAGCAATTAAATGTATTATTACAATCAAGAAAATTATTATTTATAAATTAAAAAGATTGTATAATATATAAGTTAATTGAATTTCGATTTTAACAGGACTTACGAGAAATTATGAGAATAGGAATAATTGGTGGAAGCGGATTAAGCGAATCAAAGGTCAAAAAGCATCCTATATCTGTAGAAACACCTTTTGGTGTTCCTTCTTCTTCATACGAAGTTGAATTTATAGATAATAGAGAAATTTTATTTTTAAGAAGGCACGGAGAAAATCATACTATTCCACCCCATAAAGTTAATTATAGAGCTAATATCTGGGGATACAAGGAATTATCTGTAGATAGAATAATAGGAGTTTTTGCAGTAGGCTCCCTACGTGAAGATATCCCACCAGGAAGTATATTAATTCCAGATCAGATTATAGATTTTACTCAAGGCATGAGAGATAATACTTTTTATGATGGTCCTAAAGTGGTCCATATAGATTTTACAAATCCCTTTTGCAATGAAATGAGTTCATTATTAATTAAAACAGCAAATAGTTTAGGAATAAAAGTCTTTGACAAGGGAACTTATATGTGTATTAATGGGCCAAGACTGGAAACTGCCGCTGAGATTAAATTTTATCGCACCATAGGAGCAGATATAATAGGAATGACTATGATGCCTGAAGCATCTTTAGCAAGAGAACTCGCTCTCTGTTACGCAGCGGTTTGTGTAGCTGTAAATTATGCTGCCGGCATCACTAAATATCCTCTTACAGTAAAAGAGATTGTTGAAAAAATGAAGGAATCTTTAGAAACCATTAATACTCTAATTAAAGCTACAATAGAAAATCTTCCCATTGAAAGGAACTGTTATTGCAAAAATGTTCTTGAGAATTCTTCTTTTTAGTTTGATATTTTTGATTATAATGCCTGTTTTTTCATTTTCTAATGAAATTGCAGACCTTATAATTGTTATGAAATCTAAAAGGGTAATGTTTCTAATGAAGGAAGGTAAAATTATTAAGGCATATAAAGTAGCTTTAGGCAAAAGCCCTGTTGGTAAAAAAACGATTCAAGGGGATGGAAAAACTCCCGAAGGCAGATATTTTATAATTGATAGAAATCCAAACAGCAATTTTTATAAGTCTTTAAAAATATCCTATCCAAATGAGAAAGATTTAGAAAAGGCACAGATGATAGGCTTTCATCCCGGAGGAGATATAATGATACATGGACTTTCAAAGAAAGTTGAATTCTTAGGAAAATACCACATAATTGAAGACTGGACTGAAGGATGTATTGCTGTTACCAATGAAGAAATGGATGAAATATGGAGATTGGTTCCAAATGGAATACCCATAGAAATCCTTCCATGAATAATTTATCTAACATAGAAATTAACGAAGAATTTAAGAAAGCCTTTGATATTGCGGAAAATTCAAATAGAAATGTCTTTATTACTGGAAAAGCTGGAACAGGAAAATCAACATTTTTGAATTATTTCCGAGAAAATACAAATAAAGAAATAGCAGTTTTAGCTCCTACAGGAGTAGCAGCAGTAAATATTAAGGGCCAAACAATTCACTCTTTTTTTAATTTTAAACCCGATATAACAATTCAAAAAGTAAAGGAAATCAAACCTAAAAATTTAAGATTATATAAAAAAATACATACGATAGTAATTGATGAAGTATCAATGGTACGAGCAGATCTACTTGATTGTGTTGATAGATTTCTTAGATTACATGGTAAAAATAAAAACAAACCTTTTGGTGGAGTACAAATGATTTTCATAGGAGATTTGTATCAGCTACCTCCTGTTGTAACCTCAAAAGAAAAAGATATTTTTAAAGAATTTTATAAAACCCCATATTTTTTTGATGCTAATGTTTTCAATGATTGTGAATTATATTTCATAGAGTTTGAAAAGGTTTATCGACAAAGTGATTATTTTTTTATTGAGATTTTAAATGCTATAAGAAATGGAACAATTACAGAAAGTGCAATTAACCAATTAAATCAAAGAGTAATACCCGATTTTATCCCCAGCAAAGATGAATTTTATATTTATCTTACCACAACAAATAAAATGGCTGCAGACATCAATCATGAAAAACTTTCAAAAATAAAAGGTAGAGAATTTATTTACCATGGATACCTTGAGGGAGAATTTAGCGAAGCTGATCTCCCTACATCTGAAAAACTTTTTATCAAAATTAATGCTCAAGTAATGCTTCTGAATAATGACCCTTTAGGAAGATGGATAAATGGAGACATAGGGAAGATTATTAACATTGAGACCAGAAGGACTGAGCCAGATATAATTTTTATTGAACTCACCAATGGAGAGGTTGTTGAAGTAACACCATTTAAATGGGAAATGTATCAATTTTACTTTGACAGTAAAAAGAAAAAAATATTAATAGAAGTAGTTGGACAATTTACTCAATATCCTATAAAGCTTGCTTGGGCGATTACTATCCATAAAAGCCAAGGGCTTACTTTTGATAAAGTTATTCTTGATTTAGGTAAAGGAACATTTTCTCATGGACAGCTATACGTAGCTCTTTCAAGATGCAAAAGTCTTGAGGGATTAATCTTAAAAAAACCTGTAAGTAAAAAACATATTTTTTTAGACAGAAGAATTATAAAGTTTTTAACTCAATTCCAATATAATTATGTCGCAAAGATTTTGCCTGTGGAAGAAAAAATTTCTATGATAAATAATGCAATAATAAATAAGAAGGCTTTAGAAATAACCTATTTGAAATCAACAGATCAAAAAACAAAAAGATTAATTTATCCCCTTTCAGTTGGACATATGGAATATGGTAACAAGACTTTCTTGGGATTAAAAGCTTTTTGTAGTTTGCGAGGTGAGGAGAGAAATTTCAATGTAGAAAAAATAATTGACATAAAGATAAAAAATTAGCTCTACCTCAACAAATCCCTCAAGGACTCTGCTAATGCTGGATCAATATTAGTAAGTTCTATTATTTCCCTGTATGCTTCATTTTTCTTAGCCATTAAATGAAAAATAATTCCCCTAAGATAGTGGAAATATCTTTTATCTTTTAAATCACTACTATTTAATATTTTCAATGCTTCATCAAAGTTTTTTTCGATAATTAAAATACCAATAAGTTTTTTAACATTTTCATCGTCTTTTGGAAGTTTTTTTATATATTCCTTAGCTTTAATAAAATTACCAGATTTATAGTATAAAGAAGTTATTTTAGAAAGTATTTCTAAAGAAAAGTTTTTACTTTTGAGAAGTTCTTCATAAACTTCTATAGCCTTCTGGATTTGGCCTATTTTTTCATACTGCCTTGCCATATCTAATAAATTCATCTCTTTTATGTCAATTGATATCAATTCCTTTTCTTTCTCTGCAGGGGGTAATAAAGCTTCCAGCTTTGATAGAAGTTTTCTTTTGTTATCTAAGATAGATTTTATATCACTGTCGATTTTGACCTTTTCTAAACTAAAATTCATATTTTTCTTGTTTGATAAATCTACTAAATATAAAACTATTCCCTGAGCTTTATCTATAATTACAGAATGTTTTACTGGATATAAATAACCATTCTTAGCTATGTATAACTCAGATTTGGATAAAATTATCCATTTTTTTAACGCTTCTACTTTTCCAAAAAAAATATTATTTTTAGAAGTTTCAAGAACTTTATAACCATATAGTGGATTATTATTTTCATCAATCACAAATACATATGAGAAATCTTCAGCAAAAAGCATATTAATTAATAAAACAAGGCTCATTAGCATAAAAATAAAGTATTTAATAACTGAATATTTCATTAAAAATAGTTTATCATAATAAATGCCCAATATTTACGAAAAAATTCATTTAGCTGAGTTAAAAAAAGAAAAAATTCTTCAGACAAAAGAGTTTTTGCCGCGACTATATCAGCTTTTAGATGAACTTAAAAATTACATAAAATATGCAGAAAAGGAAAGATATGAAAGCGGAATGGCACAAATATGCGCTCAATGTGCTATGGAAAGCAACCCTTGCTGTGGCAGTGAAATAGAACTTAAATATTCTCCCGAGCTCCTAACGATAAATCTTCTCTACGGAATTAGTCTTCCTAAGAAACAAGAAATCAAAGGAATGTGTTTTTTCTTAAAAGAAAAAGGATGCTGTCTTTTTGCAAGAGATGTTTTTTGTATAAATTTCATATGTGATAGAATAAAAACAGCGTTACCTCATGGAAAACTTAAAAAACTTCGGGAATTAGAAGGACTTCAGATAAATCTTCAGTTTAAGATTGAAGAAATTCTAAAAAATTTTTAATTATCCTTCATGCCTTGTTTAATAATTCCAAAGCTAAATAACTAAGTTCCTTATCCCTGCAAACAAGAAGAGTTGTTCTTGTTTTAAAATCAATGGGAAGTTCATCAATATTTTCACCTTTAATATTTGTTATAAAAGCTTTTGATTCCTTAGCAATCAGAATTCCAGCAGAAAAATCAAATATTCTTGAAGGAGTTGGAGTTATAAATATACTTAAAGCTCCCATTGAAAGATAAGCAAGGTCTAAGGCTGTGCTACCGTAACATCTTACTCTACTGGCAATTTTAAACATAGGTAAAATCTCTTTTAGTGCTATATGTGGATTTGAAGCCTCAAAAGCAACAATAACGGGTTTTTCCTCTTTTTGTACTCCTATTTTTTGCCCATTTAAAAAGGCCCCTCTATTTCTTTCAGCGTAAAATTCATCTCCATTTATAAGATTTATAATATAGCCGATGTTTAGGCTATTTAGTGTATTTCCCTCAGCTATCGCGATCGAGGTAGAAAAAAAGGGGATTCCTGAAATAGCATTTTTACTTCCATCAATTGGGTCAATAATAAGGGTTTTGTTACTACCATGAACTATTTTAGAGCCTCTTTCTTCTGCTATTATATTTAAATTAAATCCTTCCTTCTCAAAACTCTCAATTATAATATCCTCTGCCATTTTATCAATTGGAAAGGTCATGTCACCCGATGCACCTTTACCCAAAGCATTTATATTAAATTGAGGCTTAGATTTGGAAACTTCTTTATAAATCTTTCTACCAATATTTCTTAAAAATTCTATATCCATAAGCCCTTATTATATCTTGAAGAGATAAAAGTTGACAATCTTTTTAATAGTGTTTATCATAAAAATCTATGAATAAATTTAATATTCAAGCAATAATAAGAAAAAACATAAAGGTTCTTAAGCCCTATAAGGCAAAAGAAATTCCTTGCAGAATTAAACTTGATGCAAACGAAGCTCCTTTTTTTGTTAAAATTTCTGATATTGTTAAAAATATAGAAATTCCTCTTAATAGATATCCTGACCCAGAGGCTTTAAATCTCAAAAAAGCTATTTCAAAGAGAATTAAAATTAATATCGATAACATAATGGTAGGTAATGGCTCTGACGAACTTATATATTATTTAATTCTAACTTTCGGAGGTCCTGTTCTTTATCCTGTTCCAACCTTTTCAATGTATGGAATAATTGCCCAATCTGTTGGTGTAGAAACTGTAGAGTCAAAACTTGATAAAAACTTTGATATTAATGAAAAGGAAATATTAAATTTAATAAAAAACAGAAGACCTTCCATAATTTTCTTAAGTACTCCGAATAATCCTACTGGAAATACTTTTTCCTCAGATAAAATTCTTAAAATAATCGAGACTGCAAGGCAAAAAAATTGCCTTGTGGTTATTGATGAAGCCTATGTTGCATTCTGTAGTGAAAAAGGTTTTTTACCCTTTTTGAAGGATTACGAAAATCTTGTTATATTAAGAACATTGAGTAAAATAGGACTTGCAGGTTTGAGAATAGGATACTTAATAGGAAGTGAGAAAATAATAAACGAAGTAGAAAAGGTAAAACTTCCCTATAATGTTGATGCCCTTACTCAATATATTGCGACCTATGCTCTGAATAACTTTTATTCAAATATGAATAAATTTATAAAAGAAATCGTAAAAGAGAGAGAAAAATTACAAAGGGAACTTTTAAAGTTAGACAGCATAGAAGTTTATCCTTCAGAAGCTAATTTTATTCTTTTTAAATCAAAAAAAAGCAAAGAAATATATAAAGCACTTTTAAAATCAGGTATTCTTATAAGAGATATGTCATCTACTATTAAAAATTCACTCAGGGTTACAGTGGGGACAAAAGAAGAAAATGCTGAATTTATTAAAACACTGAAGTTTATATTAGAGGGAGCAAAATGAGAAAAGCCTCTTTTAGCAGAAAAACCAAGGAAACAGAAATAAAAATAGAACTTAACTTAGACGGTTCTGGTCAACATAATATTGAGACCCCTATAGGATTTTTAGACCATATGTTTGAACTCTTCGCTTTCCATGGTAATTTTGATTTAAAACTCAAAGCAAAAGGGGACATACATGTAGATTACCATCATATAATAGAAGACTTGGGTATAGTACTTGGTAAGTCTATAGAAGAAGCATTGGCTGATAGAAAAGGAATTAAGAGATATGGCTTTGCCTCAGTTCCTATGGATGAATCACTTGCTCAAGTGTCAATAGATCTCGGCGGGAGAGCTTTTCTTATATATAATGTCCCCTATGAAGGATTTATAAAAGATATTGATATTAATCTCTTTGAAGAATTTTTTAGGGCTTTTACAAATAATGCAAAAATTACACTCCACATAAATATATTATATGGGAAAGACCTTCATCATATAATTGAAGCAGTTTTTAAGGCCTTTGCAAAGTCACTTAAAGATGCTGTTACCATTACAGGAGAGATATTACCGTCAACAAAAGGCATTCTATGAAAGAAGCCTCATTAAAAATTGCTCTTCTTGAATACACTCAAGACCCAGAAAATTTAGTTGCTCTATCTGCAAGGCTATGTTACAGCCCGGTAGGGATAGAGGAATTAAAAGATAAACTTACGGAAAATGAAAAAGAAAAAATGATAAATCTTTTAAGAGAAAGTGGACATTTAAGTCCTTTTGAACATGTATCTTTTACATTTGCCATTGAGGGTATATCTCGTGCGTGCTCTCATCAGTTAGTAAGACACAGACTTGCATCTTACAGTCAACAATCTCAAAGATATGTTAGTGAAGAGAAGGGCTTTGACTATATTATTCCTCCTTTATTTAAAGATGACCCTGAACTCTATAGACTTTTTCTTGAGGCAATGGAGAAATCTCATAAGTATTACTGCATGCTAATCAAAAAACTCGAGGAAAAGGGAATTAAGGGTGAGATAGCCCGTCAGGATGCAAGATTTGTTTTGCCTAATGCTTCCGAAACTAAAATTGTAGTTACTATGAATGCCAGAGAATTGCTTCATTTTTTCAGAGTAAGATGTTGCAATCGTGCCCAGTGGGAAATAAGAGAACTTGCCATAGAAATGCTTAAAATATCAAAGAGGATTGCACCTCTACTTTTCAAAGACGCAGGTCCGACTTGTCTAATAGGAAAGTGTCCTGAGGGGAAATTTACCTGTGGTAAAGCTCAACAGGTAAGGAAAAAATTTAAAAGCCTGTGATATAATTAACATCATGAGTGTAATAGATATTATAGGAAATACACCTCTAATAAGACTTGACAGAATTAATCCAAATCCTAAGGTTTTATTGTATGGTAAATTTGAGGGTGCTAACCCTGGGGGTTCAATTAAAGATAGAACAGCTCTTTATCTTATAAAAGAAGCTGAAGAAAAGGGGTTACTTACAAAGGATAAAATAATACTTGAGCCCACCTCTGGAAATACAGGAATTGGTCTTGCTATGATTGCTGCAGCAAAAGGATATAGAATCAAACTTGTAATGCCAAAATGTGTAAGTGTTGAAAGACGCAGAGTTCTTGAGGCACTTAGTGCAGAGCTAATTTTAACACCTGCAGAAGAAAGTACAGACGGGGCTATAAAGCTTGCACATCAGATTTATGAAGATGCGCCAGAACTGTATTTTATGCCCAATCAATTTGATAACGAAGCCAATATAAGAGCACACTATGAAACAACAGCCTTTGAAATAATAGAACAAACTAAAGGAGAAGTAACTCATTTTGTAGCAGGTATGGGAACAACAGGAACATTAATGGGAGTTAGCAAACGTCTTAAAGAGTTTAATAGTAATATTCAGATAATTGGTGTTGAACCTGTACCAGGGCATAGAATTCAGGGTTTAAAAAATCTTTCTGAAAGTATAGTTCCAAAAATATTTGATCCTTCAAGACTTGATGAGAGAATAAATGTAAATGACGAGGAAGCTTTTGACACAACAAGAAAATTAGCAATGTTTGAGGGTGTTTTTGTAGGTATGTCATCAGGTGCTGCTATGCATATAGCCTTAAAAAAAGCGAGTGAAATAAGAAGAGGCGTTATTGTTGTAATCTTACCTGACAGAGGTGATAGATATCTTTCAACTTCCCTTTTTGCCTCTATTTGCAGTAAGTGTCCACCCTAATTGGATTTATTTAGTTCTGAATTTTAAGGCTTTTTATCTTGTTCTAAAAATTTTTTTGCCAATTCAGAGAAAGGTGATTGAGGAAAATCTTTAATAAGTTTTTCATAGTATTTTAAAGATTCTTCCTTGTTATCTTTTTCATAGATTTTAGCAAGTTGAAAAAGTGCGAAGTCTTTCATCACTGATGACTCTCCGGTAACTATTTCATTTAACTTACTAATTCCCTGCTGCATTTCATTATTTTTAAAATAAATCATGGCTATTTTCACTCTTGTTAGATTGGCAATATTAGGATCACTGCTTTTTAGTGCCTTATTCAATACTTCAATTGCCTTGTCTTTTTGACCTGCCATGTCATAGGCATATCCTGCATTCATAAGATATGTAGGATTTGTATTTTTATCATAGGCTTCAATAAATAATTGTGCTGATTTTAAAAATCTCTGTTCCTGAGAGAGTTTTGAATTTTTTACAATACCAAAATAATACCTGTATGCTTCTGTTTCAAGTTCTTTAGCATCACTTTGTTTTTTCAAATTATATACATAAAAACCTATTATCAATAAAATTAAGGTAAAGAAAACTATACCACCTATTAATAGCCTTTTTCTTTGAGAAACTAACTTTTCTCTAAAAGTCTCTATACTCTCTTCCTTTTTTTGCTTCATTTAATCTTCCCCCTTACAATATCTTCCATATTTTTGAATACTACTTTAACTTCAGCATCAGAAAGTCCAGCGCCTTTTAATATTTTAACAGCAAATTCTTTTGATATTAAATCCCCTGGAGAGTGGGAATCTGTATTTATAACAAGTTTTGCAGAATACTTAAATGCAAGCTTTGCTACATGACCGTTACTAAGGCTATGGCCTTTCCTTGCAGTTATTTCAAGATAAATACCCCTATTTGATGCTTCTTTAACCTCCTCTACAGAGAGCAATCCTGGATGGGCAAGAATATCAATATCCGACTGAATGGCTGAGGCA
Source organism: Thermodesulfovibrio sp. (assembly GCA_020725335.1). Taxonomy (GTDB): domain Bacteria; phylum Nitrospirota; class Thermodesulfovibrionia; order Thermodesulfovibrionales; family Thermodesulfovibrionaceae; genus Thermodesulfovibrio. Next base: position 287,298 of record DYFF01000007.1, on the reverse strand, counting down.
TTTGTCCCCTTTTTAACAGGCTCTACAAGGGTTTCTCCATGCACTACTATAATTTTTGCACCTAATTTTCTTGCCTCTTTTGCAAGTTCTGGAATAACTTCTGGAGGAACGTGAGTCAACTCTATGCCAGGGATTAAAACTACTTTAGTATAGGGTTGTATTTTTTTAAAAACTTTAACTATTCGAGGAATTATTAAATCAATATTTGAATGATCAGCATGGTCTGTAATTGCAAGTGCTTTATAACCTATAGATTCAGCCCTTCTGATAATCTCAGCTGGAATTAATTCACCATCGCTGAATGTGCTATGAATATGGAAATCTATCATTTTACAAACTCCAACATTTTTTTAAATTCGGATGTCCCTGCTTTTTTCAAAATTTGGAATATCAAAGTTTCTGTACAAGTAATTATTCCTCCAGCTTGTTGCATCAGTGAAAGGCCTGTTTTCCAGTCCTCTTTTTTACGACTGCAAACCCCATCTTTCGGTACATACACATAAAAACCTCTTACTATTAGTTCAAGAGTAGTTTGCCAGACACATACATGAGTTTCCATTCCTGTAAGAATAATCTTTTTTCTTCCATACTGGTTTATCTTATTGATAAATTTTTCCTCTTGAACACAGCTAAAGTGAATTTTCTCTATAGGCTCTTCTTCAATTAGATTTTTAATCTCTTGCAAAGTATTTCCAAGTCCCTTAGGATACTGTTCAGTTATAACGATAGGTATTGAATAGATTTTAGCAAGATTTATTAATTTGATTACATTTTTTAATGTATTATCTAAAATCTCTTCTTTCATCGCCATAGCAAGTTTTTCCTGAAAATCTACAACTACCAATATAGAATTGTCTGCCTCAATAAACAACTTCTCTACATCCATAAAAAGCCTCCTATGATAATTCTCTTAAAAGCTTTATTATATCATCTATTTTAAAGGGTTTGGTAACATACCACTTAACTCCAAGTTCTTTTGCTGTCTGTTTATCAATCTCCTGTCCTTTAGCTGTGAGCATAACAACTTTCATATTCCAAGTGGGCGGTTCATTTTGAAGAATTCTACATACCTCAAACCCATTAAGCTTAGGCATCATTATATCAAGGAAAACTATATCAGGTTTTTCTTTTTTTATAAGTTCAAGTCCTTCAAGCCCGTCTGATGCCTCAAGAGTTTCAATATTCATGTCTTCAATCTCATCAACTATTTGCAACATGAGCTCCCTTATGATTGCCTCGTCATCTACTATCAGTACTTTCATTTTTATTTACCTCCCTGTTTCTTAACGGTATGGTAAAGTAAAAAACACTTCCCTTACCAACCTGACTTTCAACCCAAATTTTCCCTCCGTGGGCTTCTATAATTTGTTTTGAAATAGGAAGTCCTAAACCAGTGCCCTTAGGTTTATCTCTCATAATATCTCCTACCTGTTTGAATTTCTCAAATATCTTATTTATATCAGACGCTGGAATACCTGTTCCTGTATCTTCTATGCTGACTAATATTTCATTGTTTTTCAATTCAGCCTTACATGCAATATAACCTTTTTCTGTAAACTTCAATGCATTCGATAAAAGATTTATCATTACCTGAATAAGTCTCTCTTTGTCTGCGTATATTTTAGGTAGAGAAGACTGTATGGTGTGTTTGAAAGGAATACCTCTTTGTTCAAATAAAGCAGATAGTGCTCTATAGGCATCAAATATTACCTCTTCGATAGATATCTCTTCAAAATTCCATTTAACAGCACCAGATTCAAGTTTTGAGATATCGAGAATGTCGTTTATAAGAGAAGTTATTCTATCTCCTTCAGAACGAATAATATCAAAGTCTCTATTAATCTTGTTTAAAACTTTACTTATTTTAGCCTCACTTGTGTCAATTTTAGGTATAAGCGTATCTCTAAATTTTCTCTCAATCATCTCAACAAAACCAAGAATTGAGGTTAATGGAGTTCTTAATTCGTGACTTACTATAGTGATAAACTCAGTTTTTACTTTATCTATCTCTTTTTCCTGAGTAATATCTCTTATAAGAATAACAGAACCAAGAATCCCTTTAGCTTCAGAGTCTTCTGAAAAATATTCCTTTTTTATACTTTTTGCAACTGCTTTACCAAATCTATTTTTTGTCAGCGCGATCTCTGTTGAAAGTATATTCTCTGTTTTTAAGGATTTATTTACTAAATCAACTAATTTTTTACCCAGTATTTCTATATTTTTACCAATCATTTCATGTTCAGCTAAACCAAACATATCTGAAGCTGCAGGATTAATATGATTAATTACACCTTCCTTATCAACAACAATTAAGCCATCTGCCATATTGTCAATTATTGTAGTTAGATAAGCAAGAGTATCCTGAAGTTCAACCACAGCATCTTTAAGGGCATACTCATATCTGTCAAATATTTCATTAATGTTATTAGCCATTGACTGCATCGTATTTGCAAGAAGTCCTATTTCATCCTTAGATTTAATATCTACCTTAGCGCTAAAATCATGATTTAGAAGTTTCTTTGCATATTCTGTCAAATCATTTAAGGGTTTAGATATTCTGTTTACCATGAAATATGCAAGAACAAGACTAAAAAGAAATATAAGTAATAGTAATCCTAATTGTCTTCCAATAACAGCCCACATTTTTTCATTTATAATGTTTTTGCTCATTCCAACATGCACAAAACCTATGGCTCCCTCTGTAATCGGTGCTACTATGTCAAGGAATTCTCCCTTTCCTTCTATTTTTATATCTCTAATTCCTCTTTTATGAACTTTTGACAACTCTACTATTTCCGGAGGAATAGAAGGAATAAAAGTGTGAGAAATTATCTCTCCTGAAGAGTCTATTACAAAAACATAGGACACTCCTTCTATTTCAAGATATTGATCTATCATTGCCTGTACAGTAGCTGAATCAAGATTTAGAATCGTCTCTACAGATGAGGAAGCTATACTGCTTGCTATAGCTGTTCCTTTTGACTTATATTCTTCTTTGAGATTTTCGTATAAGTGCCAACCTGAAAAAATACTAATTGTAAAGAATATTATGGCGAAAAGTAAGATTATTCCAAGCAGTGTTCTCTGAAAGAGTTTTGACATTCTCATTTTTTCCACTCACTCCAATCTCTTATAGGAATAAATTTACCTTCTTTGAAAGTTGTATAATAAACCTTATCGAGTGCCTGATGTTTCTTATGAGAGAAATTTATTTTTTCATCAATACCAATATCTATATTTCTTATTGATTCTACAGCTTTTTTAATGTCTTCTCTTTTTGGCTCGTTTCCCATTTTTTTCAAAATTTCTACCATTACTTTAGCATTTAAAAATCCCTCAAAACTTACAAAACTGTATTTTAAAACTTTGTAGTCCTTCTCCATTAATTCTGACGGCGGCATAGGATTGTATCTATCCATCAAGTCTCTGTATAGCTTAACCGCGGGTAATCTCATATCTTCATAACTTGGTACTACTTGAGCATTTATTAGATTTTTTGTATATGACTTTCCTGTTTTCCTTTCTTCTTCAAGGAGGAGATTTATCATAAATTCACTACCTACAAAGGATACGTTAGCAATTGGCACATCCCAACCCGTATTTCTGACATCTCTTATAAAGGCTGCACAGGCTGCATAAGCTCCTACAGAGATTATGGCATCAACTCCTGCGTTCTTTAAAATCTGAACCTGCCTTGTAAAACTATCTGAATACTTAGCTCCTCTTTTATAGGTTGCTTCAGAAACTATTTTCCCTCCATATTTTGCAAGAGTCTTTCTTACTCCATTCCAGCCACTTCTACCATAAGCATCTGCCTGATAAAAGATACCAATTTTTTTTCTTCCTATTTTTATAAAGTTTTCAACAAGTCCTCCTGTTTCTTGTTCATAAGATGCTCGCAGATTAAAAACAAACTCATCATATGGCGGTGTTCTATGAGGCATTGCACCAGTAAAAGGGAAAAATAGGTATATATGCTTATCGCTATTACTTTTCAAAATAGGTAAAATTCTTGTTACAGTAGGAGTTCCTACATAATTAAAAAGAGCAAAAACTTTATCTTCTTCAATTAATTTAATGGTGTTTTTTATTGTAGGTATAGGATTATAGCCATCATCATAGGCTTTAATAACAATTTTCCTACCGTTTATACCACCATTATCATTTATATATGAAAAATATGCCATGGCACCTCTGTATAGTTCTATTCCTAATCCTCCTGTAGGTCCCTTAAATGCAGCAGACATTCCAAGAACAATAACATTATCATCCTGTTGAGCAATTGAAAAAGAAGGAAATAGAATAAATAAAACAAGCAATATACTTAAAATTGAACCTGACATCTTTTGACTCCATTTCCTTCATCTCTAATCCACAGAAGAGTTTTATTATTTCTTCTGCACCAGTTTTTTACATCATTTTCAAAGGTTGGACAATCAGCAACAACCTCAAGAATGTCACCTTTTTTCATTTTTAAAGCTTTGATTGTCATTTGAATTGTAGGTTGAGGACATTTTAAACCACATGCATCAAAAACAATTACTGCCATTTTCAATCCTCCTTAAGGCATTCAAAATACCGTCTATTTCTGTAATTAACTGTTCAGAAGTAAAACCTTCTAATTCCATAGCCTTAGCTGGACAACCGGCTACACATATTCCACATCCTTCGCATAATGTATCAATCAATTTAGGTTTTTTCATCTCGATTTCAATAGCTCTATAAGGACACTGAGCTATACATATACCACATCCTGTGCATTTATTATAATCTATTTTTGTTATAGTAGGTGATTTAGTTATCTTTCCTTCATGCAGTTCAGATAAAATTTTCCCAGAAATTGATATAGCATCTGTTATAGATTCTTCAACAGTCATAGCCTCTTTTATTGAACCAGTGAAAAATATGCCTCCCATGGTATTAAAGACAGGGTTTTCAGAGATTATTGCTGGGCATAGAACTAAAATATCTAAGGGATATTTTTTATTTCTATGCTTTATTATTAGAGAATTTTTTTGTTGAACTAACAAATCCTCTAAATTCTCATATCTTATGATTTTCACCTTAGGGTCTCTTTTAGCTTTAAAGTATAGTTCATAAGCTTTTTTACCTGGTAAAACAATTTCTTTAACAAAGTGGATTATTGTTGTTTCTGGTAAGTTTTGTCTTAAAATTCTATTAAATTTGAAAGCATACTGACAGCATATCCTGCTACAGTAGGGTTTATATTTTTCTTCAAGGCTTCCAACACAATGAATTATTCCAATTGTTTCGGGAATTTCCCCATTTTCTGTCAATACTTCACCCTTTGAATGTCCTTCGCTATTTAACAAATCCTCAAATTCGAGCGAATTGTATACATTTTGGAATTTCCCGTATCCTAAGTTAGGAAAAATTTTGCAATCTAAAAGCTTAAAGCCTGTGGCTAATACGACAGCGCCGATATTAATTATCTCATCCCTTGGGATATCATTCAAATTAATTGCATCAGTCACAGGACATTCTTTTATACAAATATGGCAATCTTGTCCTTTAAAAGGTAAACATTTATCAGTGTCTATCTTAGCTATAGCTGGCAAGCTCATCGGTTCTACTTTTATTGCGCCTGTAGGACATGCTTTCTCACACTCTGAACAGCCTATACATTTCTTTGGATTAATATAAATTGGTTTTGTATTAACTGTAGCATAAATATTCCCAAAATATCCTTTTAATTCCTTTATTTCAGAATTTAATCTTAAATCTATTTGGCTATTTAGAACTTCCTCTACCATAGGATGAACAAAACAAGGAGCACAACTTAAATCAGGAAAAAGTTTTTCATATTTTACAACCTTACCACCCAAAGAAAATTCTTTCTCAATTAAATAAACTTTTTTGCCAGCTTTTGAAAGAGTGAGTCCTGCGTTAATCCCTGCCACACCTGCGCCTATAATTAGAATATCTGTGGAAACAGGAATTTCCATGTCAAAAAGTGGTTTTTGTTTTTTCAATCTTTCTAATGCTCCTTTTAAAAGAGCATAGGCTTTAAAAGTTGCTGATTTTTTATCTTTAGTCACCCATGCAACATGTTCTCTTACATTTACAAGATTAACCATATAAGGATTAATTTCAGCATTTTTAGAAATTTCATGGAAAATAGAGCCTTTATTGTGAGGTGAACAGACGAGTATAATTAAACCTTCAGGTTTTCTGTTTTTGATTAAATTTGTTATTTCTTTCTGGGTTTCATCAGCACAAGCTAATTCAAATTCTTCAATCCATTCGACTTCTTTAAGAATTAAATCTTTTAATTTTTCAGATAAAATTTTACCTGATATTTGCCCTGCACATTTACAAAAAATAACACCAATATGCAAAAATTTCTCCCTTGAATGAAAAATTGGAGATATTTTAACACAAAAAATTTATTCTTCTAAATAAACTTCTATAGCAATGTCAGGGCAGACAACTGCACACATAGCACAACCTATACAATTATCTTGATTGATAAAACAGGCTGGGAAATAGCCTGAAGAGTTAAAGTTTGATGAGAGTTCTATGCATCCTTTTGGGCAGGTCAAGATACAGTATTTACATCCTTTACATCTTTCAGTATCAATCTCGATTTTTCCTTTTCTTACCTTTGCTTGCATTAAGAATGATTTTAAACATTTATTGCCTTATAAGTCAATTTCTCTCTAAAATCATTCAAAAAGAGGTTTTCGCATGTACTTAATCTTATGCCAGAACATTTATGTCTTTTTTTAGAGCTACCTAAATATATTTCCTCTTCATTAATTTTATGTTTTGTTCCAACTCTTCAATGAAAAATTCATAAAAATAGACGATTTGATAAATAAAATAATTTTAAATTATAATTAACTTCTATGCATCTTGACATAAGAGACAGACTAAATGCATGCCTAAAGAAGCTTAATATTGAATTTTCAAAGACATTGGAGTTAGAAATACCTAAAAATGAATCCTTTGGTGATTTAAGTACTCCTTTAGCAATGGATTTAGCAAAAATTTTAAAGAAACCTCCGAAGCAAATAGCTGAATCTATTGTTTCTAACATTGAAAAAGACATTTTCGAAAGCATAGATATAGCAGGCGCTGGATTTATTAATTTTAGATTGAAAAGGAACTTTATATTATCAAAACTTACTTCTTTACTTGAAAAAGGCGATGATTTTTTTATTTTAGATATCGGAAAAGGGAGAAAAGTTCAAATTGAATTTGTAAGTGCTAATCCTACAGGGCCTCTACACCTTGGGCATGGAAGAGGTGCGGCAGTTGGTCAGGCTTTAGCAAATATTTTAAAAGAATCAGGCTATGATGTCTCAACAGAATATTACATTAACGATGCAGGAAGGCAGGTTGAATTACTTGGGATGAGTGTTTATATCGCCTTGCAGAGATTAGGTGGTAAGGATATAAAAATGCCTGATGAATGTTACAAGGGAGAGTATATTAATGAACTTGCAAAGGAGCTATATCAAATATACGGAAATGAGCTAATTAATAAAGACTTTGATGAAATAAATGGCATTATTATAGATTTTTCATATAAAAAAATATTGAATGAAATTCAAACAGATCTTAAGGATTTTGGAGTTATTTTTGATAAATGGATAAGTGAAAGAAAGCTTTATCATACCGGAGAAGTGCAGAGCTCTATAATCAAACTAAAAGAAAAGGGATATATTTATGAAAAAGATGGAGCACTTTGGTTTCGTTCTACAGTTTTTGGAGATGAAAAGGATAGAGTGGTTGTTAAAAGTGATGGTAGCTATACTTATTTTGCATCTGATATTGCCTATCATAAAAATAAAATTGAAAGAGGATTTGATGAACTAATTAATATTTGGGGCGCTGATCATCACGGATATATTAAAAGAGTTATGTCAGCAGTTCAGGCTTTAGGAATAGATTCTTCTCAGATCAAGATTCTTTTGATACAGATGGTTAATCTTCTAAGAGATGGTATGCCTGTTCAAATGTCTAAAAGAGCTGGAACTTTTGTAACTCTTAGAGAATTGATGGATGAGATAGGTGTAGATACAACAAAATTTATATTTTTAACTCGAAGACATGATAGCCATCTTGAATTTGATGTTGAAATTGCAAAAAAACAGTCGCAAGAAAATCCGGTTTTTTATGTTCAGTATGCTCATGCACGAATCAATAGTATTTTTGAAAAAGCTAATACAGAATGTAAAAATATAGACTTTGCTCTTTTTAATGATCATGAAATTAGATTAATAAAGAAAATTCTCCTGTATCCCATGATTTTTGAATTTGCTGTACTAATGAGAGAACCACATAGGATTACTTTTTATTTACAAGATATTGCAGGAGAGTTTCATTCTTACTATCATAAATATAGAGTAATTAACGAAGATAAAGCTCTAACTGAAACAAGACTATGTCTTTGTAAGGCGTTAATGTTGGTGTTAAAACATGGATTAAGAATGTTAGGTGTAAAAGCACCTGAAAAAATGTAGAATTAAATTTTACTAAATTTTATTGCATCAACAACCTTAACAATTTTAGATATGTAATCTACATCATGAACCCTTACAATATTAGCACCATTTATTATGGAAACAGCTACTGCTGCAGCAGTTCCTTCAAGTCTCTCTTCAGGTGAGGCATCATTAAGAATTTTACCAATGAAACTTTTTCTTGAGACTCCAATAAGAATAGGTTTACCTAAAAGAGCAAATTCTTTAAGATTTTTAATAATCTGCAGATTATGTTCAGGAAGTTTTCCAAAGCCTATGCCAGGGTCTAATATAATTTTATCTTCTTCTATCCCAGCTTCTTTAGCAGTTATAATAGAGGCTCTTAAGTATTCAATTATTTCAGGTATCAAAGCATTATAATATGGATTTTTTTGCATATCTTGTGGTGTGCCCTTTATATGCATTATTACAACAGGAGTTTTATACTTAGCTGCTACTCGTGGCATTTCTGGATCAAATTTTAAACCACTAATGTCATTTATTATAGAGGCACCAGCATTGATAGCTTCTTCAGCTACTTTGGCTTTATAAGTATCTATGGAAATAGGAATTCTTGCTCGCTTTAATATCTCTTCTATTACTGGTATAACACGTTTTAGTTCTTCCTCCACTTTAACAGGCAAAGCACCAGGTCTTGTTGACTCTCCACCTATATCAAGGATATCTGCTCCTTGTTCAATAAGTTTAAGTCCTTGAGCAATTGCTTTTTCTGTGTTACTATATTTACCGCCGTCAAAAAATGAATCAGGTGTAACATTCAGAATTCCCATGATATAGGTTTTTTTCAGAAAATCGAAGTGGAAGGAATTAAAACTTAATTTCATGCAGCTTGTTTTACTTCTGATATAATCTCATCTATCTCATTAGCTTCAAGGGTTTCTCTTTCAAGAAGGGCTTTTGCAATTGCATCAAGTAAATTCATATTTTTTAATAATAAATCTTTTGTTTGATGATAGGCTTCGGTTACAATTCTTTTTGTCTCTTCATCTATTTCTTCAGCAGTTTTATCGGAATAATCTCTATGTTTAGCAATTTCTCTTCCTAAGAACACATGTTCTTCTCTTTTACCAAAGGTAAGTGGCCCCATTCGTTCACTCATCCCCCATTCTGTGACCATTTTTCTTGCCAATTCAGTAGCTCTTTCAAGATCATTACCGGCACCAGTTGTCATAGTTTGAAGAGATATTTCTTCTGCAACTCTGCCACCAAGCAGTACCTTCAAGGTGCCGTATAAATAATCTCTTGAGTAAGTATATCTGTCATCAAGAGGGAGTTGTTGAGTTACTCCTAATGCTCTACCTCTTGGGATTATGCTTACCTTATGAATTGGATCTGTTGAAGGAGTAAGTTTAGCCACAAGTGCATGTCCTGCTTCATGATAAGCTGTAATTTTTCTTTCTTCTTCACTTAGAACCATACTTTTTCTTTCAATTCCCATAAGTACTTTGTCTTTTGCTGATTCAATGTCATTCATGTGAACTTTTTCGCTATTTCTTCTGGCAGCAATAAGAGCTGCTTCATTTACTAAATTGGCGAGATCAGCACCGGAGAAACCAGGTGTACCTCTTGCAATTTTTTCAAGGTCTACATCTTCAGAAAGAGGTACTTTTTTAGTATGCACTTTGAGAATTTCAAGTCTCCCTTTTACATCAGGAAGAGGAACAACAATTTGTCTGTCAAATCTTCCAGGTCTCAGTAATGCAGGGTCAAGAACATCAGGTCTATTTGTTGCAGCAAGAACTATTATGCCTTCATTACTTTCAAAACCATCCATTTCTACTAATAGTTGATTTAAAGTCTGTTCTCTTTCATCATGTCCGCCACCAAGTCCTGCACCTCTTTGCCTTCCGACAGCATCAATTTCATCTATAAATATTATGCAAGGAGAATTTTTCTTTGCTTGATCAAAAAGATCTCTAACTCTACTGGCTCCAACTCCTACAAACATTTCAACAAAATCTGAACCTGAAATAGAGAAAAATGGAACTCCAGCTTCACCAGCAATAGCTTTTGCCAGCAATGTTTTACCTGTTCCTGGAGAACCAACAAGAAGAATCCCCTTTGGGATTTTTGCTCCAATTTTTGTGTATTTCTGGGGATTAGTGAGAAAGTCAACAACTTCTTTTACCTCTTCTTTTACTTCTTCAATTCCTGCCACATCTGCGAAGGTAACCTTAATTGATTTATTAGATACCATTCTTGCTCTTGCTTTACCGAAGGACATTGCTCGTGAACTCCCAGCTTGCATTTGTCTCATGAACATTATCCATAAGAAAACAAGAAAGATAATAGGTCCCCAAGATATTAGAAAATTTATATACCAAGGCGTTTGTTCAGGAGGCTTTACAGAGACTTTAATTCCTTGAGAGGAAAGCTCTTTCACAAGATCAGGATAATTTATATAATATGTTTTAAATAGACTTCCGTCTTTAAATTTCCCTGTAATTGAATTATCTTTTATTTGTACCTCTTCTATTTGATTATTTTGAAGTTTAAGGAGAAATTCAGAAAATATAATCTCTTTCTCTGTCTTTTGATGGGTAGTAAATAGATTAAATAGTCCAATTATCGCTACTCCTATTATAAGCCAAATTAGAAGAGTTTTTAGCGTCCCCTTTGACTGTCCATTCATAAAACAATTTTAACTTAAAATAGTTATAATTGTAAAATAAAGCACAATATTATCGAAATATGATGAAAAAATTTTTTAGACTTTTATCTTAAAAAATTTTTAAAATACGTAAAATTTTAGGAGGATGAATGATGGGAAAAACAAGTATTAAAAAAGTTAGGTTTATTTTTTTTATTTTATTATTTTTTTTAGTTTTAAATGAAAATACTTTGGCAACAGAAGGCGGCGGTGGAGCTTATCCTAATGGAGCTGAAGATTTTATGGCTGGAGCAGTTCCCCCTCCTGGAACTTATTTCCTAAATTATTTAACTTATTATAGCGCTGATAAATTTATGGATAAAAATGGTAAATCTTCGATAAAAGATTTTGAGTTGAAGGTAACTGCTAATGTTTTTAGATTTCTTCATGTTACAAATACGAAGATATTTGATGGAAACTGGGCAATGCATGTATTTATACCTGTATTAAACGTAGATGTTTCATTACCTATTGGAAGCAAAAGCAAGACAGGTCTTGGCGACATAATTATAGACCCATTTATACTTTCTTGGCATTCAAAAAATTGGCATTTTGCAACAGGACTTGATATTTATATTCCTACAGGTGATTATGATAAAAATAGGCTTGCTAATACAGGTAGAAATTACTGGACATTTGAACCAATATTTGCTTTTTCGTATATAAGTGATAACGGATTTGATATATCCTTTAAATTTATGTATGATTTTAACACTAAAAATACAGATACTGATTATTTGTCTGGTCAAGAATTTCATTTTGATTATACAGTTGGTAAAAAAATTGACAATTGGACTTTTGGATTAGGTGGCTATTTCTATAAACAAATTACAAGTGATAAAGATAATGGACTTAAAGTAGAGCCTGATGGCAATAAAGGGCAAGCTTTTGCAATCGGACCTCAGATTAAATACGAATATAAAAATACGAGTTTTACATTAAAATATCAGAAAGAAATGGAAGTTAAAAATAGACCAGAAGGAGATAAATTTTGGTTTAAATTTGTATACGCTTTTTAATAAAGTTTAAGAATTATTAAGAATTATAATTTTTAATACTATAGACTTTCTATAAATTGAAGTTTAATTTTATTTTATGGAGCTGAGGGGAGTCGAACCCCCGACCTCCAGAGTGCGATTCTGGCGCTCTCCCAGCTGAGCTACAGCCCCGATTTGTTTTATAATATCATATTTAGAAAATTTAAATGGAGGGGAAATGTATGAATTGGCAAGAAGTAAGAAAAATTGCTCGAGATAAATTAAAGCCATACTGCAGAGTATGCCCCATTTGTAACGGCGTTGCATGCGCTGGAGAAGTTCCAGGTATGGGAGGTGTTGGGACAGGCGCATCATTTAAAGCAAATCTTGAAGCTCTGGGTAAGTATAAACTCAATCTTTCAACAATACATGAAGTTAGAAATTCCGATACATCTTTAGAACTTTTCGGTGAAAAACTGTCACTGCCTGTAATGGCTGCTCCTATAACAGGAACAACATATAATATGGGAGGAGCAATAACTGAAGATGTTTATTGTAATGAGGTAATAGCAGGTTCCCTAATGGCAGGAACAATAGGATGGACTGGTGACGGAGCTGACCCATTAATGTATGGGAGTGGCATTGAGACAATAAAAAGGAACAATGGTAAGGGTATTCCAATTATAAAACCAAGGGCGCAGGAAGAGATAATTAAAAGAATAAAGCTTGCTGAAGAGGCAAGTGCAATTGCCGTAGGTATGGATATTGACGGAGCTGGTTTAATTACTATGGCATTAAAAGGGCAGCCAGTTAGTCCTAAATCTCCAAAAGAAATAGAAGAAATTGTTAAATCTACAAAACTTCCATTTATTCTAAAGGGTATTATGACCTTAAGAGAAGCTGAAATTGCTTATGATATTGGAGTTTCAGCTATTGTAGTTTCAAATCATGGAGGAAGAATTCTTGATCATACGCCTGGAGTTGCAGAAGTGTTGCCTGAGATAGCAGATAAGCTTAAAGGTAAGATAAAAATTATAGCTGACGGCGGAGTAAGAACCGGGGTGGATGTTCTCAAGCTCTTAGCTTTAGGTGCAGATGCTGTTTTAATTGGAAGACCCATAGTTATAGCTATTTTCGGAGGAGGTAGAGAGGGCTTAAAAATATATTTTGACAATATAAAGAATGAGTTAAAACAGGCAATGCTTCTTACTGGAGTTGAAAATGTGAGAAATGTCAGTAGAAGTATTTTGAGATTTTAGCTTGTGTTAAAATAAATTATAAAAAATGTTTGAATTTTTGATAGGCAAGATTGTTTCTCTGAAACCAGATAAGCTGATAATTCAGGTTGGTTCAATAGGTTTTGGAGTTAAAATTCCTTTAAAAGTATCTCAGTTTATTAAAGAGGGTCAGGAAATTCAAATCTATACAAGTGTTGCTTTAAAAGAAGAATCTATAGAGATTTACGGTTTTCTGGAGCCCTATGAAAAAGAATTATTCGATCAGTTAATAAAAATATCAGGAATTGGGCCAATAACAGCGATGAACATTATTTCTACCTATGATTTAACTACGCTACAAAATATAATTGAGAAGGAAGACCTTAAATTATTAAGTAGAGTCCCAGGCATCGGTAAAAAAACCGCACAAAGAATTCTTCTGGAATTAAAAGGAGTTTTGCCTTCTTTAAAATATGAGTATGACAGGATATATGATGATATTCTCATAGCTCTTGTAAATCTCGGATACAAGAAAACAGATGCCAAGGAAGTTCTGGACAAAGTATACAGTAAAGATAAAAACGAGGCTTCTATTATAAAAGAGTGTCTTAATATTTTAGTAGGCAGATATGCAGAATAATGAATTATTAGATATAACTCTTCGACCAAGAACTCTAAAAGATTTTATTGGACAAAAGAAAATTAAAGAGAATATTGAAGTTTTCATTAAAGCAGCAAATTTGAGAGGAGAACCTCTTGATCATGTTCTATTTTGTGGACCACCTGGACTTGGTAAAACTACTCTCGCAACTGTTATAGCAAATGAATTGGGAGTTAATATAAAGAGCACTTCAGGACCTGTACTTGAGAGAGCAGGGGATGTAGCAGCAATTCTTACAAATTTATCTGACAGAGATATTTTATTTATTGACGAAATTCATAGACTCCCAAGAATGGTAGAAGAGATTTTATATCCAGCCATGGAGGATTTTACTCTTGACATTATTGTTGGGCAAGGTCCTTCCGCTCGCTCTATTAAAATAAGTTTGCCGAGATTTACACTTATAGGAGCAACAACACGCACAGGATTAATTACTTCACCTCTAAGGGATAGATTCGGCGTTGTATTTAGATTAGAGTTTTATGCTCCTGAGGAACTTAAGGACATTGTAATAAGGTCATCAAACATATTAGGTATATCTATTACTGAAGAAGCAGCTATGGAGATTGCAAGAAGGTCAAGAGGAACTCCGAGAATAGCTAACAGATTGTTAAAAAGGATTAGAGATTTTGCTCAAGTTAACAAAAAAGAAACTATAGAAATAAAAATAGCTAACGAAGCATTAATTGCTATGGATGTTGATGATTATGGACTTGATGATATGGATAGGAAAATTCTTATTACTATAATAGATAAGTTCAACGGAGGGCCGGCAGGTATAGAGTCTATTGCTGCTTCATTAAGGGAAGATAAAGATACAATTGAAGATGTTTATGAACCCTATCTTATGCAGGAAGGATTTATTGAGAGAACATCACGGGGTAGGGTGGCTACTCGTCTTGCTTATGAAGTACTGAAAAGAAATCTACCTGAAAGGCTTTTTTGATATGAATATATTGTTACATACATGCTGTAGTAATTGTGCTATATATCCATTAGAGGCATTAAAAGACAAAGGTTTTGATATCACATTATATTGGTATAATCCTAATATTCATCCTTATACAGAGTATAAATTAAGATTAGATTCTTTAAAAAAACTTCAACAACTATGGAAACTAAAAGTAATTTATGATGAATATTACAGAGAATTTTATAAATTTATTCAATCTGTTGCAGGAAAAGAAAAAGAAAGATGTCCAATTTGTTATAGATTAAGGCTTGAAAATACTGCTAAAAGGGCAAAAGACTTAGGAATTTCCTATTTTACAACAACTTTATTAGTAAGCCCCTATCAGAATTTTGATAATATAATAAAAATAGGCAATGAATTAGCGGGAAAATATAACATTAAGTTTGTAGAAGAAGATTTTAGAAAAGGTTTTAATAAAACGATGACTATAGGTAAGGCTTTAGAACTATATAAACAAAGATACTGTGGTTGTATTTATTCAGAGGCAGAGAGATATTTAAAGGAAATAAATTATGAATGAAATAGGAAAATTTCTTATTATATTTGGGCTTATAGTTGTTATTATCGGACTTATATTAACATTTATAGGTAAAATTCCTCTTATTGGTAAACTTCCAGGTGATATAGTTGTTGAGAGAAGGAATTTTGTTTTTTATTTTCCCCTCGGTACTTCAATTTTGTTGAGTATTATAATAAGTTTGATTTTTTATTTAATGAGTAAAAGATAATGTTATATAGAGTATTATTAATATCTTTTATTATTTTAACTTCTATATATCAATCTTACGCGCAGGATAGGATTGAGAATTCTTATATAAGAGTTCTGTTAGGAGACACAAGACCTTCAAGTAATGAACTTGAAAAAATTAAAAAGGTATCTGCAAAGGTAATTCTAAGTGGATCAACATATAAAGGGGCAATAGAATTATGGAAAGGTTCAGATGGATATTTTCTCATAAACGTTGTTGAGCTTGAGGATTACGTAAAAGGGGTAGTGGCATCTGAGGTAGGAATTAATTGGCCTATTGAAGCACTTAAAGCTCAAGCTGTTTTAGCTCGCACCTATGCAGTAGCTCATATTTTAAGAAATAGAACAAGGAATTTTTATGATGTAACATCTTCTGTTTTTCATCAGGTGTATAAAGGAGATGTAGCATCAGAAGAGGTTGATAAAGCAGTTAAGGAAACTAAGGGAGAAATCTTAACATTTAATAGAGAGCCGATTATGGCTTATTATCATGCTTGTAGTGTGGAAAAAACAGAGGACCCAAAGGAAGTTTTTGGTAGAGAATATCCCTATTTACAATCAGTAGAGGTTCCGTTCACACCATCTCCTTATAATATATGGGAGAGAAAAGTTGCTTTTGATTTACTCGAAAAGGTGTTACAAATAGATAAGATAAAAGATGTAGAAATTATAAGTTATACAAATACAGGAAGAATAAAAGAATTGAAATTTACTAATGGTAAAAATTCAAGGATAATAAAGGCAAATGAATTAAGAAGGCTTCTTAAATGGACTGTTCTCCCAAGTACGATGATTACAAATATGAGAGTTGAAAATGATGGAGTTATTTTTGAAGGAAGAGGATACGGTCACGGAGTTGGAATGTGTCAGTGGTGTGCTTTTCAGATGGCTCAAGAAGGTAGAAATTATAAAGATATTCTTCAACATTTTTATCCAGGAACTGTATTATCTAAAATAAATGAAAATAACTGAACTTGAATATACTTTACCAGCTGAATTAGTAGCTCAAGAACCTCTTAAAGAAAGAGATCAAGCAAGACTGCTTGTCTTACATAAAAATAATGGATTAATTGAACACAGAATATTTCGGGAAATAGTTGATTATCTGAATAGTGGTGATATGTTGATAGTTAATAACACAAAAGTTATTCCTGCAAGACTTATAGGAAGAAAGCCAACTGGAGGCAAAATAGAAATACTTCTCATAAAAGAAAAGCCGAAAGAAAATAATAATTCTGTATGGGAAATAATGACAAAGGGAAGTTATTATGGTAAAGTTTTTATTGATGAAACAGAACTCTATATAAGGGAAAATGCACATGATAAGGAAATTATATTTCCAAATATGGATTCTCAATTAGTAAAAAAATTTATAAATGATAAGGGTTTTATGCCTTTACCTCCTTATATTAGAAGAAAGCCTGTTCATGAAGATAGAGAGGATTATCAGACAGTATACGCCCAGCAAAATGGTTCAATAGCTGCGCCTACTGCAGGATTACACTTTACTGAAAGACTTCTGCAAGAGATTGTTCAAAAAGGTGTTTTATTAAGAGAGATTACACTTCATGTAGGTGTTGGAACTTTTAAAATGATTAAAGATATAGAATTAGAAAAACATAAAATGGATTCCGAATATTTTCAGATAAAAAAAGAAATTATTGATGAAATTAGTAATATAAAAAAAATAGGAAAGAGAATTTTTGCTATAGGAACAACAACTACAAGGGCGCTTGAGGGATATGCCTCAGGTGTTTTTAGAGACTTAGGCTCTGATGATAAAACAATCAGAGGTTCTACTGATATATTCATCTATCCAGGATATGAATTTAAAATAGTTGATGCTTTAGTTACAAATTTTCATCTTCCTAAATCCACACCCCTTGCCCTTGTTTATGCCTTTTGTGATAAAGATAAAGTAAAAAAAGCTTATGATTCAGCCATAAAGGAAAAATATAGATTTTTTTCTTATGGGGATGCTATGTTAATCATATGAAACAAAAAGGAGAAGAATTAATAGTTATGAGCAAAAAAATGTTTTTTCTAATTTTAGCAGGACTCTCTGTAATTGGAATTTTATTAGGTTTTTCTATTGGTTACATCACAGCTCCTGTTAAAGAGGTTAAAATTCAAAAAGCCGAAGAATTAGATAAAACAGTGTTGCCATCTACAGTAGAAACTGCAATGGCAAAAAAACAGGAATTACAAACTCATGAAAATGAAACTAAAAAAGAGCAGACTCCTCAATCTCAGATTGAAGAGAAAAAAGTTAAAGAGACAGAGATACAAATAGCAAAAAAAGAAGAAACCAAACAAGCTCAGGTGAAAGAGTCTCCACAAAAAATTGAGGAAGTAGCAAAAAAGGAAGAAAGTTTACCGACGAAAAAACATAAAAAACCAACTAAAACTTTAACCCATAGTTATTATACAATCCAGGTTGGTGCTTTTTCTGAAATTTCAAATGCAAAGGCTTTAATGGATAAAGTTAAACAGGTTGGTTATAAGGTTACCTTATCAAAAGAAGACGTTTACAAAGTAAGAATAGGTAAATATTCAAAGTTTTCTCAGGCAAAAAAAATATCAGAGGAATTAAAGTTTAAGGGATTTGAAAACTTTATACTAAAAATAAAAGAAACATCTAAAGGAGGAAAACCATAGCACGTATCATAGAACTTAATGAGGAAAAAGAATATCCTTTTATTCATGGTAGTTTGGATAAAATATTCAAACTCATAGAAGAAGTATTAAATGTCACTTTGAGTATTAGAGGGAATAAACTAATTATTCAAGGAGAAGAGGAGAGGGATATTGAAGAAGCAGAGAAAATAATAGAAGAAATAAGAGTCGTTAATAAAGAAGGATACATAGTTAAACCAGAAGATGTAATGCATTCCCTCAAGTCTCTTAAAGAAGGCAAACCTGTTTCAATATTAGGACTTTTTAAAGGTGGTATCCCGATACCTTCAAAGAAAAGAGTCATAATACCAAAAACAGAAACCCAAAAACTTTATATGGAAGCAATGTTAAAATATGATATTGTTTTTGGAATCGGTCCTGCTGGAACAGGTAAGACTTATCTTGCTATGGCAATGGCAATACATTTTTTACTTAGTCGAATAGTGTCGAGAATTGTTCTTGTTAGGCCAGCTGTTGAAGCAGGAGAAAAATTAGGATTCCTTCCAGGTGCTATAGAGGAAAAAGTTAGTCCATATCTAAGACCCCTTTATGATGCTCTCTATGACATGCTTGATCTTGATAGAGCCTCTAAACTAATTGAAAAAGGAGCTATTGAGATTGCTCCCCTTGCATTTATGAGAGGAAGAACGCTCAATGACGCTTTTATAATTCTTGATGAAGCACAGAACACAACAACCGAACAGATGAAAATGTATCTAACAAGACTCGGATTTGGCTCAAAAACAGTCATAACTGGAGATATAACTCAAATTGACCTTCCACCTCAAAAAACTTCAGGTTTGGTTGAAGCTTTGAAAATACTTAAGGACATTGAGGGAATAAAAATAGTGTATTTTACTGAAAAAGATGTGGTGAGGCATAGACTTGTTCAGGAGATTATAAGAGCTTATGAAAAACACGAAAGACAGCCAGACTCTTAAGCCAGTAAAAACAGACAGAAATTATTTAAGAAAATTTATTGAAAGATTTAAACAGACAAAAAATGGTAAGCAACATAAAAAGTTTATAGATAATGAAGCCCTTTATCCTATTATTTTATTGTCCTTTTTAATCTCTTTATTACTACATGATTATAAATTGGGTATATTGTCTTTTTTAGGAAGTACTGTTTTAGTTTTTATTCTTCTCATTTTTTTCTATAGAGACTTACAAAGATATAAACCAAGCTACCTAAAAAAGAAAAAGATGTTAGTCCTTCTTAGCAGCCTTTTAATCTTAAATTTGTTGCTTGGTAAGTTATTTGAACATTTATTTTTTATTTTCTCAAAGGGATTAAGTATTGAAAATCCTTTAATTCACTATTTTGGAATACCTTTAGCAATAGGCGCAGTAATCGTTGTAATGATTTTTGATTTTCATACTGCCATAATTTTTTCTCTTGTACTAAGTTTAATGATAGGAATTTGGATAAAAACTTCTCTTTTCCCCCTTTATGTTTTTATTACTTGTCTAATAGCTGCTTTTAGTCTAATTAGAGTAAAGAAAAGAAGTGATATTATAACTGCAGGATTTTATATTGTATTATTAACAATTATCTCCTCTCTTTCAATTTTATTTATTACAGAGGAGGTTACCTTTGAATCAGTTTATTTTTTGATGGTTTTTTCTTTTATTAATGGTTTTTCCGTATCCTCTCTTTGTTTTTTATTTTTGCCTGCTTTAGAAAAGGTATTCAAAATAGCCACTCCTTTAAGTTTAATAGAACTTCTTGATATAGACCATCCGTTAATGAAATATCTCTCTGTTGAAGCACCTGGTACATATCATCACAGTATGATAGTAGGAAGTCTCGCAGAATCTGCTGCTGAGGTTGTAGGAGTAAGTCCACTTTTAGCAAAAGTAGCTTCTTATTATCATGATATCGGAAAAGTTAGAATGCCTGAATATTTTGTAGAAAATCAAACAGGGTGTATTAGTAAACATGAAAAACTAAATCCTCATTTAAGTAGTATGATTATAATTTCACATGTAAAAGACGGCGTTGAGCTTGCTGAAGAATATAATTTACCAGAAATAATAAAGGATGTTATTCAGCAACATCATGGCACTTCTTTGATTACCTATTTTTATCAGAAAGCTCTCAAGGAACAGGAATCTCCACCACCTGAGATGGATTATCGTTATCCAGGACCTAAACCTCAAACAAAGCTTGCAGCTTTAATTATGCTTGCAGATGCTATTGAAGCCTCTGCAAGAACTCTTGATGATCCTACTCCTGCAAGAATCTCAAATCTTATAGATAAAATTATAAAAAATATTTTTCTTGATGGACAGCTTGATGAATGTGAGATTACGCTCAAAGATTTAATAGAAATTAAAAAGAGATTTGAACATGTATTAACTGGCATTTTTCACAGGAGAATTCCCTATCCAGAAATACAAAATAGAGAATGAAAGAGTGAAAATCTTAGTTGAAGTTCTTAATAGACAGAGAAAGATTAAACTTTCATCAAAGAGAGTAGCAAAAGTCGCAAGGCAAATAATAAGATATTTATATCAGTCTAAAGAATTCAGTAAATTTCAATTTGAGAAAAATCAAATTCTAAGGATATCAATAGTCTTAATAGGAAAAGAAAGAATGAAAGAGATTAATTTTAAATATCGCGGTAAAAAATATGTTACCGATGTTTTGTCCTTTTCATATTTAGAGGATATAAACATATCAAAAGAACTCTATTTAGGAGAGATACTTATTAATCCTGAAAAAGCCAAAATTCAGGCAAGAGAATATGGAGTCTCTCTATGGCAAGAGATAACTCGCCTTCTTGGGCATGGAATACTTCATCTCCTTGGCTATGACCATG
This sequence comes from Thermodesulfovibrio sp., assembly GCA_020725335.1. GTDB lineage: Bacteria > Nitrospirota > Thermodesulfovibrionia > Thermodesulfovibrionales > Thermodesulfovibrionaceae > Thermodesulfovibrio. The sequence goes on along the minus strand of DYFF01000007.1, from coordinate 266,061 downwards.
AAGTATCAGAAACACATGCAAGAAAAATGGGTAAATTAGAGCAAAAAATTTTATCTAATCTAAAGCCCTAATTCTTCAGGAGTTCCAATTCTTCCAAGCACACCGCTTGCTGCAGCAACTGCTGGATTGCTGAGATAGACCTCGCTTTCAGGATGTCCCATTCTACCTACGAAGTTTCTGTTAGTTGTAGCAATTGCTTTTTCACCTTTTGCAAGAATCCCCATATGTCCTCCAAGGCAAGGACCGCAAGTAGGAGGTGAAACTACTGCTTGTGCTTCAATAAATATCTCAATTAAACCCTCTTTAAGTGCTTCCATGTAAATTCTCTGTGTGGCTGGTATAATTATCATTCTTATCTCAGGATGCACTTTTCTTCCCTTCAATATTGTAGCTGCTTCCCTTAAGTCCTCAAGCCTTCCATTGGTGCATGAACCTATTACTACTTGGTCTATTTTTATGTGAGAAAGCTCATTGGCAGGTTTAACATTAGAAGGAAGATGAGGGCAAGCAACCACTGGAGGAATTTTTGAACAGTCATATTCCTTTATTTCATAATATGTTGCATCTTGGTCTGAATTATAGAATTTATAAGCTCTTTTTGCACGGCTTTTTACATACTCTTCTGTAATTTTGTCAGGAACGATTATCCCTGCTTTAGCTCCAGCTTCAATTGCCATATTGCACATGCTAAATCTTCCGCTCATTGGCATATTGTTAATAACTTCTCCTGCGAACTCCATTGCCATGTAAGAGGCTCCGTCAACTCCTATATCGCCAATTGTGTAGAGGATTAAATCTTTTCCACTCACCCATTTTTGAAGTGTTCCATAGTATATGAATTTTATTGTCTCAGGCACTTTAAACCAGCATTCACCTGTTGCCATTGCTATAGCTGCATCTGTAGAACCAACCCCAGTTGCGAAGGCACCTAATGCTCCATAGGTGCAGGTATGGCTGTCTGCTCCGATTACAAGGTCACCAGGAAGAACAATTCCTTCCTCTGGAAGAAGGGCGTGTTCGATTCCTACTCTTCCAATTTCAAAATAATGTTTTATTTTATATTTTTGCGCAAAATCCTTTAGCATCTTGCATTGTTCAGCAGCCTTGATGTCCTTCTGAGGTGTAAAGTGGTCAGGCACAAGGGCGATTTTTTCTTTGTCAAAAACATTCTTAACTCCGAGTTTTTCAAATTCTTTTATGGCAATAGGAGCGGTAATATCATTAGCTAAGACAACATCTACCTTAGCATTTATTATTTCACCCGGAGAGACTTCGCTTTTCCCTGCATGTTCAGCAAGAATTTTTTCCGCAATTGTCATTCCCATAAAAACCTCCGAAATCCTTATTTAGTTAAAAAGATTAAATTTTATTATTGCATAACAAATTGAAAATAATCAAAAATATGAAATGGATAATATAAGAGATAAGCTTGAAAGATTATATAATTCTTTTGACTTTCAATCTGCAGTAAAGAGAGACCCCATAAGATTTCCTAAGATATATAAAAAAGCTTTGGATATAGAAATAGCAGGAATTATCGCTTCTTCATTTGCTTATGGAAGTATAAAATGTTTTTGCAATTTCCTTGAGGAACTTTTTAATATTATGGGTAAGCATCCTTCAGACTTTATATTAAATTTCAATCCCGCATCTTTACTGAAAAAATTGTCTATCAAATACAGATTCAGTAGTGTTTATGATATTGTTGCTTTTCTTTTTATTCTTAAAGAGTTGATTCACCAGTCTCCTACAAAATCTCTGGAATATTATTTTCAATCGGGCAGTCATATTCAGAAAATTTCCAGTTTTGTTCAATCAGCATTGAAAGTAGATTTGAAGCCTATATATGGAAAAAATATTAAAACTCGCGGTTTACTTCACTTTTTCCCAGATCCAATTAAAGGTAGCCCCTGTAAAAGAATTAATCTTTTTCTGCGATGGATGGTTAGGAAAAGGGATGTAGATTTTGGTTTATGGAATACAATTAAACCTAATGAGCTAATTATTCCCCTTGATGTGCATATATGGAGAGTTTCTAAAAAATTAGGTTTTACTGAAAGAAAAGTTCAAAGTATCCGAACTGCTCAAGAAATCACTGATTATTTAAAGGAAATAGAGCCAGAAGACCCTCTAAAATATGACTTTGTACTCTGTCACGGTGATATTAATTCGTTGATATAATAATTGCCTTAAGCAGAGATATTGACAAGGAAATTTGATGTATAAGTTCTTCCTCTGATGGTAATCTATTTTCATTGAAGCATTTATTGGCTATTTTTATCGCTGAATTTGCTATTTCGGATATTTCTTTTTTTATGTCTTCTGTTGAATTTAATTGTATTTGCCTTAAAGCTCTATCAATTTTATTATTAATATTCGGGTATTTACTTAGATAATTACTAAAAGCCTCATCAAATTTTAGATGATATTCTTTATTAAAACTTCCCTCTTTCGCATAGACTTTTCCGTCACTTGCTTGTTTGTTACCGTAAGGGAAATTATGTAGAGGCTGAGAGAGGTCTCCGATGAAATGGGCAATGCTGAAGAGATAGTACTCATAAGCAAGAGCGTTATCTATCTTTGATTTATCAAGGGATTTCATTTTGTTATATAGTTCAACAATTTTCCAGTAGAGAACTCCCGTAGGATGGGGAATCTCTAATCGGTAATTTTTCTCGTCAATGTTGACCATTGTCTCTTTTATTTTGAATTTGTCAATGTATTCTGGTGTTACTTCTGTATCTGGAGCTGCGTCATGATAGTGTAAAGGTTCAAAAAGGTCGTAAAGTTCATCCCTTATTATGTCAGGCATGCAGGCTGCCTCAGGAATTCTTACGCCGGCTTTTTTAGCGATATAAGCATGGGTTTTGCAATCCCATGCATAGGAGTTGGTGAGAAAAAAAAGGATGAGAAGGAGTTGAAAGATGCTATGTCTTATCCCTCTCATCCTCATATTAAACATTTTTATAATTTATACTGAAGTTGCCATCTTATGAAAGTGGCTTCTTTGGTTTTATCTGAGTAAAAATTACCAGGTTCAAAATACTCAATCTGGAGCATTCCATCAAGGTTTTTTGTAAACTTATAAGTTCCAATCAATGCCCAGAGGTCACCCCTGTTTTTGCCATCATTTGAAAACATGTCTTTATAGGTACCAGAGGTTATATTTGTTTTTTCATCTGCCCAGAAATGTTGATAGGAGAGAATTATTCCAAGATCTTTTATCGGATTTAATTTAAGCTTTGTAACAAGAGCTTTTATATTTGTCCAATAGCCAGGAATTGGTCCACCTTTACCTGCTGTTTCAGGAATTAAAGTATAGATTAATAGCTCATTCCACTGAGGTGCTCTTGAAAAGAGAGGATTGAAGCCTTCGTCTTTGCTTGTGTCTGATTTATCTCCAGATAAATAAACATAACCAACTTCTAATGTAGGAGTTAGAGGACACTTTTTAGCAGTATAACCTGCAAAAGCATATCCACCAAGTCCGCTTATTTTATTGCCACTAACCTCATATTTTCCATTTTGTTTCGCAATCTCTCCCCTTAAGGTAAAGTCATTTATTTTAAAAACAGCTCTTAAACCAAAGGTATTAATGTATTTTTCTGCAATGCCAGTATACTCCTTCTCTTTTTTGTAGATATAATAGGGTTCTATGTTTAACCAATCAGTTATCTTGTGTCTGCCGTAAATCCAAAATCCTATTTCATTGGATGCGGTAAGACGTTTTTTATGGTTTATATATAAACGACCAGCAGTGCCACTATCGTAGTATGCTGGATGAAGACTTGGCAAATACTGGTCTGTTTTAGTGTCTGATACATAAACTATGTCAATAGAATGCCCCTCAGCAATTAAAGCCGTAGCCTTTAAGGCATTGAAATAGAAGGTTCTTGAGCCGTCACCTGGTGTGCCATCAAGAATAAGAAATCCTTCACCATAAATATCTTTACCAAGAAAGTCTTGCCTTCCTAACCGGAAGTTTAATGGAATATCAAAGGGTTTTTTGATGTCAATATATAGGTTATCAAGCACTACTTCGTCTTGGTCAAAATTTTTAAAGTTTGTTCTATTGTCAAGGGGTAATTCATAGGGACCTGTATAATATTTTGGTTCAGTGGCAATTCTTACATAGGCACTTAAATTATTATTGAACTTCACATTGTCCCAAAGCTGAATTCTTAATCTAAAGAAGTTTCTGTCAGGTTGAGCATCCCTTGCAGTTCCGAGAGATACTACATTATCCCAAATTTCCTGTCTTAGTCTCAGAGATGCTCCGAACTCATTTTCAATGGCATAACAGATAGATGAAAAATTGAAGATTAATAGGATAGATAATAAAATTTTAGAAACTTTTTTTCTCATCTTCCCACCCTCCTAAAAAATTAAGTTGCTAATTATAACATATTTATATTTAAATACCAAAAATTTTTTGTGTTATAATGAGTTATGACAATTGATAAAAATCTTACAGACTTGCTAAATGACCTATATGAGGGTGTCTATATTATCGATAAGAATAGAAAAATAATTTTTTGGAACAAATCAGCAGAAGAAATAACAGGCTACAAAGCAGATGAAGTTTTGGGTAAAAGTTGTAAAGATAACATATTAATGCATGTTGATAAAAATGGTAATGAGTTATGTGTAAATGCTTGTCCTATGGTTTTTGTTATGAACAATATGGTTGCTATATCAGATGAAGTATATCTTCATCATAAAAGTGGATATCGACTACTTGTTAAGGTAAAAGGTATTCCAATTATAGAAAACGGAAATGATTCAAAAGGCGTTATTGAGTTATTTACTCCTGTGATTTTAGATGTTGAGCATGAGAAAGACTTACTTAATTTAGCTTTAAAGGACTCTCTTACAAAAGTTTACAATAGAAAGGGTTTTGATTTTTTATATCCTATTCGTCAAAGAGAAATGACTTTACTTAAATTACATACAGGAATTTTATTTTTTGACATAGATGATTTTAAAAAAATAAATGATACTTATGGACATGAAGCAGGAGACAAAGTTTTATATGCTGTTGCTCAAATTTTTATTAAATCACTAAGACATGAAGATATAATTGTTAGATGGGGTGGAGAGGAATTTGTCTTAGTAATTTTTATAAAAGAATTACAAAATATAAAAATAATAGGTAATAAATTAATAAAATTAGTTGAAAGTTCGTTTATAGAATATAATGATAACTTTATTAAGTTTACTCTATCCGGTGGCGGTACTTTTCTAAAGGATAAAGAGACTATTGTTCAAGCAATCCACAGAGCAGACCTGCTAATGTACAAGGCTAAGAGCGAGGGAAAAAATAGATTCATATGTGATATATAAAAATTTTTTGTAATCAACTTTTTTGTATTAGTTAATAATTTATCTGATATTTCCAATTTTTATGCCTCGGTTTCTAAATTATAACTTATCATTTGCCACTTGTAATATAAATAAGTATCTATGAATTTTGAATAGTTGATTAAGGAGATTTTGTCTTAATATTTTTAGGACTTTTCACTACCAGATAGAGGATAGATTAGTTTAAAGACTTCCACAATAATCTGTTGCTCTATCTGTGTTTATCATTAATATTTCTAAGCATTCTTTTTACAAAAGAGCATAACTTTGCTATAACACTTTCTTATAAAATTTTAGCTTTAATTTTACTTAATTAAATTTTCTAAAATTGTTGAAAAATTTTGTAACATCATTGTAATATGAATATCTTAATTTAAAATATTAAGCCAGGAGGAGCCTTATAATGGCATTAAAAAAAAGAAAAGTATTACAAAAAATCAAAAAAACAAATCTGCAGAAAAAATATGTCTACTATTTTGGAGATGGTAAAGCAGAAGGAACAGGAGCAATGAAGGATCTGTTAGGAGGTAAAGGAGCAGGACTTGCAGAAATGACAAATTTAGGAATTCCAGTCCCGTCTGGATTTACTATTACTACAGAAGCCTGTCGTGAATATTTTAAGCAGGGTGAAAAGTTCCTTGAGGTTCTGTGGGAGGAAGTTCTATCTTATATTAAGAGAATTGAAAAATCAATGAAATATAAATTTGGTGATAATAAAAATCCTTTGCTTTTATCCGTAAGATCAGGTGCTAAATTTTCTATGCCGGGAATGATGGATACAGTTTTAAATCTTGGGCTTAATGATGAAACCCTTAAAGGTCTTTTAGAAAAAACAAAAAATGATAGATTTGTATACGATACCTATAGAAGATTTATAACCATGTTTGGAAGTATCGTTACAAATATTGATAGAAAAAAATTTGAAGACATACTTGATAAAGTTAAGGAAGAAAGAGGGGTTAAATTAGATACAGAACTTGATGCAAAAGACTTAAAATTTTTAGTAAAAAAATACAAAGAATTGTATAAGAGAGAGACAAAAAAAGATTTTCCATCTGATCCATATGAACAATTAAAAATGGCAATAAAAGCAGTATTTGACTCATGGTATGGCGATAGAGCCATTACATACCGGAGACTTCATGGTATACCAGATGATCTTGGAACAGCTTGTAATGTGATGGCAATGGTATTTGGTAACATGGGTGAAAATTCTGGAACAGGGGTTGGTTTTACAAGGGACCCTTCCACAGGTAAGAAAAGATTTTTTGCAGAATTTTTACCAAATGCTCAGGGCGAAGACGTGGTTGCAGGAATCAGAACGCCGCTTAGAATTGAAGAACTTAAAAAGAGAATGCCTCAGATTTATTCTGAGCTTGAAAATATATGTAACAAACTTGAAAGGCATTATAGAGATATGCTTGATATAGAATTTACAATTCAAGAAGGTAAACTCTATATGCTTCAAACAAGAGTGGGGAAAAGAACAGCTGCAGCAGCAATTAAGATAGCTGTTGATATGGTTAAGGAAAAATTAATTGATAAAAAAACAGCTGTTTTAAGAATCGAACCAGAACAACTCAATCAACTACTTCATCCAACAATTGATTCAAAAGCTCAAGTTAATGTTATAGCAAAGGGGTTACCCGCGAGTCCTGGTGCAGCAGTTGGTAAAGTAGTCTTCACTGCTTCTGATGCTGAAGATTGGGCTTCAAAAGGAGAAAAAGTCATCCTTGTTAGAGCAGAAACTTCTCCAGAGGATATTGGCGGAATGCATGCTTCACAAGGAATTTTAACTGCGCGTGGTGGGATGACCTCTCATGCTGCGGTTGTAGGAAGAGGAATGGGCAAGTGTTGTGTGGTAGGATGTGGCGCTTTAAATATAAATGAAGAGGAAAAATATTTCAATGTTGGAGATTTAATAGTTAAAGAGGGTGATTTTATAACATTAAATGGCACAACAGGCGAAGTTATTCTTGGACAAGCACCTCTTGTTATGCCAAAATTGCCTAAAGAGTTTTATACCATAATGAAATGGTCAGAAGAATTAAGTAAACTTAATGTTAGGGCAAATGCAGACACACCAAAAGATGCTCGAGTTGCAAGAGAGTTTGGTGCAGTAGGAATAGGACTGTGTAGAACTGAACATATGTTTTTTGAAACAGAGAGAATTAAAGCCTTCAGAGAGATGATTTTATCTGATACTGTAGAGCAAAGAAAAAAAGCATTGGAAAAAATTGAGCCCTATCAGAAAGAAGATTTCATTGGAATTTTCAAAGAAATGAAGGGGCTGCCAGTTACAATAAGGCTTCTTGATCCACCTCTCCATGAATTTTTACCTAAGACCGATGAAGAGATAGAAGTTCTATCAAAAGAAATGGGTATTTCTACCAAGAAAATAAAAGCAAAAATTAAATCCCTTGAAGAATTCAACCCTATGCTTGGACATAGAGGTTGTAGACTTGGAATAACCTATCCTGAAGTTTATGAAATGCAAGTAAGAGCAATTATGGAAGCTGCTTGTGAACTTGCTAAGAAAAAGATAAAAGTTATCCCTGAAATAATGATTCCCCTTGTTGCCCATGTAAATGAATTAAAGATTATGCGGCAACTAACAGTTAAAACTGCAGAAGAAGTAATGAAAGCTTATAAAGTAAGGGTTGATTATAAAGTAGGCACAATGATAGAACTTGCTCGTGCCGCAATTACTGCTGATCAGATAGCTACTGAGGCTGAGTTTTTCTCATTTGGAACAAATGATTTGACTCAATCTGTTTATGGACTTTCAAGAGATGATGCAGGGAAGTTTTTACCCTTATATATTGACCAAAAAATCATACCAGAAGACCCCTTCATTTCAATAGATACAGAAGGTGTTGGACAGATGATGGAGATCGCAGTTAAAAAAGGAAAAAAAGTTAATAAAGATCTTAAGCTCGGGATATGTGGTGAGCACGGAGGTGATCCATCTTCAATTGAATTTTGTAATAAATTAGGACTTAATTATGTGAGTTGCTCACCCTATAGAGTTCCTATAGCTAAGCTCGCATCAGCTCATGCTAATTTAAAGCAGAGAGGAAAAGATATTATAAGGTCGACAGTATAATGATATTAAGAAGAGAGCTCATCAAAATGAGTTCTCTTCTTAATCATCTTTATCTGAGTTTCCACCGTTGTTGATTTGTCGCTCAACTCGTGGATTGAGACGTATAAATACCTCGATTGAATTGTTTTTCTTCTTATATATTGTCTCTACAGGTTCTAAGATTCCGAAAATCCAAGGAAAATATACTGGTTTTATTTCAAAACCTGCGGTAATTCCTGAAATTTTTATTTCGGTGTATTTAAATGAACTTATGAAAGAGGAATTATAGAGAATTTCTCGAGAAATTTTTAAAGCCTCTGTGTCCTTTAGGTTTGGTATAACTTTAGATTTAAAAGAAGGTGCGTAAAGTGAAAAATCTATATTGTCATCTGTTTTATCAAAAATAATAAATGTTTCAGGATCGTTGATGTAAGAATTAGAATATATAATTACGTTAAATTCACCATTGATCATGTTTTCTTCGACTGGAAAAAGAGATATTTCTCCATAAACATGTATTGGAATAAGAATAATCAAATAAATTAATATTTTCATGTATCTCATAAAACTATTATACTAAAAATTATGGATATAGTGACGGGGAAAAATTTAATAAAGTATTATAAAAGTTTTAAAGCTCTTGATTCAGTGAGTTTTTTCATAAGACAGGGAGAGTGTTTCAGTTTTTTAGGTTCTAATGGAGCTGGGAAAACTACTCTTATGAGCATGATTTATGGATTTATATCTCCAAGTTCAGGTGAAATTAAGGTTTTTGGTAAAAGTTTAAATAAAAAAAATTTACCTGAAATTAAACAGAAAATTGGTGTTATTCCTCAAGATAATAATCTCGACCCAGACTTGAGTGTTCTTGAAAATTTAATTGTCTACGCAAGATATTTTAATATTAGAAAAAAAGAAGCCATAGAAAGAGCAAAGGAATTGCTGAATTTTGTTAGTTTACAGGAATGGTCAGATATGAATGTTAGAAAACTTTCAGGCGGAATGAAAAGAAAGCTTACTTTTATCAGAGGGCTTATAAATGATCCAGAGCTATTAATTCTTGATGAGCCTACAACAGGTCTTGATCCCCGTAGTAGAAAACAAATATGGGATAGAATAGAAATACTTAAACATTCAGGTAAAACGATTGTTTTGACTACTCATTATATGGAAGAGGCTGAAAAATTATGTGATAGAATTGCTATTATGAATAAAGGACAAATTTTAGTAATTGATACTCCTGAAAATTTATCATTTAAATTTAGTGGCAATCTCGAAAAGGTTTATTTAAATATGACCGAAGAATAAAAAATGAATTTCAAGAGAGCAATAAGAGTCTGGCAAAGAAATGCTACTGTTTACAGAAAATTATATCGTTCAAGTTTAGCTTTAAACTTTTTTGAGCCAATGCTTTATCTTATAGCTTTAGGTTATGGACTTGGTGGGTTTATAAAAGAAATAAATGGACTTTCATACATTGAATTCATAGCCCCAGGAATTGTAATGTCATCAGCTATGTATGCAGCAAGCTATGAATGTACTTATGGTACTTATGTTAGGATGGAATATCAAAAGACTTTCGATGCGATTTTAGCAACTCCTATACTTTTTAATGAACTTGTCTTAGGGGAAATCCTATGGGGTGCTACAAAAAGCTTAATCTATGGAACTATTATTTTATTTGTTATGTTTCTTTTTGGTTTAGTTAAAGAGTTTCAGGTTTTGCTTTTAGTTCCGTATATATTTATTTGTGGAATTATATTTGCTAATTTATCAATCATTGCTACCGCATTAGTCCCTGGCATTGATTCTTTTAATTATTTCTATACCCTTTTCTTAACGCCGCTTTTTCTTTTTTCTGGAATTTTCTTCCCCATTGAAGATATGCCATCTATTTTTACAGAATTGTCCCTACTTAATCCTCTTTTCCATCTTGTAAATATATCACGAATATTGTTTTATGGTAGTATTAATGAGAATTTTATTTTTGAATCTGTCTATATATTATTTTTCTTAATTGTTTTTATGCCATTTTCTTTTATTCTTCTAAAGAAAAGATATTTTATCTAAATTTTTAAATTTAAAATTTATAAATCTCTCCAATATTCATTTTTAAAAACTTGCTTTTAACTTTTTGAGTTTTCAGTTCTTTTTCAAAGTCTTCAACTTTTCCTGTAAGAGCGGGAAAAGTTCCAAAGTGCATAGGAACTATTATGCGAGGATTCACCCATTTTGTTGCTATAGCTGCTCTTTTAGGTCCCATTGTAAACTTATCACCTATGCATACCATCATAATATCCACTTTATATAATGAACCTATTATTTTCATGTCTTCAAATAAATCTGTATCACCTGTGTGATATATTACTGGACCATTTTTTATTGAAATAATAAATCCACCAGGATTTCCTGCATAAGTAAGTCCTTTTGGAGAATTAGGAATTTCTAATGCAGAACTATGAACAGCTGGTACGAATAAAACCTTAACTTCTCCGTCAAGAAGTTCAATTTCTCCGCCAAAATTACCGGTTGTTTCATAACCAAACTGTTTCTCTGGATAACCTCCATATAAAATCATTGCTTTTCCTAAGTCAAAAGTGGTAACTAATCTCGCGCCTGTTTTTTTCGCTATCTCAATTAAATTACCAATATGGTCACCATGAGCATGGGTTAATAAAATTAAATCTACTTTATTTATTTCCTCTAAGTATTTTTTGTTATTATTGTTAGCAGGATTAACTATCCAAGGGTCAATCAATAAAACTTTTCCCTGAGGAGTCTGAATTTTAAAACTTGCATGACCATACCATACTATTTCTGTAGTTGCATTAACTATAGCTGGAATGATTAATGCTGGAAAGATTAATATTAGTAGAAAAAAAATAAATTTTTTCATAAAGATTTCTCCTATCCTTAAAAAGTTACTATACATTTTAAAGAATCTTCTGCTTTAGCTGTTATTTCATAAGCTTTAACTGTATCTTCTATTGTAAACTTATGTGTAATAAGAAGATTAAAGTCAATTTTTTTATTTGATATTAAATCAAGCGCTTTTTTTGTATCCTCAGGTCCACAGGAATAACTTGTTGTTATTGTAATGTCTTGGAAATAAATATCATTAATTGAAAAGCATATTTTTTGATCGGGAGGAGTGGGAGTAAATATTAATAATGTTCCACCTTTTGATACTGTTTGTAAATAACTTTTTATAATTTCAGCATCACCTGGTCCAACAATGACTGACTGAGCCATAATTCCATCTGTAATTTTATTAATTTTTTCATTTATATTTTCATGTTTTATATCAATAACAAAATCAGCTCCAGCTTCTAAGGCTTTTTTCAATCTAAAATCGACCATATCAGCGCCTATTACTGTTTTAGCACCAAATTCTTTTGCTAACATAACATGAAGTTGTCCCATAATTCCTAAGCCTGCAATGAGAACAACATCCCCCTTTTTTATATTAGCTCTTTTTAAAGATTTAACAACGCACGCAACTGGTTCCACCATAGCACCTTCTTCGCAACTTATATGCTCTGGTATTTTTAAGGTATCATTTTTTAAGATAATCTCGGGTAATAAAATATACTCTGCGATACCGCCTGGATAAATCTTTGATTCTTTCCATGTTCTACATTGGACATAATCCCCTCTTTTACAATAAAAACAATCCATACATGGAGCATGATGATGAACAAAAACTCTGTCTCCCTCCCTTAGGGGAATTTCCTGTTTTATGGAATCCCCAATTTTTAATATTTCACCACAGATTTCATGTCCAAGAACAAGAGGGGCTTTTTTTTCAATATACCAGGGCATTACATCTCCAGAACAAATTCCACACGCTTTTACTTTTACGAGGGCTTGTCTACTATTTATTTTAGGAATTGGTATATCTTCTATTCTTATGTCATTAAATTTATATAATTTTGCTACTTTCATGAATAGAGATAGATTATAACAATATAAAAGGCAAAATCAAGCTTTCGCCTTTCCTCAAAAATAATCTCGCTAATTAAACAAGCAGAAACTTTTGTCCTATCTCAAACAGATTTTATTCTAAAAAAAATGAAAATAATTGAAAAAGATAAAAAAGTGGTATTATATTAAAAAACTATGCTACTAAGAAAATCTATAGATATCTATGAAAAATTATCTTTACTTGCCAACGGAGCTAAATATGATGTATCTTGTGCCTCCAGTGGAGTTAGTAGAAAAAATTTAAAAAATCAAGTAGGAAACACCTCAAGATTTGGTGTCTGTCATAGCTGGAGTTCTGATGGAAGATGTATTTCTCTTTTAAAAATATTGCTTACTAATTTTTGTAATAATGATTGCGCATATTGCATAAATCGAAAAAAGAACGATATATATAGAACTGTCTTAATGCCAGATGAACTGGCAAAAATTACTTATGAATTTTACAGAAGAAACTATATAGAAGGACTTTTTTTAAGCTCTGGAATAATTGGTAATCCTGAACTTACCATGGAAATGATGATTAAAACAGTATCCCTTTTGAGACTAAAATACAGATTTAATGGTTATATTCATTTAAAACTGATTCCCAGTACTTCAGAAGCAACAGTATCAGAGGCGATTAAATGGGCAGATAGAGTAAGCGTTAATCTCGAATTGCCAAATAAAAAATCACTAGAATATCTTGCTCCAGATAAAAAAATGGATAATATTTTAAATATAATGAATTTTGTCACAAAAACTATAGATACTTTAAAAGAGGAAAAAACATTTTATAATTCAAGGGGTGGTCAAAGTACTCAATTAATTATTGGAGCAACTCCTGATAGTGATCTTGAAATTTTAAGATTAAGCTCTTATCTATACAAAAATAACAAGTTAAAGAGGGTTTATTATTCTGCCTATGTTCCTATAAATGATGATTCAAGACTGCCTGTAACAAAGCCTCCATTATTGCGAGAACATAGATTGTATCAGGCTGATTGGCTAATAAGATTTTATGGTTTTAGGATTGATGAGATTTTTTCAGAGAAAAAGCCTTTTCTTGATGAAAATATTGATCCAAAACTTGCGTGGGCATTGAGAAATTTACATTTTTTCCCAATCGATATAACTAAAGCTTCATTAGAATCTTTACTCAGAGTTCCTGGGATCGGCCCACTAAGCGCAAAGAAGATTTTAAAATTAAGAAAGCTTGCTAATCTTGACATTAATGCGCTAAAAAAAATAGGAGTTGTTGTAAAAAGAGCTAAATATTTTATAACTATAAATGGTAAATTTTTTGAAGATAAAAAATTGTATGATAAAACACCAGAGATGAATAAAATTTTTAGTAATCGAAATAGTCAACTTACCTTATCGCTATGAATGAAATTCAATTAGTAGAAACTATAAAGAATGCTATAAATTTTAATCAATTGAAAATTTTTAATTCTAATTGGCTGGATTATTCTGAAAGCTTGAAAAAATTAGAGATAAAAACTTTAAAAACTCTCTATCTATATTTATTAAGCGATGGCAAAGAAGTATTTGATGATATTATATATTTTTTAGAAAATTCAAAAACAAACTTAGAAAATTATATTTCAGACCCGGTAATTGAGAGAATTTATAAAAAAGCTAAGCAAGTAAGCAGAGAAATACAAAAGATTAAAGGCTTATTAAGATTTAAAGAAGTTGAAGGTGGTTACCTTTATGCAAAGTTTAGCCCTGATTTTAATATTATTATGCCTGTAGCTTTTTATTTTGCAAATCGTTTAAGAAATGAAAAAACATTAATACATGATATCAAAAGAAACATTGCAGCATTTTGCTATAGAGGAAAAGTTTGTTCAGCTCAGATTGAGGATAAAATACCTAATTTGACCGATAATGAAAAGGAGATTGCACGACTTTGGCTTAAATATTTTGATAAAATATCAATCAAAGATAGATTAAATCTGAAAATTCAGAAACAAAAAGTGCCTATAAAGTATAGAAAATCAATCATTGAATTTACAGAAAGAGTTGAAACATGAAAGAATTTCTAACAGATTTTGATTTATATCTCATAGGAGAAGGTAATCATTATAAAATTTATGAAAAATTAGGGGCTCATATAATAGATTACAAAAATAAAAAAGGCGTTCATTTTGCAGTATGGGCTCCAAATGCTAAATATGTTTCTGTTCTTGGAGATTTTAATAGCTGGGATTATACAAAAAATCCAATGCGTCCTCTTGGTAATTCTGGTATCTGGAGTTTATTTATAGAAGGATTAACTGAAGGTACATTGTATAAATATTATATTCATGGATGGAATGACATTATACAAATTAAATCTGACCCTTTTAGTTTTTTCTTTGAAGTTCGTCCAAAAAGTGCAAGCATTGTTTATAACCCTAAGAATAAATATAAATGGAATGATTCCATATGGCTTGAAAAGAGAAAAAACACAGACTGGTTGAAGTCACCAATGTCTATATATGAAGTACATCTTGGCTCATGGAAAAGAAAAGGGGATGGAAGTTTTCTGAATTATAGGGAGCTTGCCCATGAATTAATTCCATATGTTAAATGGCTTGGATTTACTCATGTTGAACTTCTTCCTATTACAGAACATCCTTTTGATGAATCATGGGGATATCAATGTCTTGGCTATTATGCACCTACCAGTCGTTTTGGTTCACCCGAAGATTTCATGTATTTCATTGATTATGCCCATCAAAATGATATAGGAGTAATAATTGACTGGGTGCCATCGCATTTTCCTAAAGATGGACACGGTTTAATAAGATTCGATGGTACAGCCCTTTATGAACATGAAGATCCTCGTAAGGGTGAACATAAAGATTGGGGAACTTTAATTTTTAATTATGGCAGAAACGAAGTTAGAAATTTTCTAATTGCAAATGCCTTATTTTGGTTTGATGTTTATCACATAGATGGTTTAAGAGTTGATGCAGTTGCATCTATGCTATATCTTGATTACTCAAAGAAACCGGGAGAGTGGCTTCCTAATATATATGGTGGGAAGGAAAATCTTGAAGCAATAGATTTCCTTAGAAGGATGAATGAGTTAACGCATGGAGAGTATGCCGGAACATTGACAATTGCTGAAGAGTCTACTTCTTGGCCAATGGTTACTCGGCCAACTTACATTGGAGGATTAGGTTTTACAATGAAATGGAATATGGGGTGGATGCATGATACATTATTCTACTTTTCAAGAGATCCTATTTATAGAAAATATCATACCAATTCTATAACATTCAGTCTTTTATACGCATTTTCAGAGAATTTTGTTCTTCCTCTATCCCATGATGAGGTTGTTTATGGTAAAGGTTCTTTATTTCAAAAAATGCCGGGCGATAAATGGCAAAAGCTTGCAAATTTGAGAGCACTATTTGGCTATATGTATGGACATCCAGGTAAAAAATTACTATTCATGGGATCAGAATTTGGACAGATAAATGAGTGGAATTGTAATTGGCAACTTGAATGGCATTTGCTTTCAGATGAATCGCATAGAGGCTTATTGAAATTTATAAAAGATTTAAACTCTATTTATAAAAATGAAAAGGCACTATATGAAATCGATTTTCATTGGAACGGATTTCAATGGATTGATTTTTCTGACCATGACCAGAGCATTATTTCATTTCTTAGAAAGAGTGAAGATGATAGAGAATTTTTATTATTTGTCTTCAATTTTACTCCTGTTCCAAGATTTAACTACAGAATTGGTGTTCCTCAAGCTGGATTTTATAGAGAAATATTAAATAGTGATTCATTTGAATATGGTGGAAGTAATCTTGGAAATTTTGGAGGAATTAATGCTGAAAATATTTGTTTCCATGGCCAACCTTATAGTCTCAACTTAACATTACCGCCTCTATCTGTTTTTATTTTGAAAAAGGAGGTTATATGAAATCAATTTTAAGAGGTAGATATCTAATAACCATGAATGAAAATGACGAAATAATCGAAAACGGAGCTTTGGTAATTGATGATGATAGAATTATTGAGATCAACACTTTTCAAGAGATTTTAAAAAAGTATAAAACTGCATCAATCCCTATTTATGGTCATTCTGACGCTGCAATAATGCCTGGTTTTATTAATACTCATACTCATGCTGCTATGGTTTTATTGAGAGGGATAGCTGACGACTTGCCATTATATCAATGGTTGAGAGAACATATTTGGCCTCTTGAAGGAAAATTTTTAAGCAAAGAATTTGTTTATGATGGAACATGTCTTGCCTGTCTTGAAATGTTAAAAAATGGTATCACAACTTTCAACGATATGTATTTTTTCACTGATAGTATAGCAAATGCGGCAAAGGATTTAAAGATCAAGGCAGTTATAGGACAGGGAATACTTGATTTTGAAACCCCTTCAGGACGAGGACCTGATGATTATCTCACAAAAGCCTTAGAATTTATAAATAAATATAAGAATGATGAATTTATATTTCCCTCTGTAGCACCTCATTCAATTTATACCTGTAGTAAAGATACTTTATTAAAATCAAAAGAGATTGCATTAAAGTTTGGTGTGCCAATTCACATTCATCTTAGTGAAACATTTAATGAAGTAGAAGATTCTATAAAGAAATACGGAATGAGACCAGTTAAATATCTTAAAGAAATAGGATTTTTTGAAGGAACTGTATTGGCAGCCCATTCAGTTTGGGTTGATGAAGAAGAAATAGAGATTATGTCAAATTTTGGAGTAGGAGTATCACATTGCATAGAAAGTAATCTAAAACTTTCAAGCGGTATTGCACCAATAGCAAGGATGGTGAAAAAGGGAGTAAAGGTTGGTTTAGGTACAGATGGTGCTGCAAGCAATAATAATTTAGATTTATTAGAAGAAATTTCAATAGCTGCAAAAGTGCAAAAAGGAATAACTGGAGATCCTACTGTTGTTGATGTAAAGACTTGTATGAAAATGCTTACGATATGGGCAGCAAAAGCTTTGGGACTTGAAAATTACATAGGAAGCCTTGAAGTAGGGAAAAAAGCTGATGTAGTTACTATGAATTTGAGAAAACCTCATCTGCAACCTATATATGACATATATTCTACGATAATTTATTCTGCAAAATCTTCTGATATTGAAGATGTTTTCGTAAACGGGAAACCTGTAATTATTAATGGAAGACATCAGTTTATTGATGAAGATGAATTAATAAACAAATCAATATGGTGGGCTGAAAAAATTAAGGCAGATAATAAGAATTTAATATTAAAAATTTTTCTATTTCTTTACTTAATTTTTATTGTGTAGGGATTTATAGACGCTTTGTTTGTAATTCCATAGTAATAGGATAACATGGATGATTGCCTTATTTGTCAATTATGTGCACAACACCCATTTTTTCAGCAAAATTATTTTTGAGGAAAGAGCAAAGGTTGACAAAAATTATATTTTTCAGGTAACTTTAAATGTTGATGGGCCTATAGCTCAGTAGGTTAGAGCGCACCCCTGATAAGGGTGAGGTGGTTGGTTCGATTCCAACTAGGCCCATTGAGACTGTGGGGGTGTAGCTCAGTTGGGAGAGCGCCTGCTTTGCACGCAGGAGGTCGTGGGTTCGAATCCCTTCACCTCCACTTTATTTTTTCATTAATCATTCTAAATTAAAATTTTCAAATTAATCTCCTCTAAATTTTTTTAAGTTGCCTATCAATCGTGAAATATTGTATATTTATTAACTTTATAATTATATTTATTAACTTTTTATAATAAAATAACCGAATTATAGAAAATATAAAAATGAAAGAAGTATTCAGAAATATTATAAACATCTTAATTTTCAGAAATCTTTCAATAAATCAGAAAATTCTATTTTTTTCATTAGGTTCTCTATTTTGGTTATTGCTTATATCTTCAATATCATTGCTTACTATTTTTAAAATGAGCTTAATGTCAGAACAAATGGTTGAGGAAATAGTCCCTCAAGAGAAGGCTACTAATTCTGTAATAAGAAAACTTAGAGGAGCTAATATTTCAGTACATAAAATTATAATTTACAATGATCAAGATTCAATAAATGCAAATTACTCAAGAGCTAAAGAAAGATTGCAAGATTGTAAAAATTTTCTAAACGCATTACTTAATGGTGGTACTGTAGTGGATTATTCAATAATTACAGATCTTTTAATTGACAGATTCTCAGTCTATCCATTGCAGAATGTTAATAGTAGAAAACTTGTAGAGGATGTTATATCAAGAATTGAACATTTAGATAATATTCTTGATGAGA
This sequence comes from Thermodesulfovibrio sp., assembly GCA_020725335.1. Lineage (GTDB taxonomy): Bacteria > Nitrospirota > Thermodesulfovibrionia > Thermodesulfovibrionales > Thermodesulfovibrionaceae > Thermodesulfovibrio. Next base: position 247,384 of record DYFF01000007.1, on the reverse strand, counting down.
TTAAAAGTGAAAGATTAAATAAAAATAATTTAAACTCTCTTTTAGAAAAAGTCAGTTATTATGATGTTACAACAAGTGAATCTATAAAAATTTTAAATCAAAATTTATTGAACATATTAAACGAATGGAGAATTTTTGAAGAAAAAATGTATGAAAAGTTTAATTTTTCTGTATTAATAATAAGCTCTGTTTTTTTGATAACAGCATTGTTATCTGGAGCTTTTGGATTTTTAATATCACAGTCATTAAGAAAAAGTGTAACTGAAATCACTGATCAATTTAAAAAACTTCATTCAGGAGATATAGATTTAACTAAAAAACTAACTGTGTATTCAAAAGATGAACTTGGGCAGCTTACAACTGAATTCAATAAATTTATGGATGCACTAAGTGGCTTGTCTTCCTTTAAAAAGATTATTGAGGAGGATGATACAATTGATGATGTGTATATGAGGCTTGCAAGGATATTCAGCGAAGAACTTAAATTTGATAGTTTTATTATATATGAAGTATCAAATAGCACAAATACTATGAAAGTGATCTTTCCTAAAGAGGCAGAGGGATTGCAACTTTACTGTAGTAGAGACATTTTGCTGGATTGTCAATTATGTAGAGTAAATAGAACAGCTCATCTTATATCATCCGCAGCTTATCCTAATATCTGTAAGTATTTCATTGAAGATAAAGATGTTATTCATTTCTGCCTTCCAATAATTACTGAGGGTAATGTCGGTGGAGTAGTTCAGTTTATTTGTGCAAAGAGAGAGGAATGTGATTTAGAAGAGTTTGAAAAGAAGATTAAAAAAGCTATGAGATATATACAAGAAGCTCAACCAGTTATTGAAGCAAAAAGACTTATGAAGGCTTTAAAAGAGTCCAGTTTCAAAGACGCTTTAACCGGGCTTTACAACAGAAGATTTTTAGAAGAAAGTTTTGAAAACATAGTTGCTGGTATACTTAGAAGAGGCACTATTCTTGGGCTTTTGATGTGTGATATAGATTTCTTTAAACAAATAAATGATGTCTATGGACATGACACAGGAGATGTGGTATTAAAAGAAATTGGTAATAATATTAAAAATAGTGTTAGAGCTTCTGATCTTGTTATTCGTTTTGGAGGAGAAGAGTTTCTTGTATTGCTTATAGATTCTAAAGAAGGAAACAGCATAGAAATTGCAGAAAAAATAAGAAAAAGGATTGAAGATATAAAAATAAAGATTACAGGAGGATTCATTCAGAAAACCATAAGTATAGGTGTTAGTGAATTTCCAGTTGATACACAAAATTTTTGGGAGGCTATCAAGTTTGCTGATGTAGCCTTATATAAAGCAAAGGAAATGGGTAGAAATAGAGTCATTAGATTTACGCAGGATATGTGGACAGAAGAAAATTATTAAAGTTATGACAAACTGCAAACCCTTTTGCATAAATGCATTAACAATATCAGATGCGTGGTTTCAGTTGATTTATAATATCTTAGATAATGGTTATATTCAAAAAATCCAGCATGGTTCTTTTGAAAATGAACAATACAGAATTCAATATCCAGGGATAGCAGTATATATAGAAAAACCTTGGCAAGATATTGTCCCGCAGATACCTCCACATCTTTGTATTCCTTCACCAACGAGCATGGAATATATAGAAAACTATTTCATAGATTACTTGATGAATCCTGAATTGAGTGAAAATGAAACTTATAGGTATTCTTCAAGAATTCATAACCCTATGCCCAATAAAGGCACACAATTAGATAGGGTCATAGAACTTCTTAGAAAAACTCCCCTAACTAATCAAGCAATTATAGAGGTTGGAACACCTATAGATTTAGATGTTTGTTATGGGAATGATGGCAAACTTGATCCTCCATGTCTAAGACTTATCGATTTTAAGGCAGTTCCCTCTGAAGATGAACTTTTTCTAACAGTTACAGTATATTTTAGATCTTGGGATTTATGGGCAGGATTTCCGACTAACCTTGGAGGAATAGAGCTTCTCAAGCAATATGTTTGTTCTGAAACAGGATTAAAAAATGGTTCTATGTATGCTTATTCTGCGGGAGCACATATTTATGGATATCAGGAAGAGTTGGTCAAGTTAAGAACTCTAAAATACGAATAAATGCAAAATTTCACGATTGACTCTATCGGCAATTTAAAGATATATCAGCCAGTTGAGGGATATCGTTTCAGTGTTGACTCAATAATATTAGCAAATTTCATAAATTTAAAAAGATTAAATAATGCCTTAGATTTAGGAGCAGGGACAGGAATAATAGGAATGATAGTTGCAAAAAAATATACCCATAGTAAAATAACAATGATTGAAATACAAGCCGATCTCTCTGAATTTGCTAAGAAAAATATTGAAATAAATGGGCTTGAGAATCAAATTAAAGTTTATTGTGTAGACGCGAAAAAATTTGATGAAAAAGGCTTTGACCTTGTTTTCACTAATCCTCCCTTTAGAAGGCCTGGAACAGGAAAAATTAGTCCTAAGGAAGAAAAAGCAATTGCAAGACATGAATTTAGTCTCTCCGTAGCAGATATTGCTGAAATAGCTCAAAGGAGCTTGAGACATAGAGGAAGACTTTGCATGGTTCATCTCCCTGAAAGGTTAGTTGAAATTATTAGAACTTTGAGTAGATATAATCTTGAGGTAAAACGCCTTCGATTTGTCCATTCTAAAATATCAACTGAGGCAAAAATGGTTCTTATTGAAGCTGTCAAGGGAGGGAAAATATCTCTTAAAGTTGAAAAACCTCTTTTCATCTATGAAGAAAATGGAGAATACACTAATGAAATGAAAAACATATATGAAATTTAATAGTTTTATGATTTAAATCATATTTTTATCCAATTAATCCCTTCTATACTTAAATTACTAAGTAAAATGAAATATTTTGGAGGTAAGAGATGCCTATAAGATCAATAATTTCTATTGATGAAGATAAGTGTGATGGCTGCGGAATGTGTGTTAATGCTTGTGCTGAAGGAGCAATAAAAATAATTAATGGTAAAGCAAAGTTAGTGAATGAAATTTATTGTGATGGATTAGGGGCATGTCTCGGCAGTTGTCCGAAGGGAGCGATTACTATTGTTGAAAGAGAAGCTAAACCTTTTAATGAAGAAGCAACTAAAAAGTATTTGCAGTTATTAAAAAATCTCGAGCCACCGGTTTGTGAATGTTTATCATCAGTTAAAGACCACAAACTAAATAATTGGCCTATTCAGCTAAGACTTATCTCAGTAAATGCTCCTTTTTTAAGAAATGCAGATCTTCTTATTGCAGCCGATTGTACTGCCTTTTCATGTAAAAAATTCCATGAAAACTTATTAAAGGATAGAAAATTATTAATTGCATGTCCTAAGCTTGATGATTCTAATCTATATTTAGAGAAATTAACAGAAATCTTCAAATTAAATAATATTAAATCAGTATTAGTATTAAGAATGACTGTTCCATGTTGTGGGGGGTTAAGTTGGATAGTGCGAGAGTCTCTCCAAAGGGCAGACAAAAAAATATCTTTTGAAGAAAAAATAATAGATGTAGATGGGAATATTAAAAATTAGAAATTCATTTTATTTTTATAAAATTTCCATTTTGTAGTAAAATTTTATCTATGCTTTCTTATTTAGTAAAAAGATTTTTCCTAATGATACCTATTCTGATCGGTATCACTTTAATATGTTTTATCGTAATTAATCTTGCACCCGGTTCTCCTGCTACTTTCCAAGAAGAATTGTCTCCTAAGGCTTCACCCGAAGCTGCGGAAGCTTTAAAAAAACTTTATGGATTAGATAAGCCTCTTCATGAACGTTATTTTAATTGGTTAAAGATGATTATTACTTTAGACCTTGGTAAAAGTTTTGTTGATGGCAGAGCTGTTAAAGATAAAGTAAAAGAGAGGCTTCCTATCACGGTTACTCTTAATTTGTTATCTCTTTTACTGATTTTTATCATTTCAATACCTATTGGTATTTATTCTGCCTTAAAGCCAGGAAGTTTAATTGACAGATCTCTTACGGTTTTTGTTTTCACTGGTTTTTCTGTACCAACTTTTTGGCTTGCACTGATTGCAATGATAATATTTGGAGTTAATTTAGGATGGCTTCCTATTTCAGGAATACAAAGTATAGGAGCAGAAACCTTACCTTTCAAAGATAGAATAATTGATTGGATAAAACATTTAATTATGCCTGTTACCATAATGTCTTTTGCTGGATTAGCTGGAATGTCTCGATATACAAGATCAAGTATGCTTGAGGTATTAAAGCAAGACTATATTAGAACTGCAAGGGCAAAGGGTTTGCCTGAAAATGTGGTGATTGTAAAACATGCTCTCAGAAATGCCTTACTCCCAGTTGTTACTCTTTTAGGACTTGCTATTCCAGGCTTAATCGGCGGAAGCGTTATTTTTGAGAGTATATTTTCTATTCCAGGAATGGGTCAACTTTTTTATTCATCAGCTATGTCAAGAGATTATCCTACAATAATGGGTATTCTTATAATTGGAGCTTTTTTAACGCTAATAGGCAATCTTATTGCAGATATTGCATACTTTTTAGTTGATCCAAGAATTAGAGTGAAGAAAGATGTTTAAAATAATATTGTTAAGAATTTTAAGCAATACAATTGCGGTTATAGGTATCTGTTTTATACTGATGATTGTTTTAATCGCTCTATTAGCCCCAGTTATAGTTCCCTATGATCCCTATAAAATTAATGTCTATAGAGTCCTTGAACCACCTTCAAAAGACCACTTTTTTGGAACAGATGAATTAGGAAGAGATGTTCTTTCAAGAATCATATACGGTGCGAGAGTTTCTTTAAAGGTTGGTATTATAGCTATGGGGATAGCAATAATAACGGGTACACTACTTGGTTCAATAGCTGGATATTATGGAGGATTTATTGATTCTTTAATTATGAGAATTGTAGATGTTATGTTATCTTTTCCTACATTATTTTTGATTCTTGCTATTGTTGCTGTCTTAGAACCCAATATATACATAATAATGGCAGTTATAGGGCTCACAGGATGGATGGATGTGGCAAGACTTGTAAGGGCTGAAGTTTTATCATTGAAGGAAAGAGAATTTGTTCTTGCATCAAAAGCAATGGGGGCAAGTTCTTTTAGAATAATATTTAAACATATTTTACCGAATGCCATATATCCTGTTATTGTAGCTGCAACCTTTGCTGTAGGGGGAGCAATCCTGATAGAAAGTGGTTTGAGTTTCCTTGGACTGGGGATTCAACCTCCTGAACCAAGCTGGGGTGGAATTTTGAGTGTGGGTAAGGACTATATTACAGTTGCCTGGTGGATGAGTTTTTTCCCAGGTATTGCAATTTTTTTAACTGTACTCTCCTTTAATCTATTTGGTGAAGCTCTAAGAGATGCACTTGACCCTAAAAAATGGGCAGAAGATTTATAAAATTTTCCCTATAAAAAAAGAAATTTTAATAGAAACAATCTATTTTTAATCTTCTATAAAACAATGTTAAATTTTTTATAAAAAGAGGAGGGCAGTTATGATAACTGTTGATGCGAGAGGTTTGGGTTGTCCTAAGCCAATTATACTTGCTGAGGAGGCTTTATCCAAGATAGAGGAAGGTTTTATAACTATATTAATTGACAATGAGGCATCTTTAGAAAATATTAAGAGATATGCAGAAAGATTCGGATACTATTTTGAATCTGAAAAGGAAAACTCATTTTGGAAAGTAAAATTAGTTAAGGGTTATACTTGTAAAATAGCATCAAATGAAAAGAAATCATCCAGAGAATTATTAATAATAATTGCCTCCGATACAATTGGTAAAGATGAAAAACTTGGAAGAGTATTGATGAAAGCTTTTTTTGAAACAATGACTGCCATAAATCAATTACCTAATATGATTTTTCTTATGAATACTGCAGTTAAACTTTCTACTAAAGATGAAGATTTTATCAATTTGTTAAAGAAATTAGAAGAGAGGGGTGTTGAGATATTTACTTGCGGTACTTGTTTAAAATACTACAACCTTGAAGATCAACTTAAAGTTGGCTTCAGAGGAACCACAAATCATTTTATAGAAGGGATATCTGATTTTAATAAAACTATATGGATTGGTTAATTTCTAATTGGCTCTTGCTAAAGTGATAGCATATATGTTTTTAGCTTCACCCTTTATTTTTAAAACCTTTGCACATTCTGTTAAAGTGCTCCCTGTTGTCACAACGTCGTCTATTAAACCAACTTTTAGATTATTCAATTTAGTCCTGACAATAAAAGCATCCTTAAGATTTTCTTTTCTATCAACTTCACTTAATAGGGCTTGTTCCTTAGTATTTTTTATTTTTATAAGACAATCAAGAATCAAAGGAATGCCCCAAGCTTCTGATAATTCTCTTGCAAGTATTGCAGATTGATTGAATTCTCTTTCTTTTAATTTGTTAGCATGCAAAGGAACTGGTATTATTATATCTATTAATGGTTTTTCAATTTTACTCAAAAGTTTTCCCAACTGCTTCCCAAGTCTCATTATTTTTTTATATTTGAAAATGTGTATAGCTTCTTTTATCGTTCCTTCATAGCTGGAGTAACTATAAAGTGCATCAATATAATTCCAGAAATTTTTATGAAATTTACCCTTTGTTATTTTTTGATTTTCAAAAGGTCTAATTGTTGCCCAACAAGTTAGACAGAAGGGTGATACCTGACAGGAAGATTCGTTATTACAAATAGGACATTTTTCAAAAAAAATTAGTTCATACAGGAGACTCCTTGATAATAATTTCATCTCTTTTCTGTCCTGTGGAAATAATCTGTATTTTTACTTTTAATGAATCCTCAATAAATTGAAGATATTTTTTAGCATTATGGGGGAGATTTTCATAATCCTTTATCCCTGCAGTATTTTCTTTCCAGCCAGGTATTTCTTCATATATTGGGGTACAATTTTGTAGAATTTCAAGTTCTTTTGGAAAATCTTCAAGAATACTATTTCCATACTTATAGCCAACACATACTTTAAGTTTCTCAATTCCATCGAGAATATCAAGCTTTGTTATAGCGATTCCTGTAAAACCGTTAACTCTAACAGCATGTCTAAGCCCTACAAGGTCAAGCCATCCACACCTGCGAGGTCTTCCTGTAGTGGCTCCATACTCTCCACCTTTTTTTCTTATTTCCTCACCTAAAGAATCCTTTATCTCGGTTGGGAAAGGTCCTTCCCCAACTCTTGTAGTATAGGCTTTTACAATTCCTATTATATTATCTATTTTTTTAGGACTTACTCCTGTACCAGTACAAGCACCACCTGCTATTGTATTTGATGATGTAACATAAGGATATGTTCCATGATCAATATCAAGAAGCGTTCCTTGTGCTCCTTCAAAAAGAATGTTCTTACCATTATCAATAGCTTTATTTATTAAAACATCTGCATCTACAATGTATTTTTTTAATTTTTCTGCATAGATAATATACTGATTAAATATTTGCTCTTCATCAAGTATTTCAGCCCCATAAAGATTTTTAAGAAGGAAGTTGATAATTTCAAGATTTGCTCTGATTTTGTTTTTAAGAATATCTGGATACAGAAGGTCTACCATTCTAACACCATTTCTTGCAATTTTGTCTGTGTAACAAGGACCAATGCCTTTTTTAGTTGTTCCTATTTTTTTCCTTTTTTCTGCTTGTTCTTCAATTGCAATATGATAGGGCATGATGAGATGGCAATGTTTTGCTATATAAAGGTTATTATCAACTTCAATTCCTTTGCTAATGAGTGTATCAATTTCTTTTAATAATCCTGAGGGATCAAGAACTACACCATTTCCGATAAAGCATTTTTTCCCTTTGTGAAGTATCCCTGAGGGTATAAGATGGAGAATATATTTTTCATTGCCAACAACTACAGTGTGGCCAGCATTACATCCACCCTGAAATCTAACTACATAATCACATTTTTCTGTTAAGTAATCAACAATCTTACCTTTTCCTTCATCACCCCATTGAGCACCTATGATAACAATAGTAGACATATAATCTTCTCCTTAATTGAGTTAGTGACCAGATATGTATACAGGTTTTACTTCCAGAACATTTGGAAGTTTCTTGATTTGCTCAATTATTTCATCAGTTAAAGAGGCATCTATGCTTATAACAGAAAAAGCTATACCACCTACTTCTTTTCTTCCAAAATGCATATGTCCTATGTTGATGTTATTTTTCCCAAGTAGGGTTCCTATATTACCGATAACACCAGGACGGTCATGGTTTCTCATAAAAATCATATTACCTTCAGGAATAATTTCCATTGAAATATCATTAATCTGAACAATCCTTGGATCTTTTCTACTTAGAAGTGTTCCAGCAATTACTGTTTTATCATCTTTTGATAGGAGTATTACTTTTACTAAGCTTTGGTAGTCTCCAGCTTCTTTACCCTTTATTTCTTTTACCTCAATGCCTCTTTCTTTTGCAATAAAGGAAGCATTAACATAATTAACTGGTTCGCCTAATATAGGGTCTAAAATTCCTTTTAGAGCTGCTGCAGTTAAAGCCTGGGTATTTAGTGTAGAAATTTCACCAAGATATTCTATTTGTATCTGTTTTATACTCTTTGAAAAGATTTGTGATGCAAAACTACCCATTCTTTCAAGAAGAACAAGATATGGGCGAATAAGCGGAACTTGATCAAAGGGTATTGATGGAAAATTAACAGCATTTCGTATAGTTCCATTTAAGAGATAATCAACAATTTGTTCTGCTATGGCAACAGCGACATTTTCCTGTGCCTCCAAGGTTGAAGCACCAAGATGTGGAGTGCATATTACTCTTTCATCGGCTACTAAAGGATATCCTTCCTCTGGTGGTTCTTTTTCAAAAACATCAAGAGCAACGCCTGCTACTTTGCCTTCCTTGATTGCTTCATATATATCTTTTTCATTTATTATCCCGCCGCGAGCACAGTTAATTATATACACACCTTTCTTCATTTTTGCGATTGTTTCTTTGTTTATTAAATACTTTGTTTCTGCTGTCAAGGGTGTATGTATAGTTATGAAGTCTGCTTCAGCAAAGATTCTATCAAGGTCAGTTTTAGTAATACCAAGTTCCTCTGCTCTTTCATCACTTAGGAATGGATCGTAGGCTAAAACATTCATTCCCATGCATTGAGTTCTTTTTGCGACCTCTGTTCCTATTCTGCCAAGCCCTATAATTCCGATGGTTTTATTAAAAAGTTCAACGCCCATGAATTTTTTCTTTTCCCATTTCCAAGATTTCATTGATGCAGAAGCTTGAGGAATTCTTCTGGCAAGTGAAAATAGCATTGCAATAGTATGCTCTGCAGTTGTAATGGTATTTCCCCCTGGAGTGTTCATTACTACGATTCCTTTTTTAGTCGCAGCAACTTTATCTACATTATCAACTCCTGTTCCTGCTCTTCCAATTACTTTAAGTTTATCAGCAGCGTCAATAATTTCAGCAGTTACTTTTGTGGCACTCCTTATAATCAACGCATCATATTCACCTATTATTGATTTTAGTTCTTCAGGTTTAAGCCCTGTTTTTACATCTACTTCAAGTCCGGCTTTTTTCAGAATATCAACACCTTTCTGTGAAATGTTATCGCTAACAAGAACCTTCACTTTTGTTCCTCCTTTGAAAAAATTTCTTCTGCTTTTGCAACACCTTTTCCGAAAATAACTGAATAGCCAAGTTCTTTAAGTGTCATTTCAAGGGCAGAGATTCCCACTATTACATCAAATTTATCAGCATAACCAAGATGAGCAAAACGGAAAACTTTACCTTTAAGTTTATCCTGGCCACCAGCTGCTGTTACACCATGTTTTTCTCTTAGAGTTTTATATATAACCTGCCCATCTATTCCTTGTGGAGCTTCTATTGCAGTTACTGCATTGCTCGGAGTTCCTTTTGGAAAAAGATTTAACCCTATTTCCTTAACTGCTTCTCTGGTTGCATAGGCTAAGAGGGCGTGTCTGCGAAATATATTTTCAAGTCCTTCTTTTTGCATTATTTTTATAGCTTCATTAAGTCCGATAATTAGAGAAACCGCAGAGGTAAAATTAGTCTGGTTTTTAGCAAGATTTTCTCTTTCTTTTTTAAGATTGAAGTAAAATCTTGGGGATTTGGATTTTTCATTTCTCTTCCATGCTTTTTCGCTAACACTTATAAAAGCAAGGCCAGGAGGCAACATAAATCCTTTCTGCGCACCGCTTACCATCACATCAATTCCCCATTCATCGGTTTTTATATCGTGGGCAACTAAAGCAGAAATAGAATCAACTATGAACAATGTATCATCATATTGCTTTACAAGTTTACCTACTAATTCAATGTCATGATATACACCTGTAGAAGTTTCACTTGCTTGAATTAAAACACCTTTAATATCTGAATGTTTCTTTAATTCTTCTTCTACTCTGTTTACATCCACAGAATATCCCCATTCTACTGGAATTTCTACCACATTCAATCCATAAGCTTGAGCAATTTTTACCCATCTTTCTCCAAATTTACCACCATTTATTACAAGCACTTTTTCACCAGGTGAAAAGAAATTATTAACTGCTGCAACCATCCCACCTGTTCCTGTTGAACATAGTATTAATACATCATTTTTTGTTTGATAAATCCATTGAAGTCCCTTTTTAGCTGAATCAAGAATAGGCAAAAAATCAGGACTACGATGATGAATAATTGGCATAGCCATACTAAGAAGAACTTCCGGTGGGACAGGAGTAGGACCTGGTGCAAGAAGATATCTTTTTAAAATCATTTCAACCTCCTAAAATTTCGAAATTTTTATGGTTAATAGATATATATATTACCACAACTTTAAAAAATTAGAATACTTCGCCTTTCCTCAAAAATAATCTTGCTGAAAACGGGATGTTTTCACATAATTGACAAAGAAGGCAACCATTATCTCCTATTATTTTAGGAATTAAGCAAAAAGTAAGCAGAGGAGATCGCGACCATATCTGAGTAAGAAGTATAAACTACGAAAGACAGACAAGGCAATATAAATCCTTTATAAAAATAATAAGGCTAAATGAGGAAATAGAAAAATTAGATATTTTTTGATAAGTTTTTTAGTGCAATACTTTCCAAAGTTTTTATAACATTTGTAATGGTTTCATTGACTGGAACACTTATTCCTAATATTTTACCGAGATTAACAATGGCTCCGTTTAGTGAGTCGATTTCTGTTTTTTTCCCATTTTGGATATCATAATACATTGAAGGAAAATGTTTTGCTGTAGGAGGAACAAGTTTTTCGTAAAAAAATTTTAAGTAATCCTCTCCACATTGCCAATTAAGTTTTATTCCATTTGCTTTTGTTACAGTAAAAATCTCTTCTATTATTTTATTCATTATTTCTCTTGACTCTTTATGATCAGCTAAGTCACCATAAGTGCATTTTAATATAGCTCCCAATGGATTTAATGCACAGTTATAAAGTATTTTATCCCAAAGTATAGTATAAACATTTTCAGATACTTTAGTGGGAATACCGGCTTTGTTAAATAATTTAGCAATATCTTCTAATTTTTCATTAGGAATTGCGTGATCTGGTTGACCGATCACAATATCATCAGCAAAGACTGTTACTTCTGCTGAACCGGTTTCTATAATTTTAGCTCCAAATATTACTCTTGAGAGAATCACCTTATCCTTACCTAATATGTAACTTGCTAATTCATAATTCCCATACCCATTCTGAGCAAGTAAAACAAGAGTTTTTTCATTAAGGAGTTGTTTAATTTGTTTGATAACAGTTTCTGTATCATATGATTTTACAGCTACGATGATAAGATCAAAATTTTTGTCTACAATATCTTTAGGATCTTTAAAGATTTCATCTAAGAAAGCTTCTTTTTCTCCAAAGAGTCCCTTTATATGTAGTCTTTTATTTTTAATTTTTTCTATATATTTACTCTTTGTAACTCCGAACACATTCTCACCAGAGGCTTTTAAAGAAGTTGCAAAAACAGTTCCTAATGCGCCTAATCCAAAAACAAGTATATTCATACCAACACCATTTTATCTTGGTAATAAAGGGTTAGTTGGTTGATTGATTGATATTTTTATTAGCTTCTTGATTTTTTGAGCTTTCGGAGGATTCTGATACAGTTAATACAAAGTCTTGAGGTTCTTTATTAGTAAGAGCTTCTTTCATAAATTGAGCCCAAATAGGTGCAGATACTCTACCACCAGCTTCACCTTGACCAAGACTTTTTCTCATATCATCATAGCCAACCCAAACTCCTGCTACGAGTTGAGGTGTATAACCGATAAACCATGCATCCTTAAAGTCATTGCTTGTTCCGGTTTTTCCTGCTACAGGTCTTCCTATATTAGCTCTTGTCCCTGTACCATAAGTAACAACATCTTTAAGCATATTCGTTATTGTAAAAGCAACTTCTGGAGAGATAGTTTCCTGAAGTTCAGGTTCATTTTGTAGTAAAATTTTCCCTGTGGCATCAGTTACATATTTTATTGCGATTGGTTTTATTTTTTTACCCCCATTAGCGAAAACAGCAAATGCTGAGGTTAATTCCAATGGAGATATACTAAGACTTCCAAGAGCAATAGTTAAATCAGCTGGCATTTCAGATGTAATTCCTGCTCTTTTAGCTAAGTTTATTATGGATTCTACTCTAAGCGTCTCTGCTAACCTAACAGTTGGAACATTTCTTGAGAAAGCTAAGGCTCTTCTTAAAGTTATTTCTCCCCAAAATTCACCATCATAATTTGATGGTGTCCATTCTTTGAGCCCTGTTCTGTAACTTATTGGTTCATCAAGTATAGTATTTTCCGGTGTAAATCCTTTTTCTATCGCGGTGGCATAAACAAATGGTTTAAAGGAGCTTCCAGGTTGTCTTTTTGCATAAACTGCTCTGTTAAACTCCCCTCTTTGGAAATTATATCCACCCACCATCGCCCGTATATATCCATTTTGAGGGTCTAAAGCAACTAATGCTCCCTCTATCTCAGGCTCTTGTTCAAGAGAAAAAACAATTTCTTTGCCAACAGATTTAAATTTTACCATTATTATATCACCAGGAGAGAGAATATCCGTAAGTTTAAAATTTTTAAAAGTTTTAATTTTCCCGGAAGAATCTATTACTTTACTTGCCCACTGAGCATCTTGTAGGTTTAATTTGCCTTTTAATCCTCTTGCTTTGATAATAGCTTGATTATTCGTTACTGAAAGAACAATGCCTTTTGCAATATCTCCTTGTGATGGTGAAAAAGCAACTTTTTGTTCCTTTTCATCATTTTTTATTGATACTTTTCCAATAGGTCCTCTCCAACCAATTCGTTTATCTACTTCTCTAAGTCCTGCCTGTAGGGCTTTTTGTGCAGAGATTTGAGCATTAGTGTCAAGTGTAGTGTATATCCTTAGATTGCCTTTATAAATTTTATCTACATCAAAATTTTCTTCTAGTTGTTTTCTTACAAATTCAAGAAAATAGTTATAATTTTCAGTTGAAATTCTTAGTGAACTCAGATGAATTTCTTGAGAAGAGGCTCTTTTTCTTTCCTGTGGTGTTATTAATTCTTCTTTTTCCATTCTTTCAAGGACAGTTTCCTGGCGTTGTTTAGCTTTAACTAAATCATTGTATGGAGAATAAGCATTCGGAGCTTTTATTAATGCAGCAAGCAAGGCTGCTTCAGCAAGATTTATATTAGTGACAGATTTGCCAAAATAAATTTTTGATGCCATTTCAACTCCGTAGGCTCCGTGTCCAAAATAAACATTATTTAAATAAAGTTCGAGGATCTTTTCTTTACTTAATTCTCTTTCTATTTTAATTGCTAAATATGCTTCTTTAATTTTTCTTGATATTGTTTTTTCTGGTGTAAGAAACATTATTTTTGCTAGTTGTTGAGTTATAGTACTTCCTCCTTCTTTTAGTTGCATATGAAGAATATCAGTAACAAGTGCCCTACCTATCCCAATATAGTCAATTCCCTTATGTTTCCAGAATCTCGAATCCTCTACAGCTATAACGGCATCAATTAAGTGTTTTGGTATTTGTTTTATTGAAACGTAGATACCCTTTTGAATTTTAAATTCTCCAATTAAGGTTCCATCATCAGCATAAACTTTTGTTCCTTGGGGTGTTTTTACTTTATCAAAATCTTTAATTGATGGGATATCTCTAAATATTGCAAAACCAGCCCCTGCTAAGAACGCAATTAGTATGATAATTATAAATATAATTAATTTAAATTTCATAAATTTTATTATAACATGATAGCTTTTGCTAAATTGAAATAAATTAGTTTATAATAATTCTAATATAATTGAAGGAGGTATGATATGAAAAAGTACAAATGTAGCGTATGTGGTTATGTTTATGATCCAGCACAGGGAGACCCTGACAATGGAATAGCTCCTGGAACATCCTTTGAAAATCTACCTGACACATGGAACTGTCCTGTATGCGGGGCTACAAAAGACATGTTTGAACCGGAGGGGTAATTAGGAGGATTAAATGAAATCAGTTGAACTTGCTTTAAAGATGGAAACAGATGCAGTAAGGTTTTATAAGGAAGCATCTGAAAAAGTTTCTCATCCTGTAGGTAAAAAAATGTTTTTTATTATATCAGAGGATGAAAAAAATCACATAAAGATGATAGAAGAGGTGGTTAAAGGATTTGAACTAACAATTAAGGAGGCTAATCCTATAAAGGCAGTCAAAACAATATTTGAAGAGATGAAAAATGAAATGATGGAAAGAGTTAAAGCTCTTTCTGATGACCTCGAGGCATTTAGAATTGCTATGGATATGGAAAAGGAGGGCATAGAGTTTTATAAAAAGATTATAAATGAAGTAACTACAGAAAAAGAAAAGAAACTCTTTGAAAGACTAATTTTTGAAGAAGAACAACATTATAAAATTTTTTCAGAAACATATAACTTTATGAAAGATACAGGCAATTGGTTCATGTGGAAAGAGTTTTCTATTGTGGAAGGATAAAAGGGAGGGCAATCCCTCCCTTTTTTATTTTATTTTATTCCAAGTACATCTCCCATATCGTAAAAGCCTGCGGGTTTCCCATAAAGCCATATAGCTGCCTTAAGTGCTCCTCTTGCAAATGTGTCTCTACTTGATGCTTTATGGGTTATTTCTATTCTTTCTCCTAATCCTCCAAAAATAAC
This sequence comes from Thermodesulfovibrio sp., assembly GCA_020725335.1. Classification (GTDB taxonomy): domain Bacteria; phylum Nitrospirota; class Thermodesulfovibrionia; order Thermodesulfovibrionales; family Thermodesulfovibrionaceae; genus Thermodesulfovibrio. The sequence continues at coordinate 232,192 of DYFF01000007.1, read as the reverse complement.
TGTATGCTCTCCAACAATATCTCCTGCCCTTACTGTTTGAATTCCGATTTCTTTTTTGGTTCTCTCACCAATTATTCCTTTTCTTGCATAAACAGCTACTTCATCAAAATTCCTTCCTAAAGCTTCGGCAATTACTTTTGCCATTTTTATAGCTGTTCCACTCGGAGCATCCTTTTTCATTCTATGATGAGCTTCTAAGATTTCTACATCATAATCATCTCCAAGAATTTTTGCCACATCCTTAAGGATTTTAAACAAAAGATTAACGCCAATACTCATATTAGGTGAGAGAACTATAGGTATTTCTTTTGAGATTTTCTGAATTGTTATTAATTGTTCGTTGCTAAATCCTGTGGTACCAATTACAATTGGTTTTTTTGATTTCTTAACAATTTCAAGATGTTCCAGAGTAGCTTCAGGAGATGTGAAATTTACAACAATGTCAGTATTTTTAATGATTTTTTTTAGGTCAGATGTTATTTCTACTCCTAACTGCCCAATTCCTGCAACTAATCCTGCATCTGAGCCTATTTTAGGACTAATTTTAGATTCGATAGCACCTATTAGTTTTAGTTCTGCATATTCCTTAGAAAGAGCAATTATTCTACTGCCCATTCTTCCTGCTGCACCACAAACCGTAAGTTTTATCATTTTTTCCCTCCTCTGAGTTTATTTTTTCATCGATTTCTTCAATTTTTATTGAATAGTATTCATGAAACCAATTCCATAGGTCAATAATTTTACAGCTTTTTGAACAAAATGGTCTCGATTCATTATTTTCATATTCAACAACTTTACCGCAAACAGGGCATTTAATTTTCATGGTATAATTTTAATTTTTCCCATCCTAAAGTTGCAACAGAATATGATAGACTTATAATTGATGAACTTAAGTGATAGAGCAAAAATAGTTCTTGAAATAAGATATTTCTTAAAAAATGAAAAAGGACAGATTATAGAAAATCCTGAAGGGCTCTTTTATAGAGTAGCAAATTATATTACGCAAGCAGAGGAATTTTACGGAGAAAATCCTTCAGAATTGTCAGAGAAATTTTTTGATATGATGAGCAACTTAAGGTTTCTACCAAATTCACCAGCTTTAATGAATGCAGGTAAAACAAAAGCTCAGCTTGCTGCTTGTTTTGTACTTCCTATAGAGGATTCAATTGAATCTATATTTAAAACATTAATGGATACGGCGCTTATTCTTCAAAGTGGTGGAGGTACAGGTTTTAATTTTTCTAAATTGAGACCTAAAGGCGATATTGTTCATTCTACAGGAGGTATAGCAAGCGGACCTGTATCTTTCATGAAGATATTTGATAAAGCTTCAGACATCATAAAACAGGGTGGGGCAAGAAGAGGTGCTAATATGGGAGTTTTAAGAGTTGACCACCCTGATATTATTGAATTTATAAGGGTGAAACGCATTGAAAATCTTAGTAATTTTAATATTTCCGTCGCAATTACAGATTCCTTTATGGAAGCCTTTTTTAAAGATGATTATTTACCTCTTATAAATCCAAGAAATGGGGAAATAGTGAAGAAATTAAAGGCAAAGGAAATTTTTAATGAAATAGTCCAGTCTGCCTGGGAAGTTGGAGATCCAGGAATTATATTTATTGATAGTATCAATAAATATAATCCTACCCCCCATTTAGGAATTATAGATTGTACAAATCCTTGCGGAGAACAACCACTTTTACCTTATGAGGCTTGTATTCTTGGTTCGATAAATTTATCAAAGTATGTAATAAATGGAAAGATTAATTTTAATCTCTTAGGTGATGATGTTAAACTTGCCACGAGATTTCTTGATGACGCAATTGATGTTACTAATTATCCTGTGCCTGAGGTTGAAAGAATGCATAAGGGAAATAGAAAAATAGGGCTTGGCATAATGGGATGGGCTGATTGCTTGACAAATTTAATGATTCCTTATAATCACAAAAAAGCTCTTTTGTTAGCTGAGCAAGTTATGAAATTCATAAGAGATAAGTCTCATGAGGCATCTGTTGAGCTTGCTCAAAAGCGGGGAACTTTTCCTAATTTTAAAGGCTCGGTATGGGATAAAAAGGGTATACCTATGAGAAATGCTACTACTACAACAATAGCACCAACAGGAACTATATCAATAATTGCTGACTGTTCAAGTGGAATAGAACCATATTTTTTGCTTGCCTATAAGCAGAGGATCCTTGATAGAGAATTTGAGATAATTAATAAATATTTAGTTGAATTTGCTCAAAATGAGGGATTTTACAGTGAAAATTTTATTGAGGAAATTAGAAAAAGGGGTACCTTGAGAGGAATAAAGGGAATATCCTCAAAAATTAAGAATCTTTTCAAAACCGCTATTGAAATAACACCAGAGCAGCACATTGAAATGCAGGCATCTTTTCAGAAATATACAGATAATGCTGTTTCTAAAACAATCAATCTTTCAGAGAGAACAAAAAAGGAAGAAGTAGCAAAAATATTTCTACTTGCCTATAAAAAGGGACTTAAAGGAATAACGGTTTTTAGATATGGTTCTAAGAAAGGCACAATTATTAAGTTGAGTGATGCTCATATTTCAGAGTGTTGTGAACTTAAAGGAAGAATGCTTCGGGTAACCAGATTTCATGATGTAGTATGATAAGGGTTTAATTTTTTAGTATTAATTAAAATAAAGAAAATAAAGGGGGTATACAATGAAAAACTTATCGGAAAATTTTTATAGGTTATTACACCCGAAGATTGTTTTTTTGCTTACTTCTGTAGGTAAAGATGGTAGGATTAACGTAATGTCCTGTGCTTGGGCTACTCCCGCATCGGAAGAGCCTCCTAAGATTATTGTATGTGTGTCAAAGGAGCACTACACTACAGAATTAATTTTAGAGACTGGTGAATTTGCCATTAATATTCCTCCAAAAGGTATGGAGAAAGCCATATGGATTTGTGGTTCTAAATCAGGAAGAAAAACGAATAAATTTAAAGAGGCACAACTTAAAATTTTTAAAGCAGAAAAGATTTCTGCACCATTAGTAGAAGGTTGTATCGGATTTTTAGAGTGTAAAGTTGTATCAACTATAGATGCTGGGGAGTGTTATGCTTTTTTAGCAGATGTATTAAACTGTAAGGTAGAAGAAAAATATTTTGTAAAAAACCTTTGGAAATCAGACTCTGTACCTATGCATCTTGGGGGTAAAAAAATTGTTTATTTCTAATCAAGATGAAAAAAAAGATTGATATTTTATAAAATAAGGCTATGTTAAGATTTCTAACAGCTGGAGAATCTCACGGCAAAGGCCTTATTGGCATTATAGAAGGAATGCCTTCAGGTTTAACAATTTCTAAAGAATTTATAAATCATGAACTCAAAAGAAGGCAGCAGGGTTATGGAAGAGGTGGTAGAATGAAAATAGAATCCGATGAGGTGGAGTTTCTATCTGGAATAAGATGGGGAAAAACCTTAGGTTCTCCAATAACCCTTTTCATAAAAAATAGAGATTGGCAAAATTGGGAAAAAGCTATGAATGATGATCCTGCTTTTGATGCTTCGATACCACCAGTTACAAAACCAAGACCCGGACATGCGGATTTACCGGGTATAATTAAGTACAATCATTCAGATATAAGAAATGTGCTGGAACGTTCTTCAGCAAGAGAAACAGCGATGCGTGTTGCGATAGGGGCTTTAGCCAAGCAATTTTTGAAAGAGTTCAACATTCAAATTGGCAGTTTTGTAATTAAGATAGGCTCTGCAGGTCTTGATGTTAGTACTTTCAAGTTAAATGAAAAAGATTTGATAAAGTTTTCAAAAATGGCTGATAGCTCATCTGTAAGATGTCCTTTTTCCGACATAGAAAAAGAAATGATAAAAGTTATTGATAAAGCCATGAAAACTGGAGATAGTGTAGGGGGAGGATTTTTAGTTTTTGCTACTAATGTTCCCATAGGGCTTGGAAGTTATGTTCACTGGGATCGAAAGCTTGATGGAATAATAGCTGGAGCAATGATGAGTATTCAGGCTATTAAAGCAGTTGAAATTGGAGACGGTGTAAAGCTTGGTAATGAATTTGGTTCTAAATTAATGGATGAAATATTCTACAAGAAAAAATTTTTTAGGAAAACTAATCATATGGGCGGTATAGAGGGAGGAATGTCAAATGGAATGCCAATTATCGTAAAGGCAACAATGAAACCTATACCTACTTTGAGAAAACCTCTTAAGTCTGTTGATATTTTTACAAAAGAAACTGTTGAGGCTACCTATGAACGTTCAGATATTTGTGCTGTACCATCTGCCAGTATTATTGGAGAGTCTGTTCTTGCCTGGTGTATAGCTCAAGCATTTCTTGAAAAATTTGGCGGTGACAGTATTGCTGAAATAAGAGCGAGTTACGATTTTTATCAGAACACTTTAAAATAGAAATGAAAAAATTATTATTTATAATATTTTTTTTATTAATAAGCTTCCCATCTTCTACTCTATCTAACTTTTCTTCTTTAGATTATTTAATCACTGGTAAAAAAGATTTAGATTCTGGTAATTTCATTTCTGCAGAAAATAATCTAACTAAAGCTTTGTTAGAATTCAAGGAAATAGAAGACTATATTCTTTTCTGGCGCGCAAAGGCTTATTTAGAGAGGGCTCAATATGAGAGAGCCCTCATAGATTTAAACGAAATAAAGAAAAATTACTCTTCTTCTCCTCTACTTAAAGAAGTAAAGAAACAAGAGATATATATATTAAAAAAGCTTGATAGTCCTAATCTTATGTCAGCCTATCAATTATACATAAATGATTATCCCGATGATTTAGAGACTAAGTTTAATTATGCAGAATATTTAAAAGAAAAAGATCAGAAAGATAAAGCTAAAAAATTATTTAAGGAAATTTTTTTAACAGCCTCATCTTTTGCTGATAAAGCGGAATCAAACCTTTTAGATGAAGATATAACAGCAGAAGATTTAATAAAAAAAGCTAAAGCTCTTAATAATGCCTATATGTTCAAAAAAGCTGAGAAATATCTTAGGGAAGCATTGACAAAATCAAAAAATAAATTAAATGAAGATATTCTTTGGAATCTTGGTTACAGTCTTTTTATGCAGAAGAGATATGAAGAAAGTGCAGCGATTTTTAAAAAAATTAATGATTCCTATTGGAGAGGTAGGTCTTTACTAAGAGCTAAAGATTTTAGTTCTTTTGATAAAGAACTTCCAAATTATGTTAAATCGGGAGATCAGAGGATTGGAGAGCTATTAATAAATTATGCCAATATTAAAAGAAGAGCTGGGAATTCATATGAGTCTTTAGAAATTTTAAAAACTGTAATTAATAGATACCCATCTTCCAGAGAGGAAGCTTTGTGGTATTTGGGCTGGAATCAATATTTATCTGGTAATTATAATGAAGCGAGGAATACATTTAAGGAACTTTACAATAAATATGGTAATTTAAAATATCTTTATTGGTTTGAAAGGACAAGGGACAAAGAAGGTGTAGTTACTGCAAAAGAGTATTCTATAGAGTTTCGAAAGTCTGATTTTTATTCATATCTTCTATACATGAGAGGCAAAATTTCCCATATTCCTGAGACAAAAACAATTATTGATAATAAAATTATACCAGCAAGATTAAAAATTCTGATGCAAGCAGATTTTAAAGAGGAGGCACTTAAAGAATTAAAATTTCTCCTTAAAAATAATCGAGACATGGAAAATATTCCCTTTTATTGCATACTTTTAAATAATCTCGGAGATTACTCTACATCAGTAAGATTAATATCAAAATTCCCTAATAATATTAAGTATCAAGAACTCCTATATCCTAAAGTTTTTATTGAAACAGTTAGCAGACTTTCTAAAAAGCTTGATTTAGAGCCTGCTCTTATTTTAGCAATTATGAGAGAAGAATCAAGATTTGATAGAAAAGCAATTTCTCCTGCTGGAGCTCTTGGCCTTATGCAACTTATGCCAGCTACAGCAAAAAGAGAAGCAAAAAAAATAGGAGTAAACATAAGAGATGAAAGAGAAATATTTGAAATAGAAAAAAATATTTCTATTGGTAGCTATTACTTAAAGAAACTTATTAATGAATTTGATAACATTGTATTAGCAATTGCTGCATATAATGCTGGAGAAAAGGTTGTGCATTCGTGGATTAATGAAAATAAATATATGCAAATAGACGAGTTTATAGAAGATATACCCTATGGTGAAACGCGTGCTTATGTAAAAAGGGTTTTAACATCATATTTTGAATATTTAAGAATGTATTATAATCTATCTCCAGAGAGGATTTCAGAAATAATAAAAATTAAAGGAGGGAATGAAAAATGATTGATCAGAAAATTCAAACAGCAATTGACAAGATTAAATCTTTAAAGGCAGAAAAGGAAGAACTTCAAAAAAGAGTTATGAGTTTGGAGGAAATTATAAAAACTAAAAATCAAGAAATAGAAAACCTATTATCTGAACGCGATTTAATAAAGAAACAAATTGAAGCATTGTTAAGAGAGCTTGATTTAGATTCAAATGCATAAGACTGAAGTATTCATACTGGGGCAGAGATATACAATAAGAGGCGAGAAACCCTCGGATTACATTCAGAATTTGGCTGCCTATGTGGATGAAAAACTAAGAAGCGTTTATGAACAAAATCCTAATCTTACGCCCTTAAGGGCAGCCATTCTTGCTTGTTTTTATGTTGCCGATGAGCTTGAAGAGACTAAAAAAACTCTTGAAGAAACTATGAAAAAACTTCAAGAAATAGAGACTAAAACAAATGAATTAATGAACTTGCTTGATTAAGTCTATATCTTTTCTTCTATCAAAGGCGTATCTTTTATTTTTTTGTTTTTTTGCAATTGCTTTCATCTCTGAAGCTGCTTCTGCCATTTCACTGAAATGTTTAAAGCTTCTAAATTTATTTGAAGTAATTCCTACTGAAACACTCATAATAGGAAAGAATTGTTTTTCACCTTTTCTGTTAGTGGATTCTAAAAATCCTTTTTTTAAATCTTCTATATCATAAAAATTTCTGATTAAATTTTCAAAAACATCTATGATTTTTATCGTGGCATTCTCTATTAGTTCTGGAGACATAATATAAATGAAATCATCTCCACCAATGTGACCAATGAAACTTCCTGTAGTTTGTTCCGATTTTATGATATTCATTATGATTCTGCCGAGTATCTTGATTACTTCGTCACCTCTCGAAAAGCCGTATTTATCATTGAATGGTTTGAAATTATCAAGGTCTGCATAGGCTAATGCAAAAATTTCACCCTTGTCTAGTCTTTTTTGAATTTCCCTTTGTATAACAAGATTACCTGGAAGTTTTGTTAAGGGATTCGTAGCTATGATTCTTTCGACTCTTTTTAAAGAAAGTTCTATCCGCATTTTTAAGTCTTTATCTAAGCTTCCTAATCTAATATAATCGTCTATTAAAAGTTTATCCCAGTAATCATAAGTAAAGTCATCAGGTACGATAGATATAACAACCATAGAAACAAATAGAGGATCGTTTTTTATCTGATTTATGAAGGAGTTTTCAATGTAGGGATTATTAAGGTTATCAACGATTATTAAATCAGGGATTTCTTCATAAATGATATCAATAGCCTGTTTTATTTCATCGAAATAGTATATTTCATAGTCGAGAAGATAAAGTTTTTCCCTGATTTTTTTCATTAAATTATTATCCTTAATAAGAACGATTAATTTTTTACTCATCTGAGGAAAAAATCTCTTGAGATGAAGAAATTGGTTCTTCAGCTTCCATAAAAATATCCTTTATATCTTCAAACTTGAAATTAAGATTTTGCCAGCTTGTCGGATTTATGGGATTTACATAAATTTCTCCTGAATAGCCAATACCTCTTGACAAAGCTAAAATATTTGATAAATGAACAACAGATGTTTCCAACTCAAAATTCTTGCTTAGTTGAGGTCTATGATGATTCATTATAGGTTCAATTAACTTCAAGGGAAAGTTCCATTTTTTGCCTACTATACCACCTATCTCAGCGTGAGTTATGCCGAGATGTTCCTTTTCCAGTTCATAAAGAAAATTCTCCCTTGTTTTTGCGATTTCAAGAATTTTAGTATATTCGTCTTTGAAGGCAATGAGAAGAATAACCTTACCAATATCATGTAAAAGAGCAGCCACAGATATTTCTTCGGGAGCATCTAAATCCTTTTTCTTTGAGATTATTTTGGCGTAAATGGCTGAAGATAGAGAATGTTCCCACAGACCAACCATATTTTTTTTCATAACTTCGAAAACAGATACACCAATCAGCAAACCTTTAACTACATTTAAGCCTAATATTACCATGGCATGATTTATTGAAGAAATTCTTCCTGGAAATCCGTAAACAGGTGAGTTTACCATTTTAAGTATTCTTGCTGTTAAAGTAGGATCTGACGCTACGAATTCTGATATTTTTTGTAGTGAAACATTTGGGTCTTCTATGATTCCGAGAATTTTACGAAGAATAGAGGGGATTGTTGGAAGATTTTCAATCTTGTCAATCCTTTCAATAACTTCTTGAGAATTCATTTATACATTTCCTCTAAATGTTCTTTTAAAGCTTGTTTTACAAGAAGGGTAGGGTTGTCATTTATTTTTTGAAATCTTTTCTCAAGTTCACTAAAAACTACTTCTTTAGGTGGTAAGGCTTTCTCTCCTTCTATATAAACTACATCAATATTCATCCGGGAAAGTTTACTAATCAGGGAATCTGTAAGCTCTTTACCAGCTGGGACAACGACAATTCCTGCTTCATTAATCACATCCTGGGCTAATATCATTCCAGCCTTTGCTCTATCAATTGATATTTTTAGCATCTATTATTATAAATTAAACATCAAGTTTTATGTGTAGTTCTTTTAGCTGTTTCGTATCTATCTCCGACGGAGCCTCACTTAATGGACAATAGGCTTTCTGGGTTTTTGGAAAAGCTATAACATCTCTTAATGAATCAGCCCCTGTCATAAGCATAACAAGTCTGTCAAGTCCTAATGCAATACCTCCATGTGGTGGAGCACCATATTTTAAGGCTTCAATAAAAAATCCAAATCTTTTTTTAGTTTCCTCTTCCACTAATCCTAAAACTTTGAAAATTTTTTCTTGGACATCTGCTCTATGAATTCTAATACTACCACCTCCGAGTTCATAACCATTTAAAACAATATCGTATGCCTTAGCCTTAATTTCTTTTAATGGACTCAAAGGGTTTTTAAAAGCTTCAGGAGAAATATTTAGGAGTGTATCTAAATCCTCTTCTTTAGGAGAGGTAAAAGGATGATGCATACTCACAAAACGTTTTTCTTCATCATCCCATTCAAAAAGTGGAAAATCAATTATCCAGGCAAATTGGAAACCTTTACGTTCTATTTTTGATGTGTTAGCAATATCTAATCTAAGTTTTCCTAAGATTTCATTTGCCTTTTTAAGTTCATCGGCAATAAAGAGAATCATGTCTCCTTCTTCTGCCTTGATTTTTTGGGCAATTTCTTTAATTAATTCTTCAGAGAAAAATTTGAGTATAGGGGATTCAAAACCGTTTTTAATTTTTATCCATGCAAGTCCCTTAGCTCCAAAGCTTTGAGCTTTTTGAACCAGCTTATCAATTTCTCCCCTTGAAAAAGAAGCAAATCCTTTGCCTGTTATGGCTTTAACTACGCCACCTTTTTCAATAGTTTCAAGAAATATTTTAAATTGAGAGCGTTTAACTAAGGCTGTAACATCCTCTATTTCCAGTCCAAACCTTAAGTCAGGTTTATCTGAACCATATTTATTAATTGCTTCATCATAGGTTAATTTTTTAAAAGGTATAGATAATTCTATATCCAGTACTTTTTTGAAACAATTAAATAGCATTTCTTCAATGACATCAATTATATCTTGGATTTCAATAAATGACATTTCCATATCAATCTGTGTAAATTCGGGTTGACGATCTGCTCTTAAATCTTCGTCTCTAAAACAACGAACTATCTGAAAATATCTATCAAATCCTGACATCATAAGAATTTGCTTGAAAAGTTGAGGCGACTGAGGTAAAGCATAAAATGTTCCCGGATTTAATCTACTTGGGACAAGAAAATCTCTCGCACCTTCGGGAGTTGATTTTGTTAACATAGGAGTTTCAATTTCAAGAAATCCATTATCGTTTAGAAAATTTCTTATTGCCATGGTTGCACGATGTCTTACAAGAAAATTCTGCTGCATTTGAGGCCTTCTTAGATCAAGATACCGATGTTTTAATCTTAGTAATTCACTTATTTCCTCTGTTTCATCTATTTGGAATGGTAGCGGCTTTGATTGACTTAGAATCTCTAATTCTTTTGCATAGAGTTCTAAATTACCAGTTGGTATTTCTGGATTTTCTGTACCCTCTGGCCTACGTCTTAAAGTACCAATAATAGAGATAACATATTCAGTTCTTAATTCATGGGCTTTTTCATGGGTTTCTTTTGATATTTCAGGACTAAAAACTATCTGCATGATTCCACTACGATCTCTTAAATCTACAAAAATTAACCCTCCATGGTCTCTTCTTCTGAAAACCCAGCCACAGAGTTTAATTTCTTTTCCTACTTCCTCCTCTTTAACTTCAGCGCAGTATTTATCTCTAAGCATTCTTCCTCCTCAAAATTTAAACTTTGACAAAATTTTATTATAGCAAAATGAAATAAAATTGTTAATTTGTTAAAATAAAACTTAAAATTAATATTTGGAGGAAATAATGGCTAAGATAGTTTTAGCTTATTCAGGAGGACTGGACACCTCGGTTGCTATAAGATGGTTAAAAGAAAAATATTCTGCTGAGATAATAGCCTTCTGTGCAGATATTGGGCAAGGAGAAGACTTAGAAAAAATTGCTGACAAAGCGAAGAAAACAGGGGCATCAAAGGTGTATATTGAGGATTTGAAAGAAGAATTTGTAAATGATTATGTTTTTCCTATGCTTAGAGCAAATGCAGTCTATGAAGCTGGATATCTTATGGGAACCTCAATTGCAAGACCCTTAATTGCAAAAAAACAGATAGAAATAGCCATTAAAGAAAAAGCAGAGGCTGTTGCTCATGGAGCGACAGGAAAGGGAAATGATCAAGTTAGATTTGAATTAACATACTATTCTTTAAAACCTGATATAAAAGTTATTGCGCCTTGGAGAGAGTGGGAATTCGATTCTCGTAGCTCCCTCATTGAGTATGCGGAGAAACATAGAATTCCTGTTGAAGCCACTAAAGATAAACCCTATAGTATAGATCAGAATCTTTTTCACATAAGTTATGAAGGTGGAATTCTTGAAGACCCATGGAATGAACCCCCAAAAGAAATGCATAAAATGGTTATTCCACCAGAAAAAGCTCCTAATAAGCCAATTTACATAGAGTTAGAATATAAAAAAGGTAATCCTGTAGCCTTAAACGGTGAAAAATTATCACCTGCAGAATTGCTTAGTAAATTAAATAAAATAGCTGGTGAAAATGGTATAGGTAGAATTGATTTAGTTGAAAATAGATATGTAGGAATAAAATCAAGAGGAGTATATGAAACTCCGGGTGGTACAGTTTTACATATTGCTCACAGAGCAATAGAGTCTTTAGCCTTGGATAGAGAATTAATGCATTTAAGAGATAGTCTCATTCCTAAATATGCAGAACTTGTATATTACGGATATTGGTTTTCTCCAGAGAGATTAGCTTTACAAAAATTTATTGATGAAGTACAAAAAAATGTTACAGGCGTTGTAAGATTAAAACTTTATAAAGGAAATTGCATTGTTACTGGCAGGAAATCTCCATATTCTCTTTATAGTAAAGATTTGGCAACTTTTGAAAAGGATCAGGTTTATAATCAGAAAGATGCAGAAGGTTTTATAAAAATTAATGCATTAAGATTGAAATTGGCTAAGCGAATAATTGAATAGGGAAGAAATAAGATACCTCATAGCTATCAGTAAGATAAAAGACATAGGTCCGGTACTAATAAAAAAAATATTACAACATTTTGATTCTGCAGAGAGAGTTTTTAGTGCTGAGACCGATCAGCTTTTAGCAATAGATGGAATGAGATTGGAGTTGGCTAAGAGAATAAAAAATTTCAATAATTGGGGAGAAATCGAAAACTTAATTAATACATGCGAGAAAAGAGAAATAGATATATATGCTATAAATGATGAAAGGTATCCAAAACTTCTTAAAGAAATATCTGACCCGCCTCCAATTTTATTTTGTAGAGGAAAATTTGAAGAAGAAGACAATTTAGGATTAGCAGTTGTAGGTTCTCGGCGATTGACTGATTATGGGAAGAGAATTACTGAAAAGTTTACATTTGAATTGGCATCTGCAGGTATAACGATAGTAAGTGGTTTAGCAAGAGGGATTGATTCAATAGCCCATAATACAGCTATCTCTGCTAAAGGAAGAACAATCGCTTTTTTAGGAAGTGGAGTATCTACAATTTATCCTCCGGAGAATAAAAAATTGGCAGATAAAATAATAAATTCTGGTGCTCTACTGAGCGAATTTTATCCTGATGAACCACCAAAAAGAGAAAACTTTCCTAAAAGAAACAGATTAATAAGCGGTATGACCTTAGGAACTTTGGTTACTGAAGCAACTTTAAACTCTGGTGCATTAATAACAGCCTCTTTTGCCCTTGAACAAGGAAGAGACGTTTTTGCAGTACCAGGAAATATTACATCAAAAAACTCAGAGGGAACTAATCTTTTGATAAAAAGAGGAGCGAAATTAGTACAAACAATAGAGGACATACTTGAAGAAATTACAACTTTTATTCCATTATTAAAAGATTCAAAAAAAGAAAAAGACTCTAAAGAAGTTGTTGACTTAAGTGATAGTGAACAGGCTATATTTAATTTACTTGATGCACCATTATTTTTAGATGAGATTGTTATGAAAAGTGGAATGAATGTATCAAAAGTGCTTGATATTTTATTACAAATGGAAATGAAGGGATTTATAGAAAAATTCGAGAGCAGGTATGTTAGGAGGATTAGATGAAACTTCTCGATTTTCTAAGAGCTCTCGCAAGAGAGTTAATAAACAATGATTACAATGACGAAGCTTTAAAGGATTTTTCTCTATTTGATGTTGATTGGCATCAGATTAAGGAGGAACTGAATTTTATTGAAGGGACAGAGTTATTAGAAATGGAAGAAATAGATATGATAAGAGCTTTACTTGTATATTTATTGATGAAAGAAACAGATTTACATGAAGAGGACATATATAGTTTTATATTTAGCAAAGGTAAACAAATAGTATGGAATTAAAAGGTAAAAATCTTCTTATCGTTGAATCTCCAGCTAAAGCAAAGACGATAAATAAAATCCTCGGTAAAGATTTTGATGTTAAAGCTTCAGTTGGCCATATTAAAGATTTACCTGAGGATAGGCTGGGTGTAGATGTGGAACAAGGCTTTAAACCTGAATATATATTAATTCCTGGTAAAGAGAAGATAGTTAAAGACTTAAAGGATAATGCTAAGAAGGCTTCTAAAATTTTTATAGCTACTGACCCTGATAGAGAAGGTGAGGCGATTGCCTATCATATTTTTGAGGAAATCAAAGTTCCTGAAGAAAAAGTCTATAGAGCAATATTTCACGAGATTACTCCAAATGCAGTAAAATCAGCCATAGAAAATCCAACTAAAATTGACATAAATAAAGTTTATTCTCAACAAGCAAGAAGAATTCTTGACAGACTCGTAGGTTATAATCTCAGTCCTTTTTTATGGAAAAAGGTAAAAGGAGGACTAAGTGCTGGGAGAGTTCAGTCTGTTGCTTTAAGACTTGTAGTTGAGAGAGAAAAGGAAATATTGACTTTTCAACCTCAGGAGTACTGGACAATTTTAGGTAAATTTGCTTATCAAAACGGAGAGAAGATCTTAATATCTGCTAATCTTTACAAATATAGAAATAAACTTCTTATTGACAGAAAGGAAAATAAATTTTTAATAAAGGATGAAAGTTCTGCTCAAAAAATAAAAGAAGAATTAGAGGGTTTAAGATATTTACTTGCAAAAGTAGAAAAGAAGAGAAAAAAAAGAACGCCTCCTGAACCTTTCAAAACAGTTACTCTTCAAGCCCATGCATCCTCTCAGTTAGGTTTTTCACCTAAAAAAACTATGATGTTAGCACAACAACTATACGAGGGTGTTGATATTAATGGTAGCTCCATAGGTCTTATAACCTACATGAGAACTGATTCTGTTAGAGTGGCTGATGAGGCAAAAAAATGGGCAAAGGAAATTATAGAGAGAAATTTTGGAAAAGAATTTATTGGTGGCAGCATAACGAAAAATAAAAAATCAAACATAACTTTGCAAGATGCTCATGAATGTATAAGACCTACTTATCCAGATAAAACACCAGAATCTGTGAAGCCTTATTTATCAAAAGAACAATTTGTTTTGTATAAATTAATTTGGGATAGATTTCTTGCTTCCCAAATGGCACCAGCAGAAATAGAACAGACTACTTATCTAATTCAAGACCCAGAAAAAATAGCAGAATTTAGGGTAACTGGCTCTGTTGTAGTTTTCCCAGGTTTTCTAATTCTTTATAAAGATGAGGATATGGAAAATGAAAATATCCTTCCAAAATTAGAAGAAAAGACTGTCCTTAATATGATTGATATAATACCTGAGAAACATACCACTGAACCGCCTCCAAGATATACGGAAGCCACACTGGTAAGAGCTTTAGAAGAAAAAGGCATTGGTAGACCATCAACATATGCAGCTATTTTGAGTACTATTCAAGAAAAAAATTATGTCAAAAAGATTAAACAAAAATTATATCCTACTTATCTCGGCTTTGTTGTTAATGATTTATTAGAAGAAAAATTTCCTGAATTGATGGATTATAATTTTACTGCCAAAATGGAAGAAGATTTAGACAAAATATCAACAAAAGAGGCTGAATGGAATAAAGTTATAGAAGAATTTTATAGAGATTTTGAATCAGACTTAGCAAAGGCTCTTACAATATCAAAAATAACAAAGCCAAGAGAAATAAAAACATCATATAAATGTGACAAATGCGGCAAGGAAATGGTTATTAGATGGAGTAAAGGGATGCCATTTTTAGCTTGTTCTGGCTATCCAATTTGTAAAAACACAAAGTCCTTGTCTCAAGATAGGGAAGAAAGCAATTCCAAGCCTATTTTAACAGATAAAATTTGTCCCAGCTGTGGCGGTAATCTTGTTGTAAGAAAAGGTAGAAGAGGTGAATTTATTGCCTGTTCAAATTATCCAAAATGTAAATATACCCAACCAGTAAAAGCTGACATAAAATGTCCTCAATGTGGAGGAGAAATATTAAAAAAACAAACAAAAAAAGGTAGATTTTTTTGGGCTTGTTCAAATTATCCTAATTGCAAATTTACCCTATCTCATGAACCTTATCCTACTGCTTGTCCAAAATGCGGAGCTGAATATATGCTAAAAATAAGGAATGGAGACGGAGAAGAATATTTTCTTTGCCAAAATCGACAGTGTAAGTTTACAATAAAAAATAAAGATAACTCAGCTGGGACCGACCCTGCGCAACAGAAGGATGTGAACCCCGCCAGGTCCGGGAGGAAGCAACGGTAAACATCTTATTCTGGGTGCCGTAGGAAGTCGGTCCCTTTACTTAGGGATTAGAGAATGTCATATCTTGGACTTGCCAGAAAGTATAGACCACAAAAATTTACTGACCTGATTGGGCAGGAAATAGTAGTTAAAGTGCTTGAAAATTCATTAAAAGCAAATAAAATCTCTCATGCTTATATATTTTCTGGTCCTAAGGGGGTAGGAAAAACTTCTACTGCCAGAATTCTTGCAAAAGCTTTAAATTGTGAAGATGAATTAAATAGACCCTGTGATAATTGTACATCTTGCAACTCAATAAGAGAAGGAAAGGCGATGAGTGTTATAGAGATAGATGCAGCTTCCCATACTTCTGTAGAAAATATAAGAGATCTGAGAGAAAATGTAAGATATGCTTCAGCAGAGGGTAATTATAAAGTTTATATCATTGATGAAGCCCATATGCTTAGTCAATCAGCTTTTAATGCTTTTCTGAAGACATTGGAGGAACCCCCTTCCCATGTTGTTTTCGTTCTTGCAACAACCGAACCAAGAAAAATACCTATAACAGTTATGAGTAGGTGTCAACATCTACAGTTTAGACGGATTCCCATAAATTTGATAAGAGAAAGATTAAAACTAATATGTGACCAAGAGGGTATAAAAGCTGATGAAGAAGCTTTGTATATGATTGCTTCTAATTCAGAGGGTAGTATGCGAGATGCCCTGACCTTGCTTGATCAGATAAGTTCATTTTCCGATAAAGTTACTTTTGAAAACGTAAATTTACTCCTTGGTCTTACTGATTTTGATGTTTTAGCCCAAATTACTGAACTTATAATAAAAGGAGACAAGGAAAAATTAATTGAAAAAATAGAGTTTCTAAACGATAGAGGAACAGATTTTAAAATCTTAACAAGAGATTTAATTTATTTTATAAGAAACATGTTAATAAGAAAACTTTCCTCTAACTACAGGCTTGATGTTAGCGAATCTCAAGGTAAAACGATAGATAAATTAAGCGAGATAACATCTGAAGAACATCTTATTATACTTTTAAAGGAGTTAATAAATGCTGAATTATCCATAAAAATCTCTCTTTTCCCTCGTATAATTTTTGAGCTTTCCCTTTTAAAATTAAGTTTGCTTTCTCATTTTAAAAATATTGATAAAACTATTGAGGAACTAAAAAGCGGAAGAATTTATTCGTCAGAAGATATCAAAAGGAAAACCTCAGATGATTCAACTGAAGAGGAAATTCTTTTTTCTGAGGATAAAAAATTATCAAAGGAAGATATTTCAGAAATCTGGAACATATATTTAGAAAGATTAGAAAAGAAAAATCATATTTTAGCAATTAAAATAAAACATGCTGATGTAAAATTCGATGCGAAGGAAATAAAACTTATTTATAATGGTGGCGCATCTGTTTATGCTGATTCTGTAAAAGAAAATCTTCCCGAAATCACCAGAGAATTGAAGGAATTTAACCCTGAGATCAAAATAACAATTAGTGAAAAGGAAATTAAAAAAAAGGATATTAGAAATGAAGCTATAAATAATCCTATAGTTAAGCAAACATTGCAGCTTTTTGAAGGTAGAATTTACAATATAAAACCAAAACAAGGAGGAGATAAGGATGTCTAAAAAAATGTTCGGTGAAATTATGAGACAAGCACAGAAAATTCAAGAAGAGATTCAAAAAAAACAAGAAGAAGTAAAAAAAATGACTGTAGAAGCTTCAGCTGGAGGAGGGATGGTAGTTGCAAAAGCTAACGGTGCAGGAGAGATTATCTCGATTAAAATTGACAAGGAAGTTGTAAATCCTGAAGACATAGAAATGCTTGAAGATTTAGTAGTTGCAGCTATAAATGAAGCTATAAAGAGGGCACATGAACTTGCACAATCTGAGATGGCAAAAGTTTCTATGCCTTTTAATCTTCCAGGAATGCCCGATTTAAGTAATTTATTTGGCAAACTATGAAGATAAATCCTCTTGAGAACTTGATAGAAAATCTTAGCAAACTTCCTGGTATAGGAAGAAAAACTGCTCAAAGACTTGCTTTTTATATAATGTCAATGGATAAATTAGAAGCTTTGAAAATAGCTGACTCAATAATAACACTCAAGGAAAAAGCTAAATACTGTTCAGTTTGCTTTAATATTACGGAAAATGAAAAATGCGAAATATGTTCTAATCCAGAAAGACAACACGCAGTAGTATGTGTTGTGGAAGAACCGAGTAATATTGTCCTAATTGAGAGGACAGGTTACAGAGGTGTCTATCATGTATTAGGAGGAACTATTTCTCCACAAGATGGCATAACTGCTGATAAACTTAAAATAAAAGAATTAGAAAATAGGGTAACCTTTGGTCAAATCCAAGAGATTATAATTGCAACAAGTCCAAATACAAAAGGAGAACTAACAGCGCAATGGATTGCCGATGTTTTAAAAAAATATAATGTTAGGATATCAAGAATAGCCTATGGACTTCCTATAGGCATTGATATAGAGTTTGCCGATGAGGTTACTCTATCAAAAGCTTTAGAAGGAAGGAAACCTGTTAATGTTTGAGGAACTCAAGAAAAGGCGTACAGAGCTTGGAAAATCAATAGAAGAGATTTCTCAATTAACAAAGATAAAGAAGAGTTATATACAAGCAATAGAAGATGGGAATTGGGAGCAACTACCATTAGAAATTTATACAAAATCATATATTAAAATTTATTCTGAATTATTAGGGCTTGATTCAAAGAAATTTATTGAAGATTATGAAAATTATTTGAGCAATCTGAATTATTCAATTAAAAAAAATATTTTTGATTTAAAAGACAAAAGTAATTTAAGAGAAGAGAAGCAGAACAAAACAAAAAATTATCCTCGATGGACAATTTCTTTCATTATAATTTTTATAGTTTTTGTATTAATATTAACTCTTCTATATTTTGATCGACGAGAATATTATATCCCTCCTCCACCTAATCCTCAACCTTTAAACTCCCCAATTCAAGAGGAAGTCAAACCCCAAAAACAATTAAATAATGAGGAACATCATAAATCAAATAGACTTAAGATTGAAGCAGTTGAGAAGGTTTGGATGAGGATAACTATAGATGAGAAGGAGAAAAAAGAATATTTATTAGATAAGGGGCAAAATATTAATTTAGAAGCTTTAAAGTCATTTAAAGTACACATAGGAAACGCTGGTGGAGTTAAGGTTTACTTTAATAATGAAGATTTGGGTAAACTCGGAGAAACAGGACAAGTAGTATATCTTAAGCTTCCAAAGGATTAAGTAAGATTGAAACCAGAATATATTTTGGATTTTATTAAAAAATCAGCTAAACCCCTGAGCTTTAGAGAAATATCAGATAGTTTTAATTTAAAATCTTCTGCAAAGAAGAAACTAAAAAAAATTCTAAGGGATTTAATTGAAGAAGGCAGCATAATCAGAAATAGAAAAGGATTTTATCTTCCTGTTAGAGAGGCAAAATTAGTTGCTGGCTATTTTGAAGCTCACAAAGAAGGATATGGCTTTGTAATTCCAGATTCTCCGAAGGAAACAGATATATTCATACCTCCACATGCTACTATGGGAGCAATGCATGGAGATAGAGTTATTGCAAGATTAGAGCATCGAAGAAGACGTGAAGGAACGATAATAAGAATACTTGAAAGGGCAATAAGAAAAATTGTTGGTGTTGTTGAAAAGTCAGGTCATATTTTTTATTTGATACCAAGGAAAAAATTTATTCAACAGCAGATCATTTTGACTCCAGAATCTAAAGGTGTTAAACAAGGAGATATAGTATTAGCTGAGATTGTTAAGTATCAAAAAGGTAACAATCCACTTATAGCAAAAACAATAAAAATTTTTGAAAAACCTCAGTCCCCAAAAGATGATATAAATATTCTCATATACGAGTATGACCTTCCGAAGAAATTTCCTCAAGGAGTGGTATCAGAAGCAAAGGAGATTTCTGAAAGAACAATATCAAAAAAGGATTTACTCAAAAGGTTAGACTTAAAGGGTCTTATTACTGTAACAATCGACGGGGAATCTGCCAAGGACTTTGATGATGCTGTATCAATAAAGAAAACTCGTAAAGGTTTTATTCTTTGGGTTCATATAGCTGATGTAAGTCACTATGTTAAATGGGATTCTTCTCTTGATTTAGAAGCCAGACAGAGGGGTACAAGTGTTTACTTACCTGATAGGGTCATTCCTATGCTTCCTCCAGAATTAAGTGAAAATATTTGTAGTTTACTCCCTCGAACACCAAGACTCACATTTACTGTAGAGATGCATTTTTCCAATTCAGGCGATATAAAAGAGACGAATTTTTATCCAAGTATAATACAAACTATTGAAAGAATGACATATACCTCGGTAAGTAGGATTTTAGTAGACAAAGACAAGAATGAAATTAAAAAATATAAAAATTTAGTCTCTCATTTTGAAAAAATGGCTGAATTATGCGAACTTTTAAAAAATAAAAGAAAAGCAAGAGGCAGCTTGGATTTTGATCTTCCTGAACCTGAGATACTTTTGGATATAAAAGGGGATCCTCAAGCAATTATTCGAGCAGAAAGAAATATTGCCCATTTCATCATTGAAGAATTTATGATTGCTGCAAATGAGGCTGTAGCAGAATTTCTATATTCCAATAAGATTCCCTCTCTTTACAGAGTACATGAGGAACCAGAACAAAATAAACTTCATTATCTTACAAGGATAGTAAAAAATTTAGGAGTACTCAAAGAAGATTTAAAACCTAAACAATTCCCAGAGTTTATAGAATTAATTAAAGGAACAGATTATGAAGAGATAGTCAATTATTTGATTCTTAGAAGCTTAAAACAAGCAAGATATAGCCCAGAAAATGTTGGACATTTTGGTCTTGCTTCAGAATGCTATACCCACTTCACATCTCCAATAAGAAGATATCCAGACCTCATTGTTCATCGGATAATAAAGGAATTTTTACTCAGAAGAAAGCTTTCAAAAGAAAGATTAAAAATATTAGAGGAAATTCTACCAGATATTGCAATTCATAGTTCACGAATGGAAAGAAGGGCTGATAGCATAGAAAGAGATTCCTTGCAGATAATGAGAGTTTGGTTTATGAAGGATAAAATAGGAGAAGAATTTATTGGAAAGGTTACCATGGTTACTCCAGAAGGTTTAAGAGTTAGACTTGAAGATTTCTTCATTGAGGGATTTCTTCATTTATCACATATGACAGATGACTTTTATCAATTTGATGAAAAAAGATATTGCCTTTTAGGACTTAAGAGAAAAAGAAAGTTTACAATCGGGACATCTCTTAGGGTCAAAGTATCAAAAGTCAGTCTTGATGAGAGAGAGATATTTTTTGACCTTCTATAAATAAAACCTCATAGGTGGCATATATACCTTCTCCATTTCCATATAATTTTTGATAAATCTCGCAGAATTTATTATAGGAATTCTTACCAGAAAATTTTTTATTCTTAGTGAAATTTGTACCTGTTAATTTATGAGAATTTAGTAAATCTTTTACTGAGGAAAAATTTTCTATGAATATTTTAGTTGAATATGAATATTTTATATCTTGTATAGAATTTAAAAGGTTTACATAGAAAAACGAAGATTTTAAAGGATAAAAAGAGCCAAAACCAGTTATTTTGGATACTTCCTGAAGTTCAATGAGAGTATTAGATAAGAAAATTGAAAAATAAAATCTTCCATTTTTCTTAATTAATTTTAGAATATCTAAGAAATTATTCTCACTGTCTTCAAGCCAATGTAAAGAAGAGGAACTAATTAGAAGATCAACAGAATCTAATTTTAGGGGTATATTTTCAGCTTGAGCATTTATGTAAATACACTTATTTAGAAGACTCTCTTTTAGTTTTTTTAATAAACCAAAGGAAATATCAATGTTTATATATTTTTCGAAAGATATCTTATTTATAAGATTTTTTGTAAGGAATCCTCCACCGCTTCCGATTTCAACAACTTTTTGATAAAAATCTGATGGAATCATATTTAACAGATAATTTGCAACTTTCTTTTGTATTGCTCCAGCTTGTTCATAGGTTTTTGAAGCTTTATCAAAATAGAATCTGATATTTTTCATTATTAAAGTTTAACAAAAAACTTTCACATTACTAAAATCACCTCAAATTAATATTTAATAAATGTTTGCTTTCTTATGGTATAATTTCATAAAAACTTTTTAGGAGGTTAAAAATGTTTAAAGGTTCAATGGTGGCAATAGTTACACCCTTTAAAAAAGGGAAGTTGGATGAGAAGGCTCTTGAACAGCTTATAGAATGGCATATAAAAGAAGGAACTCATGCAATAGTACCTTGCGGAACAACTGGAGAAGCTTCAACTCTTGATTATGAGGAACATTATAGAGTAATTGAAATTGCTGTAAAAGTTGTAAACAAAAGGATCCCTGTTATAGCAGGTACTGGTTCAAATTCTACTGATGAAGCTATCATGATAACTAAAAAAGCTGAACAATTAGGTGCTGATGCTGTTTTATCTGTGACTCCTTATTATAATAAGCCTACACAAGAGGGACTTTATAGACATTTCAAAGAAATTGCTGATAAAACAGGGTTACCTATTATTCTTTACAACGTTCCAGGTAGAACTTCTCTAAATATGTTACCACAGACTGTTGCCAGACTTGCTGAACATCCAAGAATAGTAGGAATAAAAGAAGCCACTGGTGATATGAAGCAGGTTAGTGAACTTATTAGACTTTGCGGAAAAGATTTTGCAGTAATATCAGGTGATGATTTTACTAATCTTACTTTATTAGCACTTGGAGGAAAAGGATTTATTTCCGTTACGGCAAATATATGTCCAAAAGATGTAGCAAATCTTTTTAATTTCTGGGAGAAAGGTGATATACAAAAGGCAAGAGAAATTCATTTCAAACTTGAACCAATTAACAAGGCTATGTTCATCGAGACAAATCCAATACCTGTAAAAACTGCTCTTGCAATGATGGGAAAAATAAAGGAAGAATTTAGATTACCTCTTTGTGAAATGTCTCAAGCAAATAAAGAAAAACTTGCGGAGGTTTTACGTAATTCTGGCATTATTAAATGATTGAAGAATTAAGAATTAAAGATTTTGCAATAATAGATAATCTTAATATTCCTCTAAAAAGGGGATTTAATGTCCTTACAGGAGAGACAGGAGCAGGTAAATCAATTATAGTAGATGCGTTAGGAGTACTACTTAAAGAAAAAGTCTCTTCTATTGATTTTATAAAACACGGAAAAACAGACTCTATAATTGAAGTAATTTTAACTGATGAAGATTTGCAGGATAAGGAAGAAATAATTATTTTAAAACGGATTTTAAATATTCAAGGTAAAAATAGAGCCTATATAAACGATTCAACTTATACAATTCAAAGTTTTGTAAAATTTACATCTCAATTTATAAATATTCATGGACAACATGAACATACTTATCTTTTGAAAAAGGAAAATCATATAGTTTTTTTAGATACTATGGCAGGGCTAATGGAAGAAGTTGAACAATTAAAATTACGATATGAAAAATATCAAAACTTAAAAGAGGAATTAGATAACTTAAAGAGAGAATTTGAAATTAATAAACAAAGACTTGAACTTTATCAGTATCAGCTTGAAGAGATAAGAAATGCTAAATTAAATGAGGAAGAAGAAAAAGAGTTAAATGAGCAACGCAACATTTTGAAGAATATTTTTAGACTAAAAGAACTTGCTGAAGAGACTTTTAACTTCCTATATGAAGAAAAAAATTCTGTATATTCGATGCTTTCAAAAATAAGAACAAATTTAGATTCTCTGTCAAAATTCGATTCAAAAGCAATAGATATAAGCTCATTTATAGATAATGCCTATGCTAACATTGAAGAAGCTATATATTTATTAAGAAAGCTAAAAGAATCCTACGAATTAGATCCAAATGCATTAGATAAGGTAGAACAAAGACTCTCTTTAATTAACAGGATTAAAAATAAGTACGGAAACTCCATAAAGGAAATTTTACAGTATGCAAGTGAACTTGAAAACAAAATACAATCCCTATCTTTTACTGAAGAGGAAATTAATAAAAAAGAAAAGGAATTAGAGAACATTTATACAACAATCTACGAATTATCTAAAATTATTTCTGATAAGAGAAAAGAAAAATCTAAGGAATTGGAAGAAGAAATAATAAAAGAGCTCAAATTTTTAGGTTTTTCTAATCCTCAATTTACTATATTTATAAATAGTCGTCCTATCTGTGCTGAGGGAATAGATGATGTGGAGTTTTATTTTTCAGCCAATCCAGGAGAACCACCAAGACCACTAAATAAAGTCGCATCAGGTGGTGAACTTTCAAGATTAATGCTTGCATTAAAATGTGTAGAACTTAAAGTGGCTAAGAAGGGATTAAAATCTATGACGTTGATATTTGACGAGATAGATTCAGGAATCGGAGGCACAGTAGCAGAAAATGTTGGCAAAAGGCTTAAAGATTTAGCAACTTATCATCAAGTATTGTGTATTACTCATCTACCACAAATAGCTGTTTTAGCTGATCATCATTTGAAAGTAGATAAGGTAATTGAAGATAAAAAAACTAAAGTAACCATTGCTGTCTTATCAGGGAAGGCAAGAAAGGAAGAAATTGCCAGAATGCTAAGTGGTCGTATTACAGAAAGTTCACTTTTTCATGCTAAAGAACTCCTTGAAAATAAATGAAAATCTTCTTTAATGAGACAAAATATAATAGATATAGTATCAACTCACTTATTGCAGCTTTAGAAAATAAAGGATTACTTGATAAATTCGAATTTGAAATTTTTAATTTAGATTCTAAAAGAATTATTAAGAATGAAAGTGATTTATCAGTATTCTGTTATTCTTTTTGTACTCCTCAATTGTTTGCGATCAAAGAATCTATAAAAAGAGTTAGAGAGATTTACCCTGAGGCAGTATTAATTGCTGGAGGACCCCATCCATCAGGTGCGCCGGAGGATACTCTCAGTTTAGGCTTTGATTATGTGATAGTTGGAGAGGGGGAGAAGACTTTTCCAGAATTAATATCTAATTTAAAAACCACTAAAATAAAAAATAGCGTGATAAAAGCAGAAAAAGTAGATATGGATAAATATCCTTCATGGTCTGATAAATATAGCAGATTTTTTCCAATTGAGATAACTCGTGGTTGTCCTTTTGCATGTAAGTTTTGTCAGACAAGTTTTTTATTTGGAACAAAGCCAAGACATAGAAGTATAGAGAATATTATTATTTATGTAGAAAAATTCTTCAAAAGCGGGAAAAGAGATTTAAGATTTATTACCCCAAATTCACTTTCTTATGGTTCTGAAGATGGTAAAACTATAGATTTAAAAAAGGTGGAAATTCTACTTAAAAGTATCAGAAGCATTTCCGAGTCAATCAGAATATTTTTCGGAACTTTTCCCTCAGAATTAAGACCAGAACATGTAACAAAAGATGCATTAGATTTAATAAAAGGTTATATATTCAATAAAACTATTACTATAGGTGCACAATCAGGAAGTGAAAAAATATTAGAAAAAATAAACAGAGGCCACACGGTTGATGATGTATACAATGCAGTTAGAAATGCAGTAGAAATGGGATTTTCTGTAAATGTGGATTTCATTTTTGGCTTACCTGAAGAAACAGAAAAAGATCAGATAGATACTATTAATTTTATGGAAAAAATAACATACTTAGGAAATAAAAATAACATATCAGTTAAAATTCATACTCACTATTTTATGCCATTACCAGGGACTCCTCTTTACAGTAAAAAACCTTCTAAACTTTCAAGAGAACTTACTAATTATTTGAGCAAACTTTATAATTCAAGGAATATATTTGGAGAGTGGCATAAACAAAGAATTTATACAGAAAAATTGATTTATCAAAATTAAAGTTCCTGTTCTTGCTTTTAGCTATTTGTATGATAAGATAAATTAATCTATATGAATAGGAGGTAGGATGGATTATTTCATTGATATATTAAATAAGATAAGAGGGGATTATGTAGATATATTTTTTGAGGAAAGACTCATTAATCAGTTTCAAATGGAAGAAAATAAAATTCAGAAATGTTCAACAACTTTTGAGAAAGGAATAGGAGTAAGACTTATAAAGGACAATAAAATTCATTATGCCTTTACAAATGATTTAACGAAAAAGGGTATAGACGAGATAATCTTTTCTCTTAGAAATGCTAATTCTTTAGGGAAAAATACTAATTTAAATAAACTCATTCAACAAAAGGTAGATAAAAATTTTTTCATAAAAAATGATCCTCAACAGATAAATTTAAAAGATAAAATAAAAATTATAAAGAGAGCAAATGCAGTAGCATGGCAGGAAAGCGAAAATATAAAACAGGTAAAAGTTTTATATGCTGACTACAAACAAAAAATAAAGATAGCTAATTCAGATGGATATTTTACTGATGAAGAAAGAATTTATACCCTTTTTTTAATTCATGTTATTGCATATGAGAACGGAGTTATTCAAACAGGTTATGAAGCAACAGGTGGATTAAAGGGATTTGAAATATTTGATGAATGTGATTATGAAGGTTTAGCAAAAAAAGCTGCCAAAAGAGCAGTTATGATGCTTAATGCAAAAAGAATTAAAGGTGGAAGAATGCCTGTTGTAATTTCATCAGAGGCTGGAGGAACAATGATACATGAGGCAATTGGACATGGACTTGAAGCAGACCTCGTTCATGAGGGTTTATCTGTTTACAAAGATAAAATTGGAGAAAAAGTCGCATCTGATTTAATTACAGTAATTGATGATCCTACGATTCCCAATATGAGAGGGTCATATATTTTTGATGATGAAGGAACACCCTCTCATAGAACTGTATTGGTTGAAAAAGGAATTCTTATCAATTATCTTTATGATAAATACAATGCTTTAAAGGAGGGTAAGAGTTCTACGGGTAATGGTAGAAGACAATCCTATGAATACTATCCGATACCTCGTATGAGCAATACTTTTATTGCACCAGGAAATCACTCTCCAGAACAGATTATTCATTCTATTGAGCAGGGTTTTTTTGTAAAGAAGATGGGTGGCGGACAGGTTAATACTGTTACAGGCGAATTTGTATTTGAGGTTCAGGAAGGATATACAATTGAAAAAGGTGAAATAGGGGATCCAGTTAGAGGAGCATTACTGATTGGCACCGGACAGGAAATACTTAAAAATATAGATATGGTGGGAAATGATTTAGGATTCTCCATAGGCACTTGTGGTAAAAATTCTCAGGGAGTGCCTGTTACAGATGGTATGCCTACTCTTAGGATTCCAGAGATTGTTGTAGGTGGTCAAACATAACTTTTGTTTTATTTTTTCTTCCCATGTGGTAATTATGACACATTATATTTTCAAAATTTCTTAAATTATCAAGCTTTTACTTTGGCATCATATTTGATAAATAATTTTAATTATGCCATTTCAAAAAACAATTAAAAAAGAAATTTTAATATCTGGAATAGGAATTCATACAGGTAAAAAAATTAATATAAGACTTATTCCAGCTCAAAGAGACACAGGAATAGTCTTTTACCGAAAAGATAAAGATTTATCTATTAAGGCAAAACTCCCGTTTATTGTTGATACATCCTTTGCTACTACTATAGGTATTGATGGTGTAAAAATAAGAACTATTGAGCATCTTCTTGCAACAATCTATGTTTTCGGTATAACAAATCTTATAGTTGAAATAGACGGTTCTGAGGTTCCTGTGCTTGATGGAAGTGCATTAGGTTTTGTAAATGCTATAACTAACGCAGGTATAGCAAAACAAAGTAAAACAATGCCTATATTGAAAATAACCAAACCATTAATTTATGAAGAATCACATGTGAGAATAATTGCAAAGCCGCATAAAGGATTCAGAATAGGGTATAAAATTTTTTACGAACATCCTTTAATAATGGAGCAGTTTTTATCTTTTGAAATAAATGAACAAACTTTCATAAAAGATATAGCTCCGGCAAGAACCTTTGGATTTTTAAAGGACATTCAGTATCTTCTAAAAAATGGTTTTGCAAAAGGGGGTTCCTTAGAAAATGCAGTAGTTTTGGATGAAAAAGGAACTGTTGGTAGTCCTTTAAGATTTAAGGATGAATTTGTAAGACATAAGATTCTTGATGCCCTTGGAGATTTATCTCTAATTGGTTATCCTCTTCAGGGTCATTTCATATTTGAAAAAGGAGGTCACACTTCCCATATTAAATTTATTAAATTATTAATTGAATCAGGATATTATGAACTCCAGGAAGAACCCTACTTTAATTTTCAATTAAATCCTCAGACAGTTTAAAAATTATTTTTTAAGCAATCTTTAGCAGTTAATCTACATTTTCAATTTTATAAGAGTGAATAATCTTTGCTGAGTGTTCAAGCGTTGCCTTAACAGAACAATATTTTTCCATTGACAACTCAACTGCTCTTTTAACCGCTTCTTCAGAGAGGGATTTGCCTTTTACAATGAATTCTATTGAAATCTCTGTTAATCTTTTGGGATATTTTTCAGCTTGTTGAGCATTAACTTTTATTTCTAATCCTCTTATATCTTGTTTTTTCTTTTTAAGAATTGAAACTATGTCCATACCGCTACAACCTCCAAGTCCTATGAGCAATAATTCCATAGGCCTCATGCCAGAATCGTATCCTCCAAAATCAGGATTTGCATCCATAACCATTGCATGACCTGTACCTGATTGACCTATAAATTGCATATCACCTGCCCATTTTACTTTTGCTGTAATCATAAAGACCTCCTTATTTAGACTTTTTTTAATTTTAACATTAAAATATTTATTATGAATAGAAGTTATCTTCTGCTCGGTTCAAATTTAGATGATAGAGTTAAAAATATTGAAGTTGCATTATATGAACTTAAAAATTCTGGAATAATAATCTCAAAAAAATCTTCTTTATATAATACTATTCCTTGGGGATATACTGAACAGCCTGAATTTTTAAATCAAGCAATAGAATGTCTAACTTCTCTTAATCCTATCGATTTATTAAGAACAGTAAAAAAAATAGAAAAAAAAATGGGAAGGAAGGATACAATCCGATATGGCCCAAGAATTATAGATATTGATATAATTTTCTATAATAATATAATTTTTAAAAGTGAAGAGCTTATTATACCTCATCCTCTTATGCATAAAAGAAATTTTGTTCTTAAACCATTATGTGAAATTGCACCTAATTTTATTCATCCTGAATTAAAATTATCAATAAAAGAGTTGCTTGATAATCTTTAATAGCTCTATTTTAAATTTTAATGGTTTTTTTCTTGACATTTTAATTTAGAAATTGTCAAAATTTTAAAATTTTAAAAAAACTTTTTAGGAGGTTAAGATGAGTGACATTTATGTAATTGGACACAAAGCTCCAGACACAGACACAGTTTGTTCTGCTATTGTTTATGCGGGTATTAAAGGTTACAAAGCAGCAACAGCAGGTCCAATTAATGAGGAAACCGAATTTGCTCTTAAACAGTTTGGCGTATCTGCTCCAGAAATTTTAGAAAATGCAGCAGGTAAAACACTTGTGCTTGTTGACCACAATGAGGAAAAACAGAGAGTAGACGGAGCAGAGAAGGTTCTTGCAGTTATTGATCATCATAAGATGAATTTTAACTATCCAGATCCAATTTTTATCCATATTGAGCCTGTTGGTAGCACTGCTACAGTAATTGCTAAAATGTTTCCAAATGAAGTAAAGGGAAATAAGACATATGCAGGCTTACTTCTCTCAGCAATTCTATCTGACACAGTAATATTCAAGTCTCCTACAACTACAGAAGAAGATAAAAAAATTGCAGCAGAATTGGCAGCAGTTGCTGGCATTTCCGATATAACAAAATTCGGAGTTGACCTCAAAAAAGCTAAAGCAAGTATCAAAGGAAAACCAATTGCAGATGTTGTTCATGTTGACTTCAAAGATTATGATTTCAAAGGATTAAAAGTTGGAATTGGTCAAACAGAAGTTGTTGACATTGAGGAAGTCTATGAACGCAAGGAAGAGTTTGTAAAGTATCTTGATGACTTAAAAGGCAGCAAAGGCTATGATATGGTTATTTTCATGGCTACCGATATAGTAAAGGAAGGGACAGAACTTTTCTACTCTGGAGATGCATCCAAAATAGAAAAAGCCTTTAATGTAAAGGTTGCAGGCCCATCCGTATGGTTACCAGGAGTCTTATCCCGTAAAAAACAAGTAGCACCTCCAGTTGAAAAGGTTTACTTAGAAGGTTAAAATAAAAGAGGGGGTTAATCCCCCTCTTTATGATTGAAAAGGTAAAAAATCAAAAAATATTAAACATTCTTAACCATCTTAAAAGTTGTCTTCAAGGAAAAGAGAAGGCAATAATTCTTTCTTTAATATCAATATTCTCAAAAGGACATATACTTATTGAGGATTTACCAGGACTTGGAAAAACATCTCTTGCCATAGCTCTTTCAAGAGCTCTCAATTTAAGTTTTGGCAGGATTCAATGTACAAATGATTTATTGCCCTCTGATATAACAGGATTATCTGTTTTTAATAAAAGCACAGGCGAGTTTGAATTCAAACCCGGTCCTATTTTTAATAATATTGTTTTAGTAGATGAGATAAACAGAGCGACTCCAAAGACTCAATCCTCTCTTCTTGAAGCTATGGCTGAAGAACAAGTAACAATAGATGGTACAACATACAAACTTCCTAAACCTTTTTTCGTTATTGCTACCCAAAATCCTATTGAATTTTATGGAACCTTTCCTTTACCAGAGGGACAATTAGATAGATTTATGTTGAAAATTAGTATAGGATATCCTACCTCTGAGGCAGAAAGTGAGATATTAAAAAAGGGAAGTTCCAGAGAGGAACTTTATAAGCTTACTCCGGTGTTAGACAGAGAGGAGATTTTACAGATTCAGAATGATATAAGGAATATTTATATTTCAGATAAAATAATTCATTGGATAATTGATTTCATAGATGCTACACGAAAAGACAATAGAATTATTCTTGGCTTATCAACAAGAGCAGGCTTAGCTATAACATATGCAGCAAAGACAAATGCTTTTTTCAAAGGCCGAGACTATATTATTCCAGAGGATGTAAAAGAAATAATACCCTTTGTTACACCACATAGGATAATTTTAAGGGAAGATTCTATATCAAAAGAAGAGGTGATATTATCAGTATTAGAAAGAATTTCCGTACCTCCGTAAAAATAGCCAATTCAGGGTGGATATTTATTGTTATAACTCTTTTAATCGGGTTTGCCTCTGTAAATACAGGTAATAATTTACTTTTTATAGTACTTTCTTTTTTATTAACCACCATGGCTATGAGTGGCCTATTGTCAATCTATAATCTTAAAAATGTTGATTTTTTAATAGTATCATCTAATGATATTTTTGCCACAATTCCTACGATGATGAAATTTGAAGTAAAAACAAAATATCCTCTTCCTTCTATGTTAATACGAGTAAGGCTTAATGATGGTGAAACTTTGCTTAGCCATGTGGAAAATAAAAAACTTTTTAATTTGACAGTTACATTTCCCAAAAGAGGTAGGATTTTTATTGATAAAATTATTATTTCCTCTTTTTTCCCTTTTCTTTTTTTCAATAGAATTTTAAAATTACCTTTTAATTATGAAATCACAGTTTTTCCAAAACCAATTAAATGTGATTTTTCTATGTATATGTCTACTGGAAATAGTCAAAGGGAGTCTAAAAGAACAATTGGAAAGGCATATGAAGGAGAAATGGTAGGCATCAAAAATTACAATCCCTATGAACCTTTAAAATATATTCACTGGAAGGCTTCTGCTAAGACCTCAGAATTAATGACGAAAGAATTTTCTCCCTATAAAGGAAATCCTGTAATTGTAAGATTATCAGATTTTTCAGGAGATGTAGAACAAAAAATAGGAAAGGCAACATTTACAATAATTGAGCTTTCAAAAAAGGGAATACCTGTTGGACTTGAATTGGAAAATAAACTTTATAAACCAGATACAGGTAAAGTTCATCTAAGGAAAATGTTGAATGCCCTTGCTATCTATTGATTTTTTTAAAATTAATCATCTTTTATTTGTAATAAGTATTTTTATTGTTATTATCTGTTTTTGGGGAATTGTTTTTAATATTTCTCTTTCAGTTGGTATAATTTTTTCTACTATTATTTTTTTAAGTATTTTGTTTTATTTCAAAGGAATTAAAATTAAACAATGGATAATAAATGTCTTATCAATCATTTTTCTTATTTTACCCTTTCTTAATTTTTCTATAGAAGACATTATTTTACCATCTGTTGAGGCACTTGCTTTGATAACAGCATTAAGATTCTTAGGTAATAAAACTCCCCGAGAATATTTTCAGATTTATTTAATGGCAATCTTGCTTTTGAGTGCTTCGACCATATTTAGTGTATCATGGATTTTTCTTGTGAGATTTGCCATAGTTTTTATTTTATGTTTATTTTCAATATTGCTAATTACTTATTTAAAAGAGACTTCACAAAATTATACGGGAAAAGGAGTTCTGAAGGGTTTATTAAAATATACCGTCATAATTACAATTTTATCTATTCCTATTAGTGTAGTTTTTTTTATTTTTTTACCAAGAACTCCATATCCTTTGCTTAATATTGGTTTAGCAAGTGCTAAAACAGGATTTTCTTCAACGGTAAATCTTGGGAGTATTTCATCCATTGAAGAGGATAAATCAACTGTTATGAGAGTGAAAATGGATAAAATAGATGTGAACCAACTTTATTGGAGAATGATAACATTTGATAATTTTGATGGTAAAAAGTGGACAAGAGAAGAAATTTTTAATAATGGAGATGAAAAAATAACAGGAAATAGAATAAGATATTCGGTATTTTTTGAACCTTCTTATGAAAATTACTTGCCTGTTCTTGATTTTCCTTTAAATGTCTACCTACAGAATCTTATTTTAGAGTATCCAGGAGTTTATAAAACAAAGAATCCTATTCAGAAACCTTTAAAATATATAGCAGAATCATACATAAACTATGAATATTACGAAAAACAACCCAATAAAAAATATCTCCAGTTACCAGATAATATTACAAATAGATTTCGAGAATTAACAGAAGAGATAACCTCAAAAGCTCTTAGTAAAGAGGAAATTATAAATAGTGTAATTGATTTTCTTAAAAATTACGAATATTCTCTTAAAATTTTACCACAAGGCAACAATCCAGTAGATGATTTTGTTTTTAATACTAAAAAGGGTAATTGTGAGTATTTTGCAACAACTATGGCATTAATGCTCAGAATAAAAGGCATCCACTCAAGAGTGGTTGGAGGTTTTAGAGGAGGAAGTTACAATCCATTCGGAAGTTATTATTTAATAAGGGCTTCAGATGCACATTTATGGGTTGAAGCATGGACTAATGGAGTTTGGAAAAGATACGATCCCTCAGGTAGTAGAGTTGTAAGATATAATGAGCCTATTGTTTTTAATCTATTAGATTATGTATGGAATAACTTTGTAATAAACTATGATTTTACAACTCAGCTTAAATTGGTAAATTCGATAAAATCTCCAACTTTTCACTTCGAAAAAAAATATTTGTTGCCTCTTTTATTTTTCATAGTACTTATTATTTCAATTTATGGTTTGAAAATTTATAAAATAAACAGATCACCATTAAAAAGATTCTTGAAAATTATGAATAAGGGAGGCTATGAGAGAAAAAATAATGAAGGATTAGAAGAATTTATTATCAATATTTCCGATTATCAAATAAGGGAGTTAGCAGCTAAATTTATATACTTTTATCTTGAGATTTACTTTAAAGATAAAAAATTCAGCAAAAGTGATATAAAAAAAATAAACTCAATTTTAGAGGAGTTAGATGCAAGTATTAAAAGAAGAATTAGTAAACCTATTAAAAATCATTGATTTTTTAGAGAATGATGGGATATTAATTTATCCAACAGAAACCTTGTACGGCATTGGAGTGAAATTTGACAATAGAAAACAATTAAAAAAAATATTTGAACTAAAAAAACGTCCTAAAGAAAAGGTTTTTCCTCTCATAGTTAATTTAAATCATCTTAACTTATTAATAACTTCTTTACCTTCTATAGCTAAAAAGTTAATTGACCAATACTGGCCTGGACCATTAACTCTTTTATTACCAGCAAAGACTAATCTGCCTCCCGAAATTATTTCTGATAATAAAGTAGCTATTAGAATGCCAGGAGTATCTTTTGCCCTGAATTTAATAAAATTATCTCCTTTTCCAATTACTGCTACTTCAGCTAATATCTCTGGATTACCAGGGGCGTCAGATGTTGAAGAAGTCATAAAATATTTCCAAGATTCAAAAGAAAATATTTTAGTAATAGATGGTGGCAAACTCCAAGGTATTCCATCTACTATCATAGATGTGACAATTTATCCTCCTAAAATAATTAGACAAGGTGCTGTTAATATTGACTTATCTTCTTACTGAGATAACTTCTGAAATTTGAGAAATCTTATTGATAATCTCTGAAAGATGGAGCCTGTCTTTTACTTCTATGGTAAAGTCAATCAATGCCCTCTTGTCTGATGTAGAATTAGCTTTAACTGCGGTTATATTTACTTGGGCTGCGGATAACAAGCCTGTAAGATTAGCTAATATACCGGGTTTATCAATACATTCTACACTTATTTTAGTTTGAGCTTTAGATGTCTCATCGGCTGTCCAGAAAACCTCTATTAATCTTTCATTCCTTAAATGTTTTACATTTTCACAGTCTTTTCTATGCACTGATATACCTTTACCTTTTGTTATGAAACCAACTATGTCGTCTCCCGGAACTGGCATACAACATTTAGCAATATGGTATAAAACCTCATTTACTCCTTTTAAGGAAATAAATTGTTTATTATCTCGTCTACTTGTAGCTTTTTTTGTTAAGATACTTTCCTGTTTTTCACTTTCAGGAATCAGCCTATTTATAAATTGGTGAACAGAAATTTTACCATGTCCTAAGAGGAAATATAGGTCATCTAATGATTGTACACCTAATGATTGGAGAAGGAATTCAATTTTTTCAGACTTGAGTATAGAAGTTGAAAAACCTTGTTTTTTTATTTCAGCTTCCAATAGCTGTTTACCTATATCGATAGCTTGTTGTCTTTCTTCCAGTCTGAGATAATGTTTTATTCTATTACGCGCTCTCTGGGTAACAACAAATTGTAACCAGTCTTTTCGGGGTTTTTGATGAGGACTTGTTATTATTTCAACTACATCACCGCTTTGAAGTTGATAGTTGAGGGGAACTATTCTGCCATTTACTTTTGCACCTGAACAACGAGCTCCTACCTCAGAGTGAATTGAATAAGCGAAATCTACGGGAGTAGAACCTACAGGTAATTCTTTTACATCACCTCTTGGAGTGAAAACGTATATGGTATCAGGTATTACTTCTGATTTAACTGCATCGAGCAATTCTTTAGGATCTGAAATCTCTTTTATCAAATCTCTCAACCACGAGACAATTTTTGTCTCTTTATCATCAAGTTCTTTCTTTTCTTTATATCTCCAATGAGCTGCGATTCCTTCTTCAGCAATTATATCCATTTCCTCTGTTCTTATTTGAAACTCAACTCTTTCTCCTTTAGGTCCTATAACTGTAGTGTGAAGAGATTGATAATAGTTTGATTTTGGTAAACTTATAAAGTCCTTAAATCTTCCAGGGATAAGTGTCCAAAGAGAATGAATGATACCAAGTATATCATAGCAATGAGGAACAGTATCAGTTATTATTCTAATACCAATAACATCATAAACTTGTTCAAAGGGAATTTTTTGTTTTACCATTTTTTGATATATTCCATAGTAGTGTTTAACCCTACCGTAGGCTTTAAAAGGAATCTTCATTTCCTGTATTTTTTGGGATAGTGTTTCAATAACGTTATTAATATAAGTGTTTTGTTCTTCTTTTCTTTTAGCAACTTTTCTCTCTAATTCATGAAAAGATTCAGGATATAGTACTTTAAATGAGAGATCTTCAAACTCATTTCTCATCCATCCTATACCAAGTCTGTTAGCTAGAGGAGCATAAATTTCCAGGGTTTCAAGAGCTATTCTCTTTTGTTTTTCGGGTGGGAGAAATTCGATTGTTCTCATGTTATGGAGCCTATCTGCAAATTTTATAAGTATTACTCTTATATCCTTTGACATGGCTAAAAACATTTTTCTGAAACTTTCAGCTGCGGCTTCTTCTACAGTTGAAAACTGGATTTTGCTTAACTTGGTTACAGCATCTACTAAAAATGCAACCTCTGGAGAAAACATCTCGCTTATTTCATCAACTGTCATCTCAGCATCTTCAACTGTATCATGAAGAAGTCCTGCAGCAATAGTAGGAGAATCTAATTTCATATCTACTAAAATTTCTGCAACAGCTAAAGGATGATATATATAAGGAATTCCTTCTTTTCTTTTTTGAGCACAATGGGCTTCTCTCGAAAAAATATAAGCCTTTTTTATAAGCTCAACATTAGCTTTAGGTCTGTATTGTAAAACTTTATCAATTAACTCATCTATGTTTAACATATTTCAATATCTCCTTTTTTTAGTTTAATATATTTATCATGGATAAGCTACTTATTTTTGGAGGAAGACCACTAAAGGGCGCGATCACCATCAGCGGAGCAAAGAATGCTGTATTGCCTATAATGGCAGCCGCTCTTCTTTCATCGGGCATCCACTTTTTAAAAAGAGTGCCTCGATTGAGAGATGTATTTACAATGGCAGAACTTTTAAAAAGAATGGGAGCAGAGATTGAAATTAAAAATAATATTTGTTCTATTAATACTCGAAAAATATCTAAATTTGAAGCTTCTTATGATCTTGTAAAAACAATGAGAGCCTCCATTTTAGTTCTTGGGCCACTTGTGGCAAGATTTGGCAAAGCTAAAGTATCTTTGCCTGGTGGATGCGCAATAGGTGCAAGACCCGTAAATCTCCATATAGTGGGACTTGAAAAAATGGGTGCAACTATAATATTAGAGGAAGGTTATATTGTAGCTAAGGCTAACAGGTTAAAGGGAACTAAAATTTACTTTGACATCCCAACTGTTACAGGTACTGAGAATATTATGATGGCAGCAACTTTGGCAAAGGGATTAACCATTATTGAAAATGCAGCTAAAGAGCCAGAAATTGTTGATCTTGCCAATTATCTAATATCTATGGGTGCAAAAATAAAAGGGGCAGGGACAAGTATTATAGAAATTGAAGGAGTCAGTGAACTCATTCCTCCAGACTCTTATGAAGTGATACCAGATAGAATTGAGGCGGGAACTTTTATGGCAATTGCTGGAGCTACTGGTGGAGATATATTAATTAAAGGTTGTAAAACCAATCTTTTAGATGCGGTTATTTTAAAAATGAAAGACGCAGGGGTCGTTTTTAAAGAAACACCTGAAGGCTTAAGAGTAATCGGTCCTAAAAGACCAAATGCTGTTGATATAAAAACAATGCCATATCCTGGATTTCCTACAGATATGCAAGCTCAATTTATGGCTATGATGGCTATTGCCAATGGAACTTCTGTAATAAAGGAAACTATATTTGAAAACAGATTCATGCATGTCGCTGAGTTAAGAAGATTTGGAGCAGATATATCTGTAGAAGGCAATACAGCAACAGTTAAAGGCGTTAAAAAACTAAAAGGTGCGCCTGTAATGGCAACAGATTTAAGAGCTTCTGCCTCTCTTGTTATAGCTGCCTTAATAGCTGAAGGAAAGACAATAGTAGATAGAATTTATCATCTCGACAGAGGCTACGAAGAACTTGATAAAAAGTTAATTTCATTAGGTGCTAAGATAGAGAGGATAAAGTAAAGAGAGATTTTGATTTTTATTTTATTTTAATGTTAGATTAAAGAAAATACGACGGGGGTATTTAATGAAAAAATTTATAGTTCTAATTTTTTGTTTGATTTTTATGGTTTCCTGTAATATGTCACCAAATCCTTGTACAAAAATTAATGAAGAAACTATAAAGAACGAGCTCAAACAGGCATTTAAGGCAGACTTTGATAAAATTTTAGAAAAAAATGACGTTAAAGGAACTAATTTATGTCAGATCGTGATTGAAAAGGCTGGTAATTTTGGAATTTTTTATGTTGCCCCTGATAATAAAACATTTTTTATAGGAGGAGATGTTTATAAAGAAGGAGAGTTTCTTACCAAAGCAGCTCTTAATAGAATTCAGGAAAAAAGTTTTTCTGACTTTAAAAATGAAATAGAAAAGGTAGTAGCTTTTTCTTTTAAGCCTGAAGGAGCAAAGAAATATGTTTATATGATTACTGATCCAGATTGTCCATTCTGTGAAAAAGCCAAGGTTTTAGTAAAAGAGTGGGCAGATTCGAGAAAGATAGAAGTAAAGGTTATACTTCTACCTTTAGAACAACTGCATCCCCAAGCAAAGGAGAAATCAATAAAGGGTATTTGCTCAGATATGAGTTACAATGACTATCTAAACTCTAAGTGGGATGGTAAATCTTGTGAAAGTGGTTTAAAAAAGATAAATGATACAATAGAATTAATGAAGAAAATGGCAGTGAATGGAACGCCTACTTTTATTTCCTATAACGGTAAAAGAATGGTTGGTTTTACAAAGGAAGGTCTTGATAAAATTATTGAATAGCTGCCTTCTTTACTAAAAATTCGTAAAATAACCTGTAAATATAAGGTAAAGTTCTCTTATTGTGTGTAACAATATAGAACTTTCTGGTCATCCTGTGACCCTTTATTCTAATTGCTTTTAGTTTTCCGCATTCTAACTCATCCTTAATGGAATGTATTGAGAGAATAGAGAGCCCTAAACCATTTTTTACTGCTTGTTTCACAGCGTCTGTGCTACCTAAAGTACAGACTATTTTTAATTTTGACCTATCTATCCCAATTTCCTTTAAAAGCTTTTCTGTTTCTTTTCTTGTGCCTGAGCCAATTTCTCTCATAATAAAGGGATTATTTAATAATTCTGCTGGCTCGATTGTATCTTTTTTTATAAAATTAGGAGAGGCTATTACAAGTTCATCCTCCATAAAGGGAGTGTATCTTAAAAATGGATTATTAATCTGAGTACCTACTAAACCAATAAGAATGTTATAGGAAAGTATTTTATTTATTACCTCTGCTGAGTCAGATATATCAATATTAATATTTATCTCGGGATAGGAAGCTTTGAACTCTGTCATTAATGAAGGTAATATATATGTTCCGGGAATACTACTTGTTCCGACAGATATACTACCTGAAGGAAGTTCTCTAAATTTTTGCAATGAATCCTTTAAATTTTCAAGTTTATTGATTAAATCAAGGGATTCTTCATAAAGTATATCAGCTTCCTTTGTAGGAATAATTCTTTTACCAACTCTATCAAAAAGACTACACTTTAATTCTTCTTCAAGAGTTTTAATATGTTCGCTTATTGTTGGTTGAGTCAAAAATATTTCTTTTGCAGCTTTTGAAAAACTTTTATTTTTATATACGGAAATGAAAACTTTTAACTGATGGAAGTCCATAATTGTAATAAATTGTAGCAGATTCACTTAAATATTGCAAATTACTTTCTGACTGTGGTAAAATTTCCAACATGTCAAATGTAAATATAATTATGGCTGGAACAGGTGGGCAAGGAATTGTTCTTGCGAGTAGAATTATTGCGCAAGTAGCCTTTCAAAGTGGTTTTGATGTAAAGGAAAGCGAACTACACGGAATGGCTCAGAGAGGTGGTAGCGTTATTGGTCATATTAGGTTCGGGAAAAAGGTATATTCGCCCGCAATACCAATAGGCCATGCTGATATATTAGTTGCTTTAGAAGAAATGGAGGCTATTCGTTATCTTCCCTTCCTTAAGCAATCAGGAAAGATAATTTTTAATAGAAAGAAAATAACTCCTGCCATGGCAGAAGATAAGCAATATCCTGAAAATATTGAACAATTTTTGAAGGAAAAGAATTTTTCTTTATATTCTATTGAAGCAGAAAAAGTTGCAAAGGATTTAGGTGCTCCAAAGGTTGAGAATTCAGTGATTTTAGGTTTTTTGTCTATTTTTTTATCTTTTGATGACAAGTTATGGTTAGAAGTAATCAAAAATTCTGTCCCTCCGAAAACAGTTGATTTAAATATAAAGGCATTTCATGAAGGCAGGAGGTTAGCGAAGGAAAATGCAATTTTGGAACAAGGAAGCAGAAACATTAAAAAAACAAAAACTAAGAGAACTTCAACTTGAAAGGCTAAAAAAAACACTTAGAAGAGTATATCAGAAAGTCCCTCATTATAGAGCTAAATTTCAACAGGCAAAGGTAAAACCAGATGATATTAAATATCTTGAAGATGTCAATAAACTTCCCTTTACTACAAAAGAAGATTTATACGTAGATTATCCCTTCGGGCTCGTAACTTTACCTATAGAAAAACTTATCCGTTTACACACTTCGAGCGGAACTACAGGTAAACCAAAAGCAATTTTTTTCTCAAAAAAAGATATTAATAACTCTGCTGAACTGATTGCACGTTGTCTTGTAATGACAGGTGCAAAGCAGGGTGATATCCTGCAAAATAGCATGACATATGGTTTGTTTACAGGAGCATTTGTGATGCACTATGGCGCAGAAAAAGTTGGAATTCTTGTTATACCCGCAGGACCTGGTAATACAGAAAGGCAGATTAATCTTATGAGAGATTTTGGAACAACTATGATTCA
Organism: Thermodesulfovibrio sp.; assembly: GCA_020725335.1. GTDB lineage: Bacteria > Nitrospirota > Thermodesulfovibrionia > Thermodesulfovibrionales > Thermodesulfovibrionaceae > Thermodesulfovibrio. The sequence goes on along the minus strand of DYFF01000007.1, from coordinate 191,781 downwards.
TATAACTCCAAGCTATGCTTTATATGTAGCTTCTGTGATTTACGACAAAGGAATTGACCCACGTAGAGACTTAAAATTAAAAAGAGCTTATTTAGGTGCTGAACCATACTCAGAAGAGACAAGAAAAAAAATTGAAGATATGCTCGGGATAGACATATATAACTGCTATGGTCTTACAGAAATGAACGGACCTGGAGTAGGTTTTGAGTGTAAATATAAAGCAGGACTTCATATATGGGAAGATAATTTTCTAATGGAAGTAATTAATCCAGATACAGGTGAGCCTGTTAAAGAGGGTGAAATTGGAGAGCTTGTTCTTACTACTTTAAACAGAGAGGCTATGCCTCTTATAAGGTATAGAACAAGAGACCTTACAAGAATAATACCCCAACCCTGCAAATGCGGAAGAACTCACAGAAGAATATCAAGAATACTTGGTAGGTCTGATGACATGTTCATAGTAAAAGGAGTTAATATCTTCCCTCAACAGATTGAGCAGGTATTGATGAGTATTAAAGGAGTTGCTCAAAATTATCAGATTGTTCTTGAGTCCTATGATGAGATGACTGTTAAAGTAGAGATAGATAGAGAACTATTTGATGGCAAAATCGAAAGGCTTATAAAAATGAAAGAAGAAATAATTGACAAAATTCGCTCAGCTACGATGGTTAAGCCTAAGGTAGAACTACTTGAACCAGGCACATTGCCTATTAGTGAAGGTAAAGCTAAGAGAGTGATCGATAACAGAACAATTTAATTTTATCGTTTATTTAGGAGGTTTAATATGAATAAAGTTTTTATCATATCGGTTTTTGCAGAAAATAAACCTGGCAGACTCGAGAGAATAACAAAGGTACTAACTGAGTCAAATATAAACATTCTTGCATTTTCAATTACGAGCACAAATGGCTTTGGTGTAATAAAATTTATGGTGAACAAGTGGAAAGAGGCTTACGATTTGCTTAAAGAAAAAGGTTTTACTGTGTCATTGAATGAGGCAATTGGAATAGAAATGAAAGACCAACCTGGAGGCCTTTATGAAGTTGTAAAAATTTTATCTTCAAAAGGCATTAATATAGAAAGTGCTTCTGTATATGTAGCTGAAACAAGAAAGAGAGCTTATTTGATTGTTGAAGTTGAAGACACTGTCAAAGCAATGGATGCATTGAAAGGAGAAAATTTAAAATTTTTAAATCCTGAAGATATTAAATGAGGTGATGTCTATGTATTGGAATAAAGAAATGGAGTGTATTTCAGAAGAGCAATTAAGAAAAATACAACTTGAAAGACTAAAGGCAACAGTTAAAAGAGCTTATGAAAAGGTTCCTTATTATCGAAAGAAGTTTGATGAAGTAGGAGTTAGTGTGGAGGATATTAAAAGTCTGGATGACTTGAAAAAAATTCCTTTCACGAGTAAGTCAGACTTAAGAGAAGTTTATCCCTTTGGTATGTTTGCTACTTCCTTAGATGAAATAGTAGAGATTCATATGTCAAGTGGAACAACCGGCAAGCCAGTGGTAGCAGGTTATACATTAGGGGACATTGATGTTTGGGGCGAGGTAATGGCAAGATGTCTCACAATGGCAGGTGCAACAAAAAATGATATTGTTCAAGTAGCTTATGGATATGGATTATTCACTGGTGGGTTTGGTGTTCATTACGGCGCAAGAAAGCTTGGTTGTATGATTGTCCCTGCTTCAGCAGGCAATACCCGTAGGCAGATAGAGATAATGAGAGATTTTGGAACTACTATTCTTACCTGTACTCCATCCTATGCACTTTACATGGCAGAAGTTGCTCAGGAGATGGGTATAGAGCCAACCACCCTGAAACTTAAAGCTGGTTGTTTTGGTGCAGAAATGTGGACAGAAGCTATGAGAACAGAGATAGAAAAGAGGTTTGGACTACATGCTTACAATATTTATGGACTTACAGAGATTATAGGACCTGGCGTTGCCCATGAGTGTGTAGAAAAAAAGGGACTCCATGTATTTGAAGATCACTTTATAGCTGAGATAATAGACCCAGACACTGGAGATCCTCTTCCAGCAGGTAAAAGGGGTGAGCTTGTTCTTACTACAATTACCAGGGAAGGAATGCCAATGTTAAGATTTAGAACGAGGGATATAACATCCATTATTAAAGACAAATGTACTTGCGGCAGAACCTTTTTAAGGATCGAGAGAATTAGAGGCAGGACTGATGACATGATTAAGGTAAGGGGTGTAATGTTATTCCCCTATCAAATTGAAAAGGCGATTTTGGAAGTACAGGGAGTTGAGCCTCACTATCAGATAATTATTACAAGACCACAGCATCTTGACGAAATTGAAGTAATGGTGGAGATGTCAAAAGAAACTTTCTCTGATGAAGTCAGACATATAGAGAATTTAAAAAAGAAGCTTGAACGACGTATAGAGGAAATAGTTGGTATTAGAGTAAAAGTGACCCTTGTTGAACCTAAAAGCCTTCCAAGAAGTGAAGGTAAAGCGAAAAGAATTATCGATAAAAGAAGTCTTAATGAATAGGAGGTTTAAAGATGAAAATAAAACAACTTTCAGTTTTTCTTGAAAACAAAAGAGGAAGACTTTACGAAGCATTAAAAGCTCTTGCTGATGCAGGGATAAATATCAGAGCTCTTTCAATTGCTGATACTTCCGAATTCGGAATTCTTAGAATGATTGTTACTGATCCTGAAAAAGCCAAAGAAATTCTTGAGAACAATGAGTTTACAGTTAAACTCACCAATGTAATAGCTATGGCAGTCAAGGATAAACCAGGAGGACTTGCAGAATCCTTACGATATCTATATGATGCAAACATAAATATAGAATATATCTATGCCTTTGTTGAAAAATCTGGTGAAAAGGCTGTTGTAGTCATAAGAACAGAAAATCTTGACAAAACCATTTCCCTACTTCAGGAAAAGGATATTAAACTACTCAGCTGGGATGATGTTTTAGCTCTTTAGTTTTCGTGCAACTAATACACAAGCTCGTTTAGCTATTATTACATTGACTCCAGGAGTTTCTAAGCCTCTTTTTATTGCTTCATAGGTTGTTTTTTTATCGTAAGGGTCTACTACTTCTACAGAGTCAGCACCGCAGGCTTTGCAGAGTTGAGCCAGGTCAAGAACCTTTGTATCTTCACCTTTTGCAGTAACTCCGATTGCTGGTGTAGGTTGATGTCCTGTCATTGCTACGGAGGAGTTATCCAGAATGCAGACAAGAATATTGGATTTATTATATACAGCATTTATCAAGGCAGGAATTCCGGTATGAATAAACGTTGAGTCTCCAATTATCGCTGCTACTCCTTTTATTCCTTGAGAAGCAATACCTGATGCCTTGCTTATGCTTGCACCCATACATAAGCATGTGTCAATTGCCTTAAAAGGAGGATTTGCTCCTAAGGTATAGCAACCTATGTCTCCTGTTACAAAAGATGGTTTTGCTTCATTTAAAGCTTTATAGAATTCTCTATGAGGACACCCTGCGCAAAGTACTGGAGGCCTAGGCAGTAGATATTTATTCACGTCTTCTGGACAGTAATTATTACATTTATTAAAGACTTTCATTACAGAATCAATGCCCAATTCTCCCTCCATTGGAAGGTCTCCAGAGATTTTTCCCTTTACTTTTGGATGATAAGACCTTACTAACTGTTCTACAAAAGGATAGCCTTCTTCGAGAACTATTACCTCTTCTAAGTTATTAACAAATTCCTTAATTAAATTTTTCTCTATGGGATAAGCAGATATTTTAAGAATAGGTAATTTTTCTTTAAGTTCCATTGCATACTGAAAGGTTATGCCACATGCGATTATTCCCTTTTTAGATTTAGCAGTGAATATTTTATTTAGTTTATGCTTTTTAATTACTTCAAGTATAAGCGTTTGCTTTGCATTTAGTGTCTTGTGAAGATTTATTACATGTTTTGGAATGGCAATCATGTGTTCAGGATTTTTCTCAATACTAACGGTATTTTCTTTTCTTTTTTTACCTATTTCCACAGGACTATAGCAGTGAAGCAGTCTTGTGATACTTCTAATCATAACAGGTAAGTTTAGTTCTTCAGATATATCAAATGCTAATTTAGTCATATCTTTAGCTTCTTGACCATCTGATGGTTCTAAACAGGGAATTTTAGCAAATGAAGCATAGAATCTGCTATCTTGTTCATTCTGGGATGAATAAGCTCCTGGGTCATCACCAATAGCTAAAACAAAGCCTCCTCTTACACCAAGATAAGCAGAGGTCATAAAGGGGTCTGAGGCAACATTTAATCCTACATGTTTCATTGAGCATAGAGCTCTTCTACCTGTGAGGGATACACCATAAGCAACTTCATAGGCAACCTTTTCATTTATAGACCATTCACATTTTACAGAGGAATTTTGAGCTAAATGTTCGAGTATCTGCGTAGCGGGTGTACCAGGATAGGAAGCTGCATAAGATATCCCTGCTTCTATCGCCCCCTGAGCGATTGCTGATGTTCCGAGCATCAATTTTTTCCCCATAAAAATCTCCTTCAATTAAAGTTTTGATAGTATTTAATATAGCATATCTTGCCTTATATTTTAAAAATGTAATATATTAACCTATGCAGAAAAATATAGAAATATATGATACAACATTAAGAGACGGTTCTCAAGCTGAGGAAATATCTTTTTCTGTTGACGATAAGCTAAAAATTACAGAAAAATTAGACGAGTTAGGTTTCCATTATATTGAGGGAGGATGGCCTGGTTCTAATCCGAAGGATGCCGAATATTTTAAGAAAGTAAAAAAATTAAAACTTAACACAGCAAAAGTAGTTGCATTTGGAAGCACTCATAGACCAAAATTCAAAGTAGAAAATGATCCAAATATAAGGACACTGATATTATCAGAAACTGAGATAATAACTATTTTTGGTAAAAGTTGGGATTTTCATGTAACAGAAGCTCTTAGAATTACACTTGAAGAGAATCTTGATTTAATCTATAACACTATAACTTATCTGAAAAAATATACAGATAAAGTTTTTTTTGATGCAGAGCATTTTTTTGATGGGTTCAAGGACAATCCTGATTATGCAATTAAATGTTTAAAATCTGCAGAACAGGCAGGAGCAGACTGTCTCGTGCTTTGCGATACTAATGGAGGAACTCTTCCTCAGGAAGTAGAAAAAATTATGAAAGATATAAAAAATAAGATAAAAAGTCCATTAGGAATTCATGCTCATAATGACTCTGATTGCGCTGTTGCAAACAGCATTGTTGCTGTTTTAAATGGTGCAGTACAGGTTCAAGGAACTATGAATGGATTTGGTGAGAGATGCGGAAATGCAAATCTTTGTTCAGTTATTCCAAATCTTCAAATTAAAATGGGATTTGAATGTATCAATAACGACCAATTAAAAAAATTAACAGATATATCAAAATTTGTATATGAGATAGCTAATTTAACTCCTTTCAAAAGACAGCCCTTTGTAGGAGAGAGTGCTTTTGCTCACAAAGGTGGAGTTCATGTTAGCGCCATAAGAAAGAGACCAGAGACCTATGAGCATATTAAACCAGAACTTATAGGCAATAGACAGAGAGTATTAGTTTCAGATTTAGCAGGTAAAAGCAATATTCTTAAAAAAGCTGAAGAATTTGGAATATCTCTTGATCCAAATTCACCGGATGTACAAGCAGTAGTTGATGCAGTAAAAAATTTAGAAAATGAAGGCTTTCAGTTTGAAGGAGCTGATGCATCACTTGAACTTTTATTCAAAAAGACTTTGGGATTAAAGAGAAAGTTTTTCGATTTAATAGGTTTTCGAGTTATTGACGAAAAGAGAAAATGGGACGAACCCACTTTAAGCGAGGCAACAATAATGGTTAAGGTTGGTAAAAATATTGAGCATACTGCTGCGACAGGCAATGGTCCTGTAAATGCTCTTGATAATGCTCTAAGAAAAGCACTTGAGCGATTCTATCCTGAACTTAAAAGAGTAAAATTAAAAGATTATAAGGTAAGAGTTGTCAATTCAGGAAGAGGCACTGCTTCTAAGGTAAGGGTTTTAATTGAGTTAGGAGATGATGAAAAAATCTGGAGTACTGTTGGAGTTTCAGAAAACATAATTGAAGCCTCATGGCAGGCAATAGTTGATGGAATAGAGTATAAGCTTTATAAGGAAAAGTTGAAAAGAGAAGAAATATGATTTTTGAGAAATTAAAGTTCGATGATAAAGGTTTAATTCCAGCAGTCATACAAGAAATAAATACAAAAGAAGTATTAATGGTTGCCTATATGGATAAAGAAGCTTTAAGGTTGACTATAGAAACAGGATATACCCATTTCTGGTCTCGTTCAAGGCAAACGTATTGGAAAAAAGGTGAAACCTCAGGAAATGTTCAAGAAGTAAAGGCTATTTATTATGACTGTGATGCCGATTGTCTTCTTTTAATGGTAAAACAATGTGGTAACGGAGCCTGTCATACAGGAAATAGAACCTGTTTTTATAGAACAATTCCAATAAAAGAGGATTGATATGGATTGTATTTTTTGCAAAATTGCAAAAGGCCAAATTCCCTCAAAAAAGGTTTATGAAGATGATCTAATATATGCTTTTCATGATATAGCACCTCAAGCTCCTGTGCATATTCTTATTATTCCTAAAAAACACTATTCTACTATACTTGAAATTGAAAATGATGATAAGGAATTAATAGGTCATATTTTTTTTATAGCTAATAAAATTGCAAAAGATATGGGATTCAATGAAAAGGGATTTAGGATAGTAGTAAACTGTAACAGAGATGGAGGCCAGACAGTTTTTCATCTGCATTTTCATCTTCTTGCTGGTAGAATGATGCATTGGCCCCCTGGATAGAAAATGAAAATCATAAATAAGGAAGTTCTCTGGCAAGGTAGATTTTTAAGAATTGTTCTAATTTCATTTGTAGATAAGGATGGTAATATTAGAAAATGGGAAGCTGTAGAGAGAATAAATAGTAAAGGAATTGTAATTGTAATTCCTATTACTCCAGAGGGAGAGTTTGTTTTTATAAGACAGTTTAGGCCCGCATTTGGTGGATTTGTCATAGAGTTTCCCGCAGGATTAAATGATAAAAAAGAAGCCTTAATTGATGTTGCCCGAAGAGAACTTATTGAAGAAACAGGATTTTTATCAGATGAAATAATTTTTCTTGCAGAAGGTCCTGTATCATCAGGACTTTCTACAGAGGTTATAACCGTTTATATTGCTAAAAATGTCAAGGAAGCATCAGAGGACTTAAAGAGAAGATATCCTCCTGATGATACAGAAAAAATAGAAGTTTTAAAAATTCCTCATATAAAAGCCTTTGATTTTTTAGAAAAACAGAGATTAAATGGAGATTTTATCGATCTTAAAATATACGGTTTTATTGAACTTGCAAGGAAGTATATTTAAAAAGAGGGCAGAGTAAAAACTCTACCCTCTCAATCCACTACTCAAATGTAATTGCCTGAGATGGACAAAGGTCTGCAGCTTGCTGACAGTCACAAGTATTACACTTATCAGCACCAATTACCCATGCTTTGTCATCTCTCATCTCAAAGACTTCAGGACATACTTCTGCACAGCTACCACAGCCTACGCAAAGGTCATAATCCACTACAGGTGTTGCCATAATAAATACCTCCTTTTTTTTATTTTATTTTTATAAAATATAACAAAAAAAGTTAAAATATGCAATTAAAATTTTATTGAGAGGGGGTAAGTCTTTATGAAAGAAAAGATTTTGGCTAAAGCTAAAGAAGCTAAAGAAGCATCTCCTTTTATTGCTAAGGCTTCTACTGACTTAAAAAACAAAATAATTCTACGCATGGCAGATTACATTAAAAGAAAAAAGGATGAACTGATTGAGGCAAACAAAGTGGACATTTCCAATGCTGAAAAGAAGGGACTATCAAAGGCTCTTATTGATAGGCTTACTCTTAATGAAAAGAGAATTTCAGAGATGGTAAAGGGACTCGAGGAGGTTGTGGCTCTTCCTGATCCTGTGGGAGAAATCACAAAGATGTGGTTAAGACCAAATGGAATGCAAGTAGGTAGAATGAGAGTACCAATTGGAGTTATAGGAGTAATATATGAAGCAAGACCTAATGTTACTGTTGATGTAACAGGATTATGCCTTAAAGCTGGTAATTCTGTAGTACTTAGAGGCGGATCAGAAGCAATAAATTCTAATATATCACTTGTAAAAATCCTAAAATCGGCACTTAAAGACGAAGGCATGCATGAAGGGGTAGTAACTTATATAGATGTTCCTCATAGAGAGGCTGTTCTTGAGATGATAAAGCTTGAAGAAATAATTGACCTGATTATACCTCGAGGAGGAGAAGGTTTAATAAGAACAGTAACGGAAAACTCAAGAATTCCTGTGTTAAAACACTATAAAGGTGTTTGTCATGTTTTTGTGGATCGAGAGGCTGACCTAAAGATGGCAGAGGAGATATGTTTCAATGCTAAGGTACAGAGACCTGCTACATGTAATGCAATGGAAACAATGCTTGTTGATGAAGTGATTGCTAAGAAGTTTTTACCAAAGATGCTTAAAAGATTTGAAGAAGCAGGAGTTGAAATTAGAGGATGTAAAAAGACAAAAGCAATCTATCAAAAAGTTAAAGATGTAACAGAAGAAGATTTTTATAAAGAATATCTTGACTTAATCTTAAATGTTAAAATTGTAAAGGATATGGATGATGCAATGAATCATATAGCAAAATACGGATCTGCTCACTCAGATGCAATTGTAACTGAGAATTACCATAAGGCAATGAGATTTTTAAGAGAAGTTGACTCCTCAGCAGTATTTGTTAATGCATCAACAAGGCTTAATGATGGCTATCAGTTTGGATTAGGAGCAGAAATTGGGATTTCTACAGATAAAATCCATGCTCGCGGTCCTATGGGCTTGGAAGAACTCACATGTACAAAATTCATAGTATTTGGAAATGGACAATTAAGACAATAGGTTTACTATGAAAATAGGACTTTTTGGTGGTACTTTTAATCCAATTCACTATGGACATTTAAGGGGCGCGGAAGAAGTGCGAGAGTATTTTTATTTTGATAAGATTATTTTTATTCCAGCAGGAATTCCGCCCCTTAAAGGTTCTAATGCAATTGAAGGATATCATAGATTAAAAATGACTGCATTAGCTATAAAGGATAATCCTTATTTTGAAGTTTCTGATTATGAGATACAACTTCAAGAGCCTTCATATACAGTAAATACAATAAATTATTTTAAAAAGCTTTACGAAGGTCATGCTCTTTGGTTTATAATTGGTGTGGATTCTTTTTTAGAATTACCAAGATGGCATAAGCCCCAGGAACTTTTAAGGATGATTGATTTTATAGTTATGTCAAGACCCGATAGTGATAAAGTTGAATATAAATTGGAAAATTGTGAATTTATAGAAAATAAGCAATCAGAAGATATATTTAACATAAAAAATTCTGAAAAGAAAGTTTATTATATAAGAATTACACCTTTATGTATTTCTTCGACCATGTTAAGAGAAAAAATAAAAAACAATGAAAGCATTCGTTATTTATTACCAGAACAAGTCATAGATTATATTAAAAAGAATAATTTGTACAGGAGCATTTAGATATGAATAGCAATCTATTAGATTTTGATATATCACCTTTATTCCTGTTAAATGTTTATAAGAGTCAACCGATGAAAGAGGTTTTAGAAAGAATAAGAAATATTCCTCTGGAAAATTCTATCTTTTATATTTATGGTGAAAAGGGAACAGAGAAAAATTACATATTGAAAATAATATTATCCCGAATGCCAAATCATAATTTAATAACAATTCCGGATGATTTAAATAGAAAATTTTTAAAAAAAGAAAATGTAGTTTTTTTAATAGATGATATTGAAAATTTAGAATTTTCAATTTTGCAACACAATGAAAAGACGATTAATTGCATAATTTTTTTAGAGAATTTAGATTATGATATTCTTTTTAGTCAGGGGAAAATTGATATAGATAAGTATAACTTTTTAAAAAAAGCACATAAAATTTATATTCCTCCTCTTAGTGCAAGAAAACAAGATATTGTTCCTATTGCGAATATGCTATTACAGGAAATATCAGCATTTCTAAACATTCCATTGAGAGAGTTATCTAAAGATGCTAAAGAAGCTATAACAGAATATTCTTGGCCCGAGAATTTTTATCAATTAAAACAATGTTTAACCAAATCTTGTCTTAGTTCAAAGCATAAAAAATTAAGTACAAAAGATTTATTTGGAGAGTTCAATGATAAATTTTCTATTAAAAATTTTCTTGATTCCAAAATAGGTAATTTTTTGAGTGACTTTTGCAGAATAGAGAATTCTAATCTTTATGATACCATTATTCAAGAAGTAGAAAAGGCTCTTTTCAGTTTAGTATTAAGTGAAACTGGAAATAATCAGCTAAAGGCAGCAAAAATTTTAGGAATAAATAGAAATACACTTAGTAAAAAACTTAAAAATTATAATTTGATTTAAAAAGTTTAAATATGTTATAAAAAAAATTGTGACTTTATAACTCCATGCTCTCACCTTGAGGAGGAGGGCTTAAAATCCATGTGGAGGTAATTTTATGTTAGATAATTTTTATGAAAAAATGGTATTACTTGTCCCAACACTCTCTGAAGAAGAGGTAAAAGAAGCAATTAACAAAATTTCTTCCATAATTACAGATAACGGTGGAGAAGTTTTAAAAATCGAAAATTGGGGCAAGAAAAAATTATCCTATAAGCTTAATAAACAAACTATGGGATATTATGTATTATTTATCTTTAAAGCACCTTCAAAGACAATCAAGTTAATTGAGGATTTTTATAAAGTTTATGATCCTGTATTTAAATATATGGTTATTAAAATGAGTAAAGAACAAATTGCTACGCTTCCAGCAGAAATAAAAGGTATTCCTATAGAACCAAAAGAAATCTCTGCAAAAGGATAAAATGTTTAATAGAATTATTTTAATTGGAAATTTGACAAGAGACCCTGAAATTAGATATACACCCTCTGGTGTAGCAGTCGCAACTGTTCCAATTGCTGTAAATTCAAGATATAGACAGGGTAATGAAATGAGAGAAGAAACATTATTTATTGACGCTGTCGTCTTTGGTAAACAAGCAGAATCCTGCACCCAATATTTAAATAAAGGAAGAATGGTTTTAGTAGAGGGAAGACTTAGAGAGAGAAGATGGGAGTATGAGGGACAAAAGAAGAACAAATTTGAGGTTATAGCTAACAGCATAAGATTTTTATCAAGGAAGGAATCTGTAGAAAGTCAAGATACAGAACAACTTCCACCAGAAGAATACACAGATTTAGAACCATTTTAAGGGAGGAAATATATGCAACAGCAATCACAAAGGAGATTTTTTAGAAAAAAATATTGCCGCTTTTGTGCTGATAAGGTAGAATTTATTGATTACAAAAATTCAAAGTTACTAAGAAGTTTCATGACTGAAAGAGGTAAGATTCTATCAAGAAAAATGACTGGTACCTGCTCAAGACATCAGAGGCAACTAACAAAAGCTATAAAGAGAGCAAGATCAATAGCATTATTACCATATATTGAGCTTTAATAAAAATGAGGATTCCTAAAAACTGGGTACCTTACATTGCTAACAACATAATTGAAAATTTACTCAAAAAGGACCTTATTGAATCTAATGTATCTAAAGAACAACTACTTGAAGAAGCAGAAAAATTAATACTTGATGAATTAATGGTTGAAGATCGACTGAATGAAGAGGTAAGAGAACTTCTTAAAAAATATGAACCTGAGATTGAGAAGAGTAAGTTAGACTATAGAAAACTTTTTGAAATGACAAAACAAAAACTTGTAAAGCAGAGGAACTTGGTATTATGATGTTATCCGATGAAAAAATTTCTCACACTTCGCATATACTATTTAATGGTTTAATAAGTAAAGGGTTGATAACATTAAAAGCTGATGAACAGGAAATAAGAAGAGAAATTAAAAGAAGTTTTATACAGGCATTAAAAATTGGAGAATCAATTGACGAGATAGTAAGAAGGAAACTTCAGTCGTTTTCAAAAAAAATTGTTGAAGGCAGTCCTGAATGGAATATACTTTATAAGAAATTTTTTGAAGAAGAAGAAAAGAAGAGATTTGGTCGTTAATGAAAGATTTTATCCCTAACGCTTCACAAAGCGAAATTAAGATAGAGAAACAAAAGGCAAGAGTTTTAAGAAAATCAGCTTGGTGGCGAAATAAAATTTCAAAAGGTAGATGTTATTATTGCGGTAGACCCACTTTACCTAATGAATTAACAATGGACCATTTAGTACCATTAATAAGAGGTGGTAAGTCAACAAAGAGTAATATTGTACCCTGTTGTAAAGAGTGTAACAATAAAAAAAAGTATCTACTTCCTATTGAATGGGAAGAATATTTGAAAGGATTTGACTCATTAGACCCTGAAAACATTCTTTAGTTTTTTTTAGAAGGTTCCACATGAACAACCACATCAACTACATCGGGAAATTCTTTTTTAATTAATTCTTCAACTTTTTCAGCTATCTCGTGTCCATCCTTTACAGACATTGAAGCATTAACAAGAATTTTTAAATCTACAAATATTTGACTTGTTGTTCCTCTTGTTCTTATATCCTTGCAGGCTTCTACATCAATGCAGGAATTTACTAATTTCTCAATTTCTGAATTATCAATTAAAGCCTTATCGATAAGCAAATCTGTAGATTCCTTAAGTATTTTAAAAGCTTCTCTTGCTACCAATGCTCCTATACAAAGTCCAGCAAGAGAGTCGAGGATATAAAAACCTGATTTAATAAAGATTATAGCTAAAATTATTCCTGAGGTTATGAATATGTCAGTTTTTGTATGGGAAGAATCGGCAATTAAAAACTCACTTTTCAGTTGTCTTCCCTTTTTTCTTTCATAGAGAAAAACAAATATATTTATTCCTATGGTAAAAAGAAGAATTAAGAAAGCTCTTTCATCTAATTGAGGTTTTTTAGTGTTTAGCAGAGATTCATAGGCTCCCTTTAAAATTTCAAGAGAGGTTAGACCCATTAGAATTCCTATGAATACAGCAAAAATAGTTTCATATTTTCTATGTCCGTAGGGATGTTCCCTATCTGGAGGACGACTGGCAAGATATATACCAATGAATCCACCTATATTGCTAACAGCATCGAAGAGTGAGTGAAATCCATCTGAATAAATGGCGAGAGAATTAACTTTCAGTCCATAAATTATTTTTGCAGAGGATACCAGTAAATTTAGGCAAAGAGTTATTAGTAAAACTTTTCTTATTTCTTTTGTTCTTTTCATTCAGAAAAAAGGGGGTTAAAAAGTATTATTCCTTCTTTATTTAATGTATAGTCAGTAAAAGATTCATCTACAACTTTCCCTTTGATACTTGAAGCATGTCTTAGAGTAAGATTCTGATTATCTCTGATAAGCAAACCTACATGTGTCACATCAAGACCTTTTTTTGAAGTATAAAAACCACAATAGTAAACAGATGTAAATTTATCTAATATTTTATCAATATCAGTAGTTGGTATGTAGTTAATTCTTTTTATTTTAATTGGTAATGCCTTTATTAATTTTTTTCTCTCACTAATTTTATTTAATTCTTTTAATGTTGTTTTATGGAAGTGTTCACCAATTTCTGTTGTAACATTTTCTAAAGTAGCAATAGTATCCCAATCAGAGAAAAAATGTCTACGGTTTTTAAAGTTAACAATACCATTGAAATATCTTATCCATTTCAGATTATTTACAAACGACTCGTAATCATAAGAAAGCCTCAATGCTTCCAAATATTCAAGAAAGGTCATACAATCAACTCCTTCAAAGTCAATTGTTAATTTTTGCTCTTTTTCAGCAACTTCTGAAATAGAACCTTTGCTATAGGGGATATCCATAAAAAATTCTGAAATTCTAATAAGTTTATCTTTTCCTCTTAAGTTTGTAATTTCTCTAAATAACTCACTAATTTTAATTTTCCCTTCTTTTAATATCATATGGTATGATAAAACATGTCTGTTATTGATATCCACTTTCATGGCACAAATAATTTAGATATAAGAGACGCAGAGAGTTCGGAACAACTTCTATCAATTGCCAGAGAATATGGAGATAAAGGTATAGAGGGTTTTTTATTTACTCTATATCCTGATGATCTACATAAAATGAGACAAAAACTTACAATCATTGATAAAGCCATTCATGAACAAAGTGAGGGCGCAAAAATTTATGGCGCTTATCTTGAAGGTCCTTTTATTAATCCTTCACATGCGGGTGCACTTGATAGTAGTAAATTTTTAAAGCCTGATATCCATAAACTCAGAAAACTCATGGAAGGATTTGAGGAAATAATAAAGGTCATCACTATAGCTCCAGAATTACCTTCATCTCATGAATTGATCGAATTATGTAGTAATTTAGGTGTAGTTGTTAGTTTAGGTCATTCTGATGCTACTTTTAAGGAAGCTCAAGATGGGTTTAATGCAGGTGCGAAACTTATAACCCATATATTTAATGCAATGAGAGGAATTCATCATAGAGAGCCAGGTCTTGCTGGATTTGGAATTATTAATGAAGAAATTTATATTGAAATCATCGCTGATGGCAGACACATAAATGATGAGCTCTTAAAATGGCTATTTAAAGTTAAAAATCCAGAGAGGATAATTCTTATATCAGATATGGTAAAGGACATAAGAGAAGGAACTTTAATTAAGGGTGGTGCTATGAGTTTGAAGGAGGCTAAAGAGAGACTCTTAAAAATGGATGTTGATTATGAGAAAATTAGTTTGGCAACTTATGATAATCCAAAAAGATTATTAAAAATTTAACTTTCTTTTAATTTTTCAGATTCTTCCTGTTCAGTTTTACACTCAATACATAGGTCAGTTACTGGCCTTGCCTCAAGTCTTCCAATAGGAATTTCAACACCACAGGATTCACATATACCATATGTACCATTTTCAATTTTTTCAAGTGTTTTTTCAATTTTTTTGAGCAATTTTCTCTCTCTATCCCTTAATCTTAGTAGAAAACTTCTGTCAATTTCCTGTGATGCTAAGTCACCAATTTCGGATAAATTCCCTTCTGCCGGGAGATTAGATAACATTATTCCTGCATCCATTAGGATTTGTTCTTTTTGTTTTATAAGACTTTTTTTTATTTCTTCTATTTTTATCTGTCTTTCTTTATTCTTCATAATTTTCTCCCTGAGTTTTTTTAGATTATCAAAAAAAGCCTTAAATAGTCAAATTCTACATGAATAAATATTATAACCTTATGTGCAAGACTTTGTGAATGTTTTGAATTACTTTTAGATAAATCTTTGATAAATAATAGAAAAAATGAGAATTTAATATTAAAAGTTCTGTGGGTTAATTTCTAATAAAATTTCATTAATAATTCTTCGATCTTGCCAAGCTGAGGATTTTGATGGATTAGTGGTTTGTGCTTGATTATAGGAATCTGTTCTTCAAAGGTAGACCTTTCTGATTTATAAATAACTCCTATAGGGATACGATCCCCCCATTCAAGAGATTTTTCAAAGGCTTTAATTCTATCAGTTGAGTCATAATCTGAGGAAAGTCGGTATACTCTTTGCTTATACCATTCAAAAGTATTAATTTTATTGAAGCTTACACAGGGTTGAAGTATATCAACAAGAGCGAACCCTCTGTGATTTATTGCTTCTTTTATAATATCTTTCAGATGTTCTATGTCTCCAGCAAAGGCTCTTGCAACAAAGCTACAGTTGAGAGCTATTGCCATAGCAAGAGGATTGAATTGCTCAGAGAATACTCCAAAGGGCTGAGTCTTTGTTATTACTCCCTTCATTGTAGTTGGTGATGCTTGTCCCTTTGTAAGGCCATAAATTTGATTGTCATGAACAAAAAGTTTTATATCTATATTGTGTCTTATAGCATGAAGAAGATGATTTCCCCCCTCACCATAACAATCTCCGTCACCAGCTACAGCAAATACCTTAAGTTCATGATTGGCAAGTTTTATTCCTGTTGCAACAGGTAGGGTTCTACCATGAAGCCCATTGAATGTGTTGCATCTTGTATAGTGAGGAAATTTTCCAGCTTGACCTATTCCGGAGACTATGACAAACATATGGGGCTCAAGTCTAAGCTCAACCATTGCTTCATTAAAAGCTTTCAGTATGGAAAAATTTCCACAGCCTGGACACCAAGCTGGTTGTCTTCCCTTATAGTTTTCTAAGGTAGGCATAAACTTTCTCCTTTAATTCATCTACTGTAAAGGGTCGCCCATCGAAACGATTTATATGATTCTCAAAGTGAAGTCCTGTTTCCATTTTAAGTAGCTTTGAAAACTGACTTGTAGCATTTTGCTCTATGTTTATAGATAACTTTGAATTTTTTAGGGCATTTATCCAGTTCTGTTGGTCAGAGAATGGATATAGCTCACTGAAATGAAGCATAGCAATCTTAAATTTATCAGAAAGCTCATCAACCACCTCTTTTACAATGCCATACATAGAACCCCAGCAAAGAAGCACAATATCTGGAGATTGTTCTCCATAAAGTTTAGGTGGCTCAATTTCTCTCTTAATAAGTGTCATTTTTCTGAGAAGTCTTTTCTCAACCATCTTAATTCTTGTATCACTATTCTCAATTATGTGTCCTTCTTCATCATGTTCATCACTGTCTGTAATAACAAGATGAGTTGCATCTCCAGGAATCCCTAATGGCGATACTCCTGTTTCTGTAAAAGCATGTCTTTTGTACTCATTTAGATTTTGAAAATTTTCTTTTCTTAGTCTATAGTCTTTATATTTGATATTTGTAAGGTCAAACCTCTCATAACTCCACTGGGAATCAGCAAGATACTGGTCTGTAAGGATTATAGAAGTAATCTGATATTTTTCAGCAAGGTCAAAGGCTTTGTTTGTAAGATACAATGCCTGTTCAGGTGTACCTGGTGCGAATATCACTTTTGGAAACTCTCCATGTCCTGCATAGAGGGCAAAAAGTAAATCTGCTTGTTCAGTTCTCGTGGGTAGCCCTGTAGCAGGTCCGGGTCTTTGAGCAAGAGCAATTACAAGAGGCGTCTCAGTCATGGCAGCAAGAGATAATCCTTCTACCATGAGAGCAAAGCCTCCCCCTGAAGTTCCAGTCATTGCTCTAACACCAGCAAAGGATGCACCCAAAGCCATATTTATAGCTGCAATTTCATCTTCAGCCTGTTCAACAACTATCTCAAACTCCTGGGACTTCTCAGCAACAAAGTTTAATATGCCAGTAGAAGGGGTCATTGGATAGGCAGAGTAAAATTTAAGTCCCGAGGCAATTGCTCCAAAACCTATTGCTTCATTTCCTGTAATTAACATTTTTTGGGAATTAAATCCTGAAACCATGAAAGAGCAAGTAAGGCATTTCTCCCTGGCATATGTGTACCCTCCCTCAGCAGAGCGTAAATTTGCCTTTACTGTTTCTTCTCCTTTTTTCTTAAATGTTTTCGTAATAATCTCATACATAACTTCAGGATTCATTCCGAGCATACCAATAACAGCACCTATGGCAACAGTGTTTGCCATTAACTTATTCCCACCATGAGAAACTGCAATTTCAAAAAGAGGTACATCAAGGAATTTTGGTTTCTCAAAATTCTGTTTAAGAAAGGAAGAATCATAAAGAACATGACCCTGGGGGCTTAGTTCATTTTCGTGCTGAATAATACTTTCCTTATCAAGAGCAACAATTATGTCAATTTTGCTACGGGAGGCAGTTACAGGTTTGTCTGAAATTCTTATTTGATAAAAATTATGTCCACCTCTTATTCGAGATTCATAGTCCTGATGAGTGAAAATATAATATCCTGCCTTTGCAAAAATGCGGGACAGGATATCTCCAACTGTTTGGATACCCTGCCCAGCTTCACCCCCTATTTTTATTGAATAATCCATTAGGTAGGAGTAACACCATATTTTACAATATTAATTAAAGTGTCATCAGGTTTTGGAAGTCCGGCAATTTTCCATGCAACGAGAGGGTCTATTAATTTTTCAGCCACACATTCCTTTGGCTGATTTATGTTCTTACATACAAAGTTTAATACGGGGAAATAGCTATACTTTTTATAGTATTCATTTATAAATTTTGCTATTTCAAGCTGATCCTTTGAGAGTATTCCTAAACCTTCTTTGATTGCAATTGCTTGAGCAACTTTTTCATTCCAATCATTTATATTTTTCAGGTAGCCTTCTTCATCAAAGGCAACAGATTTTTCAACAGCTTTATACTCAGAGATTTCTTCAGGCTTTTCCCTTTCAAATCTTTCTTTGTCAATAAAATTCTTAATGAACTGCCCTATCTGAATGCCAAGATAAACGCACTTTACATTGTTCATACAATCATCTGCATCCTGTTTGTCAAGATGGGTTAGGAGTTCAGATATGCCTTTTTGGAATCTGATTATGTAAGACTGTTTCTCTTCACTGTAGTAAATATTAACGTTGAACCCGTGTTCCTTTACCTCTGGATACATTTCCATAATTTTTGCTTTTAAATCATCAATTGTGTAAGCCATAAATACCCCCCTAATGTTTCCTCTAAATTAATATTTTTATAATCAATATTAACAAATAAATTTTTAATTGTCAATGGTTGATGTTTTAGGTAGTTTAAATTAATTGTTTGTAAAGAGGTTTAAACATAAAAATGTCAATACAAATGAGATAAGAGAGTATCCCTTAAAATTTTAAGATATACAAAATATTAGAAATAACTTGTAATGAAATACTCTGTAAATTGTTCTTTTAAGTCTGGTATGCTTTCAATTTAACTAATAGGGTGACTATCAACTTAAAGTAGTCTTCATGCTTTGTTCCCTATGCTATAAGTTAAACAATTTATTGACAAAGGTTAAAAAATTTTTTTATTTTAGTAAGTGCTTACATTATTTAAAAATTACATATTTATTTTTATAATTTGCGGATTTTTTTTATTTTCATGTTCTCAGTCATCGTCTAAAAAATCTAAACCATTAATTCCTGTTGTTACTACTCAATCTATAAAAAAAGATGTGCCTGTTCAAATTAAAAGTATAGGTAATGTAGAAGCTTACCATTCTGTAACAATAAAATCAAGAATTGAAGGACAATTATTAGTAGCTAATGTTAAAGAGGGTGATGAAATAAAAAAGGGTCAACTTTTATTTATAATTGATCCAAGACCTCATGAAGAGGTTATCAAACAAGCAGAAGCAAATCTTCTAAGAGATAAAGCACAGCTTGATTTTGCAAAGGCTGATTTAGAAAGATATGAAGAACTTTTTAAAGAACAATTGATATCTAAACAGCAATTTGAAAAAATTCGAACAAACTATGAATCTCTAAAGTCTGTAGTTAAGGCTGATGAAGCGATTCTTAAAAACGCAAGATTGAATCTAAACTATTGCTATATACATTCACCGATTAGCGGTAAAATAGGGTCTCTTTTAGTGCATCCTGGCAATATGATAAAAGCAAATGATACTCAAATTGCAACTATTAATCAAATAATGCCAATTTATGTTCGTTTTTCATTGCCTGAACAAGAACTCATAAGAATTAAAAAAGCTATGACCCAAAATAAACTTAAAACTGAGGTTATTATCAAGGCAGTAGATAAAACCTATACTACTATAGGTAAAGTCGTTTTTATTGATAATGCTATCGATCCTGCAACAGGCACGATTAAACTTAAAGCAGAGTTTGACAACAAGGATAAGTTGCTATGGCCTGGTCAATTTGTAAATGTGGTTATTACTCTTGGAATAAAAAAAGATGCTGTAGTTATTCCTCACAGAGCTTTACAGACAGGACAACAAGGGCAGTACGTCTTTGTTATAACGAAAGATAATACTGCGGAGCTAAGAGAAGTTACTGTTGGATTCAGAGTAGGGGATGATGTGGTTATCGAAAAAGGTTTGAATGGTGGAGAAATTGTTGTGATTGATGGACAATTAAGACTTACACCTGGGGCAAAGGTTGAGATAAAAAATAAATGAATTTTTCTGAAATTTTCATCCGACGTCCTGTAATGACAACTCTTCTTATGCTCAGCATTATTGTATTTGGTCTTGTAGGATATCGTTATCTGCCTATAGCTGAGTTGCCAAATGTAGATTTCCCAACAATTCTTGTCTCTGCTTCACTGCCAGGTGCTTCTCCAGAAACAATGGCTTCAGCAATAGCAACACCACTTGAAAGACAATTTTCAACAATTTCAGGTTTAAAATCCATGAATTCTGTTAATGCAAGGGGACAGACTCAGATAACCCTTGAGTTTGATTTAAATAAAGATATAGATACAGCAGCCCAAGATGTTCAGACAGCAATATCCACTGCCTTAAGGAATCTTCCATCAAATATGCCTACGCCTCCAACTTATAGGAAGGTAAATCCAGCTGATATGCCTATCCTATATTTTGCAATTACCTCTTCAACTTTGCCTCTTTATAGTCTCCATGAATATGCAGATACTCTTTTGGCTCAAAATATTTCCATGGTGCTGGGTGTAGCCCAAGTTCAAATATTTGGTGCACAAAAATATGCCGTACGAGTAAGATTTGATCCTCAATTAATAGCCAGTAGAGGCATTGGTATAGATGAACTAGAACAGGCAATTAAAAAAGGGAATGTTAAGCTTCCTACTGGAACTTTGTACGGAGATTATCAGGCTTTTACTATTGAATCTACAGGTCAATTATTTAATGCAGAAAATTTTAATAATTTAATAGTTGTTGAAAGAGGAGACTCTATTGTAAGAATTAAAGATATAGGTAAAGCGATTGATAGTGTTGAAAATGATAAAGTTGCTGCATGGTTTGGTAGTGAGGGTAAACTTCAAAGATCGATGGTTCTTGCCATATATCGTCAACCAGGTACAAATACAGTAGAAGTTGCTGATAATGTAAAAAAGAGAATTGAAGAACTTAGTAAACAGATTCCTCCTGGAGTTTCATTAAATTTTCTATATGACCGTTCTATTTCTATAAGAGAGTCCGTTAGAGATGTACAGTTTACCTTACTTTTTACTGTATTTCTTGTAGTACTTGTAATATTTATTTTTCTAAAAAAACTTTCAGCTACAATTATTCCTTCAATTGCCTTGCCGATTTCAATAATTGGAACTTTTGCTGTTATGTATTTACTGGACTATAGTCTTGATAACATCTCTCTGATGGCGTTAACTCTTTCCATTGGTTTTTTAGTAGATGATGCAATTGTTATGCTCGAGAATATAGTTCGTCATATAGAGAAAGGTGAAAAACCTTTCCAGGCAGCTTTAAAAGGCTCAAAAGAGATAGGTTTTACAATTTTATCAATGACTCTTTCATTAGTTGCTGTTTTTATTCCTGTTTTATTTATGGGAGGAATTGTTGGAAGACTTTTTAAGGAATTTGCTATAACAATATCTGTTGCTATTTTAATATCTGGGTTGGTATCTCTAACTCTTACACCCATGATGTGTAGCAGATTCCTCAAATTAGAAAATCAAAAAAATGACAAAATATATAATCTGTTAGAAAAATTTTTTCAATACATGCTTGATATATATAAAGTAAGTTTAAGCTGGTCACTAAAACATGGCAAAATAATAATGATAGTTTCTGGTATAATCCTGATTTTAACTATATTCCTTTTTATAAAGATACCAACAGGTTTTCTTCCAAGTGAAGATAAGGGACAAATTTTTGTTGTTACAGAAGGTGCAGAAGATGTTTCTTTTGATGAAATGGTAAGACATCAACTTGAACTTTCCAATATTATTTTAAAAGAGCCTTATGTAAGAGCATTTATGACCTCTGTTGGCCCTGGGCCAACTTCTCCCGCCTCTAATACTGGAAGAATGATGTTGAATCTTCAACCTCGTTCTGAAAGAGAACACGTTGATAAACTTATTGAACAATTAAGGCCTAAACTAATGTCTGTCCCGGGGATAAAAGCTTTCCCTCAAAATCCTCCCACAGTTCGTATAGGAGGAACGCTTACAAAAAGTTTATATCAGTTCACTCTATCAAGTTCAGACATAGATGAACTTTATTATAATGCTCAAACATTAGAAGCTAAAATGCGAGAAATGCCTATTTTACAAGATGTATCAAGTAATTTACAACTAAAAAATCCCCAACTGAATATAAACATTGATAGAGATAAAGCAGAATCTATGGGAGTAACAGCAGAACAGATTGAAAATGCTCTTTGGAATGCATTTGGTAATAAATGGGTTTCTACGATTTATGCAACTAATAATCAGTATCAAGTTATCCTTGAAGTAGGTCCAGAACATCAAAGAGATCCTTCTGCTTTATCAATGCTTTATGTACGTTCTTTTCAGGGAAAACTTGTACCACTTAACTCAGTTGTAAGCATTTCTCAGGGATTAGGTCCTTTAACTGTTAATCATACAGGACAGCTTCCTTCTGTTACAATCTCTTTTAATTTAAAACCTGAAGTTTCATTAGGTGAGGCTATAGCAGAGATACAAAAACTTGCTCGTTCAATTTTACCACAAACAATAATGACAAGTTTTCAGGGTTCTGCTCAAGCATTTCAAGAATCCTTTCAGGGACTATGGTTTTTACTTATAGTAGCTACTTTTGTTGTTTATATAGTTCTCGGCATACTTTATGAAAGCTTTATACATCCTCTTACAATTCTGACTGCTTTGCCTTTCGCAGGATTTGGAGCATTAATTACATTAATGCTTTTTGGTATGGAACTGAATGTTTATTCATTTGTAGGAGTGATAATGTTGATTGGACTTGTTAAAAAGAATGGTATCATGATGATTGATTTTGCCTTAGATGCTCAAAGAAGAGAGAAAAAATCTTCAGAGGAAGCTATTTATAGTGCCTGTCTGATCAGATTTAGACCTATTATGATGACAACAATGGCAGCACTTTTTGGGGCTCTTCCAATTGCTTTAGGTTTTGGTGCTGGTGGTGAAGTCCGTCAACCCTTGGGTATGGCAGTAGTTGGAGGATTACTTTTCTCTCAAATGCTTACGCTCTTTGTAACTCCTGTATTTTATATTTACATGGATAAATTCCAAAACTGGATTATTAAGAAAAAACAATAAGTTTTAATTATAAAAAATTTTAAAATTGACTATATCTTTATGGCAAATATAAAATTTTCATAAATACTTCTGAGGTTCTTAATTGAAAAAAATTTTTTTTATATCGATATTTATAATCTTAATTTGTTTGTTTTTATTAATAAAAATAGATGTAACTTCCTTGGTAATCTTTCCACTCAAAAAGGAATTAAAAGAAATAACAGGTTTAGATATCTCTATAAAAAAAATATATTTGCGGATAGTACCTCTACATATAGAGATTGAAAACTTAGAATTTCTATCAAATGAAAATAATAGAGATAATTTTAGCATAAAAAAAGCAAAGTTATATTTATCAATCTATGAAATTTTTAAAAAAGAGATAAATATCAAAAGAGTTTCCATTACAAATTCAAATATTTCTTTAAATTATGAATTTTTAAAAACGTGTATAAATAACATAGAAAACTACTTAAGTAAACCTTCACCAATACCTTTTAAGGTTAAAATTAATTCGGTTGAAATAGACAATTTTAGTAGTACTATATATAAAGATAATTTACAGTTGACATTAGATAATTTAAAAGCACGTTCGATTCTAAAACCAGACCCTGTTTTTAAGATCATATCAAATCTTAAAATTAAATCTCCTGAGTATCCTAATATTGATACCAATATCAAAGCAGATTTCAAAATTAAAGATGATAGGATAATTCTAAATGAATTAAAAATTTTTGACATATACTCTTTAATGAAAACTGAAGGAAATTTAAATTTTAGTAATTTTTTAGGAGAATTTTTTGTAACTGGTAAAATATTTTTAAATTCTCTAAAGAACTTTTTAGGAATTAGAGATAATTTTTCAGGTGAAATCAATTTAGACGGTAAAATCTTTTTTAAAAATGCTCGAAAATTAGTAGATAAAATCTATTTTGATATAGATTTTAATGCTAAATTTTTTCTTCAAGAGCTTATGAAAATTTTAAAAGTATCAGAAAAATTAGAGGGTTATACTGAGATATTTAATGGTAAACTTAAAGGTTATTTATCTGATATAAAAATAACAGCACAGGCTAAACAAAAAGAAGGAAACATATTAGGAATTAAAAATCAGACTATATCTACAGAGATTTTATATAGTAATGGTATTTTAGAATTTAAAAATGGAGATTTAACTCTATACGGAGGAAAGGCAAAAGCATACGTATGGATCACTGTTCCAAAAGTAATTGAACATTATGTATTTGTTGAAATTAAAAAAATATCAAGCTCCGGGATTTTTGAATTAATAAAATGGAATCCTGGAATTGCCGAAGGTGCTGTAGATGGTTGGCTATTATCCCATGGTAATGTTTTTACGCCTAAGGGATCTTTTATTTATTTTAATCAAGGAAAAGAACCAATAGATGTTAGAGGTAGAATAAAATTCATAAAAGGTGAATTTGAATCAGATGGTGAAATTTATAAATTTAGTTCATTAAATTTTCAGCTGAATGACACCAATTTGATTGCTAATGGAGTATTAGATACAAAAAAAATGTTGTTGAACTTCAAATTTCAAGGAGAAACAAAAAATATAAATGAAATATTGTCGCCCTATCAAAATGCATTTAGCGGCGATGCTTATTTTAACGGTTTGCTTTACGGAAAAGTAGAAGACCCTGAAATAGACTTAAACTATTTATCAAATACTTTGAAAATAGATTTAAATTATTTTACTAACTTGTTAAACAAGCAATCATTGTTTATTAAAAATCTAAAAGGATATATGAAATACAAGAAAAATCATCTTGTAATGAGTTTTTATAATTCTGAAAATATCTCAATAAGTGGTAATATCAATTTCCCAAAAGCAAAAAATCTATTTGATTTTTCATTGCCTGATTATAATATTACATTTAATATAAAAGAGCTATTTACTCAAAATCTATATATAGAAAAATTTAATAATTTTATCAGAGGCAAAATTAATTTATCCGGACATATTAAAGGCATAGGCATAATAGAAAGTAAGATAGAGATAGATGATATATTTTGGGGCAAAGAAAAAATAATAGATAAAGTTAATGCATTATTAAAATATCAAAAAAATATTTTAAAAATTACTGACGGAGTTATAGCATATAATAATCAAAAAATTTATTATCAAGGAGATATTGATTTCGAAGGAACTATCAATATTAGTGGATATTCCAAGAATTTTGATACTTTAAAACTACTAAAAACATACACAGATAAAATTGGAGCTAAAAATATACAATCTGCAGGTTTAAAAAATTTGAATTTTAAAATAAGTGGATTATATAAAAACCTTGATATATCGTTAGACAGTGAACTTTTTATAAAAAGTAATTCTAATAAAATCATAGAAGGCAAAATAAATTTAGATTTGATAAAAAATACATTGGTAATAAAATCAACAATTTTAAAAACTGGTAAATTAGAATTTAAAAGTGAATTAGAAAATAAAAAATGGGATATTAAAGGGACATTTAATTCTACAAGAATTGATGCTATTTTAAGTCTATTTTCCAGTAAATTGCCTGAAGATTTTGTCTTATTAATTGATGGCAAGTTTAATAGCTCTTTAATAGATAATAAAATAAATGCTGCCATTAATCTGAATCGATTTTTTACAAGAATCTATGGTATAGGACTTAACAATAAATCTCCCATAAATATAAATTTAAAGGATAATAATGTCTATTTTGATCCTATAACTTTATTTGGTCAATCAACGGAAATTATCATAAAGGGAAAAATTACAGACTATTATGATATTCTCATTGAAGGTTTCACCGATTTAAGACCTTTTAAAGTCTTATTTAATGTAGATAATATAAAAGGCAGAGCAAATTCTTTAGTATATATATATTCGAATAGAAGCAATCCTGAAATCGCTGGGGAGGTTAATTTAGAAAATTGCTCATTATCAATAAGAAAAAATATTCCCGATATGAATGATATAAATGCTACAGTGACATTCAATGAGAACAGAATCATAGTAGAAAAGGCAGAAGGTAAATTTGCCGAAGGAAATATCAATATAGGTGGTAGCATATATCTGAAAGAATTTGATATACATACAATAGGTTTAACTTTTAATTTTTCTAATGTCAGATGGATTTTTTCTCCTTTTTCGTGGGCATACATTAACGGTGAAGTATATTTAAATGGTACAAAAACGAATCCTAAACTCTTAGGAACAGTAAATGTTACAAGAGGTATATATTCAGAAAAAATAGATTTTATACAACTTGCTTTTAAGTCGAGTAAAGATAAACCCATAGTTTCAAAAGATGAATGGTTTAGCAATATGTTGTTGAATTTAAAAATCCAAGGTGATAATTTTATATTAAATAACAATGTAGCTGAATTAAAACTTAATGGAGATTTATTATTAAAAGGAACTCCTTCTAATCCATCATTACTTGGATGGATAAGTGCTAAAGAAGGTTTTATCTATTTCAGAAATAATAAGTTTCAACTTCTAAGATTTGCTGTTCAATTTAGTGATCCACAAATAATCAGACCTTTTCTCAATATCTACGCAAAAACAACTGTTTCTCAATATAACATAAATTTAAATTTAAGTGGCTATATTGACCAATTTAATTTAATTTTAAGCTCAAATCCGCCACTTTCAGAAAATGAATTAATAAATCTATTAGTATTAGGACAACAAAATGGAACGAAAAATGTGGGAATACCTGGTACATCAGAGGCAACTTCATTTGTTACAGGACAAATTCAAGGTTTAGTTGAGGAGCGTATCAAAGGAATAACAGGACTTGATTTAATGTCAGTTGAACCTGGTATTTCAAAAACTACAGGCTCAATGGTGCCAAGAGTGACAATAGGTAAAAAACTTTTGGATGGAAAATTAAATGTAACATATTCTACCTCAACTGGGACAACAGCAGAACATGTAATTAAAGTTGAATATATTATTAGGAAAGGAATGTCAATTGTTGGATTAAGAGATGAAATTGGAGGTATTTCAGGTGCTGTTAAATTTCGTTTTGAATTTCATTAGCATCTTTATATTATTCATAAGTTCATCTTTTGCGAATTCTAAACCTTTGATTGAAATCAATGGACTTAATTCTATGACAAAAGAGGAATTTTTATATCTTTTAGATATAGATGAAAATGTTTCTATTAATGAAAAAAAAATCAATGAAGGTATTAAGCGATTATTTTTAAAAAACTTATTTGAGGATATTATTATAGAGAGACAGAATAGCCAAATAAAAATTTCAGTTTTAGAAAAACCTGTTGTGCAATCAATTAAAATAGAAGGAAATAATTATTTCGATACAGGTTTTTATAAAGATATTATCCAGATTAAAGAGAAAGATAGACTAACGGATTTAAATTTAAGAAAATCTATAAATATAATAAAAGAAAATCTTACTGCAAGAGGTTTTAATAATCCAGAAGTTAATTATATAAAAGACTGTAAAGAACAAAAATGCCATATCACATTCATAATAAGAGAAGGAAATCCGCAACTTATAAAAAAAATTAACATAATAGGAGATGTGGATGAATATGTTTACAGTTTTTTAAATATAGGGGCTGGTGAGCCGTTTGATAAAGTTAAAATAAATAAGTTTATTGATAAAGTGAAAAACTACTATGAAAAGAAGAAATTAATCGGAACAAAAATTTTTTATAAATTTGAAAACGATGAGTTAGTTATTAATATTATTAAAGGGAAATCGTTTGAAATAGAACTTTTAGGAGTTGAAGAATTAAGTAAAAAAGATCTGTCAAATATTATTTTAGCTCATTTCCAAGATAGGATTGATGAAAACGTAATAAAAGATTCTATCAACAGTTTAATATATTTTTATCAAATAAATGGTTTTATTGATGTTAAAGTATATCCTGTTATTGAAGAAACATCTTCTCTTTTTAAGATTTTTTATATAATTAATGAAGGTAAACAAAAAGTTATTGAAGAAATAAGGCTGATTTTCTCAGAAGATAATTTTCAAACTGAAGCAAAGGAAATAGTAAAAATAATTTCAAATTCTGAAGGCTCTAATTTTAAACCTGAACTTTTAGAAGATGATAGAAAAAAGATCGAAGATTATTTAAAAACAAAAGGATATTATTTAGCAAAAGTTTATCCACCTCAAATTAAGCAAAAAAATGAAAAGATAGAAGTCTCATTTAAAATTAATGAAGGTAAAAAAATAAAAATAAAAAATATTTTTTTAAAAGTTAACAATAACTTATTGTATGATGATGCAATTGAAACTATAAATTATTACAAAGACAAAATATTTAACGATTCTATATTTGCTGAACTAAAAAGAAAATTATTAGAAACTTATCAAAAATCAGGATATATTGATGCTATTATAGAAGCCAATTATGAATTAAAAAATGATGAAGTTGATATTTATATATTTATCATGCCGAATCAGAAAAAATATTTCGGCAAATCAGTTATTTTAGGCAATAAAAAAACAAAAACAAAATTCATATACGACAGATTAATTGCTAAAGAAAATAAAAGCTACAATCCTTATATTTTAGAAGAAGAAAGACAACTTCTTTATAAAACAGGCTTATTCTCTCGTGTAGATATTAATAAACAAGGAATTGGAGACTCAGTAGATATAATATATAATTTGGAAGAAACTCCTGCCGGAGCTATTGAATTTGGTTTAGGATATGGAGAATATGAAAGAGTAAAAGGTTTTATTGAATTATCGTATATTAACCTCTTTGGTACTAATAAACAAATATTTTCAAGAATTGAACTAAATACTCTTGAAAAAAGAGCCTATTTAAATTATGTTGATCCATGGTTGTGGAAAAATTTAATTTTTAAATCAGCAGTTAGTTATGAAGATACAGAAGTTAAAAATATTGATACTAAGGTTATATTATATAAACTTAAAAAATTAGGCTTTTCAGTAGGTTTTGAGAAGAAACTATTTGAAAACTCTAAGTTTGAATTATTGTATGAAGGAACATATACAAAAACAAAAGATGTATTACCAGAAATTATAATATCCGATCAAGATTTAGGGAAATTATTCATAAGTGGTTTTAAAGGCTCTATTATATTTGATACAAGAGATAATCCTTTTGACCCTAAAAAGGGATTGCTCGCTGGGATAAGCTCTAAAATAAGCATAGACATGATTGGCTCTGAAGTTAATTTTAATAAAACGTCTTTTTATATAAATAAATATAATGAAATATTTAATGGTTTAGTTTTAGCAACATCATTAAGAGGAGGCTGGATATGGCTTTATGGAGATACAAAAGATATGCCCATATCAGAAAGATTTTTTCTTGGAGGAAGAGAAACAGTGAGAGGATATACTCAAAATACTCTTGGACCAAAAAATAATAACCAACCAACAGGAGGAAATGCTTTTTTAATGGGGAATATAGAAATAAGAAGTTCTCTTGGTAAAAATTTCTTCTTAGTAAATTTTCTTGATTTCGGTCAAGTATGGAAAAGGATAGGGGATATTCATATTACCGATTTAAAATATACTACTGGAATTGGTCTAAGATACAAAACTCCTATTGGACCTATAAGAATTGATTATGGTTATAAACTAAATAGAGAAAGGGATGAATCTCATGGTGAAATACATTTTAGTATTGGTCACGCTTTTTAATATATTTTCTACGTCAGCAGGCAATTGTGAAATAATAAATAGAGTTGTTGCTTATATTGACGATCAAGTAATAACTCTTACAGATTTTTTGAAATTTAAAAATGAAATAAGTAATAAAGTCTCAGAAATAACTAATAAGGAAATTGTTGAACTTTTAATTAATAGAAAACTTTTAGTAAAGAAAGGGAAAGAATTATTTTTTGAGGGACAAGAAGAAGATATTATTAATAACTATATTGAACTCAAAGTAAAATCAAAAATTATCATAACAGAAAATCAAATTAAGGATTATTATGAAAATAACAAAAAATTTTTAGGAACAGAGTCATACCTTGTGCTAAGAGAACAGATTGAGAAATATTTATTTGAAAAAGAATTAAATTTAAAACTTAAAGAACTTCTTGAAGAACTAAAGGCTATATCGGAAATAAAAATAGTTTTTATCCCTTGATATGATAAATAAGAGCTACTTCATCGCATTCTGGAAATTTTGGACATTTTATACAATCACCCCATATTTTTTGGGGAAGTTTTGATTTATCGATTTCTTTAAACCCTATTTTTTTGAAAAAGTCTGATATGTAAGTTAAAACAAAAACTTGTTTTACTCCAAATTTGCTTGCCTCATTAAGACATTTTTTTACGAGGTTTTTACCTATTCCTTTTTTTTGAAATTCTCTCTTTACTATAAGTGACCTAATTTCTGCAAGATCTTCCCAAAGAATATGCAATGCACAAACTCCACATATTTCATCATTTTCTTCTGCTATAAAAAAATCTCTTATATTTTCATAAAGTTCATTTAAGGAACGTGGAAGCATTTGTCCCTTTTTAGCAAAATCATTAATTAATTTATGGATGGGTTTAATATCAGATATTAATGCTTTTCTAATTTTCAAGTATAGAAAAACCTCTAATTATTAAATTTTTATTAGTCTCTATCATCTCTTTTCTCTTTGCTGGTACAATTTCATCAATTGTTTCTAAAACCTTATCAATATAAATAATATTGGCTTTTTTGATGAAAGCGCCAAGTAAAATCATATTGGCAAATTTTGGATTTGCAATAGAAGAAGCTTCTTTTGAAGCTTCTATTGGATAAAAGTTAATATCTTTACTGTCATTTAAACTTTTTATTATTGAGGAATCATAAATAACGCATCCATTAGGTAAAACTCTATTTATGAATTTTTTATATGAGGCTTCATTTAAGGCAATCAAGTAATCAGCATTTTTTACTATTGGTGAACCGATTAATTCATCAGATATCACAATCATACAGTTAGCTGTTCCGCCTCTCATTTCTGCACCATAAGAAGGGAACCATGTCACTTCCTTACCTTGTTTCATAGCAGAATAGGCTATAATTTTGCCCAAAAAAAGAATCCCCTGTCCACCAGAGCCTGCTATAATTATTTTGTATTCCATTTATCTTTTATCACTCCTAATTTAAACTCTTTTATCATGTTTTCTCTTAACCATTTTAAAGAGGCCTCAGGCGTCATGCCCCAATCAGTAGGGCAGGGTGATAACATCTCAACAAAGGTAAAACCTTTATTTTCAATTTGGTATTTAAATGCTTTTTCAATATATTTTTTAGTTATCATGATATTTTTATAACTATCAAGAGACCCTCTGGCAATAAATGAAGTACCATCCAAAGAAGCAAGTAATTCTGAAACGCGCATTGGATACCCAGCATTTTCTATTGTTCTTCCAGATGGTGTTGTTGATGTCTTCTGACCAATTAAAGTTGTAGGTGCCATCTGTCCACCTGTCATTCCGTAATTTGCATTGTTTATAAAAAATATAGAAATATTTTCTCCTCTATTAGCTGCATGAATTATTTCAGCTGTTCCAATTGCCGCAAGGTCTCCATCTCCTTGATAAGTAAAGATTATTTTGTCTGGGCAAGCTCTTTTCATACCAGTTGCTGCTGCTGGTGGTCTTCCATGAGGAATTTCTAATATATCTAAATCAAAATAATCATATGCAAAGACAGCGCAACCAACAGGAGCAATTCCTATTGTTTTACTTTTTATTCCAAGGTGATCTATAACTTCACAAATTAAGCGGTGGGCAATACTATGCCCGCATCCAGGACAATATCTAAAGGGTACTTTTTTTAATGATTGAGGTTTTGAAAATACTTTTTTCATGTTCTTAATCATTCATTATAACAAAATTTTTATAATTTTTCATTATTCCTTCTATAAAACCATAATCACTAATCACTATATAATCCGAATTAAAATGTTCTAATAATGACTCAAGAATAATAGCTCCTGGAATTATTAGGTCAATTCTATCTGAAGGAATTCCTCGAATATTTTTTATTTTTTCATAAGGTGTTTCCAATATTTTCTTAACTATTTGTTTAAGTTTATTTCTTGAAATTCTCTGACCGTGAATTATTTCAGGGATATAATTGTCTGATTTTAGATGAATCATGCCGATAGTAACTGAAATGCCTCCTGTAGCAATAATATATTTAAAATTTACCTTTGGAATGTTATGGGATATAATTTCATCTAAATAATTTTTAATATTATTATCTAATAAACGAGTTGTGTTTAACTTAAATCTCAATTTTAATATGCCAATATTTATGCTTCCTTTAAAAATAGTATTATTTTTTTCATATACCCATTCTGTGCTACCGCCGCCTATATCTATTGCAATAAAGTCATAATATTCTGGTAATCCTGCCCGAATCCCTTCTAACGTATAAAATGCTTCTTCATTGCCAGTTAATATCTTAATTTTTAAACCTGTTAGCCTGAATACTTCCTTACAAAAAAAAAGGCTATCTTTTGCTTCTCTTAAAACACTTGTTCCGACAGGGATTAAAATATCAGATTGATAATTTTCAGATAATACTTTAAATTTATAAATTGTTTCTATTGATTTATTTATAGATTCTGAATTTAATCGTTTTGTATTTATCAAATTATTGCCGAGTCTTGTGACTACTCGATCAGAATAAAGTCTATTAACTTTACCGTATTTTAAATTGCCAATTAAAAGTCTTATTGTGTTACTTCCTATTTCAATTACTGAGATATTTTCAGTAGGTTTCATAATAAGAATTTATAATTTCTACAATAGCTTTATTTATAGATACAATCTTACTCTCTTTAGTTCTTCTTTTTTTAATTTCTACTTTATTATTTTTCAAGTTTTTTTCGCCTATTATGACCTGGATCGGTATTCCTATCAAATCCGCATCCTTAAATTTAACGCCTGGCCTTTCCTGCCTATCGTCTAACAAAACCTCCATGTGTCTATCGGCAAAACTATTATAAATTTCAGATATCTTTTGATATAAATCTTCAGCAATTTTTAAAGTTTTTTGATCTGTAACATTTAATGGAATAATTTCAATATCGAAAGGAGCAATACTTTTAGGCCATATGATTCCATTTTCATCATAATTTTGTTCAATAGCAGCGGCCGCTACTCTTGCAGGGCCTATTCCATAACTACCCATTATAATAGGTTTTTCTTTTCCATTTTTATCTAAAAATATTGCATTTAAGGGTATAGTATATTTTGTTCCTAATTTAAAAATATTGCCCACTTCGATAGCTTTTTCAATTTTAAGAATGCCTTCACATTTTGGACAGTACTCATTTTCTTTGACTTTTCTTATATCAGCCCATTGAGCCTTGAAATGTTTTGAGGGTTGAATACCCTGAATGTGATAGTCTACTTTATTTGCACCAGATATATAAAATAAATTTTTGTCAATTGATAAATCTGCGATGATTTTTATTTTTTGACCAACAGGTCCTATAAAGCCTATTTCTGTACCTGTAATTTTCAAGGCTTCTTCAAGGGTTGCAAAAGTAAAATCTCCAATTAATCTCTCTAATTTCTTTTCATTAATCTCTTGATCTCCCCTGATTAAAACTAAGACTGGTTCTTTTTCCGTGATAACAAGTAAGCTTTTAATGAAATATCTCTCATCAAAGCCAATAAATTCAGAAACTTCTTTAATCGTTTTTTTCCCAGGGGTATATATTTCGTTGAATTTCATTTCAATTAAATCTGGTGATTTTATAATACTTTTCGCAACTTCAATATTGGCAGCATAACCACAATTATCACAAAGTACAATATCATCTTCACCAGCTGAAGTAGGAGCCATAAATTCATGAGATTCCATGTCACCCATAATGCCAGGATCAGATTCAACTTGATAATATTTTAGCCCGCATCTTGAAAAAATTTTATGATAGGCTTGTTCATGAAGTTTATAATTTTTATTAAGTCCTTCTTCATCTGCATCGAAACTATAACTGTCTTTCATGATGAATTCACGAGTTCTTAAAATTCCGCCTCTGGGTCTTGCTTCGTCTCTTAGTTTTGTCTGAATTTGATACCATACCTGCGGTAATTGTCTATATGATTTTATTTCTTTGGAAGCTATCCATGCCATTATTTCTTCATGGGTCATTCCAAGACACATATCTCTTCCTGTTCGGTCTTTTAATCTGAACATCTCTTCTTTTATGGTGTACCATCTTCCCGTCTGTTGCCATATGTCAGCAGGGTGGAGTATGGGCATTGAAATTTCTTGAGCACCGATTTTCTCCATTTCCTCTTTTAATATATTATTTATTTTATTAAGAACTCTCCATCCGAGAGGAAGAAAAATAAACAAACCAGCAGCTAATTGTCTTACATAACCTGCCTTAAGCATTAAAATATGGGATATTGCATTAACTCCAGAAGGTGTTTCTCTAAGAGTAGGTATAAAAAGATTGGTATATCTCATCTACAAACCTCCTTAATATAATATAAGACTGTTCAAAAATTTACAGATTCTTGACAATCAATCATCTGTAATCTGTTATTTTCAGCACTTACACTCGTACAAAAATTTCTCATAAGCATCTTAACTCAACAGCCCATATAATAAATTAAGTATATCATATTAACATCAGAAGAGAATAATTAGAATAAATATATTATAAAATTTAACATAATATACATTATCAGACATTATGATGTTCATTATAAAATGTTGAAAAAATGTTTAATGTGATGTTTAGATTAATTTAAACTCCTTAAGATTTATAGACAATTTTTATATTGACTTATAAATAGGCAAGATATATCTTTAAATGTTTTCTGAGGTTTTTAATTAATTAACTACACTTCCAAAAGCAGTTAACCCCTCAATGTTATTAATAATGATTTTTATTAAAGAACCTGGTTGTATTTTGTCATCTTTTACAATGCATTTAATATAATTATCTGAAGTTCCAGCAAGATAACCTAACTTTTTGCTTTCCACAACCATATCAAGCTTTGAGCCAATAAATCTTTTAATATATTTTTCTTTTAATTTTTTCCCTATATCTATTAAAATTTCCGATCTTAATCTTTTTACATTTTCTGAGACTTGTTCTTTACATTTAGAGGCTTCTGTTAAAGGTCTTGATGAATAACTAAAAACATGTAAATATGAAAATTCTAACTCTTCAATGAATTTTAGGGTTTGCTCAAAATCTCTTTCTGTTTCCATAGGATATCCTACAATAATGTCCGTTCCTATTGAAATATTTGGATATTTATCAACTATTTTATTAAAAATTGTTTTATAAGTCCTTGTATCATAATGCCTATTCATAAATTTTAATACTCTATCACTACCATGTTGAAGAGGTATATGAAGATGTTTACATATTCTTTGGTCTCCTATTATTTCTAAAAATTCTTCATCTATATGATATATTTCAATTGAACTTAACCTTATTTTTGAAATAATGGTTTTTTCTAATATTTCCCTAAGTAAAATATTTATATTCAATTGACAATTTAAATCTTTTCCGTAAAGCCCTAAATTAATTCCACTTAAAACTATTTCTTTTATACCCATTTCTTCATATTGATTTATTTCTTTAATAATTTCATCTAGTGAGATACTATGAGGTTTACCTCTTAAATAGGGAACGATGCAATAAGAGCAGAAATGGTCACAACCATCTTGTATTTTAATGATTGCTCTATGTCTTGAGATTTTTAAATTATTACTTCTATTAATTGGGTTAAACTCTTTGATAATATTGTCTTTATTAATATTTGGAAAGATTTTTATTTTATTATCGTCATCAACATTTACAAGAGTGACATAACATCCGGTAACTATAGCTTTAATTCCTAATTCTTCAGCTTTCTTAATTATTCTTTTTGATTGAACTTCAGCTTTTTTAGTAACTGCACAGGTATTTATTATCCATATATCAGCATCCTCTTTTTTATCGGTAACTTTATAACCATAGGATCTTAGAATTAATTCCCACTTTTGAGCTTCTGCCTGGTTGACTCTACAGCCATAGGTAATAAAACAAATTGTCATTATTATAATATTTCTCCACTTAAAGAGTGTCTAAATGCCTTTAAGATTTTTACCTTGACACTTTCTCCTATAGGTATGTTTGAACATATTTTTACAATTTTGTTTGTTCTTGTCCTCCCAATAACACCTTCTTCGTTTTTATCTTCAATTAACACTTCTTGAATAGTTTCTTCATAATCTTTATTTTTTGTCTCTGTAATTTCATCTTGAATTTTTAATATTTTTGTTAACCTTTCAGATTTAACAGCATCAGAGACATGTCCTTTAAGTTTCAAAGCTGGCGATTTTGGCCTCGGAGAAAATTTAAATGCAAAAATTCCATCAAATTGAATTTTATTTAATGCATAAACGGTTTTTTCAAAATCTTCATCTTCTTCTTGAGGAAATCCAACAATAATGTCTGTTGTTATTGAGATATTAGGTATTTTTTCCCTCAGAAGGTAAATTTTATCTAAATATTCATCAAATGTATATTTTCGATTCATCAATTTCAAAATTTTATCTGACCCAGCTTGCAGAGGAAGATGAATATGTTCACAAACTTTATCACAATTCCTCATCACATTTATTAATCTTTCAGATAAATCCTTAGGATGGGAAGTAACAAATCTAATTCTTTCAATGCCCTTAATTTTGTTAATTCTTTCAAGTAATTTAGGGAAATCAGTATCTTGATCTCTATAAGAATTAACATTTTGTCCAAGGAGAGTAACTTCTTTATATCCCATTTCCCCTAACATTTTTATTTCTTTCAAAATATTTTCTGCAGGTCTGCTTCTTTCTTTACCTCTTGAGAAGGGAACAATACAGTAGGTACAGAAATTATCACAACCATAAATTATATTGACCCATGCCTTAACTTTATTTTGTCTTAAGGCTGGGAAATCTATCAAATGAATAAAAGGATTTTCATCTAAAATAATCTGTTTTGTTTCATCGGTATTGTCAACTATTGTTTCAATTTTATCTATATTATCTGGCCCAATTATATAATCTATAAAGTGTATTCTGTTTAGCAAAGCTTGTCCCTGAATTTGAGCAGAACATCCTGCAACTATAACTTTAAGTTTTGGTTTTTTCTTTTTTAAATATTTGATTTTTCCTAAACTACTTAAAAACTTTTGTTCTGCCTTTTCTCTTATCGCACAGGTATTGAAAATTATAATATCAGCCTTTTTGGGTTCGTCTACTTCTATAAAACCCTTTGAAGATAAAATACCTAACATCTTTTCAGAATCATGTTCATTCATCTGACAGCCAAAAGTTTTTATGTAAACTCCTCTACCCTGCATATACTTTATTATAACAATAAATTATTTTACGTTTTGGAAACGGCTTTTTAGATTTGATGAACTTCATTTAACATTACTTATGTATAAAGTTGTAATCAAATAAATATTTATAGATAAAAGGATTTTTTGAAACTTAATAATTCTAAATTTGACTAAAAGTTCTTTTTTTAATTAAACTGTTTAATTATGCAAAAGAAATTTATAGTCGCCAACTGGAAAATGCATAAAACATTGAAGGAAGCTCTTGCTTTCATTGATAAATTTATCCCTCTTATTCATAAAACAAGAGAAAGAGAGATTGGAATTGCTCCAACATTTATATGCCTCGAAAATCTTAGAAAATTCCTTATAGACACTAACATAAAACTCTGTGCACAGAATGCGTTCTATGAAAATAAAGGAGCATACACAGGTGAAGTATCTCCGGCCATGCTTAAAGATGCAGGAGTTGAATATGTAATAATCGGGCATTCTGAAAGAAGAAAGTATTTCTATGAAACCGATGAAATTGTGAATAAAAAAATTCGTGCCTGCGTTAAAGAAGAATTAAAAGTTATATTCTGTATTGGTGAGACATTAGAAGAAAGACAGAATAACAAAACAACGACAATTTTAAATACCCAACTAATAAAGGGTTTAGAAAACGTATATTCTCCCGAGGCATTAACTGTTGCCTATGAGCCTGTCTGGGCAATTGGAACAGGAGTTGTAGCCTCTGAAGATCAAATTAGAGAATCACATTTGTTCATAAGGGATCAGCTTATAAAAATCTATGGGGAAATAGCTAATGAAATTAGAATACTCTACGGTGGAAGTGTTACTCCTGAAAACATCAAGTCAATTATTGAAATTGAAAATGTTGACGGAGTTCTCGTCGGTGGGGCAAGCTTAGACCCTGTAAAGTTTGCAAAAATTGTAAAATATGATGAATAAACATATAGTAAGGAGGAAATAATGAAAACTTTACTTTTAGTATTTCACATAATTCTTTGTTTTGTAATGATTGCTGTTGTATTGTTACACAGAGGTAAAGGAGCAGAGCTTGGAGCTGCTTTTGGAGGTGGTTCCTCACAAACTCTCTTCGGACCAAGAGGAGCAGCTACTTTTCTTAATAAAGTAGCAACAATTGTGGCGGTTTTATTTATGCTTTCCTCATTCTTTTTGACATATATAACTACAAGAAGTAAATCAGTTGTATCAGATGTAAATGTTCCTGTTCAAACTCAACCAGTTCAACCTCCAGCAGGAGAACAACCTCAGCAAAAATAAATGTTAAAAAAATATGGCAGATTACTTCTGTTTATTGTTTTACTCATTACCTCCTGCCAGAAAGCACCAGATATAAAAGAACCTTTTTCCCTTACAGGTGCTTCTTCTGCTGATGCAAAAAGACTTCTTCCCCTTTTTGCATCGGACAGCGCAAGTGCAGATATCAGTGGTAGAATTTTTAATGGACTTACAAAGTATGATAAAAATTTGAACATCATTGGTGACTTAGCAGAGAATTGGAGTATATCAAAAGATGGTAAAGAAATTATCTTTTATTTGAGAAAAGGTGTAAAATGGCATGATGGAATAGAATTTACAGCTGATGATGTGATATTTACTTATACAGTACTCACTGACCCTAAAAATCCTACACCCTACAGCAGTAATTATGGTCCTGTTAAAGAAGTAAGAGCTCTTGACAGATATACTATCAAAGTAATATATGAAAAGCCCTTTGCTCCTGCTTTAGAATCATGGGGAATGGGAATATTACCAAAGCATCTTCTTGAAGGAAAAGAACTATTTAACTCTCCACTTAACAGAAACCCTATTGGCACCGGTCCTTTCAAATTAAAAGAATGGGTCACAGGCCAGCGGATAATTCTCAACAGAAATGAAGCCTATTTTGAAGGAATACCTTTTTTTGAGAAATTCATCTCCCGAATTATCCCTGACCCCTCAACAATGTTTCTTGAATTAAGATTTGGTGGAATAGATTTTATGGGACTTGCTCCTGCTCAATTTAAATATTACGGACAAAAGTCAGATTTCAAAAAATATTTTAATGTTTACAGATATCCATCCTTCGGTTATACCTACATAGGCTATAATTTAAAAAACCCTCTTTTCTCCGACAAAAGAGTACGACAGGCAATTGCTCATGCAATAAATAAAAAAGAAATAATCGAAGGTGTTCTGCTCGGATATGGAACCCCATGTACAGGTCCCTTCCCTCCTTCTTCATGGGCTTTTAATCCTGAAGTAAAAGATTTTGAATATTCTCCTGAAAAGGCAAAAAAAATTCTTTCAGAACTTGGCTGGAAGGAAAATGATAGGGGAATTTTAACTAAAGATGGAAAAATTTTTTCTTTCATTCTACTTCTAAATCAAGGTAATGAGGCAAGGCTCAAAACAGCTCAAATTATAAAAGAACAATTGAAGAAAATCGGTATTGAGCTCAATATAAGAGTGCTTGAATGGCAAAGCTTTCTTGAACTTGTTACTAAAAGACAGTTTCAAGCAGTTTTACTTGGTTGGTCTTTATCTCGTGATCCTGACTTATTTGATATTTTTCATTCATCAAAAACGCGACCAGGAGAATTTAACTTTGTAAGTTATAGTAATCATGAAGTAGATAATCTTATTGAGAAGGCAAGAGAAATTCTTAACAGAGAACAAAGAAAAAAACTATACTGGAAAGTTCATGAAATAATTGCTGAAGACCAGCCGTATACATTTCTTTATGTACCTGACACAATAATCGCGGTTAACAAAAGAATAAAAGGCATAGAACCTGCTCCAGTTGGAATATGGCATAACTATATACATTGGTATGTGCCAAAAAATAGAATAGACTGGTATAATTAAAAATATGGAAAGAAAAAAAATATTACTTTATCTATGTAATTTTATTATTATGTTTTGTATTTTATTCACTATTAATCCCGCTCAAGCAGAGGATAATATTATTTCAAAACTTGAAAATGCCTATAAAAATATTAAAGATGCATCAGGTAATTTTGTACAGATTAGTTATATAAAAGATTTAGATAAAACACAAAAATTTAATGGAAGATTTTTTATAAAAGGAGATAACCTTAGATGGCAGTATTTAGGGGAATTTTCTCAAGTTATATACATAAATAAAGAAAATCTCATAGTATATGATAAAAAAAGAAAACAGGCAATAAAGAGTAATTTTAGCCCAGAAAAATATGGTCAACTCCCACTTGCCTTAATATCAAGAATGGCTGTGATTGAAAGAGATTTTGAAATAACTCAAAAAACTGAAAACAATCTAATACTAATCCCAAAAGAAAAGATGGGTAATGTAAAAAGGATTGAATTAATAATTCATGAAGAAACTTTTCCTATCAAAACAATGAAAATCACAGACAGTAATGGAAATATTATAAAGATAGATTTTAACTCAATAAAAATAAATTCAAATCTAAAAGATTCTCTTTTCAAATTTATACCAAAAAAAGATGATACTGTTCTGACATATTAAAATCTTCATGCATAAAATAGGAGGGTAGCATGGCTAAAAAAAGAATTGCTATTACAATGGGAGATCCAGCTGGTATAGGTCCTGAAATAATAGTAAAAGCATTTGCAGAGGAGGATATTTATAAAATATGCAATCCAATTGTTATTGGGGATAAAGCAATTATAAAAGAAGTAATCAAAGTCATAGGCATAGACTTTGATTCTGATAATATAGAAGTTCTTAATCTAAATGAAATAAAAAATCCCTCTAAGCTTGCAAAAGGACATCCCTCTGAAGACAGCGGGAGAGCATCCTTTTCATA
This sequence comes from Thermodesulfovibrio sp., assembly GCA_020725335.1. Classification (GTDB taxonomy): domain Bacteria; phylum Nitrospirota; class Thermodesulfovibrionia; order Thermodesulfovibrionales; family Thermodesulfovibrionaceae; genus Thermodesulfovibrio. The sequence continues at coordinate 150,544 of DYFF01000007.1, read as the reverse complement.
CATAAGACAATCGGTTGAACTTTATAGGCTCGGTATAATAGAGGCAATAGTTACATGCCCTATATCAAAAACTGCTTTAAGAATGGCGGGATTTCCTTGGAGCGGACATACAGATATGCTCGCTGAATTAACAGAAACAGAAAGTTATGCTATGGCATTTTATAGCGAATCCTTAAAGGTAATTCTTGCAACAATACATATCCCCTTAAAGGATGTTCCATACCTAATAAAAAAGGAAAAAGTTATCAATGCAATATTTTTTGCAAAAAAAGCTTGCGATATGCTTCAAATAGAGACTCCTCGTATAGCAGTATGCGGCTTAAATCCCCATGCAGGAGAAAATGGAATTATAGGGAGAGAAGATATAGAAGAAATAGCTCCAGCAGTTAACGAGGCAAAAGCTTTAGGGATAAACGTTTCGGGTCCCTACCCTGCTGATTCTATATTTTTTAGAGCCTATAGGGGAGAATTTGATATGGTTGTTGCTATGTATCATGACCAAGCACTTGCTCCTTTTAAACTAATTGCTTTTGACAGCGGAGTTAATTTCACTGTAGGCCTTCCCTTCATAAGAACATCTCCCGATCATGGAACAGCTTACGATATCGCATGGCAGGGTAAAGCAAATCCACGTAGCCTTATTGAGGCTATAAAGCTTGCTGCAAGGATGGTAAATTTATGAAACTTTTTTCACCTTTTGAGATTAAATCAATTAAGATGAAAAATAGAATAGTTCGTTCTGCAACATATGAAAAAATGGCAGATGAAGATGGTTTTATAACAGATAGACTTATAAACTTATATGTAACCCTTGCAAAAGGTGGAGTGGGATTAATAATTACAGGGAATGTTTTAGTTCATACTTCTGGAAGAAGTGCACCAAAAATTCTTTGTATACACAACGACTTTTATATTGAAGGTTTAAAAAAACTCACTCAAGCTGTCCATGAATCAGATGGTAAAATAGTAATTCAATTAAGTCATGGAGGAAGACAATGTGCATCAATATTCCTTTATGGCGCAAAACCTGTTGCACCTTCAGCAGTTTATGAGCCTGTCTATAAAGTTATGCCAAGGGAACTTACACAGGAAGAAATATGGGAAATAATCGAATCCTTTGGAAAAGCTGCAAGAAGAGCTAAAGAAGCAGGTTTTGATGGAGTACAAATTCATGGAGCACATGGATATCTTGTAAATCAGTTCTTATCTCCCTATACCAACAGACGAAATGACTACTGGGGTGGTGATGAGGAAAGAAGGTTTCATTTTCTTGAGGAAGTATACAATAGTATTAGAGATAATGTGGGGTATGACTATCCTGTAATGATTAAGCTAAATGCCTGTGATTTCATTAAAGGCGGACTTACCCTTGAGGAAAGCCTTAAAATAGCAAAAAGACTTGAAAATCTTGGAATAGATGCTATTGAAGTTAGTGGTGGAATAGTAGAGTCGAAAGCTGAAGAAAGACCAGTAAGAGTAAAAATAGACTCAAAAGAAAAAGAGGCATACTTCAGAGCTTTTTCAAAGGAGTTTAAGAAAGTTCTTAAGGTTCCTATCATGCTTGTAGGCGGTATTCGTTCACGCACTACCGCAGAAGATATTTTGGAAAAAAATGATGCTGATTTAATATCTCTTTCAAGACCCTTGATTCGCGAACCAGACTTGCCGAAAAAATGGCTCAAAGGCAAAGACGTAGCAGACTGTATATACTGTAATGGATGTATGAGATTTATGAAATTAGAATATGTTAGATGCACTCAACTTGAAAAAAAGAAATAAATTACTTTAATTTATCTGATAAAAATGAAGGAGGGTAATTTTGGAACTGCATAAATTAACACTAACAGAACTATCAAAAATGATTAATCGTGGAGAAGTTAGACCTCATGAGGTTATCATTGACGTATTCAAAAGAGTTCAGGAAATAGAACCAAAAGTAAAAGCATATATTACCTTAACTACAGATAAAGCCTATGAAATGGCAAGGGATGCGGAAAATGCAATTTTTGCTGGAAAAAGAAATCTTCTTACAGGAATACCAATAGCTATTAAAGACAATATTTGTACAAAAGGCATACTGACTACCTGCGCATCGAAAATTCTCTATAATTTTTATCCACCCTATGAAAGCACAGTCACATCAAAGCTTTTAAAACAAAAATATATTTTAACCGGTAAAACTAATATGGACGAATTTGCAATGGGTTCTTCCACTGAAAATTCAGGCTTTCATATAACAAGAAATCCATGGGATTTAGAAAGAGTACCCGGAGGAAGTTCTGGGGGGAGTGCCGCAGCTGTTGCAGCTGACGAATGTATTGCAGCTCTTGGTTCTGATACAGGAGGTTCAATAAGACAACCTGCCTCTTTTTGTGGTGTAGTTGGATTGAAGCCAACTTATGGAAGAGTTTCAAGATTTGGTCTTGTTGCCTTTGCTTCATCCCTTGACCAAATAGGTCCGATTACAAAATCAGTGGCAGATTCTGCACTGATGATGAATGTAATAGCAGGACATGACCCAATGGACTCAACTTCTGCACCTATTGAATCTACTGATTTCAGAGAATATCTTGGGCATGATGTTAAAGGATTAAAAATTGGAATTCCAAAGGAATATTTTATTGAAGGAATGGATAAAGAGGTAGAGGAAAGAATTAAAGAGGCAATTAATCAATTGGAATCATTAGGTTGCATACCTGTGGAAATTTCCTTGCCCCATACAGAATATGCAGTAGCAACATACTATATAGTTGCCACATCAGAAGCTTCTTCAAACCTTGCAAGATATGATGGAGTTAAATACGGTTTAAGGGCACAAGGTAATGACCTTCTTGATATGTATATGAAAACACGTTCTAAAGGATTTGGTGCTGAGGTAAAAAGACGAATTATGCTTGGCACATATTCTCTTTCTGCTGGATATTATGATGCCTATTATAAAAAAGCTTTGCAGGTTAGAACATTGATAAAAAGTGACTTTGAAAAAGCCTTTGAAAATGTCGATTTTATTGTAACTCCAACCGCACCATCACCAGCATTTAAAATTGGTGAAAAAATAGATGATCCACTTCAAATGTATCTTTCAGATATTTTTACAATTTCAATAAATCTTGCTGGAGTCCCTGCAATCTCCCTTCCCTGTGGATTTAGTGGAAAAGGACTCCCAATTGGACTACAAATTATAGGTAAACCCTTTGATGAAGCAGGCATCCTACAATTAGCCTATGCCTATGAACAATCAATGCCTTGGCATAAAATGAAACCAAATTTATAAAGGAGTGAACATGCAATACGAAGCAGTTATTGGCTTGGAAGTACACGCACAACTTTTAACAGAAAGCAAAATATTTTGTGGCTGTTCAACTCAGTTTGGAGCAGAACCTAATACTCAGGTATGTCCTGTATGTCTTGGAATGCCCGGAGTGCTTCCTGTTCTGAACAGAAAGGCTCTTGAATATACAATAAAAACAGGATTGGCAATGAACTGTAAAATATCCCCTTATAGTAGATTTGCAAGGAAGAATTATTTCTATCCTGATCTTCCTAAGGGCTATCAGATAAGCCAATATGAGCTTCCTTTATGCGAAGATGGTTATCTCGAAATTATCACTGATGGCGAAAGGAGAAAAATTAGAATAAAAAGAATTCATCTTGAAGAAGATGCAGGCAAAAATATACATGATTTGTCAGGCTACAGCTTTGTTGATTTTAATAGAACTGGAGTGCCTTTAATGGAAATAGTCTCTGAACCAGATATCAAAACTCCAAAAGAAGCAGCCCTCTATATGAAAAAATTAAGAGCTATTTTAAGATACTTAGGCGTCTGTGATGGAAACCTGGAACAAGGCTCTCTACGCTGTGATGCCAATGTATCAGTAAGACCTGTAGGTTCTCAAGAATATGGGGTTAAAACAGAGATAAAAAATATTAACTCCTTTAGATTTGTTGAAAAAGCACTTGAATATGAAATTAAAAGACAAATAAAACTTATAAATAACGGGGAGAAAATTATACAGGAAACAAGACTTTGGGATTCTATAACAGGAACTACTCAATCCATGCGTTCTAAAGAAGAAGCCCATGACTACAGATACTTTCCAGAGCCTGACCTTGCTCCTGTTGTTGTTTCATCAGATTGGATAGAAAAAATTAAGAAGAATATGCCCGAACTTCCTGATGCTAAAATTGAAAGATTTATAAAAGATTATGGACTACCTGCATATGATGCCGAAATTTTAACAGAAGAAAAGTCACTATCCGAATGGTTTGAGGAAGCAGTAAGACTTGGTGGTAAGCCAAAAGAAATAGCTAACTGGATAATGGTAGAGCTTTTAAGAATACTTAATGAAGAAAATAAAGATATAACAGAGTGTAACTTCAAGCCTTCTCAACTCGTAGAACTTGTAAATTTAGTAGATAAAGGTATAATCAATAGAAACATTGCAAAAGAAGTTTTTGAAGAGGTATACAAAACAGGAAAATCCGCCGAATTTATAGTTAAGGAAAAAGGACTTACTCAAATTTCTGATGACTCTGTTATAATTGAAGCAATAAAGCAAGTTATGGATAAAAATCCTAAGGAAGTAGATAGATTTAAAAATGGAGAGGAAAAGTTGATAGGATTTTTTGTGGGACAGGTAATGAAACTTACAAAGGGTAAGGCTAATCCAAAGCTGGTTAATGAATTGGTTTTAAAAATTTTAAAGGAGCAATAGGCATGAAACATTTGATTTTAATCTTTTCTTTATTGCTAATTTTTTCTGGGACTGCTCATGCTTTAAAATGTAATAAGTGTCATAAGGATGATAAGTCATTAACGAAAATAATTCAAGAGCGTGAAGTTAAGTCAAAAGATGAACTGCTAAATTTATTAAGAAAAGGTAAAATGTCAAAACTTCACAAAAATCTAACTGATGAGGAGATTGAAGAGGCTTCTAACTTATTGAAGTTAAAATAAACTTTTATACGTAATCAAGCCAGTGTTTATATTTTGAAGCTTTTCCTTTGACTATATCAAAAAATAGACTCTGAATTTTCTCTGTTATCGGGCCACGACTACCTTGACCGATTGAACGTCCATCTACTTCTCTTATTGGTGTAATCTCTGCAGCAGTTCCAGTAAAAAATGCTTCATCAGATATATAAAGTTCATCCCGGGTAAACCTCTCCTCCTTTACATCTATCCCCAAATCTTTGGCAATAGTTATTACCGAATCCCTCGTAATTCCTTCAAGGATTGAAGTTAGAGGAGTAGTTTTTAAATATCCATTTCTTATCAGAAAGATATTCTCTCCACTTCCTTCAGAGACATATCCTTCTGTATCAAGGAGCACTGCTTCATCGAAACCACAGGAAATAGCTTCTATCTTTGCAAGCTGACTGTTTACGTAATAACCTGCCACCTTGCCTCTTGACATGTTAGAATTTACATGATTTCTTATAAATGAAGAGGTTTTTACCTTAATTCCTCTCTGTAGTCCTTCCTCTCCTAAGTAGGCACCCCAACTCCACACAGCTATTGCAACCTGAATTGGATTATTTTTTGGATAAAGCCCCATGTTTCCGTAGCCTACATAAACTATTGGTCTAATGTAACAAGAATCAATTTTATTTACCCTAATAGTTTCTTTAATAGCTTCAAAAATCTCCTCTTCAGAAAAGGGAATTTTTAAAGTAAAAATGTGAGCAGATTTAAAAAGTCTCTCTACGTGGTCTTTAAGACGAAATACAGCAGGACCTTCTTCTGTTTTATAACATCTGATTCCCTCAAAAACAGCCAAACCATAATGAAGAGAATGGGTCAATATATGGACTTTTGCATTATCCCAGTCTACAAATTTACCATCCATCCATATCTTTTCTGTTTTTGGAACCATGAGATATATTTAACAATATAAAGTTTATTTAAGTCAAGCCCTCGCCTTTCCTCAAAAATAATCTCGCTGAAAAGGTTTTATTTCAACATAATTGACAAAGAATCTCTAAGAATTCGTTATTAGCTTCTATTCAAAGGATTAATAAAAAAAGCATGATAAATATCATCTTACTTTAATGAAGTTGCTATTTGAAATAGAGTTTCTGATTTAAGTTTTTCTATTAAAAAATATCTTGCCTGTAGCCATTGTGCCAGTCTGAAAGCTAAATCCATCTTGATAAGATTATCTTTCTTTTCCGTATCAATAAGAATAAAGTCAGTAGAGGGAATATCCTTTAGCAAAAAGCAAATGTCTCTAAGTTCTTCAAAAGTATTTTTTCCACTTAATGATACATTTGCTTTTCCATCAGTAATTAACAAAACAAGAAAACGAGCTTCCGGCTGTTTTAGTTGCAATCTTCTTGTTAGCCTGTATGCTTCTAAAAGTCCTGCTCCCAGAGGAGTTTTACCGCCAGTTGGAATTTCCTTAAGTCTTTTAAGAGCAAGTTCTACAGATGAAGTTGGTTGAAGAATTGTTTCTGCTCTGTCTTTCCTGAAAACAATCATGGCAACTCTATCTCTCTTTTGATAACAATCTAAAAGTAAAGAGAGAATTGCTCCTTTTACAGCCTTCATTCTCTGCTCTACACCCATAGAACCCGAACCATCAACGACAAAAATTACAGTATGGCTCATTCTTCTTTCTTTTTCTTTGTATCTTATATCATCATCAAAAATAACAACTGTATCTTTCCTCCCTCTATTTTTTTGAAAAGGCGCAGCTGCCCTTAAGGTTGCATCAATTGCAATATCTGGTCTTTCTTTGAGAAGACTTCTTATGTATCTACCTCCCCTACCCTTTGTCTTTGTCTTTGTCTTTGTTCTTCTGCCAGTTGCTTGCCTAATTATTCTATCTTTTTTGAAAAATAATCTTTTGACTTTAAAACTTTCACCAACTGGAAAAATTTCTTCTTTTTCAATAGATGGAATATTTTGAGATTTTCCACCCTGCGATTCTTGAGGATTGGATAAAGGATTTTTTTGTCCTCTGTACTTTTGCTCTTCTCTTCTTTCTGAATCATGTGATTTATGTTTTTGCTCTTGTTCTGTTTCCTCTGGTTCTTGTTCAAGAAGCCTTCTTCTATGATTTAAAACAAAAGGTGCTACTGCTTTAATATGTTCCTCAGTTACATTATCCTCTTCTCTGTAAGCAGCAAAAGCTTTTGATGCATAATAAAGATAAATATCTGCTCTATGCCCTGAAACAGCTTCTTTTAAAACTAACTCAGAAATAAATTCTTTTATTTCATCTGAAACTTTAACTTTTTTTGTAAACTCTCTGTAATTTTGGAATTTTTTAAATGATTGCCATTTTTCTGTAAAGTAGCATTCATCCAAAGTATTTAACTGCATTATCTCTGCTTTCTTCTCTTTATCCCTTATTTCATCCATTATTACACACATGCCGAATCTGTCAAGAAAGTGTGCTGAAAAGTCAGCCTCTTCAGGATTCATTGTAGCAAGAATCTGGAGCTGAGCAGGCTCTCTAAGAGTAATTCCCTCTCTTTCAATGATATTTTCTCCTCTTGTCTGAACTTCAAAAACAATTGAAAGAATATCCTGTGGAAAAAGATTAATATCTTCAATAATCAAAAACCCTCCATCTGCCCTTGAGAGAAGACCTTTCTGAAAAACTCTTTTACCAGTTTTAATTGTTTCTTCAATATCAATTCCCCCTAAAACTGCCTCCTCAGTTGCATTCATTGGAAGTTGGACAGAAGGAATACTTAACTGTTTTAAAATCTGACAAAATGCTTTAAGAAGGGTTGACTTCCCTGTGCCTCTTTTTCCTGCAAGTAAAACTCCGCCAGATTTTGGCTCGATTAAATTAAGTAAGAGAGCAAGTTTGGCATTTTCCTGATTTACAAAGTTGAAAAAGTTTATTTTATATTCTTTCAAGTATTGCATGAAGTTTATCTGCCTCTTGTGAGATATCCTCAAAGGGAAGCCTTTTAAGTCTATGTCTCAGGGCAAGCGGAGCAATCTTTTTTATATCTTCATGGGTTATTTCGGCTCTTCCACTGAATGCTGCAAAAGCTCTTGCTGCTTTAAGCATAACTATATCTGCTCTATGTCCATCAAGACTAAGCTCTGCTGTAATGTCAACAACTGCTGATACTGAATTTTCAGTGATTACTACATTTTTGAGTCTTTTTTTTGCATTAATAATTCTTTTTGCAAGCTCTTTTTGAGCACTTCGCCATTTTTTATAAAAACCCTTTTGGTCATCATCAAACTCTGCTTTTCTCTTTAAAATTTCAACTCTTAGTGCTTTATCCCTTATTGAATTAACCTGCACACATAGCCCAAATCTATCAAGAAGCTGAGGTCTAAGTTCTCCTTCCTCAGGATTCATAGTGCCTACAAGAATAAATCTTGCAGGATGAACAAAGGAAACACCTTCTCTTTCCACTGTATTTATTCCCATAGCAGCAGAGTCAAGCAAAAGGTCAACAATATGGTCTTCAAGCAAATTTACCTCATCAACATAAAGAAAGTTTCTGTTTGCATCAGCAAGAATTCCCGGCTCAAATCGTTTCTCTCCTCTTTTTATTGCATGCTCAATATCAAGACTGCCTACGACTCTGTCTTCTGTAACCCCTAAAGGAAGCTCTACAACCCGCATTTTTTTCTTTTCGGTTTCTAAGGCTTCTTCGTTTTCAATCTTTTCCAAACAATCACTACAAAAAGGACCTTGAGGTGAGCAACTGAATCTACATCCTTTAATAACCTCTATCTCAGGAAGTAAATCAGCAAGAGCACGAACAGTTGTTGATTTAGCCGTGCCCTTCTCCCCCATTATCAAAACACCACCAATGCTTGGGTCAATAACATTCAAGATAAGAGCAAGTTTCATCTCCTCTTGGTCAACAACAGCAGTAAAAGGAAAAATCATTTAATTACCTCCTTCATCTTGTCTCTCCAGTACTGAACTTCCTCTGCTGTTACTATATCAATTGAGCCTCCTTGAAAACTTCCCCTTGTCTCTCCCATTTTCTCCTCAATCCAGCCTTCAATCTCAAGATAAATTGCTTTCAATGCCTCTTTTACATCCTCTGCTGGATTCCACAGTCCTCTTTCCATTGCCTCAATAAGTCTACGGGCAATTTCCTCCATTGCCCATGGATTATGCTCTTCAAAGAATTTTCTGTTTTCCTCATTCATCATGAATGTTCTTGCTATGTCATCAAAAATCCAGTCATCAACCTCTTTTGTTGTTGCCTCCCATCCGTAGACTCTACCAATTCTTTTTGAGATATCTCCAGCCCCTTTGTATCCATGTCTTTTCATTCCCTCAATCCATTTTGGATTGAGAAGCTTTGTTCTGACCACCCTTCTTATTTCGTCAGCAAGGTCCCTTACTTCAACATTGTCGGGATTGCGGGTGTCTCCATAGTAGGTTTTAACTTCCTTACCGCTTAAATGCCTTGCAGCAGCAGTCATTCCTCCGTATGTGCCAAAGGAGCAGCAGCATCCAAAAAGGTCGTATTCATCGGAGACAACTTTGTTATAGGTGATGTCAACACTTTTAAGAATGCTTGCGAACTCCCTGTGTTTGCTTTCGCCCCATATGCCTTTTCCGTAAGCATAACCGTTCCAATAAAGAAAAACCTCTGCAAGGTCTTTTTCTTCCTTCCAGGCAGAAGCATAGACTGCAAGCTGAGTTCCAGCCTGATATGTTCCAGGCATAGAGCAAAATATTCTCAATGTGGCAGACCGCATATCCACACCGTTCTGAGCCATTTGCTCTAAGATATGTTTTCGCACAAAGTTCATCTCCTCTGGCTCATCAAGAGCAGCTACTTGCTGCACTGCTTCATCAATAAGCTCAATACACATAGGAAAATTATCTCTTGTAATACCAGAAACCCTTATTGTTACATCAATACGAGGTCTTCCAAGTTCACTAAGTGGAATTATCTCAAAGCCCTTCAACCTTCCATTTGAAAGCCATTTGGGTTTTACACCAAGAAGATACATAATTTGACCCATTCCTTCTCCATCTGCCCACATTATGTCTGTAGACTGCCAGTATACTGCCACATTTTCAGGGTATCTACCCTCTTCAGCAAGATGCTTTTCAATTAGTTTCTGAGCAAGCCTTTTCCCTATCTCAAAGGCAATTCGTGTAGGAACTCTATGGGGATCAAGACTGTAAAAATTCCTTCCTGTAGGCAAAACATCATCTCTTCCTCTTGTTATAAGTCCTGATGGACCTGGGGGAATGTAACTACCATCAAAACCGCTAAGAAGCGATTCAATCTCCTTTGATTGCTCAATCTTTCTGTTAAGTTCAAGAATTTTTTCTTTTATTGATTTCCATTTTGGGTCCTGCCAGTTTATTCTGTCAAGAATTTTCATACTGAGACCTCCATTAAAACTTTCTTTACAAGCTCTTTACCGATTTTATCTATCTCTTCAGAAATGGCTCCAAAGGCTTTACCGGTGAGAGGATCAATTTTTTGAGAATTACTTAAAATTTCTTCCCAATCATATCCAAGCAGTTTTGCTATCTCCTTTCTAAGGGAAATCTCCTGTCCAGCATCATATCGCATTATTGAGTATATAAAATCTACTCTTCTGTCACCTTCAGGCAGTTTTCCAAATACGTGCATTCCATCCTGAATCTGAGTATTTCTTATAAGAGAAAGCTTTGCATGTGCTTCTTCAATGATTTTTTCAAAGGGAATCTGATGTAATTCCTCATGACTTAGCTCAGAAAGACACACTTTTCTACCATGCCAGAGGATTTTTATCTCCTTGTCAAGCTTTGCTTTGGCTATTGCATGGATTATCATATGCTCAAGCGTATGAAGTCTTGCAGGTTCTTTTCTTTTTGTCTCCTCATATTCACCAAGAAGTCTGTCAAGTTCCATTAGCTCATCATAAAGCCCACCTTCGGTAAGCACTGTCTGCAAGTGATTAACAAGTACTGCATAGCTACGCCTCTTTGCAATAGTGCCTTCTGGAGGATTGTCAGCATTGTAGATATAAAGATGAGGCAAAGTATCAATAGATATATCGGGGAAGCAGGCTGAACTTAAACCAACACCTTTCCCCGGCAAGAATTCTAAGTTTCCATGAGTTCCCACATGCACAACTGCATGGGCTTTAAACTCATGACTGAGCCACTTGTATGTTGCAATATACTGATGTGGCGGAGGAGTGTCAGGGTCATGGAGAATTCTACAAACCTGACCATCGCATTTTGCTCCTGCACAGCCACGCTTTGGCTGAACCATTATGAGCACATTTCCGAATCTTAACCCAGTTATTACAATCTGGCCATTATAAACCATTGCAGGAGGTATTCCGTTTTTATGCTCCCCGGGTGGTTCACCCCATGAATCAATCATACGCAAACGGGTTTTTTCAGGAATCTCGTTAAACCACTCCTTGTATTTTTCTTTATCTACAAAAGCAATGGCACCGCCTTTTTCAACTATTTCTTCCACTGTGGTCCATCTGAACTCTGATATTGCCTTTTTGCTCATTATCTCATCAATCAGTGCCTTTCCGCTTTCCGGAGGATTTACTGTATATCCGGCCTCTTTCATTCTCTTCATAATTTCAACAACGCTTTCAAGGCTGTCAAGATGAGCTGCGGAGCCAACTGTTGCCTCAACAGAAGCACAGGGATTGTTATGGAGGACAAAAGCAATCCTTCTTTCATTAACCGGAGTCCTTTTAAGTTCAATCCATCTGCAGATTCTATCAACAAATTTGTTTACTCTTTCCCTAATAGGCATCTTTCTTCTTTCAGACTCTTCTCCTTCAACCTGTGCTGAAATTATTACTGGCTCAATAACTCCCTCAAACTCTGGCAAAGCAATGCTCCAGCCTATATCAAGATTAAGTTCCTCTTTTTCCCACTCATCAACGGTTTTATAGTAGGAACTTACAGGACAAAAAACAGGCACATTAAGCCTCTTAAGAATCTCAACTCCATCAGAGGCTACATCAGTATTATCCATTCTTTTCTCTCTGCTTGTTCCGAGAAAAAACGAACTTAGCTTAATAAATCCTTCTATTCTTGGCTTTCCCTCTCCGTCAATAAACCACTCAAGCACAACTTCTCCGCTTCCCTTTGTGCCAAGAGCACGGTCTTTTACAGAATAAGCAAATGCTGAAATTACATTGAATCCCCTTTCCTCAAGCTTTTTAATCAATAAATCTTCAACCTCTGTATTTCCATTTATCCAGTGATGTCTGGAAAAGAGAATGCCCAGTGTTGGAGCATCTTTCATTTTATACCAATTAAAATAATCATCAATATCGGTAATAATTCTATCCGCTTCAGGATGATAAAGCCCCTCCCAGGGAATTTGCTCAGGCTCTTCGTAGGAAATATCATTATCTAACAGCTTATTTACAATAAATCTGAACATGTTGGTAACGTTTTTTTCACCATTTATAACAAGATAGCTGTATGCCTTACTCAGAAGTTCAGGCTCTACATTTGAAAGCATCCAGTATGATGGATCATGTCCGAGACAGACAACTTTTGCCTTTGTTTGTTCGCTTTTTATTCTTTTCTCAATCTCCTCCCAAACAGTTTCATTTGAGCGATAAAGAAAGATAATCTGAGCCTCCTCTATTTCTTTGAAAACTTCTTCAAGCCTTTGAGGTTCAGAATCAAGAACTCTTGCTGAGTATACTTTCAGAGATAAGTCTTTTATATTTTTTGATGTCCGAAGAATAATATTGTAATAACTCTGCCATACAATGGCTAAAATCTTGAGCATACGATACCTCCTATAGCACTGGACAAATTATACTCTGTCCATTAATATTGCTTTTTCTTACTTCTACGTCATAAACATTTTTTATCAGCTTATCTGTAATAATCTCATCTGGCTTACCCTCTGCTATCTTTGTTCCAGAATTAATAACCACCACCTTATCAGAAAAAAGCCCGGCAAGATTTGGATCATGAAGGGTCATAATTACCACTAAAGCTTTATCTCTCGCAATCTCTCTGATTTTTTTAAGCACATTTATCTGATTTCTAAAATCAAGATGACTCGTAGGTTCATCAAGGAGTATTACAGGGGTATCCTGTGCAAGTGCTCTCGCAATCAAAGTGAGTTGACGCTCTCCACCACTAATTTTTGTATAAGGTTTATCTTTTAGTTGTTCAATTCCTACTGTTTTTAAAGCATTTTCAGTCATTTCATAATCCCTTTTCCCTGGTGAGGAAAAAACACTTACATAGCTTGCCCTTCCCATTAATACAACATCAAAGACAGAGTATGGAAAAGGTGGTTCATGCTCCTGCGGGACTACAGAAAATATTCTTGCCCTCTTTCTGAATGACAGTTTATCAATGGGCTTTCCATCAAAAAAAATCTCACCTCGGTAATACTTCCATAGGCCAGAAATGCATTTAAAAAGCGTTGTTTTACCTGAACCATTGGGACCAAGTATTGTGGTGAGAGCTCCCCTCTCTGCATTAAAACTTATGCTTTTAAGATTATCTTCTCCTTTTTCCCTGTGTCTGAAATATATGTTTTTTATGCTAAGCATTGTTTGCTCTGTTACCAATTGTCATGCCGATGAAGTCAAGCTCCGGAGGAATCTCTGAGTTGATTAACAGAGGAGTAGATTCCTCGTCGCTTATGTTCCTCGGAATGACAGCATCCTTCACTGTCACCCTGAGGCAAAGCCAAAGGGTCTCCTCATGATTAGATTCCTCACTTCTTTCGGAATGACAAATAAAATTTTCGGAATAACATGAAAAAACCTTTTCTTTGAAAATATCTATTATTTCCCCCATGCCTCTTTCCCGCCGCGTTTCATAAGATATATGAAAAATGGCGCTCCTGTAAGTGCAGTGATTATTCCAACAGGAATGTCAAAACTTGTAAGTGTTCTTGAAACAGTGTCTGCAGCAATCATAAAGGCTGCACCAGCAGCTATGCTCAGAGGAACAAGCGTTTTATGGTCCGGTCCTGTAAGCATCCTTACAAGATGTGGTACCATAAGTCCCACCCAACCAATTATCCCACAAAGAGAAGTAGCCACTGCCACAGCAAGGGTTGAAAATCCTATAAAAAGTAATCTCTCTCTTTTTATATTTACACCTAAAGCCTTCGCTTCCTCCTCTCCCATGCTCATAACATTAAGTCTCCATCGCATAAGAAAAATTGGAAGTATTCCACCTAATACTCCTAATAATGCTACTCTTACTGACCTCCAGTCTGCAAGACTAAAACTTCCCATGAGCCAGTAAACAATACTTTGAAGTTTGTGGGGATCAACAAGAAATTTTACTATTGAAACCATAGCAGTAAAAAAGGCTGAAACGATCACTCCTGAAAGAATAAGGGGAAGTCTTGAAACCTCTCCCTGAGTCCTTGCAACTCCATAAGCAACCATAACTGCTGCTATGGCAAAAATGAAAGCCGTAAGTTGAAGTGGAAGAAAGCTCAAAAATCCAATTGTTATAGCACATCCAAAGGCTGCACCAGCTGAAATACCAAGTATAAAGGGGTCAACAAGGGGATTTCGGAAAATTCCTTGTAAAGTGACTCCTGAACAGGAAAGAGCAGCACCAACAAGCCCTGCAAGGATTACTCTTGGAAGCCTTATGTCAATAACGATTGCTTTTTCTGGAATATCCCCTATATCAAAAATGTGAAATGTCTCGTTTAAAAGTATTTTTATAACCAACAAGGGTGTTACTCCGTATGCGCCGAGAAAAAGAGATAGCCACGCAACAATGAAAGGAGATAGAAAAATTAAGAGTTTTTTAAAACCCTTCATACTGTCTCACTTTATAATAGGATATTCCGAATACTTTTTTATAGAAATCATCAGCTATGCTTTCAAATTTAATATCAGTAAATGTCTCAGGGTAAATCTTCATTGCCATGTAAAGTAAAATTATAGCAAGTCTTGGTGACCATGTAGACCACCTTGGCAGTTTATATACTCTTTGTTCCTTAACTGCATTAATAAATCTCCACTGGGAATTGTTATACAGCCATAATTCATCATATCCTGCAGAGCCCCAGATAAATATAATATCCGGATTCCACTGAATTATTTTTTCCACAGATACATCAATATGCCTTTGCATAATTGTTCCAGCAGGATTAATGGCACCTGCGATTTTTATTATATCATTTGTAACTCCCAGTGCTCCTGAGACCCTTGTTGGTGCTCCACCAAGATGAATGACCTTTTTTCTTTTTTGAGAAGGTATTTTGCTGACTCTTTCACTTACGAGTTTAAATATTTTTTCCATCTCTTTGATTACTTCTTCCACTTTTTTTTCTTTTCCAAAAAGCTTTCCATGCATTCTCATGTCTTTATATAACTCCGAAAGACTTTCTGGATACATTCCAATTACTTTTATTCCTCTTTCTTCAAGAAATTTTATTGTATCAGGATTGTATGTCCATGTTATGACCAAATCTGGATTGAGCTTAAGCACACCTTCAACATTTAAATCGCTTCCTGCACCAACTATCGATCTTTTAAGTGAAGGATTCTCAGTAACAATTGCCTTATAAAGTCCACAATTTTCCTCAGCCCACCGGGAAACTCCTGAAACCTGACTCCATAAATTTAATGCAGGTATTAGCTCATAGGAAATGACAACAACAGCTCTTTTAACAGGCACATTGAGAGACACTTTCCTTCCGAGTTTGTCAGTTACAGTAATGGTAGAGGCAGAAGCTACCCCTACCACTACTAAAGTTATTAATAATACTAAAACTTTAATGTAAGCTCTGTAAACCATGACCTACCTGGTGCTCTGTAGTATTGATAGTATTTTCTGTCAAATATATTGTCAACTGAAAAGCTAAGTTTTGCAAATTTTGTAAATTGATAGGCAATTTTACCATCTACAACAAAATAGGGGTCATAGGAGCCGTATACATTTTTAACATAGTCGGAGTTGTCATCAGTTGAATACCATTTACCAACATATCTTCCAACAATTATTGCGGAGAAACCCGATTTTTCAAATTCAGCACCAATGTTTGCTCTCCAGAGCGGAGTATAGGTGAGTCTATATCCAACAGTCTCGGGTTTTACTTCATTTTCCTTTATCTCTGAATCCGTATAGGTAATATTTCCAAAGAGTCTCAACCATTTTTCAAATCTCTGCTCAATCTCTAACTCAATGCCTCTTGATTCTGCCTTTCCAACATTCACAAGCTCCTGATAGGTGGATGTAACTCTTTTACGATAAATTAAATCTTTAATATAGTTTTCAAAGTATGTCAAAGACACCTTAGCACCTTTCCAGAGTTTTTGTTCTATCCCTATATCCCATGATATAACCTTCTCTGGCTCAAGAGCAGGGTTCCCCGCATAAGTAGTTCCAGTAGAAGAGGTCCAAGTTCTATATAGCTCATAAACTGTAGGCGGTCTGAAGGCTTTTCCTATAGAACCACGCAAAGTGGTCATCTCAAAGGGTTTATAGACAAGAGCAAATTTTGGACTAAAAGATGATGCTGTTTTTGAAGGATAATCCTTTGGATAACCAGTCTTTCCAACATCGTTTGCGAATCCATCATAAGTCTTCCACCAATCCTGTCTGAAACCAATGTACGCAGTGAAATTATTAAGAAGCATTATCTCATCCTGGATGAAAATAGCATATGTTCTGTCCTTTCCTTTTGATTCATATTTCAAGGTGGTTGTAGATGTCTCATCTCTCCAATCCTTTAAGTATTCTTCCTCTGTATTAGCGTATCCCTTTCTGAAGGAGCCACCAAAGGTAAGAATCTGATTATTAAAAATTGGCAGGGTAAACTGCAAATCAGCCATATATGCTTTTGCTGGTGTATTTGATACATAGCCACATTTAGTTGGATCTGAACCACAGCCAAATCTTGTTGCCTGTGAGGAAGTTGTTACATACCAATCTTTTTCTGTATCAAGGTAAGATAGATTTAATTTAATTTTTATGTCTCTGTAAAGCTTTGTCTCAAAACCTAAGGCATAGTTGTTCTGAATTCTTCCACCCGCGCCGGGAAAAAATGTGTATTCGCTTGTGCCTAAATAATATAGATTCCCTAAAGCATCTTTTAAGTGGGTATGTGGTTCATCATAATTATATTCATAACGATTTCTCATAAATGAAAAATTTATTTTTGTATCCTTTGTAAACTCATACTGTGTTTTAATATTTATCCCATCATCCCACCAGCGATTGTCTCCTTTGTCACCCACAATATAAGCAGTATTGCCCTCTCTTGTCTTTGTCTTTTCACAGCCTGAATAACCAGCGGGACAGCTTGAACGAACATTCAAATCAGTTGAATAACCATTTGTTCCCTGCCAGCCATAACTGAGGAACATGCTCAGTTTATCCCAGAGTTTATCTCCATATGATATATAAATCCTCCTTGTATCATCCATTGCCTCGCCACGCTCCCAACTTGAGCCATATCCTGTTTTAAGAGTAAACTCTCTTTTTTCAGGCATTTTAGTAATAAAGTTCACTACGCCACCCATTGCATACCCGCCATAAAGAGAGGAAAAAGGACCTTTTACAACCTCGACCCTTTCAAGGTCTTCCGGATAGTACCCACCCATTCTTACATTCCCAGTATATGGATTATTTAAAACTACTCCATCCATAAGAATTAGTGTTCTTTTTTGTTCTGGTACACCTCTTAAAGTTATAAATGATAGGGTATCCATAAAGCCTTTACTTCTTCTTACAAAGACGCCTGAAACATCATTCAATGTCTGATCAATTGTCTTTGGAGATTTGAGTTCAATTTTTTCTCTAGAAACAACGCTCACACTTCCAGGTGCTGACTCAACAGGAGTTTCTGTTCTCGTTGCTGTCACCACAATCTCTTCAAGCTTTGCCTCTTCCTTTAGCTCTGCCCAAGCAGGATTAAAACAGCATAAAATTAAAGCAATAACAAAAACAGTCAAGCAAACCATCTCAAACCCTCCATATCTCTGTTTTCATAAATTTCATCCTGTCATTCCGAGCCGAAGGCAAGGAATCTCCTCATTTTGCGGAGAAGATCCTTCGGGACAATGTCCTTCAGGATGACAGCTTCTACTCCCTTCAGAGAGGTTTGAGACTCTTCATGAGTCACATTCATAAAAAAAGCCGTGGTTGGGATTCATCCCTTCCACGGCCTTCATGACCAGGTTTGCCCTTCGTGGGTTAAAAAATTAAAACATAATAAAATTTATTTTGTCAACTAATATAATGTCGTTAAACTAAGCCAAAACATACCTTTTATTTATCATTCTTATACTCAACATATGGTTTTATATCAAGAATAGGTGTTCCATCATACATATCAACTCCTTTAACTTTGATTACATTATCATCTACATTTAATACTTCAAGCACTGAAAGTCCTATAGGATTTGGTCTATTGGGTGAACAGGTGCTAAAAACACCTTTTGTTTCATTTAGATGAGGTGGTTTTTGAATGAGTTTTTCAGGGCCAAAAACAGAAGACTTATGGAAAACAAAAAGCACCACAATTCTGTCACCTGCCTTAATATCCCTTAAGCCAAGCTTATACTCAGGCTCAATAACAATCTCACCTTCCACATCAGAAACACTCCAATGTCTTGGTATTTTTTCAGCATTTGTTCTTATATACCCAATTTGTTTAAATCTATACTCTTGCACAACTTTATTCTGTAACATGTTTTTTAACTAAATCAAAGGCTTTCCATAGAGAAATTGCATTGTTTTCTTCTTTTCTTTATCGAGTTCAAACTTATAAAACTCTGGATAAACCGCCTTTGCAATGAATTTCATTGAGTAGATGAATTTTAATGTCCATAAATCAAAGAAAAAGGTATCATCAAATTGATAAATTGAACCCGATTTAACTGCATTAATTGCTCTATACTGATTGTTTCTCTTTATATCCTCAGGACTCAATGCCTTAGCATACCACATTATTATCACATCAGGATTAAGTTTGAGTAATTTTTCCATTGTTAAACTCTGTGACTCTGCCTCGATATTTCCACATATGTTTATTCCGCCAACTTTGCTTATTATTTCATCAATAATACTACCCTTGCAGGATGTCTGAAGGAAACTATGCTGTGCCCAACTGAAAAAGACTTTTTTATGATTTTTGATTTTTTTTGCAATATTTTCAATTTCCTTGATTTCCTTTTTTACATATCCTATCAATTCTTGTGCTCGCTCCCTGGCATCAAGCATTAAGCCAAAGTCTTTTATTTCCTTGAAAACATCATCAACCTTTGTAATGAAAACTCCATAAACAGGAATCCCTAATTTTTCAAATGTTTGAATTGCATCTTTCTGACTTGCCCATATTATTATTAAATCTGGCTTCAGGGAAAGAATTTTCTCTATATTTACTGACTCCCAGTTACCTACTGCTGGAATTTTTTTTGACTTTATTCTTTCATCTAAGGCAGCATAGTATCTGAAAGTATCACTATAATAATAGCCTTCACTGTAAACATTTGTTGAGATACCTATAACTTTATCCCCTTGTTTTAACATATAAATTCCAGTAAGAGCGCTTTCAATAAGACATACAACTCTTTCTGCTGGTTTACTCAACTTAATAGTTTTTCCTCTAAAATCTTCAACTTTGATTTCAGCGTAAGTTTCGCAGATAAGTATAAAATATAGTGTTAAAAATAAAAAAATTATAGTTTTTATTTTAATAAACAGGGGACAGATTCCTCTGTCCCCTACTCTTTTTAAAAGTTTAGTTCCCATCTCAGCATTGCATTGAAGCCAGGGTCCTGAAACTGCCATGGCATCACATATTTTTTATCAAAGAGATTATTAACCTCAAGAATCAAATTGGAGTAATATTTTTCCGTTCTAAAAAGTTCTTTCTTTACATTAAAATTCACAGTAGCATATTCTCCAAAATCCCTACGACTTGTCTTATCAGTGCTATCATAATATTTTCCTACATATTGAACATAAGGAGACACTGTAAATCCATAAGGAAGATTTGCTGTAAATCCTGCATTTGCTATAAACTCTGGAACAAAAGGAATGTCACTGCCATCTTGATTCTTATCTAAGGAGTTTTTAACCTCTGTGTCAGTTACTGTAAAGTTTGCAAAGCATTTAAATTTATCACTGATAAAATGCTGAACTTCAAACTCAGCTCCCTTTGTGTAAGCCTTTCCTGCATTTACTGACTGGCTCTGTGAAGGAGTTGTAAAGACAACATTTTCAACTATGGTGTCTTTTGTTATATGATAAAATCCTCTAATACCAAAATATAAATTATTCAATGCCCAGATGTCTGCACCTATGTCAAAACTATAACCTTTCTCTGGTTTTAGGTTAGGATTAGGAAGTTGACCATTTCTTCCCGGAACTCCTCTATCTGATTCCTTAAGTGTTCCACCCACAGATTTTGCAGAAGGAACAAGATAACTTGAGCCTGCATTAAGGAATACTCCAAAGTTATCTGTAAAGTTATATCTCACACCAGCACTCCATATTAATTGGTCCCAGGATTTTGATGAAACACCTGGCTCAACCCCACCAAGCCTTTCATAATCATGCTTTGTGTAACTGTATCTCAATCCAGCCCTTAAAACCCATTTGTCAATTACAAGTTTTTCCTGTGCATAAACACCAAAGCTCTTTGCTTTAACATCATTCCCTGTACTTGTATCACCACCCACTTTAGCATAAGTCTTATAGGTAGAAAACTGAGCATCAACTCCTGCTGTTAAAACGCTTTTTCCAAGATGTTTGTAATTGATAGATAAATCAAAAGGATAGATATTTTGCTTTACTCCATCTTCTTCGCGCAAGCTTAAATTTGCTGGGTAGTTATCCTCTTCCCACGAGCGATGGTAATATCTGTAACCTGCCTTTGCACTTAAGATTAAGTCTTTAAAAAGTGGAGTAGAGAAATTAAGATTTACCACATCATACTGATGGTCATAGCCTCTGTGAGGTCTTCCTGCATCTCCATCATGTTTGGTGTGGTGAACGAAGAGAGAAATTTTTGAATCCGGTGTAAAGAAATAGGTTGTCTTTAAATACCCCTTCAGTTTTTTATATTCTGGGTCATCTATCATATTAAGCCATGAAGGCTTTGTTCCATAATTTGTATAGTCAGACTGTTCATAGTTTGCACCAAGGAAAAAGTTGAAGGGACCAGCATTTCCCTCATGATAGACCCTTGCATTTATTGTATTCCATGTTCCGTAACCAAGAGATATATTTGTGTATGGTCTTTCAATTTTGTCCTTTGTTATCAAATTAGTTATTCCAGCTAAGGGAGTCTCATTTCCTGCAAAATCCATGGTCATATAATTTGGATAGAGAACTGAGGCTGGTCCTCTATGAACTTCAATTCTGTCAAGATATACAAAATCAAGACTCATTGGATCAACAAATGAGTCAACAGGAAGTCCATCAAGAAGCCAGCTATTGTATTTAGGACCCAGACCTCCATAAGAGCCCCAATTAGCATCATTACGGGATAGTGGATTGACAAAATTGCCAGGAAGGTATTTAATTAATTCTGATAGATTTCTGTTTGGAAGATTTAAGTTTTCAATTTCCTTTTTATCCACCACATCCACCTTATGTGTCTGCTCCTGAGGAGTCTGCTCTATTTTTGACTCTGTAACAGTTATTTCCTGAAATCTGAAGTCTTCTTTTTTAGTCTCTGAATAGACATTGTCAATTAAAAATAAACTTAGAATGACGGCAAAAATGATCATGACCATCTAACACCTCCCTGAAGGAATTTAATAAAATTTCTGATTATTCAACAAGAATTTCTTAAGAAATACCCTCTCACCTCCCTGTTTTACTGAATTTTTTGCTCCCTTCAGAGAGACTGGAACTCTTCATGAGTCCGATTCATAAAAAAAGCCGTGGGTAGGATTCATACCTTCCACGGCCTTCATGACCAGGTTTACCCTTCGTGGGTTAAGAAATTAAAACACAAAAAAAATTGTTATGTCAACTGAAATGATCTTTCCTGACTTTATTTGAAGATAATTTCTATTGAAAAATAAAACTTTAGAATTTTAATTTTTTCTCAATCCTATTTGCAAAATTTTTTCTTTAATTGCCGTTATTCTATTTCTTATATCGGCAGCTCTTTCAAATTCAAGATTTTCCGCCGCTCTTTTCATCTCAGCTTCAAGTTTTTTAATATTTTCCTCTGTAATCTCATAATCCTCAACCTCTTCTCTAACTGAATCCAAATGCACATAATCTCTTTCATAAATGGAAGCAAGTATATCCTTTATCTTGCTTTTAACTGTTTCTGGTGAAATGCCGTTTTTTCTATTATAGTCAAGTTGAATTTTACGCCTTCTTTCAGTTTCCTCAATTGCCTTTTTCATTGAGTCTGTTATTTTATCTGCATAAAAAATCACTGTGCCATTTATGTTTCTTGAAGCTCTACCTGCTGTCTGAATAAGAGACCTTTCTGAACGAAGAAATCCCTCTTTATCAGCATCAAATATTGCTACAAGGGATACTTCAGGAAGGTCAAGCCCTTCTCTGAGAAGATTTACACCTATAAGAACATCAAACTTTCCAAGTCTTAGATCTCTTAATATTTCTACTCTTTCAAGGGTATCAATATCAGAGTGTAAATATTTAGCTTTTATGCCAAGTCCTGTATAGTAGTCTGTTAAATCCTCTGCCATCTTTTTCGTAAGGGTTGTAACAAGCACCCTTTCACCTCTGTTAACTCTCTTATGAATTTCATCCAGAAGGTCTTCTACCTGATTAGAAGCAAGACGAACCTCAATCTTAGGGTCTACCAGTCCGGTGGGTCTTATTATTTGCTCAACAATTCTTCCCTCTGATTTCTCTATCTCATAGTCACCTGGGGTTGCGGAGACATAAATCACATGGTTCATTCTGTGCTCAAACTCTTTAAAGGTTAAAGGTCTGTTATCAAGAGCAGAGGGAAGACGAAATCCATATTCAACAAGTGTTTGTTTACGGGAACGGTCTCCTTCATACATTCCTCCAATCTGAGGGACAGTAACATGGCTTTCATCAATAACTATAAGAAAGTCTCCCTTTGATGGTCCTGCATAAATATAATCTATAAGTGTAAAGGGAGGTTCTCCAGGAAGCCTGCCACTAAGGTGTCTTGAGTAATTTTCAATTCCGTGACAATGTCCAAACTGGCTTAAAAGCTCCATGTCAAATCGTGTTCTTTTTTCAATTCTTTCTGCAAAGAGGTCTTCGCCTCTTTCTTTGAAATATTTAATTCTATCTTGCAGTTCCTCCTCGATAGTCTCAAGAGCTTTTTTTAGTCTTGGCTCAGGAGTTACCCAGTGACTGTTCGGAGGAATAAATATTCTTTGAAGCCTTTTTATTCTAATTCCAGTAAGAGGGTCAATTTCATATATGGTATCAATCTCATCATCAAAAAACTCTACTCTATATGCTTTGTCAAGACAGTGAGAAGCGAATATATCAACCACATCTCCTCTAACTCTAAAAGTTCCTCTTCTAAATTCATCTTCTGCTCTTGTGTAAAGTATTTCAACAAGCTTTCTTAGCATGGCGTCTCTTTCTGTTTTCATGCCTTCTTCAAGGGTGACATGCATTGATAGATAATCATCAGGAGAGCCAATTCCATAAATGCAGGACACAGAGGCAACTACAATTACATCCTGCCTTGTAAGCACTGAAAGTGTTGCAGAATGCCTCATTCTATCAATATCATCATTAATTAAAGCATCTTTTTCAATGTAGGTATCTGTTTCAGGAATATAGGCTTCAGGCTGGTAGTAATCATAGTAACTAACATAATATTCCACTGCATTATAGGGAAAAAGTTCCTTAAGTTCTCCATACAGTTGAGCAGCAAGGGTTTTATTATGGGCAATTACAAGGGTAGGCTTTTTTACTTTTTCAATTACATTGGCAATAGTGAATGTCTTACCTGAACCAGTTACACCAAGTAAAACCTGATGTTTATAGCCCTTTTTAATTCCTTCAACAAGTTGCTTTATAGCTTTAGGCTGGTCTCCCTTTGGTTTAAAGGAAGTATAAATTTTAAATTTGTTCATTAAGTACTAATTTTGAAGTAATTTTGCTGCTTTTTTGGCAAAATAGGTAAGTATTAAGTCTGCTCCTGCTCTCTTTATTGAGGTAAGTATTTCCATCATAACCGCATCTTCATTTAGCCAGCCAAGTTGAGAAGCTGCTTTTACCATTGAGTATTCACCACTTACATTATATGCTGCCACGAGTACATTAAAGTTTTTCTTTACGTCAGAGATTATGTCAAGATATGCCAAAGCAGGTTTGACCATGACTATATCTGCACCTTCCTCTATGTCAAGAGCAACTTCTTTTAATGCCTCTCTACGATTTGCAGGATCCATCTGATAGGAGCGTCTATCACCAAAAGCTGGAGCAGATTGAGCCGCCTCTCTGAAAGGTCCATAAAAAGCAGAGGAATATTTTGCTGCATAGGATAAAATTATTACATCAGTAAATCCTTCCTCATCAAGCACTTTTCGTATTCTTCCAACTCTTCCATCCATCATATCCGATGGAGCAACTATATCAGCACCTGCTTTAGCATGAGAAAGAGCTTCAAGGGCTAAAATTTCAAGAGTTGAATCATTGTCTACTTTGCCGTTTTTAATAATTCCGCAGTGACCGTGGGAAGTATATTCACAGAGACATACATCCGTTATAACAATCAAATCTGGTAAAACATCTTTTATTGCTTTTACAGCTCGTTGAACAACGCCTTTTTCATCATGGGCAGAAGAGGCTTTTTCATCTTTATGCTCAGGGATTCCAAAGAGAATTATTGCAGGTATTCCAAGTGAAAATGCTTGTTTTGCTGTTTTTACAGCTTCATCTACGCTTTCTTGAAAACAATCTGGCATGGATGATATGGGATTTTTGACTTTCTTTCCAGGCACAACAAACATAGGATAAATAAAATCCTGAGGAGTGAGGATTGTCTCTCTCACCATTTTCCTCAGGATTTCTGTTTTTCTTAATCTTCTTGGGCGATGAACTGGAAACATCGCTTATACGCCGCAGGAACCCCCACAACCAGGTCCGCAAGAGGGCATTGGTCCTTTAAGGATGAACCCTTCTTGTTCTTCATCTTCATAATAGTCAAGTTCGATTTCATTTAGAAGGTCAAAGGTTTGTTTATCTAAAAAGACTCTTAATCCATCCTTTTCAATAACCTCATCGCCTTCCTGTGGATTTTCATCAATATCAAGACCAAAAGAGGGACTGCAATATCCTTCTGCTGAGAATATTCTCAAGCCCCACCCTTCTTTCCCCTCGTTCTTGAGGATTAATTTTGCCTTCTCGGCTGCCTTTTCACTAACACTAAACACATCTACCTCCTAAAAATTTATTCTACTTTCAGAATAGCAGTTTTTTAAAATAATTTGCAAGAAAAAAATTATAAAGATTAAAATACATCCTAATGAATCCTCTTATAAATAAAAAAATAATTAAATACCAATCTGACATATTCGAACAGATCGAAGATGTAATCGCCATAGAGAAAAAAATTAAAATTTATGTAAATAATGAAGAAATTGTGTCACTATCTGCATCTCCCATATATATTAAAGAACTCATAGTTGGATTTTTAATGACAGAAGGCATTTTAAAGGGTGAATGGTGTCCTGAAAAAATATTTATATATGACAATGAGAAAGAAATAAATGCTAAAGTTATACTTGAAGGTTTTGTGTCTCTTGAAGGGAAAACAATTACCTCTGGTTGTATGGCTTCTTTTAGTTTTATAAAAGATTTAAAAACGAAAATTAAAGATGATATATCGTTGGATATGAATACTTTATTTAATCTTTTTAAAGAGTTTCAATTAAAATCTAACTTATATAAAATAACTGGTTGTATCCATGCTGCAGCTATAGCAGATGAGAAAAAAATATTGTTTATAGGTGAAGATATAGGCAGACATAATGCAGTTGATAAAGTTATTGGTTGGGCATTAATGAATAAAATTCCATTCCAGGGTAAAATAATGTTTGTAAGTGGAAGAATTTCTTCAGAAATGGTTCTAAAAACCGCTAAGTGGAGAATTCCAATTATTGTGAGTAGAACAGCACCAACTTCTCTTGCCATTGATATCGGAGAAGAAGTTGGATTAACAATAATTGGTTTTTTAAGAGGCAATAGATGTAACATATATTGTCATGGAGAGAGAATAAGTGACAAAAAATGAGTTATTAATAAGAATTGAAAAAAATCCAGATTTATCAGGTTTAGACTTAACAGGTATAAGGCTTTCTGAGCTTGACCTTGTTGGAGTAAATTTTAGTAGATGCATATTAAAAAATGCTGATCTTAGTAAGTCTAACTTAGCTTTATGTATATTTGATGAAGCAGATCTTACAGGATGTAAAATAGACAGTGCTAATCTTACAGGAGCTTCATTCAAAAGTGCTATTCTTACAGACACAGATTTTAATTTTTCTTTTCTTCCAGGTGCAGACCTTAGTAATGCAAAAATGAATAATGTAAATCTTCTTAATGCAAAACTTACGGCATGTAATTTTCAATATGCTTTAATGGAAGATGTAAATCTTCAAATGTCTGAATCATCTCTTGCGAATTTCAAAAATACAAAGATGAAAAAGGTAAATCTTAAACAGGCAACTTTTACAGGAACAGACTTTTCCAAAGCCTATATAGAAGAAGGAAGTTTTTTCAAATCTGAATTATCAGGAGCTAAATTTATAGAAGCAAATCTTATAAATGTAGAATTCATCCATTGCTATCTTATTGCTACAGACTTCACTAACACCACTATTTCAAACGTTATTTTTGAGAAAAATTTTGAATTAAGAGTGAAAAAATAAAATTAATACTTATAAGGCTTACAGCCACATTAGTTTATCAAATTCAGGATTAGGTATATTTATTTTTACAAAGCCCACAGAAGGTGCTCTATCTATAGAATGATTATTCTTCAAAACCTCAATGAAAAAACAAACCTCTTGTTCTTGCTTAACCTCTATCATTTCTAAAGGTATTTCTATTTCGAAAATTAAATCTACAGCGATATTTTCAATCTCTCCTGATTTTATCCACAGATTATCCTCTTCTTTATATATGTATGCTAATTCTTGATCGCTTGCATTCCAGGTTATTTTTATTTTCTTAGGCTCGATAATATGAATATGAAATTTTAATTCTCTAAAATCCTTTAACGAACATGAAGGGTCAAGCCTAATATATAGATACTTTTTATTAAAACCAAAATAGAGTTCAGATAAAACTCCCTCAGATTTATGCATGCTACCACCTATTCGTTTAAGCACAAACTTACCAGCTTCCAACCATTCAAAATATCCAGTTACTCTTCCGTCTATTTTGGGATAAATAAATCCCTTAGGTTCAATATCTGGCTTAATCTGTTTCATTTTTTTACTAATAGGAACATACAAAAAGGCCGGAGGTTCTTTGTTAATTTTGTTGTAAACATTTATAAGATGATGACGATATATTTCGTCAAATACATCTTTGGTTTCTGTATAATGTTCATCTCCATACCACCAGTTCCAATCGCTTCCTTCTGAAATATATATTTCTTCCCAAGCTTCAGATAGGTCTAAATTAGGATTTTCTCTTTGAAAATTGAGTAAATCCTGTCTAACTTTGTATAAGTAATCCCATGAAAGATTATCCTCTTCATGTCCTATCCATATTGAAAAATTAGCATTTATCCATGAGCCTGGAAAAATCTTCTTTAATGAATTAGTCTCAGGTTTTAATAAAAGATACTCTGAAAAAGTAACTGTTTCTATTTGTTTTTCTAACTGTAATCTTTGATAAAGATTATTTAAAAAATCGAAACCATCGTTTTTATAATACTCCCATGCATTTTCGCCATCAAGAATCACAGAAATTAATGAGTTATCAGGAAAATTTTTAATCCGATTAATGAAGTCGTCTACAGCTTTTTCACTACTCCAGCTTGAATAAACAAAACCTATTAAATCTGACAATATTCTATCTCTAAAAAAGATATTTAATCCCTCAAAATTATAAGGTTGATATAAAATTTCAGAAGAGATAAGCTTATCACCTTGTCTTAGATTAATACCCAGAGATTTACCTAATATTTCCTCATCTGTTGCAATCCAATTTATTTCGTTTGCTTTAATTAATCTTAAAATCTCCTCACTCACAGAGCCTTCAGATGGCCACATGCCTTTTGGTTTAAATCCAAAAGTTTCTTCAAAAAATTTTATTGCTTTTATAATTTGAGTTTCTGCATCCTCTGGAGCTCTGAAATTATTTTCAGGAAGAATAACCCAAGGCATGCATTCCTTTGCTTTATAATTATCGTAGATTAAGGGCAGGATTGGATGATAAAAGGGTGTTACTGATAATTCTATCTGCCCTGATTTTGCCATTTCTCTGTAGGTAGGTATTATCTTTCTTAAAATTTCCAAATGCTTATCAAGAACAAAATTTTTTTCTTCTTCTGTAAAATTTCTTCCTTTTTTTTGAATTTCATTTAAAAACTTATCCTCTTTTCTATGAAGGGGGTCTATCCATACAAGATTGAAAAGTACTTGAAGGTCTCTTATGTCCTGATGATTAAATTTCTTTAATATTTTCTCTAAATCGCCATAGCTTCTGCCTCTCTTTTCAAGTAACTCTATATATCTTGGAAATTGTGTGACCATAGTATCCCAGTTTGCAAGAAAAAAATTTTCAATAATAAAAGTTATCTGCTCTAAATTTAAATCCTCTGCAGGGATAAGGCTGTATTCAAAAAAAATGTCTGTGGCACCTCTCTCATATTCAATTATTTGTTTTAAAAGGGATGGAACAACATTGAAAGTAACTTTCACTTCAGGAAATTTTTTTAATATCAAAAGCATGTCAAGATAGTCTTTTGTAGCATGAAGACGAACCCATGGAAGCATGAACTTCTTTCTTAAAGGATCGTAATAATAAGGCTGATGCATATGCCAGAGAATTGCTATTTTAATACTCATTTCTCGTCATTTTTAAATTGAAAAATCATTTCTCCTGGCTTTACAAGCCCAAATTTTTCTCTGGCATATTTTTCCAAATATACTTGATCTTTTTTTAATAAATCGATTTCTTGTTTTAAAGAATTATTATTCTGTGCTATTTGATTTATCTCTGTTAAAAGTCTTTCTTCATTTCTTTTAAGTTCTCTGTATTTAACGTAGCCCATATTGCCAAATAAAAAACTGTACAGTAAAGCTATTAATGTTGAAACAAGCAAAAGAATAAATATTTTTATTCTTTTACTTTGTTCTTTTCGCAGCTGCTCTTTTAAAGCATATCTAACCATAATTACATGCCAATATTATAAAAGGCTGATATTCCTTTGTATGTAGCTACATCGTCAAGTTCTTCCTCAATATGAAGAAGTCTATTATATTTTGCAACTCTCTCACCTCTTGAAAGCGAACCAGTTTTAATAAAGCCTGTATTACAAGCTACAGCAAGGTCTGCTATCATTGTGTCTTCTGTCTCTCCTGAGCGATGAGATATTACTGCAGTGTATTTATTGTTTTTGGCAAGCTCTATAGCTTCAAGCGTCTCTGAAACAGTGCCAATCTGATTTAATTTTATCAATACGGAATTAGCAATTGAGCGATTCATTGCTTCTTTAATTATTTTTGGATTAGTCACAACAAGATCATCTGCAACAAGTTGAATTTTTTTACCTAATTTTTCAGTAATCAACTCCCAGCCTTTCCAGTCTGCTTCGCTCATGCCATCTTCAATGGATATAACTGGATATTTTTCAACAAGAGATTCATAGTATTTAACTATCTCTTTAGAGCTTAATTTTTTGCCGTCTATAGAATAAACTCCTTCATTGTAAAATTCAGATGCTGCTGCATCAAGAGCAATATAAATATCTTTACCCGCTTTATATCCTGCTTTCTTTATTGCGTCTAAGATAAGCTTTATTGCTTCTTCATTGTTTTCAAGGAGTGGCGCAAAACCGCCTTCATCACCTACAGAAGTATTAAGACCCTTTTTCTTTAATAAACCTTTTAAGTTATGAAAAACCTCAACTGATGCTCTTAAGGCTTCGGAAAAGCAACTAAATCCAGCAGGAACAATCATAAATTCCTGTATATCAAGATTATTGTCTGCATGAACACCGCCATTAATTATATTCATCATAGGAACTGGTAAAACTTTTGCATGAGTTCCACCTATATATCTGTAAAGAGGAAGTCCACAATCTTCAGCAGAAGCTTTACATATAGCCATAGAAACAGCAAGTATCGCATTAGCACCAAGTTTACTCTTGTTTTCAGTTCCGTCAAGTTCTATCATAAATTTATCTATACCTTCCTGATCGCTTGACTCCATGCCTACAATATTAGGAGCTATCTCATTCATTACATTTTCTACAGCTTTAAGGACGCCTTTCCCCATATATCGCTTCCTGTCTCCATCTCTTAACTCCAATGCCTCTTTAGTCCCAGTAGATGCACCTGAAGGAACTGTTGCCATTCCTATAACGCCAGAGTCAAGGATAACCTCAACCTGAATTGTTGGATTACCACGGGAATCAAGCACTTCTCTTGCAATTATATCAATAATTTCTCCCATTGCTAAAAACCCCCTTTTAATTAAAATTTAAATATAATATCTTAAAACAACAAATTCTATCAATGTAAAAAGAAAAATAATCAAAGTGGCTGGTATAATTTTTCGATATATACCCATCATATCAGCTTTAAAATAATCCTTTGTTAAAATCAAACACAGATGTAGCGGAGACAGAAGGACTCCTACATACCCGGATACAAAGGCAAGAGATATCTCATAAGGAATAGGAGCCTTAAGATAAATAAGAAGAGGAAAAGTGCTTCCTACAAAACCAACGCTTATACCTGTAATAAGTCCAATAAAAAATGGAAGCAATATAAATACAAAGAGATAGGGAATTTCTGAATTAGTTATTGCTTTAGCAACACCTTCAACAGCTCCAGAAAACTGAAGCATCTCTTTAAAAATAATAACTCCAAAAACAAGAACTATTACATCAAGGGTAAATCCGTATTTGATTATTTCAAAAGACTTTTTAATGCTCATCCTATGCCATAGACATAAAAATAAAATGTTCACGAACAAGGAAATAGATAGGTCTATATGAAATAATATAACTGGTAAAAGAACGAATAAAATAGGAATAAAACTATAAATTTTCTTAGAAATATCCTTCTTTAAAACTTTACCATTTTCTCCCCTTAGATTTTTCATACTAAGAAAAAAGCCTACTATAAAAAAGACAAGAGCTACAGGGAGATTAAGAATAATTAAATCCCTGATAGAAATCCCGGACAACGCTGAAGCAAGAACAATTCCTGGATAAAGAGGTAAAATAAGCTCCCAAGGATGTCTATACCAATAGTTTATGAAAGCCTTTTCTTCTTTTGAAATGGTCGTATTCTTTGTTGCTGAATCAACCATGGGTGCGGAAAGATAGGCACCTCCTAAGGATGGTAACATTCCAATTATGAGTGGCATTGATATGATAGATAATTTTTTATTACTTACAAATCTTTGTGAAACATCTGTCATTTTCTGCATAAGTCCTGTTTGTCTTAATGAATACTCAAATGACTTAATTAAAGTAAGAGAAAGAAGTAAATTTAAAGAAGCATGAGCAGTCAACCCTTTAAATATTGTTAATGGAATTTTATTAAAGTCTACTGGATACAATATAAGAAAAGGCAAAGAACCAGCAAGAAGTGCATATCCAATGTTTATTTTTTTGCGGAGTAAAAAAAGAATAAAAATGAATATTGAGATAACTTTAATAATATCAACCATCTTTTATTTTGCTATCTTATGAATTGCCTCGTCATGAATATCAGCTACCGCTTCTGCAATGCATTCAGAAAGAGTTGGATGAGAATGAATAAGCTCTTTTACTTCCTTCGCTTTTGCTTTTAATTTTACCGCAAGTGCAAGCTCATGAATTATCTCAGAAGCCTTAGGTCCAATTATGTGTGCGCCAAGCAGTACATCTGTATCAGCATCGGTAATAACCTTAACAAATCCGTCAATCTCTCCTATTGCATGAGCTTTACCAATTGCTCTGAAAGGGAATATCCCTTTTTTAAATTTTATTTCTCTTTGTCGAACCTCATTCTCTTTAAGGCCTACTGAGGCAACTTCTGAGACAGTAAAAATTGTGGAAGGAATTACGCTATAATCCATTTCTAAGTTTTCACCCAAAGCATTTTTAGCTGCAATTTCTCCTTCTTTATATGCCACATGAGCAAGAAGCCACTTTCCATTTACATCTCCTACCGCATAAACATCTTCAATATTTGTTTGCAGCTTCTCATCTACTATAATTTCTCCTTTACTACCAAGCCTAAATTCATTATTTTTTAGGAAATCTGTATTAAAAGATCTACCAACAGATACAAGGACTATATTTGAGCTAATCTTCTTTCCATTAGAAAGAGTTATCTCTATCATATCTTCAGATTTCTTTAACTCATCTATTTTGACATCTGTATAAAAGTCTATTTTTCTTTTCTTAAACAATCTTTCCAATGCCTTTGAAATTTCCTCATCTTCCATTGGCAAAACTCTTGACATTAATTCTATTAGGGTTACTTTGCTTCCCAAAAGACTAAAAATCCAAGCAAACTCACATCCTATCGCTCCTGCCCCAATTATTGTTATTGATTTAGGGATTTCCTTCATGTTCCAAAGATCATCACTTGATAAAATGAATTTACCATCAAATCTTAGCATAGGAAGTTCTGCAGGTCTTGAACCTGTAGCAATAATTATTTTATCTGACTGAATTTTTTCTTTAGTTTTTTTTAATATTAACGTCTTCGGATTTAATAATTCTGCTTCATCATTAATGATTTTAATTCCTGACTCTTTTAAAAGCGTACTGAGCCCTTTACGTTGAGTCTCTACAACCTTGTCTTTTCGCTCCATGAGGGTAGGCAAATCAATAATAACATTAAAGATATTTTCATGATTATTATATTTTTGAAGTCTTATTTTGTCTAAAAGTTCAAGGGAATAGATAATTGTTTTAGTAGGAATACAGCCTCTATTTAGGCAAGTTCCTCCAAGTTCGTCTTTTTCAATTAAAGTTACTTCTGCACCGCCTCTCTTTGCTGTAAGAGCAGCTACATATCCTGCAGGACCCCCTCCAATGACAGTAACTTTCATTATCTCTCTTCTTCAAGATAACTTTCATATTCTTCATGTTCCATTAAATCATCAATCTCATCTGGGTTGTCCATTTCAATTACTGCAATCCAACCTTTACCATAGGGGTCTTCATTTATGATTTCTGGATGGTCAATTAATTCCTCATTAATTTGAACTATTACACCGGTTACAGGTGCAATAACAGGTGATGAAGTTTTTGTTGACTCAATTTCAGCCATTTCAGTGTCTGCATCTATGTGGGATTCAACCTCTGGAAGTTCAATATAAATTATGTCACCTAAGGCTTCCTGTGCGTAATCTGTAATTCCAACCTTGACCTTTTTACTTTTACCTGATAATTTTACCCAAGTATGTTCCTTATGAAATCTGTAATTTTCTAAACTCATCTTACCTCCATTTAATTATAGTATTCTCAATATTTACTTTGATAACATAAAATTTGTCAAGAATAAAAAACTATTTTGTTTGCCCCATAAAGTTTTAGCTTATCATTGATAATTACTAAATATCAACTAATCCGCTTAAATAAAATTTTAAGGAAAAATAATCCTGATAAAAAACATATTAAAGTATAAGCAATTAATACGTTTTTTACTCCAAAAGCTTCTACTAATAGTCCAACTAAAATATTACCTATTGGTGTAAAACCGAGAAACACAAAGGAAAAGAAACTCATTATTCTTCCTCTAAGTCTTTGCTCTGTTTGATGTTGAATGAAACTGTTACTTACAGCAAAAAAATTAACAAAACCAAATCCTAAAAGAAAAGCAAACCCCATAGTTATATAAATGTTTTTTGAGAAAGCTATTCCTAAAATTCCTATTGGTATAATCATAGAAGCTTTAAATATATGCCCTTCCTTATCATCTATATCCTTTCTTAAAGTAATAATTCCTGCTGCTACAAGAGAACCAAAGCCTACTGACGAAACAATCATTCCTAATCCCTCAATGCCAGAATGCAGTATAGAATCTACTATGATGGGCAAAATAGGAATGAATGAAATTCCAAAAATTGTGAAACTTCCTACAGCAAAAATGATATATAAAATTTTTTTATTATTCAATAGAAAATTAAACCCTTCTTTAAAAAAATCTTTAAAAGATTCATTTACTTCAGAAGTTGAGCAACTTTTTGTACACAATGCTATCAAGATCAATATTAAAGGGATAAAACTTAATGCATTTAAATAAAAACACATTTGAAAGTTTAAATTAGTGACAACTATTCCAGCTAAGAAAGGTCCGATAATCCTTGCAATATTGAAAGATATAGATTGCATTGCTATTGCTTTTGTAATCATATCTTTTGGAACAAGTTCTGAGATAAATGCCTGTCTTGCAGGCATATCAAAGGCTGAGGCTATACCAAGAACAAAGGAAGCTACAGCAACATGCCATAGGGTAACCATATTCATGTTTATTATAATGCCAAGGAATAACGCGGGGAATAGTGAAAAAATCTGGGTAAAAATTAAAATCTTTTTCCTTGAATATCTATCTGCAAAAACTCCAGCAAAAAGAGTAAAAATCAACATAGGAAAAGATGATAAAAAGGATATTAAACCGAGATATAGAGCAGACTTTGTTAGAATATAAACAAGCCAATTCTGGGCTATATGTTGCATCCAGGTTCCACTAAGAGAAATTATTTGACCTATCCAATAAGCTCTAAATTCTTTAATTTTCAGGGGATGAGACATTCTATAATTATATCATTTGTCAGGCAAAGTAAATGAGATTCAAATTTTGATTAATAGAAGATGTTATAATATTTTGTTATGGCAATACTTAACAAAGCATTATTATATCTTAAGATGATAAAGATTGAGCATAGTGTTTTTGCCTTACCTTTTGCTTTTGCAGCTGCTATGCTTGCCGCAGGTAGTATTCCCGAGATAAAACAAATTTTTTGGATAACTGTTGCTATGGTAACTGCAAGAGCCTCTGCTTTTGGTTTTAACAGAATAATAGATAGGAAAATTGATGCCTTGAATCCTCGGACAGCAAATAGAGAAATTCCATCTGGGAAAATAAAACTTTGGGAAGCTATCTTATTTACATTAATATGTATTGTATTTTTTGTATACTCTGCTTGGATGCTTAATCCTCTCTGCTTCAAACTTTCTCCCTTAGCAATATTAATACTTTTCATATATTCATATACGAAAAGATTTACTTGGACATGCCATTTCTTTCTTGGATTAGCCTTAGCTCTCGCACCACTTGGAGCATGGATTGCAATAAAAGGAACTTTTAATTGGGAAATTATTCCAATGGTAATAACAGTTATTTTCTGGCTTGCAGGCTTCGATACTCTTTATGCATTGTGGGATGTGGAATTTGATAAAAAATTTGGAATATACTCAATCCCTAAAGTTTTTGGAATAAAAAAGGCCATTTATTTTGCAAGAATTTTCCACTTTATAGCTTTCATATTTTTATTATTTACAGGGTGGTTATTTAAACTTAACTTACTATACTGGATAGGAATGCTATTTGTTGCATTTCTCTTCTTAAGAGAACATTCCCTTGTAAAAACTGATGATCTTTCAAAACTTAACATTGCCTTCTTTAATATGAATGGATATATTAGCTTAACAGTTTTCCTTTTTGTCTCCTTATCATTACTGATTAAGATTTAATGAATTACGATGGAAAAAATAATCTCAGTTTGTCGCAAGCTTTAATCGAAGAAAAAAACCGCTTACTTAAAATAATTCAAGAAAATGATAAAATTTATAATATTTCTATTTCGTCTCTTGCGTTAGGGATTTTATTTTATGAAAAATCTTTTATTTTAATTGAGGAAAATGAAGATTCTGCTCAAAAAATCTTCACTGCCGTAAAAATATTTTCAGATTTTTTCAATATTGAATCTCCAATAATGTACTTACCAAATGAAGGAGAGGAACGGCCAAATGCTATAATCAAAATTCTCAATTCTCAGGATAATAAATTAATCACAACTAAAGATGCCCTAATGTTCGACCCAGAAATAATAAATTTAACCTTTAAAATTCAAAAAGAATCAGAAATTATAAGAGAGGACTTAGGTAAAAAATTAATTCAAGCAGGTTATTCTCAAGTAGAAATTGTTGTACAAGAAGGTGAATTTTCCCATCACGGATGGGTTTTTGATATATGGAATATGGGAGAGGAGTATCCTTATCGAATAGAATTCTTTGGCGATATAATAGAAGAAATAAAATACTTCTATCCAGATACACAAAAATCTTTTAAAAGTTTATCCGAAGTCTTTATATTTCCGACACAGGAATTCACTCGTAACAAAAGCATGGTTGAGATTATAAAACCGGAAATTTTAATCTCAGCAAGCCCTGAGGTTAAAAATGAAGACTTTGAAAATTATAAAATCCTGAAGATATCACATATTCCTCTCCAATTTTCAAATAACTGGATTAATAGTAAAGATAAATCAATAGCTGGATTAGGCATCCTAAAAAATGAGAGAGAAAGTCTTTTTGAATTCCCAAGAAACTTAAAACAAATTGGTATTCCCATTCTCATAGTTCTTAATTCCTTAGGTAAGGCTGAAACTATAAAGGAAATTCTATTTAATCATGACATCATTGCTCCAATTATCAACAGAAAAGATGTTATTAAATATTCAGGCAAATATGCTATTACAGTTGGTGAACTCAATGAAGGTTTATTTAGAGATAACATTTTAATCCTCACTGATAATGAAATTTTTGACGAAAAAATTCATAAAAAGAAAAAAGCTATCTTACAAAAAATACCTTTAGATGGATTGGAGATAAAGGAAGGAGATTTCGTAGTTCATAAAGAACATGGAATTGGAATTTTTAAAGGTATAAAAAGACAACTATATGAGGATTATGAAGAAGATGTTTTAGTACTTGAATACGCTGATGGCGATATTCTTTATCTACCTACATGGAGCATAGAAAAAGTTTATAGATATTCAGCTAAAGAGGGCTACCTCCCACATATTGATAAATTAGGCACAAATAAATGGCAAAAATTAAAAGAAAGGGAAAGGAAGAAAATTCATGACATTGCTGAGAAACTTTTAAAGCTTTATGCTCAAAGAAAAACAGAGAGAGGTTTTATATATAGTGAAGACACTGAAATACATAAAAATTTTGATGATTTTTTCCCTTACGAAGAAACAGAGGATCAACAAAAGGCTATTAATTCTATATTGACTAAAATGAGGCAACCCTATCCTATAGAAATTCTATTATGTGGGGATGCAGGCTACGGCAAAACTGAAGTTGCAATGCGAGCTGCCTTTAGAGCAGTTTATGATAAAAAACAGGTAGCAGTCTTAGTTCCAACAACTCTTTTGTGTGAACAACATTTCAGAACTTTTAAAAAAAGATTTGAAGCCTTTCCAGTTAAGATTGAATATTTAAGTAGATTCCGTTCAAAAAAAGAGATAAAAAAAGCGATTGAAGATACACATGAGGGAAGGATTGATATCTTAATAGGAACGCATATGATGATTATGAAAGAAGTAGATTTCTTTGACCTTGGACTTTTAATAATTGATGAAGAACAAAAATTTGGCGTAGTTCAAAAAGAAAAATTAAAGGAAAAATTTCCTAAGGTTGATTTAATTACAATAACTGCTACCCCTATCCCGAGAACGCTTCAAATTGGACTAAGCGGACTTTGGGATATATTTATAATTCAAACCCCTCCTAAAGAAAGATTAGCTATAAAAAGTTTTATCATATCCGAAGATTATAAGATAATAAAGGAAGCTATAGAAAGAGAACTTAAAAGAAATGGGCAAGTATATTTTCTTCATAATAGAATTCAAGACATAAACCTATATGAAAGTAAACTTAAAATGCTTGTTCCCTCTGCAAGAATTGCTGTTGCTCATGGTAAAATGAGCGAAAATCAATTAAACAGAATAATGTTTAAATTCCTTGATAGAGAGATTGATATTTTATTATGTACTTCAATCATTGCTTCAGGAATAGATATACCAAATGTAAACACTATCATAATAAACAGAGCTGACCTTTTTGGTTTAAGCGACCTTTATCAGATAAGAGGAAGAGTAGGAAGAGCTGACAAACAAGCATATGCTTATTTTGTATTGCCTCCTTTAGATATGCTTACAGAAAATGCAAAAAAAAGAATAAAAGCAATTCAGGAAATGAGCTATCTTGGTGCAGGTTTTCATATTGCTCTGAAAGACCTTGAGATAAGAGGAGCTGGGGAGCTATTAGGAATTCAACAATCTGGTGTAAATAGACTCGGTTTTGATCTATATATTGAGATGTTAAATGAAGCCATAAAGGAAATGAAAGGAGAGTTTGTAACAGAAATTAAACTTCCTGATATTAAGCTTAATATTGCAGCATATATTCCAGAAGATTACATAGAAGAGACATCTATGAGAATAAGAGTATATAGAAAACTTAGTCAAATTTTTGAAATCTCTGAGGTTGACAGATTACAAGAAGAAATTTTCGATAGATTTGGAAAACTACCTGCAGAGGTCGAGAACTTATTTAAAGTAGCTCAGATAAGAATTCTCTCTTCAAAATTAAGAATTGCAAAAATTCAACAACGAAAAACAGGCTTTAAATTTATAATGCAAGAAGGTCTTGAAGAAAAATTTACATATAGATTAATTTCCATTTTAAATCGTTTCAGAAAAAAAGAGATAATAAAAGATCTAAAATTCTATCCTGAAGGATTTGAAATTGTAATTAAAAATTTAAACAGTTTAGTTTCTTTTCTTAAAAGATTGATTTTAGAATTAGAGAGAGAAAAATGATATACTATATCATTATGAAATGGAGAATATTAATTTTGTTAATTACCATAGTTATAACAGCTTGTGCATCTGAAGAGATAGTGAGGCGAACTAATGAATCGGATTTTCATAAAGAGATTGGGTTCGCTTATTACATAGAAAAAAATTATCAACTCGCCTATACAGAATTCCATAAAGCATTACAGATTGACCCTCATAATAAGGATGCTCTTCACGGATTAGCCTTAGTTCACATGGAATTTCAAGAATATGAGATGGCAAGAGACCTATTCTTAAGGGCTCTTTCAATTGATTCTAATTACGCTGATGCCTGGTTTAATCTTGGACTTTGTTATCAGAAACTAAATATGCACAACGAAGCAATTAATGCTTTTAGTAAAGCTCTAAGCAATCCTCTCTTTGTCACCCAAGATAAAGCCCATTTTGCTCAGGGTTTATCTTATTACAAAATTGGCAAATATGAAGAAGCAAAAAATTCCTTTGATAAAGCGATAAAAAGAAATATAATGCTTATCCAAGCTCATCTTTACATGGCACTAACTTATCAAAAATTAGGAGTCTATTCGGAAGCATCAAAAACCTTAAAAAATTCACTTAAATTCGATCTGACTTATAAAGGAGATTTAGAAAAATTTAAAAAAGACCTGATAGATTCAGCTAAAACAGGGCAGGGAAGCCTCCCAAAAGATGATATTCTTGACCTTCTTGAAATTTTAAAATACTAAAATGGCAAAAGGTAAAATTGTCAAAGCTGCTGGAGCTATCTCCTTAGCAACCACATTCAGCAGAATCTTAGGATATATAAAAGACATGATTCTTGCAAAATATTTTGGTGCTACGGGGCTTAGTGATGTTTTCTTTGTAGCATTCCGAATACCCAATTTACTCAGAGAACTTTTTGCCGAAGGTTCCATGTCCTCCGCAGTTGTTCCTGTACTTAAAGAAGCTCAAGTAAAACAAGGACAGGAAGAAACAAAAAAAATTGTAAAAAGTCTCTTTACTTTCATAATAGTAATTGTCGGCATAATAACCCTTTTAGGAATAATATTTAGCCCTCTTATAGTTAAATTAATAGCTCCTGGATTTATTCAGAATCCTGAAAAATTTGATCTAACGGTACTTCTTACCAGAATAATGTTTCCTTTCCTACTATTTATTAGCCTTGCTGCGCTTACAATGGGAACGCTTAATACAAATAATATATTTTTTGTTCCAGCTCTTGCTCCCTGTTTTTTAAATATTGCAATAATTATATTAGTTACTGGACTTAGCAGCTTTTTTTTTAATCCCATTGTATCTGTTGCAGTTGGCGTTACCTTAGGAGGATTACTCCAGTGGCTTGTGCAAGCTCCTCAGTTTTATAAAAATGGATTTTCTTTCGGATTTACAGCCTTTCATCCAGCCCTTAAAAAAATAATTATTCTTGTGATTCCCACAACAGTTGCAATGGCTGTAAACCAAATAAATATATTCGTAAGCACCATCATTGCAAGCTTTTTGCCTGATGGAAGTGTTACTTATTTATATTATTCAATGAGGCTCATTCAACTTCCAATCGGAGTATTCGGTGTAGCAGTAGGAATGGCTGTTTTACCTACTCTTGCACAGCATGTAGCTGAAGGAAATAAAACCCAACTTACAAAGGATTTTACTTTTTCTCTTAAATTTCTGTTTTTTCTTACGATTCCCTCAACTATTGGTTTAATTATGCTTAAAGAACCCATTGTAAATACGTTATTTCAACGTGGTGCTTTTGATATTACCGCTACGATTAATACAGCACAGGCATTACTTTTTTATAGCTTGGGAATACTCGGAACTGTAGGTTCAAGAACAATAACTGCAACATTCTATTCTCTCCATGACACTAAAACTCCTGTAATATGCGCAACTGTTGGGATGCTTACAAATATTGCCATATCTATTCTTCTAATGCATACCATGAAACACAATGGATTAGCTCTTGCCTATTCTGTAGCAGCTACAGTGCAGTTTTTAATGTTATCAATATTCATAAAGGGAAAAATAACTGAAATTTCTTTCTTTGCTATTATTCCTTCCCTTATGAAAAGTACTGTTGCTGCTATAGTTAGTGTAGGGATAGCAAAATTAATATGTGATATTGATTCTTCTTTATGGCTACATAGTGAAAAAATGCTTTTAAAATTTCTATGGCTTGGAACATCAATTGTAATAGCTATTTTATTTTATTTTCTAATCTGCTATTTGCTGAAACATGAAGAACTGGGTTATATTTTAAAAAAGCTTAGGAGGAGATTATGAAAATAAAGAAGTTTGAAGTAGGTCCATTGTTGGTGAATTGTTATATAGTATATGATGAAAATACAAAGGATGGCTTTGTGATAGACCCGGGAGATGAGCCTGATTTAATACTTGATTTTATAAAGGAAGAAGAACTTATTATCCAATATATAATATGCACTCATGGTCACTTTGACCACATAGGAGCAGTTAAAGAAATAAAAGATGAAACAGGTGCAAAAATCATTCTTCACAGAGAAGATCTGGAAATCTATAGAAACTCACCGCAGGTGGCAATGCAGTTTTTTGGAATTGAAATTGAACCACAGCCCGAACCAGATACGCTAATTGAAGATGGAGATACTTTTATGATAGTTAACAGAGAATTAAAATTCATATATACACCTGGCCATTCTCCTGGAAGTGTATCTATTTATATTGAGGGATGTCTTTTTACCGGAGACACTCTTTTTGCAGGTTCTGTGGGAAGAACTGACCTTTTCGGTGGTGATATGCAAAAGCTACTCATATCACTAAAGAAAATTGCCAATCTTCCGTCTGATACATTAATTTTTCCAGGTCATGGTCCAAAAACCAAATTAGGCATTGAAATAAAATCTAATCCTTTCTATCATGAGATTATTTAGGATTTTATTGCCATTTATTCTCCTGCTTACTTTAGCTTGTAGTAAATCATCAACTGATGAAAAATCCAGAAATTCTTTTAATGAATCAAAAGGTCCACCAATAGTTATTGGAGTCCTGCCTGAAGAATCTCCAAAAGTAATATACGAAAAATTATATTACCTAAGAAGTTTCATTTCTCGTATACTCCAAAAAACTGTAAATATAGAAATAGCCAAAGATTTTAATGACTTAGAAAACAAAATCAAGGAAGACAAAATTCATCTTCTTTTTATTGATCCTGCAACTTATTGCGAACTTAAATGGAAAATGAAAAATAAAATATTTCCCTTAATAAAACCTGAAGGTGGAATAGCAGAGACAAGAAGTGTATTTGTGACAAAAGAAGGTAGAAATATTGAAAAAATATTTGACTCTCTCGGAAAAAAACTCGCACTTGGGGAGGAAAAGTCTTCATTTAGTTATCTCATCCCCTTATCAATGCTTAGAGATGTTGATATTTCAATAAAAGATTTCAAATCTGTAGATATGTTACAAAAGGAGCAAAGAATTGCACTGTCTATACTGATTGGTGATCATGACATAGGTGCAATGAGTGAAATAACAGCAAACAAATATATTAAAGATGGACTTAAAATAATCAGATATTCAGAGCCAACTCCCCTATTCTTAATTGCCTATGTAAATATAATGAGAAATGAAGAAATAGAAAAAATTAAAGATAATATTATCAATAAATCAGATGATACTCTTCGTAAATCAATGGGTGTTAAAAGTTTTACCAAAGCAGAAGACAGAGATTTTGACTATATTCGGGTACTTATTAGAAATCTAAGAGGAATTGACTATATTGAATATGGACCAAAAACAGTTAAGGTAGCCATTCTACCTCTTTACAGTCCACTAACAATCTATAAGAGATATGACCCTCTTATGAGATATCTTTCAGAAAAAACAGGATATGAATTTAAACTGGTAATACCAAAAAATTTTGAAGAGTTTCTTCAAATAGTGAGTGATGGAAAAGTGAATTTCTCTTACCAGAATCCTTATGTTTTTTCGTTGATTTTAAAGAAGTTTCCTATAAGACCTCTTGCCATTACTGTTGGAGAGGATTGTACAACTGATGAGAGGATATGTGGTAGTGAAAAATTCAGAGGTATCATAATAACAAGAAAAGATAGTAATATCAGTAAAGTTGAAGATTTAAAAGGAAAAAGGATAATGATTGTATCGCCCACTTCAGCAGGTGGCTATCTTTCTCAAAAATTTTATCTTGAGAAAAAAGGATTCAATCTTCAAAAGGATTTCAGACTAATAGACGCCAAAAGACAGGAAAAAGTTATTATTGGTGTCTATAAAGGCGAGGCTGATGCAGGATTTGTAAGAGAAGCTGCCCTAAGTGTATGGGCTAATGAGGTGGACATATCTAAGCTAAAGATTCTTGACTATGGGGAATATCTTCCTAACTGGCCCTTTGCGGTGGTAAATAATAAGAATTCTGAATTAACAGATAAGGTTAAAAGACTTATTACAGAATTAAATGATCAGACAATATTAAATAATGCCAAGATAAAAGGTTTCAAAGAGGCAACAGATGCAGATATGGCACTACTTAAAAAACTCAGTCATTAAAAAAATTATAAATAACATTCAAAGAATTAGCATAGGACGTAAAATTTTCTTCTCTTTTCTTTTGGTATTTCTAATGATAATGCTTTCCATTAATATTTTAATTCTTAATTATCAGAAAAACTCCTTAAGAGAACAAATAGACAATAATATTTCAATAATCCTGGAAAATTTATCAAAGGATGTTATAGACAATCTGATTTTCTTTGATCCTTTAGCAATTGATGAGAAGATTTCTTTATCTATCAATAATCCAGGTATGGAATATATAATGATTGTTGATAAAAATGGTAGGATTGTTGGACACAATGATAAGAGTCAAATGGGTAAGTATATAACTTTAGATTATACAAAATGGCAGAGAACAGACAAAGATAGAATACTTCATATTAATTTACCAGTAGTCTCAGGAGATAGCTATTTTGGAATTTTAAGAGCAGGTATTTCTGAAAACAAGGTTGATGTTTACATTGAAGAATCAACAAAAAATCTAAAAAATTATATTTACATACTTAGTTCGTTCTCCTTTATTCTCACAGTTTTCTTGTCTTTCATGCTCTCAAAAACTCTTATAAAGCCTCTTCAAAGTCTTAAAAACAAAATGGCAAACATAGGAACTGATAAACTTGAATTATGCGAAAATCCAACCAATATACTTTGTAAAGATATCTTTAAATGCGAAAAAACTGACTGTCCTGCCTATGGTAAAGAAAGATGTTGGTTAATAATTGATGCTAAGGAAAATTGTAGAAGGTGTTACAACATGGACTGCAAAGACTGTGAGGTCTATAAGATCTCCTGTGGAGATGAAATAGGCTATCTCATTGAAACTTTTAATGAGATGATATTAAAACTGAAAAACTCCCTCCAAGAGCTTGATAAAGCAACAAAGGAAAAACTTAGACTTGAAAAATCCTCTGCTATGGCAGAAATGGCAATGACAGTTGCCCACGAGATTAAAAACCCCCTAAATGCAATAAAAGCTTCCACTTCCTATTTGAAGGCAAATTTTCAGGGCGAAGTTCTAAGAGAGTTTCTCTCAATTATAGACAGAGAGACAGAGAGATTAAATGAACTAATAACAAGTTTTCTATCCTATGCAAGACCTATTCCTCTTAAATACGAAAAGGGAAATATAAATAATGCGTTAAAAGATGTCATAAAACTCGTTGAAAGAGAAATTGAAGAAGAAAAAAAGATTCTTAATATTGATTTTGACGCTTCTATCCCTGAATTCTA
The DNA here is from genome assembly GCA_020725335.1 of Thermodesulfovibrio sp. GTDB lineage: Bacteria > Nitrospirota > Thermodesulfovibrionia > Thermodesulfovibrionales > Thermodesulfovibrionaceae > Thermodesulfovibrio. Next base: position 105,827 of record DYFF01000007.1, on the reverse strand, counting down.
TTTCGACCAACATCAACTAAAACAAGCTGTGCTTAATCTATTAGTAAATGCAATTGATGCAACAAAAGAGGGGGAAACAATCAAAATAAAAACTGAAAAAATTAATGGAAAGGTAAAAATCATAATAAAAGATTCAGGGACTGGAATACCAATGGAAATTATGGGTAAAATATTTGAACCCTTTTTCACTACGAAAACAACTGGCTCAGGACTTGGACTTGCCTGTGTAGAGAGAATTATAAAAGACCATGAAGGTAAAATTAATGTAAAAAGTAAGGTTGGTGAAGGAACAGAATTTATAATAGAATTACCTATCAAAGAGGGTTAGAATGTCAAATATTCTGTATATAGATGATGAGATAAGCGCACTCAAGGCAATTTCAGCAATATTAAAAAAGGAAGGATACAATGTTTTCACAGCAACTACTGCTGAAGAGGGAATGGAAATTCTAAAGAATGAACATATTGATTGCATTCTTCTTGATTACATATTGCCGGGTATGGACGGGATAGATTTATTAAGATGGTTAAGGCTCAGTGAAATCTCAATACCTGTAATAATGCTTACAGCCTATGGAACTATTGAAAAGGCAGTAGAGGCTATGAAACTTGGAGCATATCATTATCTAATAAAGCCAGTGGATACACAGCTGCTTGTTGATGTAATTAAAGAAGCTATAGAAAAATCAAAGGGTATTGTAAGACTGGAAAACGGTGCAAGTCCATTTCCAGAGATAATTGGGAAAAGCAAAGCAATGCAAGAAGTTTTCTATATTATGCAAATGGTTGCTGAGAGCAATGCTAATGTTCTTATTACAGGGGAATCGGGCACGGGTAAGGAATTGGTTGCACGGGCAATTCATAATAAATCCCACAGAAAAAACAAACCCTTTGTAATAGTTGATTGTACAACAATTCCAGAAAATCTTCTTGAAAGCGAATTGTTTGGACATGAAAAGGGAGCTTTCACAGGAGCAGTAGATAGAAAAACAGGACTTATTGAAATTGCCAATGAAGGCACAGTTTTCCTTGACGAGATAGGTGAATTGCCGATGTCTCTTCAAAAAAAGTTTCTCAGGTTTCTCCAAGAAAAGGAGATCCAGAGAGTTGGTAGTACACATAGAATAAAAGTAGATGTTAGAGTGATATCTGCTACCAATCGCGACCTTGAAAGCGCTATAGCAAAGGGTCTTTTTAGAGAAGACCTCTATTGGAGATTAAATGTGGTGAGAATAAATTTACCCTCTTTAAGGGAGAGAAAAGAGGATATACCTTTACTTGTTAATTACTTTCTTGATAAATTTTCAAAGCAGAATAATAAACCCATACCCCAACTTGAACCAGAAGTCATGGATGCTCTAATTAACTATGATTGGCCAGGAAATATAAGGGAACTTGCAAACGTGGTGGAAAGGGCAACAGTATTATCCCCTTCTGGGTTAATATCTATGAAATATCTTCCTAAGAAGATACAAGAAAAAACTGGTTGGACAACAATTAAGGAAAATACTTTTAATCTTTTTGAAGTTGAAAGAGCCTTGATTGTGAGGGCACTAAATTCCACAGGATGGAATCAAACAAAGGCTGCAGAAATACTGGGCATTTCAAGAAAACAGCTCCGTACAAAGATGAAACATCATGGATTGCTATCAGTCTCAGAAGATGAATAGGAGCTAATACATTTATCACAAATCCCCTCCAATATGACTCTAATTTTTTTAATATTAAATTTTTCTTTTATGTTCTCTGGAATTTCAAGTTTATCATAATCTTCATAATAAAAATCTTCAATTCTCTCACATTTTTTACATCTGAAGTGATGATGTGATTTATCATTTGGATCAAATCTTCTTACATCACCAGTGCCTTCTACAATATCTAAGATTCCAATATCTGCAAAAGTAAGAAGAGTTCTATTAACAGTATCAAAAGAGATATTCGGATAGGACTTTTTGATTTTATTATATATTTCCTCTGCAGAGGGGTGTCCCTGGGAGCTTAAAACCTGTTCTAATATAGCAATCCTCTGAGGAGTAATCTTTAAATTTGATTCTTTAAATTTTTTGATAAAATTATCAAATACAATTTTTCTTATTGACTTCCTTTTAATCATTGTGTTACATTCCTAAATAGTAATAATTATTAATTAGACTTTATTACTATTTTTAGTATAACAAAATAAGGAGGAAAATATGCAAAAAGAGAGAAAAAGATGGATCACAGATTGGTGGCCTGAAAGATTAAATCTTAAAATCCTAAGACAAAATTGCCCCTCATCAAATCCTTATGGACCTGATTATGACTATTCCAAAGAGTTTGAGAGTCTTGATTTAAAGGCAGTTAAAAAGGATTTAGCTGGACTAATGACTCAATCTCAAGATTGGTGGCCTGCAGACTTTGGGCACTATGGACCGCTATTTATCCGTTTAGCATGGCATAGTGCTGGCAGTTACAGAATCTTTGATGGAAGAGGTGGAGCAAGGACAGGGGACATACGTTTTCCGCCAAGAATTAACTGGCCAGACAATATAAGTCTTGATAAGGCAATAAGACTCCTTTGGCCTATTAAACAAAAATATGGTCGTAAACTTTCATGGGCTGATCTCATAATTTTAGCTGGTAATGTAGCTCTTGAGTCTATGGGAGCAAAAATTATAGGTTTTGGCGGTGGTAGAGAAGATATTTGGGAGCCCGATGAGGGTGTAGACTGGGGTCCTGAGTTAGAGATGTTAACGGGTAAAGAAAGATTTAAAGAAGGTGAGCTTGAAAGGCCCTTTGCAGCAACAGAGATGGGATTGATTTATGTGAATCCTGAAGGACCAGAAGGTAATCCTGATCCTGTTGCATCTGCCAAGCAGATTAGAGTTGCTTTTAGCAGAATGGGGATGAATGATGAAGAGACAGTGGCTTTAGTTGCAGGAGGACATGCCTTTGGTAAGTGCCATGGTGCTTGTCCTTCAACCTTTTTGGGACCTGATCCTGATTCCTCTCCTCTGGAAGATCAGGGGCTTGGCTGGAAGAATAGATTTGGCACAGGTAAAGGTCCAGACACTTTTACTTCTGGTTTTGAACTTGCATGGTCTTCAACTCCTACGAAGTTTGGTATAAGCTACCTCCATTTCATATTTAATTATGAGTGGGAATTAACCAAAAGTCCTGCTGGAAAGTATCAATGGGTAGCTAAAAATGCTCCTGCAATAATCCCTGATGCTCATGATCCAAACAAAAAACACCCGCCTATGATGCTTACTGCTGATCTTGCCTTTAGATTTGATCCCGAGTATGCAAAGATTGCTAAACGTTTTCTGCAGAATCCTAAGGAATTTGAAGATGCCTTTGCAAAAGCCTGGTTTAAGCTCGTGCATCGTGATTTAGGTCCTCGGGAATGCTATCTTGGACCTGAAGTGCCTGAAGAAATATTTATCTGGCAAGATCCCTTACCAAAGAGAGATTTTGACCTGATTGACGAAAGCGATATAAAAGAACTTAAAGAGAAAATTCTAAATTCTGGTCTATCAATTTCTCAATTGGTATATACTGCTTGGTCATCTGCGTCTTCCTATCGTGATTCTGACAGACGTGGTGGTGCCAATGGTGCTCGTCTTTGTCTTTCGCCACAGAAAGACTGGGAAGTTAATCATCCCGAAGATTTACAGAAGATAATTGCAGTTTATAAAAAAATTCAAGATGAATTTAATTCAAAACAGAAGAATAACAAAAGAGTCTCCATAGCAGACTTAATCGTTCTTGGTGGTTGCACTGCTATTGAGTCAGCTGCAAAGAGGGCAGGTTTTAATGTAACTGTTCCCTTTATACCTGGAAGAGTAGATGCTACTCAAGATTTAATTGATGTAGCCTTCCATTCGGCAATGGAGCCCTTTGCAGATGGCTTTAGAAATTATATTAAAAATCCCGATACAGGTAGATATAAGGCAGAAGAATTTCTCGTTGACAAAGCTCAGCTACTAAAATTAACTGTTCCTGAGATGACTGTACTTGTGGGAGGGCTAAGAGTTTTAGGTGCTAACTACAAATACACTAATTACGGCGTATTTACAGAAACGCCAGGAGTTCTCAACAATGACTTTTTTGTAAACCTTTTAGATATGAGTACAGAGTGGAAACCAGCAGATGAGTTTAATTATCTTTTTAATAGTTATGATAGAAAAACTGGTGCTCTTAAATGGTCTGCCACAAGGGTTGATTTAATCTTTGGTCATCAGGGAGAACTCCGTGCTGTTTGTGAAGTCTATGGAGCCTCTGATGGAAAAGAAAAATTCATTGTTGATTTCATTAATGCATGGAATAAGGTGATGAATTTAGATAGGTTTGATATTATTAAGAAAACCTAAGGAATAAAAGTAGGGCTTGGGAGTTTAAATTCCCAAGCCCTACTTTTGGATTTAAGGTTATGCTCCCTCAAAATTTTATATTAATATCAAATTTGGAAAGACTCCTAAAGTCAATAAAAACAAAGCTGAAAAAAAAGCAATGGTGTAATTGAGTCGTCCATTTTGTTGAGTTTGAAACAACGGTGTATCTCTATATATGTAAAAAACTATCCTTAAATAGTAAAAGGCTGAAAGGATACTCATAAATAAGGCAAAGAATACGAGCTCTCCATAACCGGAAGCTAAAACATTCTTAAATAAATTAAACTTGACCATAAATCCAGCTGTTGGAGGAATGCCTGTAAGTGAAAAAAGAATGGCTACAATAGAAAAGGCAAATAATGGAGCATTTTTTCCTATTCCAAAGTAACTGCTGATTTTTTCACCCTCTTTTATGCCTAAAATAAAAGCAAAAGCACCAATGTTCATAAAAACATAGACTACTAAATAGGGAATAAGAGATGACAAAAGAGCATGATTTGGCAGAAGAAATGCCATAAACATGTAGCCTGCATGGGCAATTGATGAGTAGGCAAACATTCTCTTTAGGTCTTTCTGTCTTAAAGCAAGTAAGTTTCCCACAAACATTGATAGGATTGAGATGACAGTAATAAATTCGTTAAGTTTTATTCCTGAGTGAATTTCTAAAAAGATATTTAGCAATGCTGCAAAAACAGCAACCTTCGGTGCCGTAGATAAAAAGGCAGTCACAGGAGTTGGAGCTCCCTGATAAACATCTGGAGCCCATGCATGAAAAGGTGAAAGAGAGAGTTTGAAGGCAAAAGAGGCAATGAGAAAAATAAAACCAATAAGCATGGAAAATTCTCCTCTGTTAATGAGCCTGAAAGCATCATAGGAAGAGCTACCTGTAAGAGCATAAAAGTAAACTATTGAGGCAAGTAAGAGAATAGAAGATAAAGTTCCAAGAATAAAATATTTTAAACCTGCCTCTATACTAAATCTCTCATTTCTGTAAAAGGCAGCAAGTATATAGAGAGATAAAGAAAAGGTCTCAAGGGAAAGATAAAGTATAAGAAGATCATTGGCAAATATCATAATGGCCATACCACACAGAGCTAAAATAAGAAGAAAAATATATTCTACTGATTTACTGCTTTTTCTAAAACTTTCATAGGAAAGAATAAGGACAAATAAACCTGAAAGATAAATCAAAACCTTAAGGAACTGCCTGTATGGGTCTATTTTTATCAAGCCTGATGAGAATTCATTTTCAGTGAAATAAAAGAGTGAAAGTATAATGGGAATTAAAATACTTAAAAAACTAAAAATCCAGACTGTTTTGCTTTCTCTCCTCATGAAACCATAGCAAAAAGATAAAATTCCAAGTGTAAGAAGAGTTATCTCAGGTATTAGATAGTGGTATTGACTCATCCTTTACCTCCTAAGCTCACAATCTCCCTCACTCCAGAGAGTATAAAGTCAGGATTAAGTCCAAGATAAATTGAAAGCAAGAAAAACAGGCACAAGATTAAAGCCTCCCAAGAGACTATATCTTTGACAAACTGAGATAGTTCACAAGCAGGCTTTCTTAGAAAAACCCTGTAGAAAACCCAAGCAAGATAAACCACTCCAAGGGCAACACCAAATACACCTAAAAAACCAAGCACAGCATTTTCTTTAAATATTCCACTGAGAAGTAGTAACTCTCCATTGAAATAATTTAGTCCGGGAAAACCACCCATTGCCATAATTAATGAAAAGGTAAAAAAGGTCAGGGCTGGAGTTCTTTTTGATAAAGCTCCAAATTTTTCAGAATCAAAGCTTTTTGTATCTCTATTTAAAAGTTCAGCGATATAAAATAGTCCTGCTGCAAGGATTCCATGATTTATACTCTGAAGAAGCACTCCTTGATATCCATGTAGATTCCCAGTAAATGCTCCTGCTGTAATGATTCCCACATGACTGAGACTCATATATGCAAAGATAACTTTAATGTCTTTAGCTTTTAGAGCAAGAAAAGCAGAGTAGATAAAGGAAATAAGGCAAAGCAGCATTATCCAAAAATTTACTGATGATAAAACATCATTAAAATAAGTAATCACTCTCAGAATCCCGTAAATTCCCATTTTACCAAGTACAGCAGAGAGAAATATGGTAACTGGCATAGGTGACTCATAATAAGCATCTTTTAACCATCCGTGAAAAGGTACCACAGGAATCTTTACAAAAAAGGCAAGAATAAAACCAAAAAGAAGCAACAATTTTGTAGGTTTGTTCATTTTTAAACTTTCAAGATAGCTAAAGGAAAATCCGCCTCCATAGTAATAAACAGCTATAATAGCAATAAATAGAAAAATGCTAAAACCAAAAGTATAAATTAAAAATTTCATTGCTGCCTGTGAAGAATTATCTCCACCCCATCGCTGAATAAGTAATACTGAGGGTATTAGCATGGCTTCATAGAAGAAAAAGAATTGCAAGAAATTGGTTGACATGAAAAAAGCATTAACCGATAAAGAAAGTAAAAGTAAAAAAGCCATAAAGGATGCAATCTTATCCCTTACAGTCTTAATTGCTAACAATATAACTACTACGGTTATAAATGTTGTAAGTAAAACAAAAGGGGCATTTATGTGGTCGAAACCTAAGGTAAAATTAAGTTTCCATGCAGATATCCATTCATAAGAACTTAAAAACTGAAAATCTTGCTTTGTTCTATCAAAATTAAGATAATAACTTAGAGCTATTAGGAAAGACAATAACGAAGAAAGTAAAGCAATCAAGCTAACAACTTTACTATTTTTTGTTATCCAGATCAAAAATATCCCAAGCAATGGAAATAACAGTATTAATTCAATTCCCATCATCTTTATCTCCTAAAATAAAAGATATAGTAGCAGCACAAGTCCTATAAAACTTAGCATATAAAAAGCATAATCCTGAACTTTCCCAGTATGAAAACACGCTAATCCGTCACTTATTGTTTTTGCTAAGCTTGACAAGAAAGCTGGTAATGTATTCATTTTTCTGTCTTCATAAGCTGTAATTCTACCTGACACTGGAATTATAACTCCGTCTATTAGCCATCTCCAGATTTTGTTTATAAATTCATACTCTGCAGGAGCAACAGTTTTGTTTAGGGATTTAATTGAATATTTTGCTCCTACCCTATAAAACCAATCTATATCAAGATTGAGGTATGGTTTTGGTTTTAGTATTTTTAGGAAGATAGCGAAAACAAGCCCTGTAAAACTGAATATTCCCAGGGTATCAAGAATATGCTGTGCTGTATAGGGTTCATAATTCATCGGATATGGCAAGAAATAGTAAAAAAACTGTGGGAAAATTCCAATTAATATGCATAGTGATGAGGTTATAAGCATAGCAATTCTCATATTTAAGGGAGTTTGTCTGACCTGATAGTCTGATTTCCTACTTGAAAAGAAAGTATAGTATCCCATTTTGCATATTATGCTTATGATTGTTCCGCAGGTTGCTACATTAAGCATAATGTATGCAAACGCATTTTTTAGTTCACCTGCTGCCGAAATAATTGGTGATTTTCCAATGAAACCATTTGTAAGAGGGAATCCTGCAATTGAGAAAGCACCTACAAAAAAGCTTAAAGCAGTAATCGGTGCATATCTTCCAAAATCACCAAGTTCTGTCATCTTTTCCTTTCCTGTTGCATAGATTACTGCTCCTGCAGACATAAAGAGAAGACATTTATAAAGTATATGATTGAATGCATGAGAAGCAGAGCCATTTAGCCCAAGAGTAATTACTCCAAGTCCGACTCCAGCAACCATGTATCCAACCTGACTTACAATGTGATAGGAAAGCAGTCTTCTTAGATTGTTCTCAAGGAGAGCATATATGACTCCGTAAACTGCCATAACTGAACCGAGATAAATTAAAACCTCTGCACCGGGAAATCCTCTTATGAGTGCATAAACTGCTGCCTTAGTTGTGAACGGATTAAGAAAAACGCTTCCATAAATTGTCGCAGATGGATAGGCGTCAGGTAGCCATGCATGTAGTGGTGGCACAGCAGCACAAAGGACAAAGCCTATCAAAGTAAGCCACCAGAAAAGCTCACCAGAGTAATTCATAAAGGAGTCAAACTGGAGATTTCCTGTTTGATATATGTAAATCATCACTCCTGCAAAAAGTGAAAGTCCGCCAACTATATGAACAAGAATATATCTATAGCCTGCCTCAGTGGCCTCTTTTGTTCTCTGAGACCAGATAAGCAAAACAGCACAGAAAGAAAGCATTTCCCAGAAAAGATAAAAGCTTAAAATATCAGCAGCAAAGCTGACACCTACTGATGCCCCTGTATAAAGAAGGCCAGCCAACTGTTGAATCCAGTCATCTATGTGATAGCAATATATTATTCCAATTAAACCAATAAAACTAAATATATAGGCAAAAATTAGACTAAGTTTGTCTACCCTGACCAGAGGAGATATCTCCACCCCAAACAAACTCATATAACCATAAGTCCCTTGCTCAGCTACTAAAGTAAAGAAAAAGCCAACTGTAGCTAATAGAACACTGTATGGACCTCTGAAATTCTTAGGTAATGCTGGCAACAAAAAAGCTCCCAATATCAGGACAATTCCTGGATGAATAAAATCAGTCATAGTAGTCCTCCCTCTTTGTTACTACCTTACTTAAGGACTTAGCAACAATAATAATAAAGAGCGTTCCCCAAAAACCTACTAAAGCACCGAAAGCTGGCAATTCTTCAAACTCAAAATAGCCATGTCCGAGGTGCATCAATTTCAAAAAGACTATTTCAAGAATTACTACTATTAAGCATGTGATATAAAGGATTTTTTTAAAGCTCATCCTGTCACTCTCCTTATAAGTTCCATTAGAAAATCAGGATATAATCCCAAAACAATAGTAAACAGAGAGGTTATCAAAAGAGGAATTGCACAGAAGTAATTTTCTTTAACACCACTCCATCTTTCAGCTTCAGCAGGCTTTCTAAAAAATGCTCTGTAAGGAATAGGAAGAAAATATGCAGCATTAAGAAAAGAGCTTGCAATAAAAACGCCCAAAAGCTCAGGTCTTCCAATTTGAAGGGCTCCTAAGGCAAGATTATACTTGCTTATAAAGCCTGCAAAAAGAGGTATGCCTATCATGCTCAAAGTAGCAAGAAAAAAGGAAAACATAGTAATGGGCATAACCTTACCTACTCCGTCAAATTGGCTTATTCTTTTTACATGAGTTGATACATAAACAGAACCTGCTACAAAGAACATAGTAATCTTAGAAAATGCATGCATACTTATATGAATAAGGCCTCCCATTATTCCTAAGGGTGAAAACATAGCAACACCAATAATTATGTATGAAAGATTTGCTACCGTTGAAAATGCAAGCCTTGCTTTGAAATCATCTCTTGTAAGAGCAATAAGTGAACCCACTATTATGGTAAATCCTGTAAGGAAAAATATTAAATCCTGCATTCCGATTGCCCTTATTGTGTTTTCTCCGTAGACATTAAGCAAAACCCTTGACACAGTGAACACACCAGCTTTAACAACTGCAACAGCGTGAAGCAATGCACTCACAGGAGTAGGTGCTACCATTGCAGCAGGTAGCCAACTATGGAAAGGCATAACAGCAGACTTGTTAAATCCATATATAAAAAGTATAAGCATTATCTGCAGAATAAATTTATTGTTTTCAACAACCTCAGCCGTGAAAATTCCACCCTTCTTGAAATCAAGCGTTCCAGTAAGAATATAGGTAATCACTATGGCAGCAAAGAGTAAAATTTTTGCGGTTCCTAACAGATATACTATATACTGTCTTCCACCTTCAAGACCTTCTTTATCTTCATGATGAGCAACAAGAGGATAAGTAACAACAGTTAATGCTTCATAAAAAATAAACATTGTAAAGAGATTTGCTGCAAAGGCAATACCTATTGCAGAACTGAGTGAAAGAGCAAAACAGGCAAAATATCTTGTTTGAGCATGTTCTCTAAGCCCTCGCATGTAACCAATTGAGTAAAAGGTTGTTAAAATCCACAGGAATGAAGCACCAAAGGCAAAAAGTAAACCCAATCCATCTACCTTAAATGAAAGCTCTATTCCTGGTAAAATTGTAGCAATTTTTAAACTTATACTTTCACCTTTTAAAAATGGTGGAATAAGCATGCATACGAAGGAAAACTTTAAAATTCCAGCTATTACAGACACAGCCTCTCTCAGATTCGGATTCCTATCTCCAATCAGAACGATTAATATTGCTCCTGTAGCAGATACTAATATAGCTAAAAGTGGTAGTAACTCAATCATCCTTTACTCCTCTTTAAGTTCGCATAATTCTTCTGTGTCTACACTTTTTTTCAAATTAAAGTGAGCTATCAAAAGAGACAGACCAACTGCAACTGAACCCGCAGCAACAGCTATTGTAAAAATTGCTAAAACCTGACCTCTAATGTCATTCATGTAGTGAGAGAGTGCAACCAATGCGAGATTAACTCCTGCAAGCATCACTTCAAGCGATATAAAAACAATTATTAAATTTCTATTTATAAAAAGATTTACTAATCCTATGCTGAAGATTAATCCAGCAAGTATAAGATAAGCTTCAAGAGGTATCATCTCTTCTCCTCCATGCTAATACTGAAACTGCAATCATCGGGATAAGTAAAATTACTCCAAGAATAAGTACAGCCAGAGAGTATTCATTAAAAAGCATTACACCAATTGCTTTTGTATTGCCTACCTCTTGAATGTATTTTATTGTGTATTTCCCAGTGTATTTAGCTTTAATGGATGAAAAAACAGCTAATATCGTAGCAGTTATAGAAAGTCCAATAAGTAATCTACCCTCAATCATTGAAGTATATCTTTTCTTTTTTGGAAGTTCTCTTGCGCCAAGTAAAAAGAGAGTAAAAAGAAACATTACCAATATAGCACCTGCATAGACGATAACCTGAACCATGGCTAAAAATTCAGCATTAAGAAAAAGATATATAACTGCTACATGAAGAAAAAGCAGCAATAACCAAAGTACTGCATGCACAGGATTTTTTCTTGTAAGAGCCATTATAGAAATTCCAAGAGTAGAAAGACAAAAATATGCAAATATAAGATATATCATGATGTAAACCTCTTGAATATAGCGATTATTATAATATTCAAAATTCCTGCAGGAATAAGCACTTTCCAGCCAATATTTAGTAATTGATCAAATCTATATCTCGGAAGCGTTGCCCTAACCCATATGTAAAGAAATATGAATGCATAAACCTTTATGGCAAACCAGATTATTCCTGGAACTTTTTCTAAGAAAGGTAAAATATCAGTAACAAACTTAGGAATTGTCCAGCCACCAAGAAAACATAAAGCACATAGAAATGCCATAATATACATGGCAACATACTCTGCAAGGAAAAAGAGAGCGTATCTAAAAGCACTATATTCAGTGAGATAGCCAGCAACAAGCTCTGTCTCAGCCTCAGGCAGGTCAAAGGGTGCACGATTTGTCTCTGCAAAGGCAGAAATTACAAATACAACAAAACCAATTATTTGAGGTATTGCATAAACTCCCAATGCAGTATTATGCTGAGCAATTACTATATCTCTCAAATTAAGGGAGCCAGCCATTAGAACAACTCCTGCAAGACTGAGTCCAAGGGCAATTTCATAACTTAGCACCTGACTGGCAGAACGAAGACCACCCAAGAAAGAATATTTACTGTTTGATGCCCAGCCAGCAAGTATGATTCCATAGACTGAGATGGAGGCAGAAGCCAAAATAAAGAGAAGTCCAACATTAATGTCAGCAAGAATAAAATTTTTATCAAAGGGAATCACAGTAAGATTTATCATGGTAAAAACCAAAACTATCAAAGGCGCTATCTGAAAAAGAAGCTTTTCTGCCTTAACTGGTATAATGTCTTCTTTGAAAAATATCTTTATAAAATCTGCAATTGGCTGAAGCAGTCCGTGAGGACCAACTTCCATAGGTCCCATTCTTGCCTGTGCTCTACCAATTATCTTTCTCTCTGCATAAGTTGTATAGGCAACATGGGTAAGAACTATTCCGAAGACTACTGTTGTTTTAATTAGCATTATTAGAAACTCTATCATATCTCTTCTCCCTTGTCATTCCGAGCAAATTCATCGTCTTTTTGATTTACCTCCTCGTCATTCCTAAGGGCTCGATGGACTGAGGAATCTCTCTGATTTTTTGAAAAAGTAGCTTCTTCGGAATTTTGTCTCTCAGGATTATGAAATAATAGATCAATAATCTCTCTAAATCCTCTCCACAGTTCCTTACCCCTTAAGGGATAATCCTTTTTTAATGGATGTCCATTCCAGTCCTCAGGCATAAGTATTCTTCTAAGGTCTGGATGACCGAGAAATCTTATTCCAAACATATCAAAGCATTCTCTTTCATGCCAATTTGCTCCAGACCAGAGCTCAGTTACCGAGTCAATCTCAGATTCTTCTTCAGATATTTTAGCCTTTATCCTTATATGTAACCTTCTCCATATGCTGTAAAGATTGTATACAACCTCAAATCTTGGTTTCTCAGGATAGTAATCTACTCCACAAAGGTCTTGTAGATGATTGAATCCCTCATGTTCTTTAAGGTATTGTAAAATCTCTTTAATTTTTTCTTTTCTAACTGTTGCTGAAACCTGACCACCAAATCGATTTATTTCAATGACTTCTTCAGGGAATAAATCTCTTAATTTCAAAGCTATCTTAAAGGATTCATTGGTCTGTTTCTCTCTATCAGCATGAGAGTCAAGAATGTTATTTTGTTGAAAAATTGAAAATTGTTCGTTATCTAAAAATCTCTCTATTTCCTGTGCCATGTGAGTGCTCCCATGAATATCTCATAAATGTATCCAATAAAAATCAGAGCTATAAATACAATCATCATCCAGAATCCCTCAAGTGATATGGCGTTAAAGGAAACTGCCCAGGGATAGAGAAAGATGACTTCCACGTCAAAGACCACAAAAAGTATGGCAAGGAGAAAAAATCCTATAAAAAATCTATCCTTTGTATCTCCGCTTGGTGGATTGCCACACTCATAGGCAATAAATTTAACTGGATTAAACTTTCTTGGTGCTACTAACTTGTTTATTAATAAACCACCAATACCAAAAACCGTAGCAAATGCTATTGCTATTAAAACTGGAAGATACTTGTAAGGAATATAGGAACCTGGTTCCATATCTATCTTCCCTCGCTGTTTATATTTTTATAGACAACTCTCGGTTGTCTCTTACCGACTGGAAGTCTATCTCTTTTAATTCCAGGTAAATACCAGAATTTGTTAAGATAATCTGTTCTTTTATAATGCTCCATGAATTCATCCCAGTTTTTAAGCAACCTTTCTTTATTGAAGTAATTACTCTCTCTATTGTAAGAAGCATATTCGTAAAACTCTGTAAGGACAATTGCATTAACAGGACATACCTCTTCGCAGTATCCACAAAAAATACATCTAAAAGCATCTACCTCATATTTTGTAAGCACTCTCGCACCGCTCTCGGTATTAACGGAATAATCAATGTATATGCATTGAGAAGGACATACTTGAGCACATTTTGTGCAGGCAACACAACGTTCTCTTCCTGTTTCAGGATTACGTACAAAGGCATGTCTACCTCTAAATCCTTCCTCAAGAGGTCTTTTCTGCTTGGGATATCTAATTGTAACAGGCTGAGTAAATATAGTCTTAAAAGTGATAAGCATTCCTTTTAGTAAATCTATGAAAAGTAGTTTTCTCAGTAATTTACTCATCTGTCTGCCTCTCCCATTACAATATCAAGTGTTCCTATTATTGCTATAACATCGGCAAGAAGATGTCCTTCACAAAGCTTCGGTATTGCTGAGATATGAATGAATGACGGTGCTCTTACTCTCATTCTGTAAGGTTTCCCTGAGCCATCGCTTACTATATAAAAGCCAAGCTCACCTTTTGGAGCTTCAATGGCTGAATATATTTCTCCTTTTGGCATTATTTCCTGTTTTTCCTCTGAAAAGGCGATAAAACCACTCCAAAGAGAGTCTCCGGGTTCAATCTTTCTTTTTGACTGATAGGGTAAATCAATATCAGGTGATTTATCTGATATAATATCTCCTTCAGGCATCTTTTCAATACATTGCTTTACAATAAGTGCAGACTGTCTCATCTCCCTTATTCTGCATAAATACCTATCATAAGTATCCCCATTTTCTCCAAGAGGTACTTCAAAATCAACTTCGCTGTATGCATCATAGGGCATGTGTTTTCTAATGTCATAGTAAACTCCAGAGCCTCTCAAAACAGGACCTGTAAGTCCTAATAAGACTGCATCCTGTGGTGAGATAACTCCAACCCCGCGGGTTCTTGCAATCCATATACGGTTTTCTGTGAGAAGTGTTTCATATTCATCAACTCTTTTAATCATTAACTCAATGAATGTATATATTTCATCAAGAACATGCTTTTTTACATCAACCCTTACTCCTCCAATTCTTGGATAGCTAACTGTAAGTCTGGCACCACATATTTTTTCAAAAAACTGTAAGATTTGTTCTCTTTCTCTAAATGCATAGAGAAAGACTGTCATCGCACCTATATCAAGAGCATGTGTGGCAAGCCAAAGTAGATGACTGCTTAATCTGGTCATTTCGGCAACCATTGTTCTTATGAATTTAGCTCTTCTTGGTGGTTCAATTCCCATGAGTCTTTCAACAGCAAGGCAATAACCAATGTTGTTAGTCATACTTGAGATGTAGTCAAGCCTGTCTGTAAGAGTCATAGCACCTGGATAAGTTTTACTCTCAGAGAGTTTTTCTACTCCTCGATGTAAATAACCTACATCTGGTTTTATCTTTATTACCCTTTCGCCCTCAAACTCACATAAAAGTTTTAACACGCCGTGAGTTGCAGGATGATGAGGTCCCATCTGAAGAACAAATGTTGTGTCATCTATCTTCTCTATTTCCAGCTGCCCCATCTTCCCTGTTCCTTCATGATTTTTTCTTTCAATTTAAGCAGTCCATACATTAATGCCTCGGGTCTTGGTGGACAACCAGGCACATAGACATCTACTGGCAAAAACTGATCTGCCCCCTGCACTGTGCTATAGGTATTAAAAATTCCACCTGTGCAAGCACAACTTCCCATGGCTATAACATATTTTGGCTCAGGCATCTGGTCATAAACTCTTTTTACAATCGGAGCCATCTTGTATGTAACAGTGCCTGCTATAATTATTACATCTGCCTGACGAGGTGAGGCTCTAAAAAGTACACCAAAACGGTCAAGATCTAAATGAGAAGCACCTGCTGCCATCATCTCAATAGCACAGCAGGCAAGACCAAATGTAAGAGGCCAAAGAGAGTTTGACCTTCCCCAGTTTACTACTTTATCAAGGGTAGTAATTATGACGTTACTACCCTTGATTATCTTTGTTCCTTCCTCTACTTCAATGAGTTGATCTTTATCAGTATAAGGAAGCATATGTATCCTTTACAAACCTTTCTCTCTTGAGTCTTGAAGCTTCATCTGCTGAGACAAACTTCAATGCCTTTGTTGTACACTTAGTTACACAAGCAGGTTTAAGTCCTTGATCAATTCTGTCCTTACAGTAATCACACTTTGCTACTTTACCAGTTTCTGGATTCCACTGAGGAACTCCCCACGGACAAGCAGTAATACAAGATTTGCATCCTACACAGAGAGACTGTTCAACAGAAACTATTCCATCTTTTGAGCGTTTCTGCATAGCTCCTGTAGGACAAGCTTTTACACACCATGGTTCTTCACAGTGAAAACAGGGCATAAAGACAAATCTCTGTCTCGGGAGTCCTCCAATGAGCTTTATATCTGTTTCAATTATTCTACAGAGTCTTGGACCTACTGGAAGCTCGTTTTTTGTTTTACAGTGTACCTCACATGCATAACATCCTATGCAACGGTCGTGATCTTGATATATATAGTAGATGCTCATTTTATTCCTCCCTTAAGCCTTTTTCACTTTTACAAAATTCTCAAAAATTGCACCTGTGTGACTGCCGTGTGCCATTCTCTCAAAAGCATCCTTAAGAAGCCTCCCTTCGTTGAGTCCTTTGCCATAAGAGCGAGTTTTCCAAGGTACTTCATTTTCAAATCCTCTATACATAAACACAGACTCTGGATGAATATATGGGGTTACCTTTGCTCTAATCTTACCAGAGAAATCACCTGATGAGACCTCTACCAAATCACCATGTTTTATGCCAAGATTTGCTGCTACTTCAGAATTAATCCAAAGTTCGTTTTCAGGAACAATTTCATTAAGATATTTATTATTATGAGTCTGAATGTGAGTATGAACTGCCATTCTTCCAAAGACAAGTCTGAACTCGCCTTCCTCAACTTTAGGTTTTGCTGGAGTTTGATGGTCATAGAAAAACGGTACTTCTCTTTCAGCCATTTTATTTGATAGTATCTCTACTTTACCTGAAGGAGTCTTGAATTTTAACTCCTCTCTTGAATACATTTTTGCATCCTTGCAAAGAGCAACCTGTCCAGATTTATCGAAATCCTCAATCTTAATTCCAGTTCCGTCAAGTTGATAATTCCAAAGATCCTGTACAGTATCAAACTGCATGTACTCTCCAGCACCATAGGCATGAAGAAGTCCCTTAGTAATCTCCCACTTACCTTTTGTATCATAAATTGGCTTAATTGCCTGTCTTCTCATTATTAAAGCAGGCTTAGCCCCCCTCTGAAGCCCTATAACATCATCTCTTTCAAGATATGTAGATTCAGGCAATATTACATCTGCATACCAAGCAGTAGCTGAATAGTTAGTATCTATTGCCACTAATAAGTCAAGACCATCAAGTATTTCCTTAATATCTTTTAAGGTAATTCCTGCAAAAGGATCATAGCGAACTATAAAGAGAGCCTTTATTGGATAAGGCTCGCCTTTTTTTATTGCTCTAAATAGATGGAGAATGTGTCCGGCACCATCGTAGAGAAAACCTTTACCTTCCTCAGCCTCAATCCTTTTTTCCTGAGGTGCAGGAATTCTCTCAAGTAGACTATTTAATCCTTTTGCTCCTACTTCCTTTGGTGTCTTTGCAAGTATCAAACCACCCTTCTGCTCAATACTTCCAAGCAATGCATTGAGAATTATAACTGAGCGGGCAAAATAAAAAGCATCCATATATCTTGCAGAAAACCAGCCCGGATATAGAATCACCCTCGGTTTAGCTGCACTGAGAGCTCTTGCAAGATTTACTATTTCATAGGCAGGAATACCTGTCTCCTTCTCAGCCCATTGAGGTGTGCAGTCCTTTACAAAGTTTTCAAGCTCTGTCATTCCAATTATAAATCTATCAACAAAATCTCTGTCAAAAAGATTTTCTCTTAAAATTACATGAATCAATGCAAGATTTAAGGCATAATCAGTGCCCGGTCTTATCTGAAAATATCTCGTTGCCTTTGTTGCTGTCTTTGATGCTCTCACATCAATATATGTAAGTTCAGCTCCATTTTCAAGACCCTTTACAATATTATTGACCTCTCTTACTCCCAGAGCCTCCACAGCATTTCTTCCATAAAATACCATGTGTTTAGTGTTGGCAAAGTCATAGCCAACCTCAGGTCTTCCATATCCAAGCAAGGTCTGATAGGCAAGGTCAACATTTTTTCTGCAGAAATCATCGTGACTGAAGTAATTGGGTGAGCCCATTCCCCGTACTATAAGTCTTTGAATCTCACCAAAAAGGCCAGCTCCTCTGTCAAGTAATGCTACTGTTCTGTTGCCATATTTAGCCTGTATGTTCTTAACAGCCTCAGCCACATATGTAAATGCCTCCTGCCAGCTTGCACGCCTGAACTGACCTGAGCCCCTCGGTCCAGTTCTGATCATGGGATACTGAAGCCTTTCAAAGTCATAAAGAAGTGCTGTGCCGGCAGACCCCCTGGCACAGAGGCTACCCTCCATGCCAGGTACATATGGATTACCCTCAATCCATGTAACTCTGCCATCTAAAACTTCTACCCTGATCGGGCATCTCACTGAACACATTCCACAGTTGCTGAATATGGAGGTTTTCATATTCAACTCCTTTTAGAATACACCAAGCAATTGAAAAGCCAGTATCAGAAGTCCAACGCAGGCAACTCTTTTTACAATAACAGGATTCAGTCTTTTAGCAATCTTAGGTCCTATATATCCACCAAGAATTGCAGCTGGAAACATTATTAAGAAAAATATTAGGTCAAAATTTCCAAACCCATAGTGTCTGAAGGAACCCATAAGAGTATTAAAGAAGATTGCAAGGAGAGAACTTCCCACAATAACATACATGGGAAGTCTCAATCCCACTGCCATGAGTGGCACCATGAATGGTCCTCCACCAAAGCCAAACATTGAAGATGCAATTGCTATGAGAAAGGCACCTGGTATTCCTATGAATAGATTAACTTTAAATTCCTGTCCCCAGAATTCTACTTTCATTTTTATTTACCTCCTTCTTCCTTTTTCTTTGCTGCTTCCTGAGCTCTTCTCTGATACTCTTTAAGAATTGCTTGTTCTTTCTTGTTCCTTTCAAGGTATTTTGGAGTTGTCTGCCAGAACATCAGTGCAGAAAGTATTATTAGAACCCATCCAAATAGAAATTTATATTGGTCAAGAGTAATAAGCTCGGTGAGTTTGGGACCAATAAAACCTCCTGCAAGCATAGCAAGACCAAGTGTTATACCTAATTTCCAGCTTATAAACTTAATTCTTGAATAGTTGTATATTCCTGTACCCTGAGAGAAAAGAACAGTTGGCATAACTGTTCCTGCTACAACTGTATGAGGCAGTCCAAGCATAACAAGTAATGGATTGAGAATAAATCCACCACCTGCACCCATCAAAACGCCAAAAGTCGTTACTGCTGCAGTAAGCAAGAAAGGAACGAATAAATTAACTGTTCTTCCTGCATTATCCAAATAGACACTCGGGAAGGTTATATTGTTTTCAAAAAAAACTGTCTCACTTTTAGTGTCTTTATCAACTTTTGCCACCACATAATATTTGCCTGGAGGCGCATTGCTGGGAAGTTCAATGGGAGCTTTAAAGGTTCCATCAGGATTTATCTCCACATTTGCCTTAAAAACCACCGGTAGATCTCTGAATTTTGCCTTCACAAGCTGCATTGCCCTTCGCTTGTTTTCAGACTTGTCCATAGGTGGAAGAAGTTCTCCTCTTGAACCGATAATGCTTGCCCAGAGTGTGGTCTGATATCTATCAATCTTTGCCTGAGCAGGTGCTTCAAAAACCGCAGTTGCACCGGTGTTTCTCAGAAGAGCTGAAACGCTCCATTTTCTTCCAAGTTTCTTTTCTGCCTCTAAGGTATCAGCGAATTCTTTGGGGAATAGAAGATTATAGAAGGCTGGCATCTCATCAGTCATGTAAAAGATATAGGGTCTTTTGCCGGTCTCTTTGTCAACTTCTGCATCAAGCCTTGCTGCTCTTACCTTTTCTTCTGTCCAAACCTCTATGTAGACAGGCTTTCCTTCTGGAGCTTTACCTGAAACAATAACTTTACCGCCATTATTTAATGTTTTCTTGTCAATCTGGATGGCAACCTCAGATTTTCCAGCAGAGTCACTTTGTG
Organism: Thermodesulfovibrio sp.; assembly: GCA_020725335.1. GTDB lineage: Bacteria > Nitrospirota > Thermodesulfovibrionia > Thermodesulfovibrionales > Thermodesulfovibrionaceae > Thermodesulfovibrio. Next base: position 85,837 of record DYFF01000007.1, on the reverse strand, counting down.
CCTCTTGTGGTTGTGAAGGTTGTCCCATTGTAATACTTGGGGTTATTGTCAATAAATATAGTATGCTCGCAAATAGAATAACCAAAAATTTCTTATTCATATTCCACTCCTCCTTTTATGTGAGGGTATGCATTAAGCATACCCTCTTCATTATCGATTAATATGCACCTGCTGCCTTAGCAGCATCAATCATAATTTTGAAATCTTTATCAGTGGCAGGAACAAAACCGTCAGTTCTGGCTGGTGCAAGCACTTTAACTGACTGAAGGTCTCCTGGTTTTAATTTAAGAACTGCATTCTTTACCTTTGTTGCCATAGCTGGATCCATTTTTTTCCCTATAAATACAACCCAGTTTGGAATTGGTTCGCTTTTTCCAAGTCTTCTAAACTTGTCTCCACCTACTTTTAATTTTTCAACATCATCATCTCTTATAAATCCTGCATCAGCCTTTCCTGAAAGCACAGCCTCTGCTACTGGGTCACGCTTTTTTTCAAATATAATCTTTACATCTTCTTTTTTAAGCTTTGCCTTCTGAAGCATTAACATCTGAACAAGGTATGCTCCTGCTGAACCTGGGTCTGTGGCTGCTATGGTTTTTCCTTTGAGGTCTGCTATTGACTTTATTGGGCTATCTTTCTTCACGATTATAGTTCCATAGAGTTTAGTTCCGATTTCTGGTTCTGATGCAATTGCAATAGGCTGAGCGTCTTTTACTGCCTTTTTAACTACTACATAAAGATATGGATTAGTGTAAGCAATGTCATAAGCGCCTGCCTTTGCTTCATTTGTCCATGTGTCAAAATCTTTTGGCACTATAAGTTTTACCTTAACACCTAATTCTTTTTCGAGATACTGGGCAAAAGGTGTAAATCCTTCGATCATTTCTTTTTCAGTAAGCCTTGGAAGTAATCCTAATTTTAATTCCGCTGACAATGCTGTGAGAGGCATGATTGAAATACAAAATACAGCTAAAACTAACAATAATAACTTCTTCATAACTTCTCCTCCTTTAATTATTTGATGTTAAAACTAAGCAGCCTAAATTAGCTGCAACCTTTTGAGTTACACTCCTAAAGAGTGTTTTTTCTTTTACATCTCTGCTTTTTGAGACAATAAGAAGTAAATCAACTCCATTGATTTTTGCATTCTCTACAATTACATCCACTGAAATACATGCAAAAATTAATGTCTCTTCTCTCACCCCCTTTTCATCAAAAATTTGCTGAGTCTCACTGAGACTTTCCTTAAATTTAGCTCTAAAAATCTCCTCTCCTATAGCACTATTGAGCCAGTTTTCTAAAAAACAATACTTTGGGACAAAAGAGAAAACTGTTACTTGAGAATGGAGATTTTTAGCAATCTTAATAGGTTCATTCAAAGTTTTTATTGACCATTCTAAACCGTAAACGCATGATGAAAATTTTTCCATCTATATCCTCCGGAACAAATCTTAAAATTAGGAAAGCAAAAGATTTGCCAGATGTTAACCTATTGAAAAACAAGGGGAAATAGCTAAATTTAGATGTCCCTTTATGGACATACAATTAATTGTGTTGTCCCATTTGGGACAATTAAGATTGATTCTTGAAATTATTTTTTGGAAAGTACTTAAACGATAAATAAATCATTATTAAAATTATAGCGACTATTACTAAAAAGCCTACTGCATATTCCATATAGAGAATACCTTTTTTAACATTCTCTAAGAAACTTCCACCTATGTATCCTGCAGAAACCATTAAAGTTAAAACAACTGCAGAACCTAATGTGTCAATAATTAAAAATTTAATATAAGAAACTTTTGTTATACCTGCCAAAAGAAAAACCTGAGTTCTAAAGCCTACAAGAAGTCTTCCTAAAAGCATTATGAGAGTGCTGTGCTTTACAAATTTTCTCTCAAGTAACAAAAATTTAGATGGTGAAATAATTTTTGAAAATCTTTTGTTTGTAATTATTCTTCTACCATATTTTCTGCCGCCATAGTAAAGCAATGAGTCAGAAATTACAAGTCCTAAATATGCTATAGGTATTGCAGGAATTGGTTCAATAATCTCAAAAGATATCAACATTCCGCAGGCAATTAATATTAAATCTTCAGGGAAAAAAGGAACACCAAGTCCACCAAGTATCAATAGAATAAATAAACCAATGTAAGAAAATTTAACTATTATTGAATATGGATCCATTTTAGAATAAAACGGAGAGGCAGGGATTCGAACCCTGGGTAGAGCTTTTGGCCCTACAACCGCTTAGCAGGCGGCTGCCTTCGACCGACTCGGCCACCTCTCCAAGCTTAATGGTTAATAATACCATTCTTTACCTGATTCTTGCAAGGTAACCACTCTTTAATCTATCCAATATATTATTTAATCTTTCACCGTTTCTTTTCATTTCTTCTAATAGTTTTTTTACCTTTTCGTGATCTCCTGAATTATGAGCTATTACAATATCTCTTCCTATAGTATGACATAATTTATGAATATCTTCAAACTCAGCAAATCCGGCTAAATCTTTGAAATTCTGCCCTTCTTCTCCGTAATACCATTTCCCAGCACCGCAGGAACGATGATCAGACAGTTTTTCAGGATCAAGTTTATCCATCCCTCTTATGTGAGCTTGTATTCTTAACATCATTCGTTCATGGTCTCCTTTAAAGATATCAAAAAGCATTTCTTGTGTTTTCTTTGTCTTAACAGCAGAAGCTGTGTGTCTAAGGTCTGATGAAATACGAAGAATATCATATGAATCCCTTACAATTTGCTCGGCGAAAGTCTCTATTTCAGATGCGATTCTTGCGCTTTGTTCAATATTTCTTGTAACCTCTTCGCTCGCAGCAGACTGCTGTTCAACTGCTGTTGCTATTTGAGTAATCTGGTCCTTAACCTTTACAACTGATGATACAATTTCTCCCAATGCATTTCCAATACTATTAACAGCTTCTGTAACTTCTCTAACTTCTGTAAGTTCCTTTTTCATTGAATGAGAAGTCTCAGAAGTTTCTCTTTGAATTACTCCTATTTTATTTGCAATTTCTTCTGTTGCTTTAATTGTTCTTTCTGCCAGTTTTCTTACCTCATCTGCAACCACAGCAAAACCTCTTCCTTGCTCACCAGCCCTTGCAGCCTCTATTGCTGCATTAAGAGCAAGAAGATTAGTTTGGTCTGCTATGTCTTTAATTACTGTAATTATCTCTCCAATCTCTGAAGCACTTTTATTTAACTTATCAATCATCTGTCCAAGTTCATTTGTAGTCTTATAAACATCATTAACTTTCTTTACAGCTGTCTGAGCAGTATTTTGTCCTTTTTGAGCTATATCCATAGCTTCTGTAGCTGTTTCAGATGCTTTTGATGCATTATTTGCAATGTCTGTTATAGTCTGTGTCATTTCTTCAGCAGCAGTTGCTATCTGATTTGCCTGTTGAGACTGCTTTTTTGCTCCTTCAATAGTGTCATTTATTACACTATTACACTTATCAACTGATGTTGCAAGCTTTTGAGAATATTCAAGAGATTTGTCAGTAAGATTAATAAATGTCTTTAAAACCGTATCAACACTATTTGCAAGCCTTCCGATTACATCAGCTCTATCTTTAAACCCTACGCTAACTGTAAGGTCTCCTTCTGAAATTTGATGTAAAGTTTTATCAAGAATATTTAGTGGTTTATGCGTAATCATATAGGTTATGTATACAACTGCTGAAGCGGAGATTATACCTAAAAAACCAAGAACTCCAAATATTAGCTGAAGAGTTCTTACCTCTTTCATTATTTCCTGAGGAACTTCCTTTGCTCCAAAATGAACTGAGGCGTCATAGGCAATTTTGTAAGCACCATATCCCGTAACTATTACAGTAGCAATAACTCCAAAAGCGATTGCCACAGCAAGAGGTAAAATCATCTTCCAGCGAAGCTTTAATTTTTTGTCCCATTCCTGTAAAAACCTCATAATCCCCTCCTTAAACTTTAAATCTGAATGTTATTACATCCCCATCTTTTACTTCATATTCCTTACCTTCAAGCCTAAATATACCTTTTTGTTTAGCCAGGTTCATGTCACCATTGACCATTATAAAATCATCATATGATACAACCTCTGCTCTTATAAAACCTCTTTGAATATCCGAGTGAATTTTTCCTGCAGCATCTACAGCTTTTGTCCCTTTTTTAATGCTCCATGCCCTCACCTCTTGTGGTCCTGCTGTGAAAAAAGATATGTAATTAAGAATTTCATATGCTTTACGAATTATTTTTTTGTTTACTGGTTCATCTATGCTCATAGCTTCTAAAAAACTTGTAATCTCTTCTTCTGGTAATTGACCTATTTCACTTTCTAAAATTCCACATATTCTTATAAATTGATTTTCCTTGAATTTATCCTCATTAAAAGATTTTTCATCTAAATTAATGACTGCAAAGGCAGGTTTCATAGTAATAAAATTTAAATGCCTTATCTCTAATAATTGGTCATCCCCTAAGTTTACCTCTCTCAAAGTATGTCCACCCTCAAGATGTTCTCTCAAGAATTCTAATACTTCTCTTTCCTTTTCATTAATTTTCTGTCCTTTCTTTTTTTGTTCGTCTATTCTTTCAATTCGTTTAGTAACCAAGTCTAAATCAATCATTAAAAGTTCATATTCTAATTCATTAAAATCTCTAAATGGGTCAATAGTTTCAAATTGATAGATAACGGAAGGGTCATCAAAACCTCTTAATACATATATGATAGCATCAGCATCAATTATTTCTCTTATAACCTTAGAGTTGTGTGCGGGATTATTTTTTAAAAATCCTGCTACATCTATGCATTCCACGGTAGCAAAGGTGGTTTTTTTGGGCTTAATTATTTCACTTATTCTTTTTAATCTCATATCTTCTACATGAAGCACTCCTTTGTGAGTTATATCAGGAGGTGTGATATAGGGAGAGGTATCAATTTTTTGATGAGTCATAGCATTGAAAATCATTGTTTTACCTGCGTTAGCAAAACCTACAAGGGCTATTATCATATTCTTCCTTCCATAAAGTTTTTTATAATAACCATAGCTTGAGTTAGCCTTTGAAGTTTCATGTTTCTCTGACGTATTTTTAAGGCATCGTTAAAGGGAAAAGGTTCTGCTCTTATCTGTCTTTCTTTCTTTATTAATGCTTCATGAAGTTCTTTAAGTTCCTTATCTTTAAATTTCTTAAGAAACAGAGGATTAACAATTACAAAACCCTCTGCAATATCAGTCGCAATAGCTGTTAATGATTTACTCCGTCCCTCCATTTTTATTTTCCCTCTTCTTATTTAGGATTATTGAAACCCATATTCCTACTTCATATAAAATTATCATCGGTATTGCCATAAGGGTCTGATTAAAGGCATCTGGGGTAGGAGTAATGATTGCAGCAACTACAAAAGCAAGAATTATAGCAAGTCGCCTATATTTCTTTAATGTCTGAGGGGTAATTAAACCCAGTCTTGTTGCAACTACTATAAGAACTGGTAACTCAAAGACAAAACCAAAGGCAAGTAAAAATTTTAATAGAAAATCAATATAAAGACCAACAGAAAGCATTGGCATGAGAAAATCTCCTACTTTATAACCGAGTAGAAAGCTCATTGCAAAAGGCAGAACAATCAAATAACAAAAAGCTACACCCATGAGAAAAAGCCCGGTTGCTGTAAGAACAAATGGAAGAACGTATTTTTTTTCATGAGAATAAAGTCCTGGAGATATGAATTTCCAAAGCTGATAAAAAATTACTGGTATTGTAAGTATGAAGCCGCAAACAAGAGCAATCTTCATATTCATCCAGAAAGCTTCAGCAGGTCCTAAAAAAACAAGCTTTGTACTTTGAAGTTTCTGGTCTAAGACAAAAACAATTCCTTCTTTTATTGAAAATTGAGGAGTATAATTTAAGGGAAAAAGTAAAAGCTTGAAAATATATTCAGAATAACTAAAGGTTAATATAAAAGCTAATAGAAGAGCTACAAGACATATTATTATTCTCTTTCTCAGTTCTGATAGATGTTCCATCAATGGCATTTTTTGTTCTTCCATCCATCACTACTCCTTTTTTTCAATCTCTTTTCTTGCAATATTTTCAATATGCTTATCAATTCTTAAATCATCGAGGGAAGGTATATCCTTAAAAAGCTCGTTTTTTAATTCAAGAGGGTTTTTTATATCCTTTTTCACATCTTCAACAGTTTCCTTTACTTCTTGCATTTCCTTTTCCATTTCAGCCTTTGCGCCCTGAAAAGCCTTTTTTATCTCGTTCATTGTCTTGCCTAAAGTATAACCAAGTTCAGGAAGTCTTTTAGGACCAAATACCAAAAGGGCGACTATAAAAATTACAATTAATTCTTGAATTCCTAAATCGAACATAGGTTTATTATAACATTAATACCCTTGTTCCTCAATTTTTTTTATTTTTGTTTTATCCTTTGGTAATAAAAAACTCATACTAAACATAAACCTCATATCGGGATTCCTATTTTTTATATCAAACCCCATACCAACTGTAGAATAAGAAAAATCGGTTATCTTTATCCTATAACCAACTCTCCATTCAAGCAGATCTATTTTATTTCTATCTATTGATTTTCTACCAATTATTTCAAAGAGGAGTTTTGAGTTATATGAAATCAATAGCTCTATTCCTAAATTCAGATTCCATGTCTGTTTTAGCCCTTCTTTGTAAGGTTTAAAATACACAAGATTACCATGAGTTTTAAGGGGACCTATTTTTTTGATACAACTATTCCTCCGCCCCATCCTCCTTCTGAAGAAAACTTTTCATTTCCTATCTCACCAGATACATAAAGTAAGTAAGCAAATGCGGGTAAATAAGTAGTTTCATCAATAAATCTGTGTTTGAATCCAAAATTAATATCTTCAAAACCCTTTTCATCAAGGGAATTTGAGTATTTAAAAACATAAGGAATAGAAGTTATTATCTCAATTTTATCTGTAAGTCCATAGGATAGATTAAGATTAACTCTCTTTATATCTGGTTCTCTTGAAATATCAAGGCCTAAGTCGATGGCAACTTGATTTTGTTTTGGCGATTCTGATGAAAAAGTTGTAAAAACAGAGAAAGGTGAAGTTGGTGAAAATCCTTTTCTATCAAAAGCATAACAGGGAGACAATAAGACAATAAATAGGAGAATAAATATTCTCAGGGTAATCATTTAAAAAGCATATCAAAAAAATAAAAATCTGTCAAATTTCTATTGCATTACGTTCATTATTTTTATATAATGTATTCAAATATTATGACGAATACAAAATATAGAATTCTTATAATTTCTGATAAATCTGCCAATATTCATTCATTAACATCCCTTCTTTCCCATGAAAAATTCCAAGTTATAAATACTGATAAAGCAATAGAGGCAATGGAAATTCTTAAAAAACGTAATATAGACATTATTATTGTAGATATAACAATTAGAGATTCTGATGGATATACCTTCTGTAAGACAATAAAAGAACATCCAAAATATAAAAAAATTCCCGTGCTCATGCTTGTAAATCTCACATCACCAGAGGAAAGAATAAAAAGTTTTACTATGAAAGCTGATGGTGTAATTTTTAAGCCATTCAATGAAAAGGAAGTCAACGCTATCATTGAAAATTTTGCGGAAATAAAGAGAAATAATGAACTACTTTATAGCAATATGGAAAATATAGGGACAATAATTGAACATACGGAACAGGCAATAGAAAAATTTAATCCATTTCAGTTTGATTTTTATAAACACATTGATAATCTTATAAGTCATTTAGTCAGACATATAAGCGAAGTTGAAGATAAACCAGCAATGGCTATTGTAGGTTTTTCAGATACTGGTAAAAATTGGGAAAGCTACCATTATAAGTATGTCTTTGGTGAACTTAATAGATATAAGTTAAATTTTGATTTCTCTTCTTTTTTCGAATTACCAAAAGAAGGTGAAACAGCTAAATTTTTCCTTAACAGGGTAGATTTTGAAAAAGATGAATATAGAAAAATTGAAGAAAAGCTTAATTCTTTCAGAATCTTAGTTAGGAATATGGTGGGATTTTTAAGTCATCATCTTTGTTTATTAGCATTGAACTATAATAGACAGGTAAATGAATATGATGCTAAACTATTAAATATCCTTGTTAATCAATGTCTTTTTTTCAGAACAATCGCCAAGCAGACACAAAGATTAGAAGAGACCTCTTCCTATGCTATTTATTGCCTTGCAAGAGCATCTGAAGCAAACGATGAAGACCCTAAAAAACATATTTTCCGAATTGGTGAGTATTCAGCATTCATTGCTAAAAAATTAGGATTAGATGAAAAATTTATAAGAAGAATAAAAACCCAATCAGCCCTTCATGATGTAGGCAAAATATATATACCCTCACACATTTTAAAGAAACAAACACCCCTGACCGAAGAGGAATGGAATATCGTGAAAAAACATCCAATTTATGGAGGTCAGATAATTGGAAATCACCCTCTTTTCTCAATTGCAAAAAATATAGCCCTTACTCATCATGAAAGATGGGACGGAACAGGTTATCCAAAAGGATTATTAAAAGAAGAAATACCAATTGAGGGAAGAATTGTTGCATTAGCTGATGTATATGATACTCTGAGAATTGATAGACCCTACAGAAAAGGTTTTGATCATAAATCAGCAGTAGAAATAATAACAAAAGGTGATGGAAGGACAATGCCCTCTCATTTTGATCCTAAAATATTGGATATATTTAGAAAAAATGAGCATTATTTTGAGGAAATATTCGATAAGATGAAGAATTAAAAACTTTTAATATTCTATTGCGAAAATGACAATTTTTTAGTATTATATTTTTCACATGGATTATTTTCCACGAATTAAAGGGTTATCTCATATTGCTTTCTTCTACCACTCCGATGGAGAGTGGCAGAGAAATATCATTCCTCTAATTAAAAAAGCCTTAGAATCCAATCAGAAGGTAATATACATATACGATGAGCATTCACCGGAAGAAATAAAGAATTTTCTATTTAATATCTTCCCCGAAGAAAAAATTCAGAAAGAGCAACTTTCTTTTATTAGCCCAGCGGATATTTATACAAAGGAAAATTATTTTGCCCCTAACACAATGATAAAATCACTAATTGAAGAAACTGAAAAAGCAGCATCTGAAGGTTTTTCCTCACTTTTTGTAACATGCGAAATTACTTGGGCATTAAAGGGTATAGAAGGTTCAAATAAACTTATAGAATATGAAGAAATTTTGAATAAAGAGTTTTTTAACAAATTCCGATGCACTGGAATATGTCAGTATAACTGGCAAAAATTTCCTTCAGACATTATGTTAGATTTAATTAAGACTCATCCCTATATTTTATATGAAGGTGAGCTTATAAAAAATTTTTTCTTTGTAAAAGGTGATAGCCTAATAAATGAAGAGGATAAGAAAAAATGGCTCGATAAAATCATAAAATCAATTATTATTGAAAGAGAAAAGGATGAAAGAATCAATGAATTAATAAAGATAATATTAGAACAACCTCATATTGGTTTTGCCATTACTACAGACTATCCTCCAAAATTCCTTTTAGCAAATAAGGGATTTGAGGAAATCCTTGGATTTAAAATGAAAAATTTTGACATAGTAAATCAAATTTATGAACAAGATAGAGATTTATTTATTGAAGAATATAACTCCGTTTTAAGCGGTCAAAAACAAAGGGCATTTCAGAGAATTAAATTTAAAAATAAAAATAATGACTTAATCTGTCTAAGAATAGTCATGACACCTGTAAAGTATATGAATCTTGAATGCGTTAAGATCTGTTTTATTGATGTCACTGAACACTGGCTCAAAGAAGAGGAGATGAATAAACTAAGAGAACAATTTCTCTTTGCTCAGAGAATGGAATCAATTGGAAGACTTGCAGCAGGCATTGCTCATGACTTTAACAATATGCTCACAGCCATAAAAGGTTTTACACAGCTTGCACAGATGAAAATAATGGAGCATGACCCAATAATGCCCTATCTTAATAATGTTCAGTCTGCCTCAGAAAGAGCTGAAAAGCTTGTAAAAAGTCTTCTTGCTTTTTCAAGGAAACAGATTTTGCAACCAAAGGTTATTAATATTAATGATTTAATTAAAAGTATGGAAGATATGATAAAAAGATTAATTGGTGAAGATATTCTGCTTGTAACAGAACTCTCTTCAGACCTTGGTCATATTGAAGCAGATCTGCCTCAAATGGAGCAGTTAATTATTAATCTTATAGTTAATGCAAAAGACGCAATGCCTCAGGGTGGAAAAATTATTATAGAAACTAAGAATGTTTATCTTGACGAAGAATATGTGAGAAAACATCATGGTTCAAAACAAGGACATTATATTATGCTTGCAATTTCTGATACAGGAGTAGGCATTCCAGAAGAAATTAAAGATAAAATATTTGAACCGTTCTTTACAACTAAAAAAGAATCAGGCACTGGACTTGGGCTTTCAACCGTATACGGTATTGCGAAACAACACGGAGGAAATATATGGGTATATAGTGAACTACATCAAGGAACAACATTTAAAATCTATCTTCCAATAGTTCAGAAAGAAATTGAACAAGAAAATTTTACAATTTCTAAAAATCTTTTAACTGGAACAGAGACAGTTCTTGTTGTTGATGATGATGAAAAGGTGAGAATTGTTTTACTTGAAATGCTAAAAAAATTAGGATATAAAACCTTGGAGGCTAAAGATTACAATACTGCGATATTTTTAACACAATTTTATCATGAAGATATTGACCTCGTCTTAGCAGACGTTGTTATGCCTGGAATTAGCGGACCGAAATTATTTAATAGAATAAAAAATTTTAGACCAAAAATTAAAGTATTATATATGTCTGGATACACAGATAATGTAATTGTCCATCATGGAATTCTTGATAAAGGAATTAACTTTATTCAAAAACCATTCACCATTCAAGAGCTATCTGAAAAAATTAGAGAAGTTTTAGACAGCAAATAAAAGGTAAAGGGGGGATATCCCCCCTTTTTAGACAAATTAGCAGCCCTCTACTGCTTTCTTTTTCTTAGCTGGTGCTCCTTCTTTGCCCTTTTCCTTTTCACCTGCTGGCTTGATTGTTATCTTGTCACCTACTTTGAGCTCAACAGTAACTTCCTTGCCATCAGCCTTCTTTACTGTTACTTTGTTACCTTCAATTTTGGTTATTGTTCCGCTAACATTGGCAGCATAAGCTGAAAAAACAAAACCTAAGACAAATGTAAGCATTATTGCTATTGCTAATACTCTCTTCATCTTCTCACCTCCTTTCTTTTATGAATTTCATTTCAAATTATATCAATATGGTGAAAGCTTTGTTAACTGTCCTGCATAAACTATCGCTGCTCTAAGGATGAGAGTTCCTGTAAGAACAAGCACTGCTGCAAAATTCATTCTAAAAATCTGAGCCTTAGTAAACTCTCCATGAAATCCGTCTTCAAATTCTTTCAATTCACCTAACTTAATTCTCAATGCCAGCGGTAGAAGTAAGAATATAGCTATTAATGCTATAGCAAATATAAATTGTTCACTTGTGAAAGAGAAAAAGGGCTCTATTGCTTTTTTATATGGAGCAGTTGAGGTATACAATCCATATAAAAAAAGAAGTATAATTACTAATTCTGCTACAATAAGCCAAATATCTATTTTGGTGAACAAAAATTTTATTTCATTTTTCTTCGCAATTATAACTATCATAGCTGCTCCTGAGGAAAGAGCAGATACCAAAAACAGTATAGGCAAAGTTGCATTATTCCAAAGGGGTATTGCAGCAAAGGAACTTAAAAGCACACCTGTATAAATTCCAAGAAAAATTCCCATAGCGAAATTTAATTTTGCTATCGGTCTCATCTTAGGGGCTAATTTCTCTGCTATTTTTATGAGGAATGGAAACTTAAGCTTATGTCTCTGATCTTTAGGAATTACTGCTAAAATATAAAGTGCATTCGCAACTAAAACTGCTGGAACTCCCCAGGTACCCCATGACATAAGAGACAAAGGTTGAAAAGTAAGATAACCCCAGAGAAGGCTTTGAGGCTTTCCAAGGTCAATAATTATAAATAAGGCACCTATAGCAAGAATAATAAAAGCAATAAATGGTGCTCTAACACATTGAGCAAGTTCCTCCACGGGTTGTTTAGTAATCCTTAAATTAGCTATTGAGCACATGACAAGCATTCCTGCAGATAGTCCTCCAAGAAAAAGATATATTACTATTCTCCAATCCCAAACCTCTAAGTAAGGATGAGTTATAGCATTTAAGCCTGTTATTGTTATCTCAGTCATCATAGACCTCCTGCAAATTTCTTTTTAATATAAAAAACCCGTGGTCTTGTTCCAGCAAATTCAAGCCTCACAGATGAGTCATGTTTTCTTAGCAATTCTGCTACTTCACTATTTGCTTCTTCAAGGTCGCCAAATATTCTTGATTTTCCAAGACAGGTCTCAACACAGGCTGGTTTTTTACCCTCTTTAAGTCTATGGTCACAAAAAGTGCATTTGTCCGCAAAACCCTTTGGATGGGAATACCTTGCATCATAGGGACAAGCTAAAATACAGGCTTTACAGCCAATGCATTTAACACTGTCTATCTGTACTGTTCCATCTTTTGCTCTATGGGATGCTCTTGTTGGACAGGCATCAATGCAAGGTGCGTTTTCACAATGATTGCAAAGTTCACTTCTTAACTCCATCCTGAGATTGGGAAATTCACCTCTTACTTCCTCTACTACTCGGGTTCTAAAATGCTCTTCTGGAACATTATTTTCCTTCTTACACGCTATTACACAAGCCATGCATCCAATGCATTTTTCAACATCTATTACCATTACATATTTGGGCATTTTTAGACCTCCTTGGCAATCTTAACAAAGTTCACTCTCATACCCACAGTTCCACCAATGGGGTCAATTACATATCTCGTTATTAACTGCTGATCATCAGCGCCCCTTAAATAAGCTTTTTTTAGAAGCTTTGATGTTGAACCGAAGCCATGAACAATATAAATACAGTCTGGCCTTATTCTCTCAGTGACTTTTGCTCTAACTTTATTACTCTTTACACCATCCTGATTAACTAAAACAATATATTCATTATTTTTGAGTCCCATTCTTTTTGCAATTTTTGAATTTATCCAAGCTACATTTTCTTCCATAAGTTCCCAAAGAGAGGGATTATTTGTTGTTCTTGAGAATGTATGAACTGGGGCTCTTCCATATATGAGTCTAAACCATCCTTCAGAAGGTTGTGCATGTTTTGTATATTTTGGTACAGCATCAAAACCGTGTTCTTTAAGTTCTTTACTGTAAAGCTCTATCTTGCCTGAGGGCGTTTTAAATTTGAAATCCTCTCCTGATGAAATGTAAGGTTTTGCACTCTCTGGAAAATCAATATATCCGTTTTTGGCAAGCTCAGCGTAATCAATTCCCCATATCTGAGCTTTTGCTTTTAAAAAGTCCTCAAAGGTATTCCATGGGAAATATTCTTCAAGTCCGAGCCGTTTGCCAAGTTCTTTAGCAATCCACCATCCTGGTTTTGTATCATACATGGGTTGCACAACAGGTTGACGAATTGATATACCAAAGCTTCTCTCTTTTACGGTGAAAAAATCATCATGACGCTCAAGATAGGTACACTCAGGAAGTACTACATCAGCAAGCATCACACCATCATATGGCATCATGTCTACTGCTACCAGAAGATCGAGTTTTTGAACAGCATTAAGTGTAGCTCTCTGGTTTGGCATTGCTTTCATAATGTTTGTTCCAGTAGTAAACCATGCTTTTATAGGATAAGGCTCGTCTGTGAGAGTCGCTCTTACAATTTCATGGGTAATGCCTTCTTCACCTGCAAATGGATACTTGCCTTTATTTAATTCTTGTTTATGATCAGGATAGTCTTTCTCTGATAGAAAGACTGGTTCAAGTTTCTTCTTGGGATTGAGATATACTCCACCTGGTCTTCCATAAGCTCCAAGGATTGCAGTAAGAATTGCAACTGCACGCTGTCTCTGCACATTGTCAGAATACCAGGCAGTGTGTCTTCCTGGATGGATCAATACTGAAGGTTTATTTTTACCCATTACCCTTGCGGTCTCAACAATAAGACTTGCTGGAATATCTGTCTCTTTTTCAGCCCACTCAGGAGTATATTCCTTTACAGCCTTAGCTACTTCATTGAAACCAGTAGTATACTTTGCAACATATTCTTTATCATAAAGTCCTTCGTTGATTATCACATTTATCCATGCAAGTAAAAGTGCAAGGTCAGTGGCAGGCTTTATAGGTAACCAGTATTGTGCCTTACCTGCAGCAGTTGAAAATCTTGGGTCAAGAACAATAACTGTAGCACCTTTTCCAACAGCTTCAGCAAACTCTTGACATTGAGAATTGTGAGCATTCTCACCAAGATGACTTCCTATAAGAACAATTACCTTACTATTTTGTAAATCAAGCCTTTCTGGATTGCCCACATCTTCACCAAAAGTAACCTCAAAAGCAACACCTCTTGCACCACGACACAGTGCAAAAGAAGGCATTGCAAAATTTGGGGAGCCATATGCCTGAAGAAGGTGCAAAAAATAAGCTGATATGGTTCCATGAGTAAGTAATGCTACTGATTCAGGTCCGTATTTTTCCTTGATTTTCTGCATTTTATCAGCTACAAATCCTAAGGCTTCATCCCATGAGGCTTTTTTAAATTTTGCCTCCCCTCTCGCACCTGTGTTAATTAGTGGAGTTTTTAGTCTGTCAGGGTCATAAAGAAGCCCTATTCCTCCATGTCCTCTTGCACATAATTTCCCACGAGAGTTCGGATGAATTGGATTCCCATCCAGCTTTACAACCTTTCCATCTAAAACCTTTGCGATAGCACCACAACGCCAAAAACACATTTCACAAGTTGTTGGTACATATTGCGGTAATGAAACAGGTTTTTTACCAAGAGCTAAAACCGATTTTACAACAGGGGTGCTTGCTGCCACAGCGCCGCCTGTAACCGCTGCAATTTTCAGAAAATCTCTTCGGGTAATACTCATACCCTCACCCCCTTATATTTGTTATACTATTAGTTAAATACTACATAAAAAAAAATTTTTTGTCAATATATTTTTAAAATAGGATTAGGGGGTATCCTTTTAAAGTATGTCAATTAACAAACAATTAGAAAAAATTAATAGGAGGGTTTTTTTAAAAAAAGTTATTAAATCTTTTTTTTTAGTTATTTCCCTCATCCTTCCATTTATATGGTTAACAATTCTCAAACCCAAAAACCCTAAACGAAGGGATTTCAAATTTTTTGAAATCCCTAAAGATAAATATCCAAAGGAGGGATTAAAAAAGGTTGATATAAAAATTGATGAGAAAAAATATTTTAAGATTTTTCTTGTTAACAGGAATGATAATTCCCTTATAGCTTTATCTCCTGTATGCACTCATCTTGGCTGTTTCGTAAATTTTAATAGATATAATAATGAGTTTATATGCCCCTGTCATGGTGGTAGATATGATATAGAAGGACGAGTAATTACTGGACCACCGAAAGAAAATCTTCAAAGATTACCTGTTAAAATAGAAAATGATAAGATATATGTAGGATTAATTATATGAATATTATTGATTGGTTTCTTGACAGGTTTAGACTTAAAACTGTTCATAGAGGAATTTTTGATAGAGATATTCCCGAAGGTATTAGTTACTTTTACTGTTTTGGTGGAATAGCTTTCTCAGCTTTTCTTTTTTGCTTCATATCAGGTTTGTTTCTATCATTGCATTATATACCTTCTGAAAAAGAAGCATATCAAAGCATATTGAGAATCCAAGAAGAAGTACCCTTAGGAAAACTGATAAGGGGTATACATAAATGGTCTGCTAATGTATTAATTGTGAGCATAATTTTTCATTCAATCAGGGTTTTTGTAACTAAAAGTTATCGACCACCAAGAGAGCTTAATTGGGTTGTAGGTGTTTTAGTCTTCTTAATAATAATGCTTGAGGGTTTTACAGGATATCTACTTCCTTGGGATCAAAAGGCATATTGGGCTACAGTAGTTGGAACAAACATAGCAGGTAGTATACCTTTTGTAGGAGAAACCATACTGCTAATTATAAGAGGTAACTATGAAGTATCTGGGGTTACGCTTTCAAGATTTTACAGTTTTCATGTATTGTGGTTTCCAAGTATTATCATTCTTCTACTATGGGCACATTTCCACATGATTAAAAAACTTGGGATATCGAAACCTCTATGAAAAAGAAATTTTATCCAGATTATTTGATTGAGATTTTATTTTTTGCTATTCTGACTTTTGAGTTGATACTAATTCTAACTTTTATTTTCCCACCTCTCATTGGTAGAGAAATTGATTTACTTGTTGCCTATCAGCCAAGACCAGAGTGGTATTATCTCTGGCTTTTCTGGTTATTAAGGTATTTCTCTGCCGATACAGTTTTTATTGGTGGAGTTTTAGTTCCATTAAGCATAGTATCCTTTCTAATTTTAGTTCCATGGATTGATAAAAAAATAGGCTGGAAATTTACAGCTTTGATAGCCTTCACATTTCTTTTAATATTTCTAATTGCTACCATTATTGAAGCTATCTCTTAATAGCCATAGGAGGTATAAAAAAATCATAAAAAATGAAAAAAGGAGGGGTATGTGGAAAACAGCAGGATTAAAAATTTCCCGATTTCATTTTTTGCTGTAATTATGGGTTTAACAGGTCTTGCAATCGCTTACATGAGGACATCATTTTTAGGAGAAACATTAAAGTTAATAGGAGTTGGACTTACCTATGTTGCAAGTGTAATATTTTGGCTTTTTGTAATTTTATACTTAATAAAAATTATTAAATACTCAAGTCAAGTAAAAGAAGAATTCCATCATCCTATTAAATCAAGTTTCTTTCCGACAATATCGATATCTCTTTTATTGCTTTCCATTGCTTATGACTCGATAAATCAATCAATATCATTTTTCATGTGGTTTTGTGGCACAATTCTACACTTTATATTCCTTGTAAGAATTTTAATTTATTGGATAAACAAAGAGTTTAAGATTGAAATGATTAATCCTGCATGGTTTATTCCTGTAGTAGGAACAATAATAATACCAATACAGGGAATTAATTACTCAGTTGATTTATCTTGGTTTTTCTTTAGCGTTGGAATCATATTTTGGATATGCCTGTTTACAATCGTCTTCTATAGATTTATATTTCACAACCCCTTGCCTGATAGACTTTATCCAACTTTTTTCATTCTTATTGCCCCACCTGCAATTGGATTCATATCTTACACAAAAATTATTGGTTCCATAGACACTTTGGGTAACTTACTTTTTTATTTTGCTCTATTTTTATGTATAGTTCTATTTGCTCTGATAAAAAAATTTATCAATCTCAAATTTTATATCTCTTGGTGGGCATATACCTTCCCTCTTGATGCAATTACCATAGCTATTGCTATGAGATATCAAATGACTGGTTTAGCATTTTATAAACTCCTAACATTAATTGCCTTGGCAATTACCACTACTATAATAGGCATTGTAACGCTTAAAACAATTCATGCAGTCTCAAAAAGACAGATATGTGTGGAAGAATAATTAGCCACTTATTTTTTGATCAGGATTATGGATGATAATACCTCTTATTTTTTTCAATAACTCAGGAGAATCCTTATGTTTATTTTTAAGCTTCTTGATTCTTTCAAGATTCTCCCGATAAAGCTTCTCATACTTTTTATATTTTTTTGTATCAACCTTTATACTGAAATCACCTTCAACAGTCCATTTATCAGTCAGATAAATCCAAGAAGCAAAATCAGAAATCTCAAATCCTTGCTGCACCTTAATCTCAGTGTGCCAGAAGTCTTTTAACTGAAGTCTCTTTTCATCAGCCACTATTTTATACCCACCTTTAAATGGTTCTGCACCCTGTATGTCTTCATACTTCCATGTAGATACGGAAACTTGTCTTCTACTGTGGCAACTTTTACAACCTCTTACTTTTCCAAAAGGATGGGCAACCTCTTCAATCTGAAGCCATAGGAGATGTTTATTGCTTGAAGGAAGTCCATCAAAAGTACCCAAGATAGCATACATATCTCTTGTCTCTCCATTAAGCCATCTGAATTTTAATCCTGACGGTGGTATGTCTCTCTGAAAATTTCCTACACTATGAGGAAAAATTTTTACAGGGAACCAAATGCCTTTCTGATCCTTCATTAATATGAGAGGTTTTTGAATTCCATAATAGAGGGAGTATTTCTTAAAAGGATTTGGATTCTCTCCAATATATCCTTTACCCCAGATGGTAATCTGATATCCGCTTGCCTCTGTAACATGACATGCTGCACAGGTAAGATTTTTATGAATTGAATTTGCATGAGCTTTCTCTATTTCAACATGGCAATCTCCACATGTTGCTTTCCTTTGCATATCTCCCATGCCTTTTTTTCCTGTTGGATGGCATTCTACACATTGAATTCCCTTTGTAAAGTGAATATCAGGCTTTCTTCCCTGAGGAATTGAATAAAACTTTCCAATATATGTTTCTCCCCTTCTTGAATGCCCAGAACCTGTGTGACAAACTGAATTTCCTCTACCTCTTCCCATGCAACTGTATGAATCTGGAACTTTTATGAATGCGTGTGTACCCTTTTCTTTGTTTGGTGCATAATGACAGTCAAGACAACTTGCATGGCATACATTACAGAGTCTTTGTTTTGTAATTGCCTGCTGATTTGTAAAAGGTATATTTATCTCTTTTCTTATTTTTTCAGTATTTGTAAAATCGAAACCAGCACTCTTAAGTATCTCTTCTGGTGGCAAATCAGCAAAAGAAGGTCCGCAATTATGAGGTCCATATGGCTCAAGCCAAGTTCTCATAGTTCTTTGACGATAGTTAATTCCCATTATTGTGCTTCTGAACTGTTTTAACTCTTCAGAATGGCACCCTCTTTTACCACAGGTCTTCTCAGATATTTTAGGGTCAAAGTTAAAAGTATAAGGGTCTCTGTCGTGCCAAAGTATATTTCTCACTTGAGTGTGTAAATAAAATCCCTCATTTTCTCTTTGCTTAGGAAGAAGTTCAAAAAGAGAATTTTCCCCACTCGGTCTTATTCTGTTTAACTCTATGTCTTCTTTGCTGTAAACTTTATTTCTCTCCACTGGCTCAGCATTTTCATCTACAAAAATAGCCTTTAACATTCCTTTGTGAGCCTTGTCCTTATCAGAAGTCCTACCATTACCCAAGTGACAGTCTCTACACTGAACTGTTTTATGACCTGTAGCCTTTCTAACTTCATCAAGGGTAATGTAAAATTGGGGATAGCCAAGTTCATTCATCTTCTCCTTTGAGCCGTGGCAATTTATACAACTTTCAGAAGAATCCATATAGTATCCGTAACCAAAGTATCCTAATACCAAAAAGAACTGGATGGAAAAGATTAATATAGTAAGAGGTGTTGCAAGGTCACTAATTTTGCCAAGTTTGAAGGGCATTAAAAATTATAACAGAGAAAGGGGGCATAAAGCCCCCTTATAGAATTTAATTCTCTGTTATTGTATATTTCCCGCCTTTTTTAATTTGGATGCTCGCATCAAGGAATTTTACGTTATAGCCGGCTTCTTTAAGAATATTATAAGCCATTTCTGCTCTCATTCCAGTAGCACAATGAACAACTATTTCTTTATCCTTTGGAAGTTCATTGAGTCTGTCCTTAAGCTCATTTACTGGTATGTTTTTAGAACCCTTAATTACTCCCATCTGCGTTTCCTCAGGGTCTCTTACATCAAGAATAATCACGTTTGGTGGAAGTTTCTTTCCAGTAATTTTCTTGAATTCCTCCACCCCAATTGTTCCAGGTTTGGGCTTTGGCACATAAACAATTTTCTTCTGAAGTTGTCCAGAAAGAACTTCTCCACCAGCTTTTTTCCATGATTCTATTCCACCCACGAGATAGGAAGTATTAGTATATCCCCATTTTCTAATAGTATCAAAGGCTTTAAGAGAAAGATTATCTTTTGTACAATAAATTATTATTGGTGCATTTTTCTGCTTTGGGAAAAGTTTCTGTGCTTTAGCAAGTTCATCAAGGGGTATATTAACAGCGCCTTTGATATGTTCCTTTTCTGCTTGATCTTTTGGTCTTACATCAACTAAAACATGAGGTATGTCTTTGCTAATAAGCTCCTGTAAATACTTAACTGTTGATGCTACTGGATATCCCTGTTTTTTCCATTCAGGAAGACCATCAACAAACTGCTTTACATTGGTGTAACCAAGTGCTTCTGCTCTACGAGCAGATGAAGGTGTGAGAGCTCAAGTAGGTCCCTGACAGTAGTAGACTATAAGTTGATTTTTATCCTGTGGAAGTTTATCAATATGTTTGTCAAATTCTGCAAACCATATGTGAATTGAACCAGGTATGTGCCCTTCGTTGTATCTTCCAGCTGGTCTACAGTCAATAATGAGTGCCTTCTTTTCATCCCAAATTTTCTTCATTTCAGCCACTTTAACTACCTTAGCTGGATCAACAGCAACCGGAGGCTTTACATTGATAAATGTTGCATAAAATTCTCCGTTCTTCTCAACATAGTTAATAGAAATCTCTTTTTCTTTTGGTAATTTGTTAAGAGGTTGATTCCAGTTTTTAACTTTGGTCTTATCGTCAAACTTAACTGTCCACAGAGCACCTGTGTCAATTTGAATCATTTCAGCCTTTCCAGATACAGTCTTAACATTTCCCCATAACTCTCCTTGTTTAGCAGTATGACAACCTGGAAGAGAACAACCTTTAGCTATGATAGGCTTTTGTTGAGATATACCCTGAGAGGCTACAAGAGCAAGGGCTAAAATCGAAATAAACACAATTAAAGCTAAGCCTTTTCGCTTTTTACTCATAAAGCACCTCCTTTTTTCTATAATTGTACCCTTATTAATAGATTTTGTCAATAGGTATATACCCATTAGCCCCTAAATATATAATAATTTCGTCTTGACGAAAGGTGATATTATCTTATATACTCCTATATAGTATTCTGCTTTGCAGAAAATATTCTATGCAGGAGGATGTTAAAATGAAACTTTTTATTTCATTTTTAATCTCTTCATTTATATTTGTGACCTCAGCATTTGCATATGATGCAGAAATGGCAAAGAAATTTGATGCTATGTTTTCTCAAATGACACCAGAAGTTCTTACACTAAGACCATGTCAAATAGCTACTAAGGATATTCTTGAAATGATCAAGAAGAAAGAGGATTTCGTGATTCTTGATATTAGAACACCTGCTGAAACTAAACTTATAGCTCCTGTCTGGAAAGGTTCACTTATAATCCCTATGCATGAACTTTTTAAACCTGAAAATCTTGCCAAGCTTCCAAAGGACAAAAAAATAGCTGTTCTCTGCCATACTGGTGACAGAGCTGCTGCTGCGACAATTGCCCTAAGAGCAATTGGGTTCTCCAATGCTTTCCAATTCAAAGGTGGCATAGCAGAGTTTGCAAGAGAAGTTGGAAGATTAGCTACAGAGTTTGTAAAAGAATAAATCTGGGGGCAAATGCCCCCTATTAACCTCCTTACCAGAGCTTAGAGCTTCAATTAAATTTGCCTAAATACTTACCTAAATGTTAAATTAAAGGAAAAATTATATTGAAAGGAGTATATTAAATGAAATTCATCAAATTTTTTATTTTCCTATTCACCATCACACTTATTTTTGCCTGTAGTCAGAGCAAAGATGAAGTAATACTAAAAGCAGGTTCTTCAACACTTACAAAAAAAGATTTGCAGGAAGACCTTAAAACTTTACCACCCCAAACTAAAGCATTTCTTGCATCTCCTGAAGGCATTAACAGACTGAAGGATGAACTAATAAAAAGAGAAGTTCTCTATGAAGAAGCAAAAAAGAAAGAACTTGCTAAATCTGAAGAGTTCAAAAGAAGATTGGAGGAATTCAAAAAAATAACTCTCATCAATATGCTACTTGAACAGGAACTAAAAAATATTCAGCAGGTAACGGAAAAAGATGCAAAGGATTACTATGAAAAAAATAAAGACCAATTTATCAAACCAACTGAGGTTAGACTTAGCCAAATTGTTGTAAAAAGCGAAGATGATGCAAAAAAAGTATATGAAAGAGTTGATAAAGGAGAAGATTTTGCAAAAATAGCAAAAGAACTATCAAAGGACGATAAAACAAAGGCAAGTGGTGGGGACATGGGATTTTTTAAAAAAGGACAGCTTGAATCCCAAATTGAAAACTTAGCCTTTAGTTTAAAAAAAGGACAGGTTAGCATGCCTGTAAATCGTAAAGACGGGCTTTACATTTTTAAAGTTACTGACGTTAAAGGCACACCTATTGAATTTGAACAGATTAAACAGCAACTTATAGAACAATTAAAAGCAAAAAAACAGCAAGACTGGTTTAATAGTTATATTGAAGATTTGAAGAAAAAACATAAAGTAGAAATAAATGAAAAGATTTTGCAGGAAATGTTAAGTCAGGCTTTAATCGGAGGTAATAAAACTGGTGACTCCACAAAATAAATACTTATTTACCGATACAAAATTCACTGAATATGAGATTTAATATCTCTTCAGTAGTGACAACACCTACAATTTGACCTAAATAACTGAGCCCCTCTCTGAGAAACATGGCAGTAATCTCAAGGGGCTTACCTCCTTTAAAACTCTCAATAGCATTTTTAAGTGCTAAATAGGAACCTTCGAGGGCAACCTTATGCCTTAGTTTTGTTATAATTAGACCTTCTTGTTTGTATCTACCAGAAATTGCCGTATTAAATATCGCTTCTTTTAGTTCTTCTATGCCTTCTCCAGTCAATGCAGAAATCTCAATCTTTGTCTTATCTTTAATTGTATCGGGGAGGTTAAAATCTTTATTTTTTATATCCTTTTTATTTAAAACAACTATTACTTTTTTATCTTTTACTTTATAAATTATTTCCATATCAAGCCTATCAATCTCTCTGCTCATATCAAGTAAAAGTAGCACTAATTCTGCTTCATCTACTGCCTTCAAAGTTCTTCTTATCCCTTCTGCTTCTACAAGGTCATGAGACTCTCTAATACCAGCCGTATCTACTATTCTTAATGGCATCCCTTTTATATTTACATACTCTTCAATTATATCTCTTGTCGTTCCTGGTATTTCTGTTACTATTGCCCTGTCTTTCATCAAAAGAGCATTAAGTAAAGATGATTTTCCCACATTTGGTTTTCCTACTATTGCTGCTCTAAGACCTTCTCTATAAATCTTTCCTTCTTCGTATCCTTCAATAAGCTTCCTTATTTCTTCGCTAATTTGTATTATCTCTTCTTCAATCTCTTTTCCAGTCATTCCATCAATATCTTCTTCAGGGAAATCAATGTATGCTTCCACATGTGCACAAACCCTTGTTAATGCATTCCTTAACTCATTTATCTTTTCAGAAAGTTTGCCACTCAGATGCTGTAGTGCTATTTTTTGTGATTCTTCGGTTTTTGCCTTAATTATGTCAATAACTGATTCTGCCTGACTAAGGTCTATTCTACCCCTCAAAAAAGCCCTTTTTGTAAACTCTCCTGGTTCAGCAATCCTTGCACCTTGGCTTATGACTATATCAAGAATTCTCTTTAAAGTAATATATCCACCATGACAATTTATCTCTACCACATCCTCTCTTGTATAGGTATTGGGTGCTCTCATTACAGAAACAAGAACCTCATCAACTTTTTCATCTGTTTCTGGATCCACTATAAAACCATAATGAATTGTATGGGTTTTTACTTGCGTTAGCTTTATACCTTTGTATGAATAAAATATTTTTGATGCTATATTGATTGCTTCAGTTCCACTAATACGAATAATACCTATGCCACCTTCACCCAAAGGGGTGCTTATTGCAGCAATTGTGTCAAACTCCGAAGAAATCACTTAGCTTTTTTAACTTTTTGATTTATATAAAATTGTTGAGCTATTCCAAAAATATTATTTATAAGCCAATAAAGAACAAGTCCGGAAGGAAAACTGAGAAAAAGAAATGTAAAAACTATTGGCAATATTAGCATTATCTTCTGTTGAGTTGGATCTGCAGTAGAAGGAGTCATTTTTTGCTGAATAAGCATTGTAGCTCCCATCAAAATAGGAAGAATATAGTAAGGATCTTTTACTGAGAGATCTTGTATCCAAAACATGAAAGGAGCTTGTCTAAGTTCTATAGATATTGTAAGAATTTTATAGAGAGCAAAAAAGACAGGAATCTGCAGTAGAATTGGTAAACATCCTCCCATTGGGTTGACTTTATATTTTTTATAAAGCTCCATCATTTCTTTCTGAAGTCTCTGAGGATCATTTTTATATTGTTCTTTCAATTGCATTAACTTAGGTTGAAGTTCACTTAATTTTTGCATGGATTTTTGCCCTTTGTTAACTATAGGAATGAAAGGAATCCTTACAATGATTGTAAGAATAATTATGGCAATTCCATAATTATTTACAACGCCGTAAAGAATCTTTAAAAACCAAAACAAAGGAAGCGCTATGAGTGAAAAGAAACCAAAATCCACTATATGTTCTAAACCGACATTAAACTTTTTTAGATAACTATAATCCTTTGGAGAAGCAAATACTTTGTAATGATTTGTACCTTCGCTAAATTCTACTGCTGTAAGAGCATCTCCATTATAAGGTAACACAACAAATTGATTGGCCTTACTTACAGGAACAATAGCTGAAAAAAAGTATTTGTCTTCCTGGGCAATCCATTTTACACTTTCTTTATATATAACAGGTTCCTTTATTTTTGATGGAGTGAGTTCAATCCTGTCAGATTCTTGTAAAATAACCGGTCCCCAATGCGTGGATTCTTCTTTATCAAAAATTCCAAAGTTCTTTCCAAGAGTTACATAATAAGAGCCAACTCCGCTGATTTCATCTTTTACATCAATCACATAATCAGTTTTATTAAATATGAAACTTCTCTTAATTGAAATGTTTCCATCACTGTAGTAAAAAACAATCACAGCTTCATTAGAATCCTTAAAAGATGCTTTTGAGTCATCAATATTAAATATAATTTTTGAATAATCGAATTTATTGTCTTTAATAATAGAAATAGCTGGAATACCATAGGAAGTAAGTTTAATTAAATTCCCCTTTGTATCCTTATATTTTTTTAATTCAACAGATCTAATGGTAGCACCTTCATTTGAAAGAATAGCTTTAAATACTTCGTTTTCTATACTTACTTCTTTATAATTTGCATCCTTAGTTAATTGTTTTGGTTCATCTTTTTTTGACGAAGGAAGTTGAATCTGTTCAGTAGGGACAGGTTTTTCTTCTTTTTTTATTTCCTCCTTTGGCTGAGAAGGTTGATTTTTAGGCTGGTAATACTTTGTATAAAAATATTGGCTACCAAAAAGTATAGCCATGCTTAAAATTACCGCTAATAAAGTTCTCAATCCTGTTTTTTCCATAACCTCACCTTAAAGGGTCATATCCTCCCGGATGAAAGGGATGACATTTAAGAATTCTTTTTGTAGCAAGAAAAATTCCCTTAATACCATATTTTTTTATTGCCTGTTCAGCATATTCTGAACAGGTTGGATAAAATCTACATGCTGGAGGTATAAAAGGAGAAATAAACCTCCTATAAATTTTTATTGAAAAAAGGAAAAATTTGGATATTATGGAGTTAATCTCCATCTACCCTTAGCTCTTCTTCTTTTGATTACTCTTCTTCCACCCGGAGTACTCATTCTTTTTAAAAATCCGTGTGTTCTTTTTTTCTTGAGTTTATGTGGATTATAGGTAGTATAAGCGCCCACTTTTTACCTCCCCTAAAATTTATAAGGAATAAGCGATTTTATTGACTTATAAATAGTTTCATCAACTAAAGCTGCTTGTCTTAGATTTCTTGTTCTCTTAGAAGATTTGCCTGTGAGGAGATGGCTTTTATTTGCCCTTCTCCGCATAATTTTTCCTGTTCCAGTAACTTTAAACCTTTTAGCAGCTCCTCTGTGAGTTTTGAGCTTTGGCATAACTAATCTCCTCCTTCAGAAGTTTAGACAATTATTTTAATAAAAAATTGAAAAATTAATCAATCTTTTCCAGGGGCAATAATCATACTCATATTATTTCCCTCAAGACGTGGTTCCTGCTCAATTTTATGCGGGAAACCTACAAGAAGGGCTTTTATTTTGTCAAATACTTTCATTCCAAGTTCTTGATGAACTATTTCTCTCCCTCTAAAAAACAACGTGACCCTTGTTTTATCACCATCTTCAATAAATCTTTTAATATGTTTTACTTTCAATTGGAGATCATGATCTGAAATCTGCGGTCTTATCTTAATTTCCTTTACAGTAGCAGTTCTTTTAGAAGAGGTCTTTTTTTCAAGTTGATATTTGTATTTTCCATAGTCCATTATTCTACATACAGGCGGGTTTGTATTAGGCGCTACTTCTACAAGGTCATATCCTCTTTCTTTCGCTATGCTTATCGCTTCTCTAACGCTTACTACCCCAAGTTGCTTACCATTTTCATCTACCAGTCTTACCTCTTTTGCCTTAATGGCTTCATTAACTCTTATGTCCTTTGTTGCTATTTGGGCACCTCCTCAATTTGTTTTTTTTCTCTTATTTCTTTAATTATAAAATCCAAGAAAAATTCTATCCCAATAAGTTCTAAATTTTCACCATTTCTGCTTCTCACAGTAATCTTGCCGGATTCAATTTCTTTTTCTCCAAGTATCACCATATAAGGAATTTTTTCTAAAGTTGCTTGTCTTATCTTATATCCAATTTTTTCATTTTCTATATTAAGTTTTGCCCTTATTCCTTCTTTTAAAAAAGTTTCATATACTTTTCTGGAATACTCTACATGTTTTTCTGAAATAGACATAACCTCAACCTGCACAGGTGAAAGCCATGTTGGAAATGCACCTGCGTAATGTTCTATCAATACACCCATAAATCTCTCCAATGAGCCCATCAATGCTCTATGAATCATAATAGGTCTATGTTCCTGCCCGTCTCTACCTCTATAGGTAATATCAAATCTCTCAGGGATATTGAAATCAACCTGAATTGTGCTACACTGCCATGCTCTATTTAGAACATCTTTTATTTTTATATCAATTTTAGGACCATAAAATACTCCCTCTCCCGGGTCTATTTGATAAGGTAAATTTCTCTTTTTAAGTGCCTGCTCTAAAGCATCGGTTGCTCTATTCCAGTTCTCAAGAGTTCCCACATATTTTTCTGGTCTTGTGGAAATATAAATTTCGTAATCCTTAAATCCAAAGGTAGAAAGGATGAAAACAGTAAAATCAAGCACTTTTTGAATTTCTTCTTCAAGATTCTCTTCGGTGCAGAAAATATGGGCATCATCTTGTGTAAAACCTCTCACCCTTAAAAGCCCATGTAAAACTCCAGATCTTTCATATCTATAAACTGTCCCGAGTTCTGCAAATCTTAAAGGAAGGTCTCTATAACTGCGAAGTTCTGATTTGTAAACCTGAATATGAAAAGGACAATTCATTGGCTTAAGTTGATAAGCAACCTCATCAATTTGCATGGAAGAAAACATGTTTTCTCTATAAAAATCAAGATGTCCACTTTTACCCCATAAATCAAGCTTAGCAATATGAGGTGTATACAGTAGTTGATAGCCTGCCTTTATATGTTCATCCTTCCAGAAATCTTCCACAACCTTTCTAATAATTGCTCCATTGGGTAGCCAAATAATTAGACCAGGACCTATTTCATCACTTATTTCAAAAAGCTTAAGCTGTTTACCAAGTCTCCGGTGGTCTCTCTTTTTAATCTCTTCAAGAAATTTAAGATACTCCTCAAGCTCTTCTTTTGTAGGGAAAGCAGTGCCGTATATCCTCTGAAGCATTTTATTCCTCTCATCACCTCTCCAATACGCTCCAGCAACACTGAGCAGTTTAAAAGCCTTTACAATGCCTGTATGAGGAATATGGGGGCCTCTACAAAGATCAATAAATCCGTCTTCTTCGTATATTGATACTTTATCATCTTCTATTTCATTAATTATCTCAACTTTATAAGTTTCCCCAATGGATTCAAAAATTTTTATAGCCTCTTGTTTTGAAATTTCCTTTCTTGTAAACGGTTTTTTTGACTTTATTATTTCCTGCATTTTTTTCTCAATCTTTTTTAAATCCTCTTCTGTAAAGGGTTCATCTTTATCAAAGTCATAATAAAATCCTTCTTCAATTGCAGGACCGATTGTAACTTTTACCTGAGGAAATAATTCTTTTACTGCGTGTGCCATTATGTGAGCTGTGGAATGTCTTAAAATTTCAAGACCCTCAGAAGACTTGAGAGTGACTATTTCAAGTATTTCATCATCTAATTCATTAAGAGATGAATAAATAAAGGATAAGTCTTTTAGCTCTCCCTTTATTTTTACTGCAATAACATTGTTATCCTTAAAAAAATCTTTTATCTTTTCTGGGGGTAAATCTACTATTTTTTCCTCTTTTTTTAACTTAATTCTTTGTCTCCTCCTTTGTTCTTTGTTTTTATATATTAAATCAAACGATATTAAGCAATCAATAGTATTTTAAAATTTTTTCTTCATCTTTTCTTTTACAAGTTCTGTAACTTTTCGAAAATCGATTTTTCCACTACCCATTTTGGGAAGGTCTTCCATAACTATAAAGTATTTTGGCATTGCAATATTTGGTAAAGTGCGGGATAAAGATTTAAGAATTCTCTTTTCATCAATATTTTCTGTAACCGCAACAGCTATTTTAGCACCTTTGAGTTCATCGGGCACTTCTACAACGCAACATTCCACATTTTTAGGAAGAAGTTTTTCAACTTCTTCCTCGACCTTAACCAGAGAGACCATCTCGCCACCTATTTTTACAAATCTTTTAAGCCTTCCCGCATGCCAAAGATATCCATCTTCATCTAAATAACCCATATCTCCTGTATCATACCATCCGTGACGAATTCTCATGGCCGTTTCTTCTATTTCATCGTAATAGCCCTTCATAACACTATCACCTTGTACAAGAATTCTTCCAACTTCATTAGGTTTACATTCTTCACCTGTTTTGTAATTTTCAATTCTCACTTTTACATTAGGTAAAGGCTTACCAATACTACCTGGTTTATTTGCTTTAGGCATATTTGCAGAAATTGCCGGGGAGGTTTCAGTAGTTCCGTAACCTTCTAATAAAACTTTATTATGTTTTTCAATAAATCCATCTCTTAATGCTTGCGGGCATTTATCTGCACCACTTATCATTAATCTTAGGCTATCAAAATCTCCCTTTTCTGATTTTTTTAGATATCCCCACCAAAAGCTGGGGGTTGCAGCCATAACTGTGGGTTTTTCTTCTCTTATTATTTGACATATTCTTTGATATTCAAGTGGATTAGCATAGGATACAATAGTCATTCCATGATAAAGAGGAGTCCATAGATTTACAGTTAATCCGAAAACATGAAAATAGGGAAGATTTGCAAAGATTATATCTTTATCATTTAATTCAGCCATTTCACTGAACCCTTCAATGTTGCTGATGATATTTTTATGACTCAACTCGACTGCTTTAGGATCCTTTTCACTCCCGGAAGTAAAAAGAATAACCGATGTTTTTTCATCATCTTCATCACAGTTGCAATGCCTGAGTAAAAACTTAAGGGGCATCTTTGATATAGCAGCAGCTACTAATTTGTCCTTTATGCTTACACTATCTATTATGTCTTCAATAAAAATCATTCCTTCAACAATCGGGCAATTTATCTTTTCAATAAGTGCCTTTGAAGTTATTACTGTCTGGAAATCGCATTTATTCTGAGCATATTTAACATTGTTTTCAGCGCCTGTCGAATAATTAATCATCACAGGAACTTTTCCAGCCATTAATGTTCCGATTATTGAAAAAGCACATCCTGCAGAAGTGGGAATCATAATTCCAATAAGTTTTTCTTGGAGACTTTTTATTTTTTTTGGAAAGAACCAGGCTTGCAATTACAGATTTTGCGTATGTAACCTTTCTATCAGAATACCTATCAATAAAAGCTATCTTAT
This sequence comes from Thermodesulfovibrio sp., assembly GCA_020725335.1. Classification (GTDB taxonomy): domain Bacteria; phylum Nitrospirota; class Thermodesulfovibrionia; order Thermodesulfovibrionales; family Thermodesulfovibrionaceae; genus Thermodesulfovibrio. The sequence continues at coordinate 55,721 of DYFF01000007.1, read as the reverse complement.
CGGGAAACTGTCGTGCTGTATATATAAATTTTTCGTGCAATAACATTTTCTAAAACCTGTATGTAAATTGTAAGCTCATTATATCAACATGTCCCTTATAATGTCCTTTTAAACCGCCACGAAGTCTGTCCTCTTCAACAGGATCTTTATCTATATGAGAAGTCTTAAAGAAAAGATGTGCATAACCAAAATCAAAAACTATTTTATCAGATACCTTATAGCCCAGTCCAAAAGCAATCCATGTTCTGTCCGTATCAGGAATTCTCGGTGTTCTGTGTTTCGCATCAGGAACGGGTGTCTCATCATAGGCAACCCCGGCTCTTAGAGTTAATTTATCTATTGGTTTATAAGACACACCCAAGGAGTACCTCATTGAATTTTTCCAACTTGTAGTAATAACTGTATCAGGCATACCTGATTCATATTTTATCCTTAATTCATTAAAACTTTTCCAGCCAGTCCATGTTACATCAGCCATAACTGCCCATTTTTCATTAAAATCATGATATAAGCTAAAAGATGCCATATCTGGTAACACTAAACGAGCATTAGCATCGCTGTCTTTGAAAAGTGAACTAAGAGCAGAGGGAACATCTGAAAAGTTTGCTTCTCCCCTTAATTTGTGTCTAATCTTAGAGCGATATGAAAAACCTATTCTTGTGTCTTTTGTAAACTCGTATAAAACTCCAAAATTAAATCCAGCTGATAAACTATCACCTTTAAGCCTCGCAAAGCCATCATTCATTTGAGGTAGTAACCCTGGAATTCCTCTTATAGCAGCAATAGTGCCAAAGTCTACGGCATTTGTTAACTCTGCCTCAATGTATTGAATGTTTAATCCAACTCCTACGCTTAAGTTGTCAGTGAATTTGTATGCTATTGTTGGATTTACATTTACAGTCATAACTCTTGATTTAATTGCATGATATCTTCCAACCCAATCTTTTTCATATTCAGTTTGTAGTCCGAAAGGTGCATTGATTCCTAAACCAAAATGGAACTTTTCAGTAAAGGGATAGGAGAAATACAAGTTAGGAACAAACACTGTAACACCTGCATCTCCTCCATTTCCACCTCTTAATGGGATACCTGTAATGGCTTGTAATGCATGAGTTGAGCCTTCATTATGAAATTTTGCATTGGGAATAATTACATGGCCTGCAGCAATAAACTCGGGTTTATTTAATCTTGTTAACCCTGCTGGATTATAAAATATAGTTGTCGCATCTTCTGCTTGGGCAGCACCACCAGCATATGCGTTTCCAAGTCCGCTTACACCTTGTTCAATAAGTGCAAAACCTGCTGCATTAGCATTACTACTAAAAGAAAAAAATGTTAATAAAGACAAAAAAATAGTAAAAATAGATAATTTCCTCATACTTTCCCCCTCAAGATTTTTTCAACCCCAAAAAATGAAAGTAGTTTAACAAAAAATTTAATTAAAATCAATTCTCCCGCCTTTCCTCAAAAATAATCTCGCTGAAAAGGTATTGTTTCCACAAAATTGACAAAAGGGGTAACTATCCATTATCTCCCATTATTTCAGTCATCAATAAAATAGTAGGAAAATATATGAATAGTTAAATATTCTGAAAGAAGTATAGACTTAAAATACAGAAAAAGATGGAATAATTTATTTTTCTGATGCATCTAATATAACTTTTTTTAAAATAAAAATTAATACTAATCCGGGGATTGATATTACAAAGGTTACAAAATAAAAAGCAGCCCAGCCAATACTTTCAACAACAAAGCCTGAAGATGGACTTATTATTACCCTTCCTAAGGATGCCAAGGATGATAGTAAGGCATACTGAGTGGCTGCAAAACTACGATTGCAAATTCCCATTAAAAGAGCTAAAAAAGCTGTTGTGCCCATTCCGCCCGTAAAATTCTCAATTATTACTGTCGAAACGAAAAATGCAAAATTTTTTCCTAACATTGCAAGAGCCATAAACATGAGATTTGATATAGCTTGAAAAAAACCGAAAAGAATCAGAGCTCTGTAAAGACTTATCTTAGTTAAAAGAACGCCACCTAATAGAGCACCAAGAATTGCTGAAATAAGTCCTCCAATTTTGTTAACAGTGCCTACTTCAGTGAGTGAAAACCCAATGCCTCTTATAAAAAAAGCTGTGCTAAGGGAACTGGCATAGGCATCACCAAGTTTATAAAGGACTATGAACAATAAAAGAATTAAGCTTTTTTCTCTGCTTAGTAAATCTCTAAATGGTTCAATAAAAGACTCTTTTAGGGTTATAGGTTTTTTTATCCCTTCTGGTTCTTCTGCAAATAAAGTTGAAAATACTCCTATAAGTAAAAGAGAACTCACAATTAACAAAGCTATCTGCCATCCTAAATAGTCTGCAAGCAATAGACATAGTCCTCCTGCAATAATAAGAGCAATTCTATATGCAGTTACAGCAAAGGATGCACCTAAACCTCTATCCTTAGGTTTAAGTATTTCTGTTCTGTAAGCATCTATGGAAATGTCCTGAGAAGCTGAGAAAAAAGCCACTAAAGCTGCCAATATACTGAAAAAAATAAGATAATGAGGAGTAATAGCAATCATCATGAAAATACCAGCTAAAATGAGTATCTGACATATCAAAATCCAGCCTTTTCTTCTGCCAAGCTTTGGGATGCTGTATCTGTCAAATAAAGCTGACCATAAGAACTTAAAACTGTAGGGGAAGGTAAGAAAGGTTAGTATTCCTATTGTTTTTATATCAACTCCCTCTGATGTAAGCCATGCCTGCAGTGTCCCACTTACAAGAGGAAAAGGAAGCCCGGAGGCAAAACCAAGCATAGTAACAACTAAAATATCTTTGTTTCTTTTATTCATTGATCAATATCTATTTTTATTGGAGGTTTTCCAAAACTTTTCAGTCCCTCATTGAATAAATCTAAAAATGCCATTACTGCTGGTTCATTTGAATCATATATCAAAACAACAGTTTTTGCTTTTCTGATCGATAATTTGCTTATAGCGTAAGGATTTCCGAAGGAAATTAAAATAGTGTCTTGTTTTGAAATAATATTGTTTATTATATCTTTTTCCTCTGGTCTAATTTCATATTCTTTTCCCGCAGCTTTAACATTTGTAAATAGGGCTATGAGAGGTATAGAATCTGTTAATTTGAAATTTTTTATATCAAAAGCAGAGCCGAATTGGTTTTCAAACAATTTTTTTAAATTTTCACTGTAAGAACCAGATAAATAGGGAATAATTTTTTTTGATTTAAGTCCATTAAGTTCATTTTTTAAAACTGTAATAGTTTTCTTAAATGCCATATGAACATTAAAATTCTTATTAGCTAACTGCTGAGGAGTAATAACTTTATTCTTTAATTTTATTCTAAAGTCATCTACTTTCTTTACCGCTTCTTGTATAATTTTTTCATTGATTAATCCTTTTTTACAGGCATTTACTATTTCCTTTAAAGCATCATAAGGGTCATCTGGATGAAGTATTATATCTGCACCTGCTTTGAGAGCTAAGGCGTTAGGATAAGAATAATCCTTTAGGGCTTTCATATTCATAGCATCTGTAAGAACTAAACCTCTAAATGCTAAATCTCTTTTAAGCAATTTATTTATTATGTTGTCAGAGAGCGTTGCTGGTTTTGTATCCAGTTGAGGTAAAAGGAGATGGCCAACCATAATTGTTGGAACACCTTCTTTTATCGCTTTAGCAAAAGGTTTAAGATGTGGATTAATGTCTTCATAGACAAGGGGGAGAGCAAGGTGAGAGTCTATTTTTGTTGAACCATGACCTGGGAAGTGTTTTCCACAAGTAGCTAAACCATAAGATTTAAAGATTTTAATAACAAACTTTCCGAATTCTGAAACAATTTCAGGATTATCTGAAAAAGCTCTTGTGCATATGATCGGATTTTCCTTCTCAGTGTTTACATCCAACACAGGAATAAGTGCAAGATTTAATCCTAAATCAAGAGCTTCATTTACTACAATAGAGTATAAATCTTTAAGCTCAGATTTATTTTTTTGAATATCAAATCCTGCTGCAATACCCATCTGTGATGGAATGAGAGTTCCATGCTTTATTTGTTGCCCTACCCCTCTTTCAATATCTGAAGCAATGATAAGAGGTTTAGAAGTTTTGTTTTGAATAGAGAATAAAAACTCTTTTATTTCCTCATACTGACCTCCAAAAAGAACAAAACCTCCTATACCGTCATTTAATAAGCTTTCTATTTGCTTAATATAATTTTTGTCAGAAATCTTATCACCATCAAGTCTTGCAATAATAAGACTAAGTATAGTTTCCCTGAGTTCCCTCATAACAACATATTATGAATAAAAGAGTATCGTAGAAGCAAGAAGAGTCAACCCTTGAAAATTTCACATATAATTTTGTGATATACTTAAAATATAACGTATCAAAAAATATAGTTTATCAAAGAATGGAGGTGAGAATTATGGTTGATAGAGATAGAATAGAAGAAGAAATCAGACAGGTTGCTTATGAAATTTATGTTCATAGCGGATGCCTTCCTGGTAGAGATATAGATAACTGGCTTCAAGCAGAAAGAATAGTTTTAGAAAGATACGGTTTAATTAAAAGGGAAGAAGCTAATGTAGAATCTGAAGTAAAAGAAGTTAAAAAAAGAAAGAAGACAGAATGCAAAACCAAGACTCCTAAAAAAGCCTCTACATCAAAAAAGGGTAAAGCAAAAACTAAAAAGACTCCGAGAAAAACTAAAAAATAATGAAAGAAGCTTTGTTTTATGACAAACTTTCTGACAGCAAGGCTAAATGCAGACTTTGCAATAATAACTGTTTAATATCACCTAATAAAAGAGGAATTTGCGGAGTAAGAGAAAATAAAGATGGAAAGTTATATAGTCTTGTTTATGGTAAAGTAATAGCTTATCATGTTGACCCTATTGAAAAAAAACCACTTTTTCATTTCTACCCTGGGTCAGTTTCATATTCAATTGCCTCTGTAGGATGTAACTTTAGGTGTCTTCACTGTCAGAACCATACAATTTCTCAGTATCCCAAGCTTTATAAGGACATACCTGGTGAGGATTTTACACCCGAAGATGTTGTAAAAGAGGGAAGAGCAAGTGGATGTAAAAGCATATCCTATACCTATACTGAACCAACAATATTTCTTGAGTTTGCCTATGATTGTATGGTTCTTGCACATAGAGAAGGCATAAAAAATGTTTTTGTAAGTAATGGATACATGTCAGAGGAGGCATTGAGATTTATTTCTCCATATCTTGATGCAATCAATGTTGATTTAAAAGGTGATGATGATTTTTATAAAAAGATATGTGGAGCAAGAGTTGAGCCTGTAATGAAAAATATCAAATTACTAAAAGAACTTGGGATATGGGTTGAGGTTACTACCTTAATTATCCCAGAATTAAACGATTCTGAAGAATTCTTAAGAAATACTGCTCGTTTTCTTGTATCAATAGACCCTGCAATTCCATGGCATGTAACTCAATTTTATCCTACTTATCAACTTGTAGATAAACCAAGAACACCTGTTGATACACTAAAAAAAGCAAGAGAAATAGGATTTAAGGAAGGATTAAAATTTGTTTATACAGGAAATATTCCTGGAGAAGGAGGAGAAAACAGTTACTGCCCCAATTGTAAAAATCTTGTTATTGAAAGATTCGGGTTTTTTATCAATAAAATAAACATAAAAAAGTCCCGCTGTTTAAACTGCGGGACTCTAATAGAAGGTATTGGACTACCTTAAAGTTTATAGTTAATTTTTCTGAGAAATTCCTTTCTATATTTACGGTCTTCTTCCTTTTCAACTCCCTTTGGTGAAAACCCATCAATTACTCCTAAAATCCCTTTGCCAAGATCGGTCTCTGCTACTATAACTTCCAGTGGATTTGCGGTGGCACAGTATATATTACAAACTTCTTGACACATCTTAACGGCATTTAAAACACTGATAGGAAATGCTCCCTTCATAAGTATACAGAAAACATGGCCTGCTCCAATATTTTGAAGATTTTTAATACATATCTGTCTTAATTCTTCATCATTGCCTTCTGAACGAATCAAACAAGGTCCTGATGCTTCAGTAAAGGCTATTGCAAACTTTGCATGGGGGATATGAGTTGATAAAATTTCGAATAAATCTTCTGCTGTTTTAATAAAGTGAGTCTGACCAAGAATAATATTACAACCTTCAGGAATTTCGATTTTGACATTTTTGATTTCCATTAAACACCTCCTAAATAAGATTTTTGATTAATTATAACGAATTTTGAAATATTTTAGCAGTTTTTGCTATACTTTCAATCAGCTGGAATTAAGGGAAGAGGGGTGAAAATCCCCCGCTGCCCCGCAGCCGTGTTGGGAACAAAAGCCCGAATAGCCACTGGAGACAATGTCTCTGGGAAGGTGGGCAAGTAGGCAACTTAAGCCCTAAGCCGGAAGACCTATCCAGCCGGAAGCCTTTGGCTTCCAAATTCCTCGCGGGAGGAGATTATATGTTAATTTTATTTCTTCTTTTAATCCTTCTTTTGTCTTTCAATCAAGTACCAGCAGTTGAGACAAAGTTTGATGAGATTGTTGTAACTGCAACAAGAGTTGAAGAACCAAAAAAAGATGTACCCTACTCCGTTCAAGTAATCACTAAGGAGGATATTAAAAGCTCTGTTGCAAAGGATGTAGGCGACTTGATTGTTGAATCAGCAATTGGGCATGTAAGTAAACAGCCGGGTGCATTAACCACATTTTATCTAAGAGGCTTTGGAATCAGTGGACTAAGTCCTCTCGATTCAAGAACTCTTTTACTAATTAATGGATTAAGAACTGCCACAGCAAATATTGCCTTAATTCCAGTCGATGATATTGAAAGAATTGAAATAGTGAAAGGTCCTGCCTCTGTTCTCTATGGTTCAAATGCAATGGGTGGAGTGATAAATATAATAACAAAAAGAGCAAGTGAAGAGGGATTTCATGGATATGTTGGAGTAGAGGGTGGCTCATGGAGTAGAAGAAAAGCTGCCGGAGAATTTCAATTCAAAAAATCAAATTTTGATGCGTATCTCTCTCTGAGTCGATCTGATGGAGATGATTATGATAGTAAGTATGGAAGATATAAAAACACCGGCTATAATGAGGAAAATTTATCGTTAAATGTTGGATATGAGTTTTTAAAAGATAATAGATTTTCTATTGGATTTAAACATTACAGAGGTTGGGGAATTGGCTCACCAGGTTCTCTTTTATCACCTACGGAAAAAGACTATGTTGATCATTCTCTTGATTCTATCGATTTTACTTATGAGACTAAATCATTTAAGGCAGCCTATTATTTATCAAAAAGAAGATATGAGTTTCACGATGATCTATCTGACGGTTGGGGTGGAATTTATCTTTATAAGACAGACTCTCAAGGTTTATCTATTCAGAAAGTTTTCAACTTTAATGAACACAGAATAATAATAGGTGGGGAGTGGAATAGAGTTGAGCTTAAAAACGAAAATAACCCTCCACCACCTTTTCAGCCAAATTCAAAGTATGACAACTTTAGTATATTTTCAGAGGGTAAGATTCAGATAACAAAAGATTTAACTCTCTCCTTAGGTGCAAGATATGACTACTTTGAAAATGAACTAATCTCAACCCCAGGAATGACAATGACTGCTAAAAAAGAAACTCTTGATCATTTAACAGTAAGAGGAGGCGCATTATATAAACTAAATGATTTCTTGACTCTTCGTGCAAATGCAGGCACAGGCTTTCGAGCTCCTTCACCTGATGAGTATGCTGGAGAGTATATACTATGGGGAACAAGATATGTAGGTAATCCCTCCTTAAAACCTGAAAAAAATATAAACTATGAAGTTGGCATTAACTTCTATCAATCCGATTTAAATGGAAATTTTGCTTTCTTTCACTCTAAATTCAAAGATAAAATATCAAGTTACTTTGACACTAACTTGAATGCCTATAGTTATAAAAACTCTGATACAGCAACAATTCAAGGATGGGAACTAAATCTCTCTTATGATTTAAAAAATCTTTTAGGGATTAATTTCTCACTTGAACCCTTCACAAATATTACCTATCATACAAGATTCTCTGATTCAGATGGAAAACCACTTTTGGCAACTCCTAAATGGCTTGGTGCCTTTGGAATTCGTGCCCATGGTAAAAACTGGTATACAAGATTGATTGCAAATTATATAGGTGATGAAAATGTTAACTATTTCAATCCAATTACATGGCAATCAAAAATCATAAAAAAATCAGACTTTACTGTTGTTAATTTCAAAGCTCTCTACAAACCGATAAAGGAGCTTGAATTTAGTTTAGGGATAGAAAATCTTCTTGACAGAGCTTATGAGTATGTTCCCGATCATCCTATGCCAAGAAGAACAATTACTGCTGGGATGAAATGGTTATTTTAAGAGCTCTATTTATCGTTTTTTTTCTCCTATCAGTAGCTTATGCTGAACCACAAAGGATAATTTCGCTGTCACCCAGCGTAACCGAAACATTATATTATCTTGGGGTTGGAGATAAAATAATTGCTATTTCCGATTACTGCAACTGGCCTGAAGAGGTAAAAGATAAAATAAGAGTAGGAGGGATGCTCAATCCCTCTTTTGAAAAAATTTTATCCCTTAAACCTGACCTGATTATCATTTCTAAGGACGGAACACCAATAGAAGTTTATCAAAGATTTGTTGCTCTTGGTCTTAAAGTTTATGTATTCAATCCAAAAGGATTATCTGACTTACCATCAGAAATAACAAAACTTGCTAAATATTTAGGGGGAGATCATAAAGCTAAATTTTTTAATGAAAAATTCCAAAGAGAATTAAAAGAATTTAAAAATATTTTCAATGGACAAAAAGCCCTATTTATAATCTGGGCAGAAAACTTAACAGTAGCAGGTGAACAATCTCATATTGGTGAGATTATGAAATTCTTAGGGTTAAAAAACATTGCTAATAAATCCTCTACATATTTTCAACAAAACATAGAAGATATAATCAAGAAGAATCCAGACATTATATTCATAGGTAGTGGACACAATGGTATAATCAATGGGAAAATAATAGAAAAATTAAAAGATACAAACGCTGTAAAGAATGGTAAAGTATTTATAATAAGTGATAAGATATATCATTTAAGTCCCCGAATAATTGAGGGAATAAGAGAAATGGTGAATGGAAAAAATAGTTATAATAGCTCATGGAAGCCCTAAAAAAGAAGCGAACAATTTAACTCATATTGCTAACAAACTTGCCTTAATTTTAGGTAAAAACACAGAGGATGTAAAAATTGCCTATCTAAAGTATGGCAAGCCATTAGCGCAAGAAGCAATTTTAGATTACATAAAAAAAGGTGCACAAAAAATAATAATTCATCCTTTTTTTCTATCTACAGGTAGCCATGTATCTTTTGATATTCCAAAAATGATAGAGGACTTTCAAAAACAATATCCAAAAGTTCAAATAATATGTTCAAAGCCTATTGGAAACAGTGAAAAATTAGCGTATATAATTAAAGATTTAATAGAAGAATGTTGTAATTAATATTCATCCAAGATAAAGTCTTAGTATTTCTCTTCCCCAAAAAAGACTTACAATAGAGCCTATTGATAGAAAAGGGCCAAAGGGAATTTTCCTATTCCCTGTTTTTTTCAGAATTATTAGTCCTACTATTGCTCCTACAAAACTGCCTATAAATATGGTTAAAAGAGCATTCTGCCAGCCTAAAAAAGCACCAATTCCAGCATTAAGTTTAATGTCACCACCACCCATTCCACCTTTACTTAATAGAGCTATTATAAGAAGGCTTCCGCCACCCACAAGAATGCCCAAAAAAGATTCTTTAAAGTCAGCCACAAGATTATAAGTAGAATGGGGTAAAACCGAAAGTAATAGACCAGCTAAAATAAGCGAAATGGAAATTATATCTGGAATTATTTGGAAGTCAAGATCAATAAAGGAAATTACAATCAATGAAGATATAAAAAATAGAACAAAAGGTAATACAATATCAAAACCGAAATATATATAAGCTAATATATATAATATTCCATTAATACCCTCTACAATAGGATATCTGAGATTAATTTTTTCTCCACAATAAGAGCATTTTCCTCCAAGAAATATATAACTAAATATAGGAATGTTATGCCAAGGTTTTATTGTATTTCTGCATTTTGGACAAAAGGATAAGGGTTTTATTACTGATAATTTTCTGGGAATTCGATATATGCAAACATTCATAAAAGAACCAATAATAAGACCCAACACTAATATTATGGCAATTTCCATTAGTCAACTGCTCCAAGTTCATTGATTTTCTTCTTTTTGCTCTCTATCTCGGTTTCTATCTCTTTCAATTTTCTAAGAATTGACAAAAACTTTTCCTCTTCTGATAGGTTAATAGTAGTTTTACCAGATTTGTATAGCTCCATACCTAAGTCTATTAATAATTTGTTTTTTTCATCGGTTAATTTATTTATTTCCGACAAAAGTTTAAGAATATTTATTTCAATCTTTATTCTATCGGAAAGAGTTTGTGCCCACAATTTGAAGGTCTTAAATCCATTTATTAAATCTTTTTTTATAATATCAATCATAGTTTTATCCTACCTGATTGAGATTTCTAACTTTCAATTTAACTCCTAATGAATTAGCTATTTCTTCACATTTTTTAATGTCAACACCTTCTACATTAACTACTGTTACCTGAACATAAGGTATATATTTTTTTGCATCCTTTATAAATTCAATAACACCATCATAAGCATCCAAATAAAGGGGATTACAAATTTTACTGTAAGTTTCTCTGTCATGAGCATTCAAACTTATAGATATGGAATCTATAAGTCCTTTTAGTTCTTCTAATATTCTTCTGCCATGTATGAGATTTCCGTGTCCATTTGTATTAATCCTAACTTTTCCACCTTTTTCTTTTATCCATTTAGCAACATCTTTTATTAAGTCAAACCTTAAAAAGGGCTCACCATAACCACAAAAAACAATCTCTTTATAGTTTTTAGGCTCTCCGATTGTTTCAATTAGTTCTTCAGCAGTTGGTTCTTTTTTTAATCTTAGGTTATGTCCTTTAACATAATCTGTATGGAACCTAACACAAAATTTACATACATTGGTACATTTATTAGTGATGTTTAAATACAGCGTATCTCTTATTTTATAACTTATTTCTCCTTCAGGTAATTCTCCTATTTTAAAAAGTCTTTTTGTATTTACAGTCGTAATCCTATCAATATCTTCTAATGTTACTCCTCTTAATTTCGCTAAAGCCTCTGCTATATAAATAAGATAGGCGGGTTCATTCTTTTTACCACGCATAGGTTCAGGGGCAAGATAGGGAGCATCAGTTTCAATAATAATTTGTTCGTCAGGGATAGAAGTTGCCACTTCTTTAATTTTATTAGCATTTTTAAAGGTAATTACCCCTGAAATTGATATAAAAAATCCAAGTTCTATAAATTTTTTTGCTTGATATACATTGCCGCTAAAACAATGCATAACTCCGGTTTTTACTTGAGATTCTTTTAAAATGTTATAAGTATCTTCAAAAGCTTCTCTTGAATGCACGATAACAGGCAATCCAATTTCTTTTGCCAAGTTAAGCTGTTCTTTAAAAGCCTTTATCTGTATATCTTTTGGCGAATGATTATAATGATAATCCAGTCCTATTTCTCCTATCGCTATGACCTTAGGGTGTCGACTTTTTTCAAAGATATACTTAAGCACATCATCATCTAATTGAACAGCATCATGAGGATGAATTCCAATTGCAGCATAAACCATAGGATATTTTTCAGCTATTTTTATAGCTTGCTCTATACTTTCCTTATCTGAACTAATTGTAATAATAGCAGTAACCCCAGCGTCATAGGCTCTTCTTATTATCTCCTCTTCTTTGCCTTCAAACATTTCAAGATGGCAATGACTATCAATCATGCACCAAATTTCCTCAACCTTAAAGAATTTGCTAAAACAAGAGTCATTATTGATGTAGCTGGTATTATACCTATTTCTCCTCTTAGGCATTCTCTCTCAGTAAATGCCTTAGAGAGTCCTCCAAGAACATAAGAAGATTTTAAAAGTAGTGGAACCGGATGCCAACTATGTGCTTTTAATAAGGCTGGAGTGCTGTGATCCCCAGTAATTAAAAGCACTTCAGGATTTAAAGAAGTAATCTCTGGTAAATAGGAATCAAATTCTTCAATTTTTTTAACTTTACCCTCGAAATTGCCATCTTCACCAAAGGAATCTATCTTTTTAATATGTAAAAAAATAAAATCATAATCTTTATAAACTTTTTTTAATAATTCAACTTCTTCCTTAATGTCACCTTCCACTTTTAATGTTTCCATACCAAGAAGCTTTGTTATACCCCTATACATAGGATAAACAGCAATAGAACAAGCTCTGAGTCCATATTTTTCTTCAAAGGTAGGGATATGGGGTAATGCAGAGAAGCCTCTTAGTAAAACATAATTAGCTTTTTCTTCATTCTTTAAAATATCCTTTGCCTGATTTATAAACTTCTTGGCTATTTCAGCAACCTTTGCAGATTCACTATTTAAAGGTTCTGGATCCAGAGGAGGCTTACCTTCCTTTTGAGGGTCCGTATCTTTTACCATTGCCTCATTTTCTAAAATATTTTCTTTAAATCGAAGAACAAGGCAAAACCTATGTTCTTTCCCTGGTTTTAGTATAATCTTAACACCATCTATTTCATTTATTTTCTCTGACAATATAGTTGTAAGTTCAATATTTTTTTCTGTAGGTATTCTTCCAGCACGTCTATCAACAATTAAACCATCTTTTATAGTTGAATAATTACATCTAATTGCTACGTCAGTCTTTTGCAATTCTATTTCAAGCCCTAATGCTTCTAATACTCCTCTACCTATTTCGTACTTTAATGGATCATATCCAAAAACTCCAAAATGCCCTGGACCGCTTCCTGGAGTGATTCCATAACCAACGGGGATATGCATTCCACAGGCTGAAGTCTGGGCAAGACTATCTAAATAAGGTTTCTCTGCTGTTTCCAGTTCAGTTTTACCATTTATTGGCAAGCCACCTACTCCATCAAGAATAATGAAAACTATCTTTGTATTATTTTTTTGAATAAGTTGAGATATATCCATGAAAGCCTCCTAAAAAAGAACAATTAAATTAATAATAACAAAAAAGGATGTTTTATAGAAAACAAAATTTGATAATTAAATTTGATTATAGCTAAAATATCTCAATGCCCATAATTGATTTTCATACACATGCTTTTCCTGATGAAATAGCTGACAAAGCTATGACAAAGCTTCAAGAGGAATGTGTAGTGAAAGCTGTATTAGATGGAACATTGAATTCCCTTCTAAAATCAATGGATAAGTGTGGTATAACAAAATCAGTTTTATGTAATATTGCTACAAGACCTGAACAATTTAATCCAATACTTAAATGGAGCAAAAAGGTTCGCTCTGAAAGAATTATCCCTCTTCCTTCAGTTCATCCTTTAGATAATGAAATTAAAGAACATATAAAGATAATAAAAGAAGAAGGTTTCTTAGGAATAAAGATGCATCCTTTTTACCAGAATTTTTCAATTGATGATGAAAAAGTTTTTAAAATTTATGAAGCCTTAATTGAAAACAATCTTTTTATTGTAATGCACTGTGGATATGATATAAGTTTTCCAGAATGGGATATAGCTTCTCCTGAAAGAATTATAAGTGTAATTAATAAATTTCCTGAGCTTAAATTTGTCACCACACATCTTGGAGCTTGGAAACAATGGGATGAAGTAGAAAAACTCATCTTAGGAAAAGAAATTTATATGGAAATTTCATTTTCATTCGGATGGTTGCCCGATGAAAAGATAAAAGAATTCCTTCTTATACATCCTTCAGATTTCATCCTTTTTGGAACTGACTCCCCATGGGCAGACCAATGTAGAGAAATAGAAAATTTAAAAAAATTGGCTTTTAGAGAAGAACTTCTTAACAAAATCTTTTATACCAACGCTCAAAAACTTCTAAGGATAACATGATTATTAAAATCCCCAGATCAATCATTTTAAGCTTTAGGGATTTCTATAAAGACGAGGGCATTTTTTTAAGTTCTGCTCTCGCATTTTTTTCAATCCTTTCAATCTTACCTTTAAGTATGTTTATTGTCAATGTTCTTATAACATTTACAGGCGAAGAGACTATAATTAAGTTTGTATATAATAAACTAACTTTTCTTCTCCCAGATATAGAAATCCAGATGATAAAGGAAATAAAGAAACTTCTTTTACTTAAGGGAATAAGTGAAATCTCGCTTATACTTTATGGAATTTTTTCCATTCAACTTTTTACAGCTATAGAATTTTCATTAAATAAAATTTTTAAGGCTCCTAAAAAAAGACATTTTTTTCTATCCCTTATGCTTTCTTCTTTCATTGTATTTTTTATAATAGTGGCAGTAGGTGCTTCTTTTGCTATTTCCTATTTATTAAGATTATGGGGCTCTAATATGATAGCTGAATTGAATGCGATTTTAAGATTTTTTGTAAAATATGGTGTTACTTTTATCTTAATTTTTATAATTATCGGGTCTTTATATAAATTTTTACCCAATAAGAAAATAAAAATATCATCAATTCTTATTGGAACATCTATTACAACCATATTAATAGAAATAGCAAAATACATATTTGCCTTTTATGTTTCTGAAGTATTAAAAATAAGCACTCTTTATGGTTCGTTGTCAACTTTTCTTGCCCTTTTAATGTGGTTATTTTATGCCTGGGCAGTTTTTCTTTATGGAGCAGAATTAATAAATAATCTTGAGAGGAAAAAATGAAAGTAGCATTAACAATAGGTGGTTCAGATCCTACCTCAGGAGCAGGTATTCAGATGGATCTTAAAGTTTTTCAAGCTCTTGGCGTTTATGGAATAAGTGTGATAACAGCACTTACTGCTCAGAATACAAATATTGTTAAAAAAATTTATCCTCTACATCCAGAATTGATTAATATTCAATTTAATACCCTTCTCAAAGACATAAATCCATACGGAGCTAAAACAGGTATGATTTACAGCAAAGAAGCTGTTGAATGTATAGTTAAAAACCTAAAAAAATATAAAGTCAAAAATCTTGTAATTGATCCTGTTATTAATTCCTCTACAGGAACAAAGTTGATAAAAAAGGACGCCTTAGTAAAACTTAAAGAAGAACTAATTCCCATGTCAAAGGCAGTAACACCCAATATTCTTGAAGCAGAGATTCTATCAGGAATAACTATAGATTCAGAGGATAGCTTAATTGAAGCTGCTAAGATTATTCATCAAATGGGAACAGAGGCAGTTATAATAAAAGGTGGACACCTAAAACAAAATTCTTCAGATTTTCTATACGATGGTAAAAATATCTACATTGCGGAAGGAACGAGATTTTCAGGAAATTATCATGGAACAGGATGTGCTTTTTCCTCTGCTTTTGTTGCCTTTTTATGTCTTGGCTACGAATCAAAAGAAGCTTTGAATGCTTCAAAAAATTTTGTAAAAAATGCAATTAGAAATGCCTTAAAACTCGGTAAGGGTATGTATTTATTAAAAATATAAATAGCGAAGGAGGTAAAAAGATGGAAGAGAAAGTTGTTTTGAAGACAAATCTTGAAGGGGTAAAATTTCTAAGAAGTGGAAAAGTAAGGGATATTTATGAAATCGATGATTATTTCCTAATTGTTGCTACAGATAGAGTCTCTGCCTTCGATGTGGTTTTACCAAATGGAATTCCAGGTAAAGGTAAAGTATTAACACAGATTTCCTTATTCTGGTTCAATCAAGTAAGAGATTTAGTCGAAAATCATATTGTATCAGCAAATGTTGAGGAATTCCCTTCACCTTTGAATAAATACAGAGATATACTTGCGGGAAGAAGTATGCTTGTGAAAAAGGCAAAGCCTCTTCCTGTAGAATGTATTGTTCGTGGATATATTACAGGTTCTGGGTGGAAAGATTATCAAAAAACAGGAAGTGTATGTGGAATAAAACTACCAGAAGGACTTGTCGAATCTCAAAAACTTCCAGAACCAATATACACTCCCAGCACAAAAGCTGAAGAGGGACATGATATAAACATCAGTTTTGAGGAAACAATTAAAGTGCTTGGCGAGGAAACAGCTAAGAAAGTTAAAGATTTAACTATCTCTATTTATAAAAGAGCCTCAG
Source organism: Thermodesulfovibrio sp. (assembly GCA_020725335.1). GTDB lineage: Bacteria > Nitrospirota > Thermodesulfovibrionia > Thermodesulfovibrionales > Thermodesulfovibrionaceae > Thermodesulfovibrio. Next base: position 39,493 of record DYFF01000007.1, on the reverse strand, counting down.
AAATTGCCGAAAAAAAGGGAATTATAATTGCTGATACTAAAATGGAGTTCGGTTTTTATAATGGAAAACTCATTCTCATTGATGAACTTCTCACACCTGACTCATCAAGATTTTGGTCAAAGAAAGATTACAAACCTGGTAAATCACAAGACAGTTACGATAAACAGATAGTGAGAGATTATTTAATTTCAATAAAATGGGATAAAAAGCCACCTGCACCTGTACTTCCTGATGAGATAGTGCAGAAGACAGCAGAAAGATATGAGGAGATTTTCAGGATTTTAACTTCCTGAGAATAGCTCTAACAACAGAAAGATTTTTTAAATCATCCTGTAAACTTTTCTTGGGAGTTTCAAGAATAAGAGGTAGGGAGGAGAGAGCTTGGATTTTTAAAAATTTAATAAATCCAGCCTCTCCTATGTATCCCTTTCCTATATGTTCATGTCTATCAATGCCAGAACCAGAAGAAGTTTTAGAATCATTTAGATGAATCATTTTTATGAGAGTAAAATCACCGTATTTCTCCATGTCGTTAATAAAACTTTCAATGCCTTCATCCTTACCTAAATCATATCCTGCAGCGAAAAGATGGCAAGTATCAATGCATACTCCAGCTATATTATTATTTCTCACTCTTTCAAAGGTTTCAAACAAATCTGGTATTCTTGCTGTAATCTTACTTTTAGCAGTATTTTCTAATAGAATTTTACAATTTGAAAGGAACTCTATTTTGTCGAATCCTTCCTTTGTTTTAGTGTAAATCTCATCCTTATTCATATCTTTATTATCTTTCAGATGTATTACATAATAGTCAGCTCCAATAGAGTCAGAAGCAAGAACCTCTCTCTTTAGGAGAAATCTTGATGAAGCAATAGTTTTAGGATTTGATGATATGAGATTTATTAGATAAGAGGCGTGAACCACAAGAGGATTCAATGCATAATACTCCCTTTGTTTTCTAAATTCTTCAATTAGTGACTGCTCGAACTCTGGAATCTTCCATACTTGCGGGCTATGAAGAAAAATTTGAAAAGTTGTGCATTTTAATTCAACTGCCTCAGCAATTGAATTTAATAGAGTATTTTTTATTGATGTATGAACACCTAATGGTCTCATAAATAAAAAAGGCGACGGCCGGATTCGAACCGGCGAATGGCGGTTTTGCAGACCGCTCCCTTAGCCACTTGGGTACGTCGCCAATAAAAAAGCGGGCGACGGGATTTGAACCCGCGACCCCAACCTTGGCAAGGTTGTGCTCTACCAGCTGAGCTACACCCGCATTAATTATGAAAAATTCTACCTTATAAAGAGCATTTATTAGTAATTTTAACTATTTTTTATATCTTTTTCAAAGTGCTTCAATTTGTTACATTTAAAAATATCACAAATTTTAAACTACTGTCAATTTTTATATTAATACCTGCTCGTTATAAAATACTAAACTTTCTTTAATTATAACTTATTTGCTTCATCCTTTTAAAATATACTAATAATAAATACATGATAGATAGTTTTATTTACTCTCTTATGTCAAAATATGAGTATAAAATCCCATGTTAAATTCAAAAGAAAAGGAGGTCTTATTTGAAAAAGCCTATATACCAGAGCATCTGGTAGAATATGTATGTAGTATCTCAGATGCAGAGCCTTTTTTTTATGAGGATTATCTTTATTTTCTTAAGCAAAATCATTTAATTTTCATTGGATATCCCTTAAATAGACTATTTAGAGCAACAAGCCCTAATGATATTTTAAGAGAGATTATATTAAAACATAGAATTAAGAGTATTGCAGTAATTGGAGAAAGAAAGCCTGAATTAAAGGGTGATACATTAATTGAGAATTCTGATAATTATTACGTGCTTGACATCTCCTCTGTATCAATAAATAGAAAATTAAAAAACTCTCTACATAGAGCAAGTAGAGACATAACAATTGAAATAACGAGAGATTTTAATTCTGAGCATAATAGGATAATAGATGAGTATCTGAGAATGGAACGATTTGATAGTTATACAAAATATATTTTTTCTAAAGTCCCTGATTATATTTGTAAGTCAACAACTTCTTTTATCATAAATGCTAAGGCAAAGGATGGCTCTATTGTTGGATTCAATATTTTAGATTTAGGGTCTTATCGATATGCTTTCTATATGTTTAACTTTATATCAAAAAAAATGTATGTTCCAGGAGTTTCAGATTTATTAATGTATGAAATGATAAAAATAGCAAATAGGGAAGGAAAGAAATTCCTTAATTTAGGATTAGGAATAAATAAAGGAATAATTTTTTTTAAAAAAAAATGGGGTGGGAAAATCTTTTTAAATTATCAATTTACTTACAAAATAATTCATAAAGATACAACATCTCTCCTAAACAAAATTCTATCCATAATAAGGCGAAATTTTTAATCCTTCTCTTTCTATTAAGCCAATTAGACCGGGAATGTGGGTTATTCCAACAAAAATTGAAGATTTACCAATTTCAATATAAGGTAACATTCTTTCGAAAAAAATAGGATCTCTTTTATCTATTATAGACTCGCAACGAGTTGGGAAAATTGAAGTAGCAGCTATCAATTCCTGAAATTTTCCTTTCAAATAGAGTTTAGCATATTTTTCTGTATAACTTTCCCAATTAGGAGCTTCTTTAAGAAAGTTAATCATCCTCTCCAGAGGAATTCCTTCCATTGCCTCAATTTGTTCATCTGGTTTTTCTAAAAAGATTAATTCCTTTTTCATTTGCTGGGCTAAAACTTGGACTTCTAAATCCATCGAGTATTTCCAATTAATAAGTTCCAAAAAATTATACCATAGAGTAAAAAAAGCAGCCCAATGAGAACGACTTTTAAGTATTCTCTCAATATCTTCAAAATAGGCTCTTTTGAGAATGTCTATTGTTAAATCTCCTGTGTCAAATAAATTCCCTTTGAAGGTAACATTTACAAAACTTTCAGCAAGGTTATCAATAATAGTTTTATCTATCCGGTCATAGATAAATATTTTGGAACTTCCTATTCCTGCTAAAATTATTCTATTAAAAGTCTCTGGTTCGAGAGAGCATTCTAAAATCACTCTATCTGAACAATTTATAAACTTTTGAAGGGATGAAGTAAATCTATAAGCAAACATATGAGTGGTACCTATCAAATAAGACTCTTTATCATTCTTAGATATCTTCCATGCCATTTTTATTTTTCTTTGCTTTATAAAACTAAGCATCTTAAAATTTACCTCTAAAAAGATTAACTAACAATGAAGACCTATTTTGATATTGATAAACATTATATTTGAAAGATTTAAAAGCGCCCCATTTTTCTTTAAATCTTCTTATTCCTTCATTAACACCGATTCCAAGATTTATATATTTTTTTCCTAACTGCTGACCTAATCTGATTAATTCAAACATTAGATAGTCCGATGTATGAGGCACATAATTTAATTTAGAAATACAACCTATCATATAGGCTAAAAAATTCTTTGCTTCTGTCTCAACAACATAATAGCCCGTAAGCATTCCATCCTCTTTGTATGCACTAAGATAAAATATTTCCTCTGAAAAATTCATGTATTCGGGGAGCCTTCTGTATAATTCCATTATTTGTATTGGAAGATTTTTTCTTGCAAGGAATTCTTCTGTAAGTTTTTTATGTTGCTCTGTTGTTTCTCTTTCAATTTTTATATTAAGTTTTTTTTGAACTTTTTCAACCATTTTGAGAAGTTTTTTATCTAATGAAATTCTTTCAATATCAAGTATATAATAAAAGTCTTCATCAATCTTTTTGAATTTCTTAAAAAATTTTAATGCATCCATACCTGTTAATATATATAAATTTGAATGATTGAAATTTTTAGCGACCATATTAACATATTTTTCTATCTCAACATCTTCATTTAAAGAATTTAGAGGATATCCAATAAAAATTATAAAATTATTTCCTTGAAACATCAAATACTTCTTGTCAATTAAAAACGGTTCACCACCCGATAAAAACGACATCATCTTAGGAATGTGTTCAGGGATATATGCTCTTGAAAGGGTATATAATTCTTCTTCCTTAGTTATCATTTTTTTCAATTTTTGTATGCTTCGATTTTATCATAATTTCTAAGTCATTATTAAACGCAAATGTAATTATAATTATTAACGCAGTAGTTAATACTTATTCTGACATTTTATTTTTTAAGCTTTTTTAAACCATACCCAATCATTTTTTCCTTTGCAAGATGAATAGTATCTCTATATGTCTGCATCATTGTCTTACCATAAGAAGACTTCCTACTATGTGTCTTTCTTCATTGTATGATATTAATAATTTGTACTTTTTTTTGTGATCCTTTCGTTCTTTGTTTTAATCTTTTTTGTACTTTTATTCATGTCATCAGTTGAATGAACTACTTTCTCAGGAACTTCTTTTACATCTCCGTAAGCAGCATAAAGTGATGCTTCTGCAATATCTACCAAGCAGTATTGCTCAGATAAAGCTTTGACCATAGGTGCATAACTTAAATGTTTATTCTCTCTTATTATTTTTTCTATGTCCTTGATAATACTCTTTTCTTTAGCCTTGATAACTTCTGCAACTGAAGGCAATCTCTTTCTATCTATAATCGTTTTAGCAGTTTTCTCGATAAGTCTCAAATGCCTGTATTCTCTGGGTGTAACAAAGGTAATAGCAATTCCCGATTTCCCAGCCCTTCCTGTCCTTCCTATTCTGTGTATATAGCCTTCAGGATTCTGAGGAATATCATAATTAATAACATGGGTTACATTTTGTATATCGAGACCCCTTGCTGCAACATCAGTTGCAACAAGTATATCAATACTGCCTTTTCTAAATTTACCCATTACTTCTTCTCTTCTTGCCTGCGTAAAGTCTCCATGAAGAGCACCTGTATTATATCCCATCTGGTTAAGCCTCTTTGAAACCTCGTCAACTTTATTTTTTGTATGACAGAATACGATTGCAAGCTGAGGATTCTCAACATCTATAAGCCTTGAAAGAGCATCAAGTTTATCTTCCTCTCTAACCTCATAAAAAACCTGCTTTATCTTTGGCACGATAATATCCTTTGTGTTCACGCCTGCTTTTACAGGATTTTTCATATATTTATTTGCGATATTCATTATAGGATGAGGTATTGTGGCTGAAAATAAAAGAGTTTGTCTCTCAGATGGGATAGTTTTTAAAATTGTTTCTATATCATCTATGAAACCCATATTTAACATTTCATCAGCCTCATCTAAAACAACAATTTTTATATCCGACAGTATAAGAGTCCCTCTATTTATGTGGTCAATAATTCGTCCAGGTGTTCCTACAATTATATCTACTCCTCGATTTAATGCCTTTATCTGTCTTTCAATAGAAGTGCCTCCATAGACAGGTAATACTCTAATATTCTTGAATTTGCCTAAATTGCTAATTTCAAAAGACACCTGCACTGCAAGCTCTCTTGTTGGTTCAAGTATAATTGCAAAAGGCTTTTTACCTCTCTTACATTTCTCTACGATAGGGATACCAAAAGCAGCAGTTTTTCCTGTACCAGTCTGTGCCTGCCCTATAAAATCTACACCTTTTAATACCAAAGGTATTGTAGCAACTTGAATTGGCGTGGGTTCTTCAAAGCCTATCTCATAAATAGATTTCATAGTTTCTTTGCTCAATAAAAAATCTTCAAACTTCATTCTTTTACCTCTCTTAAATTTTTGAAGCTAAATAAAAAACCCTCAGGGTTTCTAAATATCCTGAGGGATGAAATAGCAACTTATTTAGTATACGATTATAATTACCAATCCGTCAAATAGGATTTGTAGTGGGTAGTGTGAAAATTGTCATGTGTGGAATTTAAAGTGGCAGATATTGATTAAAATCAAATCGGGGCGAGTGGATTTGAACCACCGACCCCCTGCTCCCAAGGCAGGTGCGCTATCCAAGCTGCGCTACGCCCCGATAATTATATAATCTAAAAAAAAACCTTGAAAAAAGTCAAATTGTTAAGTTCTCACAAAATTTAGTATTATATATTCACAAACTTATATTGGAGGTGTAAAATGATTGACAATATTAAATGGCTTGGACATGATACTTTTAAAATTATAGGGGAAAAGATTATTTATACGGATCCATACCAAATTAAAACAACTGATAAAGCTGATATTATTCTAATAACCCACGAGCATTATGACCACTTTAGCCCTGAAGATATTAAAAAACTCTTAGGTCACAATACGGTTTTAGTTTTGCCAGCAGATTGCTCTGGTAAAATCAATGCCAAAGAAATAGTTGTCAAACCAGGAGATAAAATAGAGGTTGAAGGGATAGAAATTGAAGCTGTTCCATCATATAATACAAATAAAAAATTCCATCCTAAGGAAAAGGGTTGGCTTGGCTTTATATTCAAAGTGTCTGGTAAAAGAATTTATCTTGCCGGTGATACAGACTATATCCCTGAAATGAAATCATTAAAAAATATTGATATAGCCTTGCTACCTGTGTCCGGAACATATGTAATGAATGCAGATGAAGCTGTACAAGCAGCCTTAGATATTAAACCTAAATTAGCTATACCAATGCATTACGGAAGTATAGTAGGCTCTGAAAAAGATGCTAATTATTTCGCTGAGAAGCTAAAAGGAAAAATAGATGTAATAATACTTAAACAGGAGAGGTAATGTTATGGAATTTAAAGCAGAAGAAATAAAAAAATTAATTTCTTCAAAAGTTTCAGAAATCGGTAAAGAAATAGTAGTTTATGATGAAGTAGAATCAACTAACAGCATCGGATATGAACTTTTAAAACAGGGCTATCCTTCAGGAACAGTTGTTATAGCAGATAGACAAACTAAAGGAAAAGGAAGATTAGGAAGGAAATGGATTTCCCCTCAAGGTAAAAATTTATATATAAGCTTTGCCGTTAAACCACAGATTCCTCCTAAATATGCTACGCTAATAACTCTAACAAGCGTGGTAGCTTGCACAACTGCTCTGAGAAGATACACTGAAATTCCTGTTCTTATTAAATGGCCTAATGATATGCTCGTGGGACACAAAAAAGTTGGTGGAATTTTAACAGAAATGAAAATTGAAGGGGAAAAAATTAAGGCAGCTGTTATAGGTATAGGAATAAATATAAATATGACAGAAGAAGATATTCCAGATGAAATAAAAGAAATAGCTACATCTCTAAGAATATACAAAGATGAAGAATTTTCACGTATAATGTTAGCAGCTGAAATAATAAAAGAATTTGATAAATGGTACCAATTGCTTGAGAAGAAAAATAGGAAAGCAATAATTGACAGATGGATGGAATTAAGTGGCACTATTGGTAAGCAAGTAAAAATTGTGCTTACAGATAGAGAAATAATAGCTTTAGCTGAGGCTATAGACGAAGAAGGAAGATTAATTGTGAAACTTGAGGATGGAACTTATGAAAAAATAAGTGCTGGAGATGTTACTTTGCTAAGAACTAAATAATGCTATTAGCTGTTAAAATTGGAAATTCTACTTTAAGTCTTGCTAAATTTAATAATCCTGAAAAGGAAAAATTTTCCATTATATTTGATAAGGGAATTAAGAATTTAAATTGGAATGAACTAAATAATATAGCTTATCAATATAAGGGAATAGACTGTATAGTTTGTTCTGTTGTTCCTGAACTTACAAAAAATTTTATGCAAAATTATCAATCATTATTTGCAAGTTTTTTAATTATAAATAGTAAACTTCATACAGGACTAAGTATAAAAGTTAAAAATCCAGAAAAATTTGGTGTTGATAGACTTACTTGTTCTGTAGCAGCTTATGAAAAATATAAGGAAAATTTAGCAATCATTGATGCAGGCACTGCCACTACTATTACTATTGTAACAAATAAAGGAGAAATTCTTGGTGGTTCAATAATGCCTGGACTCCAGACGATGAATTATTCTTTAAATGAAAAAACAGCAGCATTACCTATCATAAAAATTAACAAACCAACCTCGGCCTTAGGTACAGACACTGAATCAGCAATCAGGAGTGGTATAATTTTAGGCACTGTCTACGCAATAAAAGGAATTATCAAAGAAATTGAAAAATCTATTAAGTTTAAATTAACTCCTATACTAACAGGGGGTAATGCTCTTCTGTTATCCAAATACTTAAGTTTTTTTCATTATTTAGAGCCACATCTTGTAATTGAAGGCATGAGATTGATATACTTAAAAAACATTAAAAATTAGGAGGTAGCCATGAAGTTTCAAAAAATTCTTTTACCAACGGATTTTTCAGATGAATCATTGTATGCTCTGTCTTATGCAGTTGATTTAGCAAAATTGTTTAATGCCAAATTATATCTTCTTCATGTTATTTATGACATCGAAAAAGCTTCAAACCTTCATATTCCTCATCCATCAATAACAGAACTTTATAAAGATTTAGAAAGCCATGCAAAAAGAAATCTTGATTCCTTCGGTATTGATATTCGTGAAGGATTAAAAGAAGTAGAATCAGTTGTAAAAAGAGGGATACCTTATGAAGAAGTTATAAAATTTGCTGATGAAAAGGGGATTGATTTAATAATTATTGGAACATTACCAAGAAGTGGCGTAGAAAGATTTTTCGTAGGCAGCACAACTCAAAGAATTATAAGAAATGCTCCTTGTCCAGTATTGGTGGTAACTAAAAAATAATAATGGATTATGAAGTTTTAGTAGTTGGTGGAGGCCCTGCAGGGGCAACATCTGCTAACTTTTTAGTTAAAGAAGGTATTGAGACTTGTTTAATTGAAAGGAATTTGGAATTTAATAAGCCTTGCGGAGGTGGTATCCCTTCCGCAGGGCTAAAAGACCTTGAACTCTTGGATGAAATTGTTAAAGAACTTAAATTTAACTCTATAAAAAAAGTAACTATTACACCCCCTTTTTCAGAACCTATCGAAGTTGAATTTAAGAATGGTGAAATTTTAATTTTTAATAGACTCGAATTTGATTCTTTTCTTAGGCAATTAGCTAAAAAAAATGGTGCAAATATTATTGAAGGAGAACTTGTTAGTTTAGAAGAAGGCAAAATTATAAAGGCTATAATTAAAACAAAAAATGGTAATATAAAAACAATTCATTGCAAGTATTTAATCGGCGCTGATGGAGTTAATTCAAGAGTATGTTCATTAGCAGACATCAATAAGCCTAACTATTTCTGGACTATAAGCTTTCAAATACCTTCAACTAATGAACTTAAAACAGATTGTTGCGAATTTTGGTTTGGAAGTTCTCAAGCATCCTTTTTTTATTCATGGGTTTTCCCTGGTTGTAATTATTTATCTATCGGAACTGGAGCAGAAAAGGTTAATATACTTAAAAGTTTAATTAATAATTTCATAAAAAAAAGATTTTCTTATTTAGATATATCAAAAATAAAATTTAGAGCCTTTAAAATACCTCGTTGGAACAAAGGCAGCTTTCATAAAAAAAATATAATTCTATGTGGAGATGCTCTTGGCACGGTTATGCCCGTTTCATTTGAGGGAATTTATTATGCCATGAAATCTGCTCAATTTGCCTCTGAAGCTATTAAACAAAAAAAATTGGAACTTTATGAAAAACTGTGGAATGATAGATTTAGAAGACAATTTTCAATTATGAAAAAATTTCAAGACTATATGTTCGGGAATGATAATAGAATAGAAAAATGGCTAAACATACACAGAAATCCTCATATTCAAGAGCTTGCTATGGCATTATGGCTAAGAAAAGAAAAAAGTAAAAATTTGATTCCCCTATATTTAAAAGCCTTCGGAAGTTTAATTTCAAGAATAGCTCTCACACAGGTTAAAATAAATATGTGAAAAAAGCTATCATATATTCATTAATTTTTCATCTTTTGATTTTCAGTTTGCTTACATTAATTCAAAAAACCTTAAAACCGGTCAAAAATTTGGAAGATACGGTATCTGTCTTAATTCTACCACCTCAACAAAAATTTTTTGAAAAACAAGAAAAGCAAAAACAGACAAGGAAAATAGAAAAAATTCCTCCTATTAAAAAAGCTCAAGAACCTAAAAAGTTTTATTCTATTCCTAAAGGAAGTACTAATGTGCCGTTAGCTAAGCAAGATGCAGATGATAAAGAAAAAAATAAATTCGATTCAATAAAATCACTAAAATCATTTGAAAAAACAAGCAAAGAACCAGATATATTTGATAGGGATGTAATCTCAAAATTATCAAGAAATAAAGCGGTAAATAAAGAAATTGAAAGTTCTCAAGGATTAAGCTTTTCAACCAAAGAATTTAATGATTGGGGATACTTGCAAAGACTAAAGGAAAAGATAGAAAGAGTATGGCAATATCCTCCCCAGGCAGCTGAACGAGGAATATACGGAGACCTCTATATAAAATTCAGTATTGATAAAAAAGGGAAATTGATAAATATTGAACTAATTAGAACCTCAGGGTATAGAATGCTTGACGATGCAGCTATAAAAGCCTTAAAAGATGCACAACCATTTTGGCCATTGCCTGAAGATTGGCAAAAAGAAAGTTTAACTATCACAGGACATTTTATTTATACGTTGCGAGGTTTTTATCTAAGATAGATTCCTGAAAAGGAATTCTTGGTGCATCAAGCCATAAACGTTCAAGGTCATAGTAATGCCTTGTTTCTTCTAAAAATATATGAACAATTACATCTCCATAATCTATGAGTACCCAGTGAGCATACTCAAATCCTTCTATGCTAAGAGGGTTAAAGCCATTTTTTTTCATTTGCTCTTCAACATATTCTGTAAGAGCTTTGACCTGTGTGGTACTTTCTGCAGAGGAAATTATAAAGTAGTCTGTTATAACGGTTAGATCTTTTAATTCAAGGATTTTGATATCTAAGGCTTTTTTATCGTCTAAAAATTTAGCTATTTTAAAAGCTTTTTCCTTCGATGTTATACTCATTTTTTTTAATTATAACATAATTTTCACATAAAAAACTCACCAAAGATAAAGAAACAATAGCAGCTGTATCAGCTCTAAGAATTCTGTTTCCCAATGAGGCTATTTTAATCTCCTTTTTTAAGGCTCTACTTACTTCATCTGAGGAAAAACCACCCTCAGGACCTACTATTAAAAATATTGGTTCTGAGAGACTTAACTCAAAAAAAACATCAACTAAAGATATTTTTGCTTTCTCCCAAAAAAGTATACCATTATTTATAGAAGCTAACAATTCATCAAAGTTTTTTATAGAATCTATATCTGGAATAGTCAATCTTCCAGATTGTTCTGAAGCTTCTTTTGCAATTCTTCTCCATCTTTCAATCTTATTTGTTTTTTTGATTACGCATCTTTCACTTATAAAAGGAATAATTTTTAAAACTCCAAGCTCTGTGGCTTTTTGTATTATAAAATCCATTTTTTCACCTTTAAGAAGAGCCTGACATAGAATTAAGTTAAGTTTATCCTCCTTTAGCTGTTCATTTTCCTCTAAAATTTCAATATGATTTTTATCTACAATCTTTGCACTAAAACTTCTACCCATACCATCCAATATTAAAATATTTTCTCCCTCTGCACATCTTAAAACATTAAATAAATACCTTTTATCTCCTTTTGATAATTCAATTATTTTCCCAGAGGAAACTTCTGCGTAATTAATAATTAGTCTGATTTCTGACATTACTAAAGAATTATTTCTGTTCCGATACCTTTTTTAGTGAAAATTTCCAGAAGAAGGCTATGAGGAATTCTTCCGTCTATTATATGAGTTTTTTTAACTCCACCTGTTAATGCATTAAGACAAGCATAAACTTTAGGTATCATGCCTCCACTTATAATATTTTCCTCTATAAGCTTTAATGCCTCATCAATTTTTAATGTAGGGATATGTTCTCCCTTTTCATCTGCAATTCCCTTTACGTCTGTAAGAAGTATTAATTTTTCAGCTCTGATTGAAACAGCAATACTTGAGGCAACAGTGTCAGCATTTATATTATAGCTATTACCTTGTTTATCAAAACCAATTGGTGCAATTATTGGTATAAAGCTATCTTTTTGTAAATTTTCAAGCAGTTCCGTTGTTACTTCTTCTATTTCTCCAACAAAACCTATATCTGTATCTTCCTCATTGACTTTCATGAACCGCTTCTTTGCTTTCAGAAGATTCCCGTCTTTACCTGTTAAACCAATAGCTTTCCCACCATGAGAGTTTATCAGTTGAACTATCTCCTTGTTAATAATACCCCCAAGAACCATTTCAACAATTTCCATGGTTTCTTTATCTGTAACTCTATGCCCATGAATGAAATGTGGTTCTTTACCGAGTTTCCTCATTAACTCCGTAATTTTAGGTCCTCCACCGTGAACAACAATTGTTTTTATACCTATAAAGTTTAGTAAAACTATATCTTGGGCAAAAGAGTTTTTGAGATGACTTTCCTTTTGAGCAGCTCCACCGTATTTTATTACAAAAGTTTTTCCATAAAATTTCCTTATATAAGGGAGAGCTTCAACAAGTATTTTTGCCTTTTCAATAGTTTCTAATTCTAATTCATTCATTTTTTTATCCTTCTTAGAAATTCCTCTATATCAAAATCGGTACTTATGACTTCTTTAGATTTCATTGCTTTATTTTTTTCTCTAATAACAGCTTTCCCCATAAGTTTTTCCATCCTATCAACTGCTGTAAAAGTATCTAAAGCAGTAACTATTATTGGAATTCCTTTTGCCTTTGCTATACCTGTAACAGTCTCATTAACATGCATACCGCCAGTAAGAATAAGACATTTTGTAGATGTTTCCATGGCTACTATCTGAATATCAGTTCTATGGATACCAGTAATGACAGCTTTATTTGGAATTCTAAGGAAGTAAGATAAGGCTGTTTCAGGATCCATTGCGCCTATTGACAAATTCTCGACAAATTCATCTAATTTGTCCTCACAACAAACTAATCCACCATTTATAGACTCCATTAGTCTTCTTACTGTAACAGATTCTAAAATTTTATCTTTTTTAAATATACCTAAAATTTTTGCACCCTTTCCTTCCATGAAGGGAACTACTTTTTCCTTTACATGATGAAATTGTTCCGAGGGAACTTTATTAATTACTGCTCCAATAAATCTATTTTTAGTAAGATCTTTTATTCCCAAGATATCATCCATCGCAAGATCACTATCCCAATGCTGTATTGCAATAACTCTTCCATCCATCTCCTCTATTAGTCTTACAGAATCTATACCCAAAGAATATCCCTCAAAAATATTATTTGGTCCAACAATTATTAAAAAATCCTTTTCTTGTTGTTTTAAAAAGGCTTCTTTCACTCTCTCTTTAATTCCTAAGTCCTCTCCATTCAATAATCTGTATTGGGCTTCATAGGTAAATACAAAAGGAGAAATTACATTTAAAGGGTCATTAAGACCTAACATCTCTTTAATGAAAAAAGCCTCTTCATCAAAAATTTCCTCTCCCTTTTTTATAGGTATTCTACCCAGTGGTCTCATATATCCAACATTATATCCTTTATCTTTTAAAGTTAATGCTAAACCTAAAGCAAAAAAATTTTTTCCTGTAAACGCTCGATTTGATATTATAAAAATGGGTATCATTTTGCCCTCCATAAGTTTCTTTTCTAAATTATTATCCTTGCATCTAAACCTATTCCACCGTTATTCATTACAAGATATGGATTTATATCTACTTCCTTTATTATTGGAAAATCTTGAACTAATTTAGAAAGTTTTCTTATACAATTTACTATATCCTTTTTATCATAAGGTTTTTCTCCTCTCACGCCATCAAGTATTCGGCTTGCCTTTATTTCATTAATCATTTCATATGCCTCCTGTTCCGATACAGGAATTATTCTAAAGGATACATCTTTTAAAACCTCCACATAAATGCCTCCTAATCCAAACATTATCATATGTCCGAAAGTTTTATCATAACTAACTCCAAGTATTATTTCTTTCCCTCCAGTTACCATCTCATACACCATCACACCTTCAATGAAAGCATCCGGCATAACTCTTTGAACATTAGATGTAATTTCTACAAAAGCGTTGTATACTGCTTTCTCATTTGTTAAATTTAATTTAACCCCACCTACATCAGTTTTATGAAGTATATGAGGAGACGAGACTTTCATTACTACGGGATAACCTATTCTCTCAGCAATAGCAACAGCCTCCATTGGAGTTTTTGCAAGGGCTCTATCTGGAAAAGAAAAACCATATAAAGATAAAATTTCTAATGCCTCTTCACCACCTATTTCAGAAATTCCTGAAGATTTTAATCTCTCAAGGATATCCTTTGCTCTATTAATATTCATTGATGGTATTTCTATAGAATCACCTTCCTGAGTTTCTCTATTTATGAGTTCCACAAAATTTATAAGTTTTCTATATGCATTAATTGCCACAGAAGGATCGGTAAAATTAGGTATATTATTAGCCTTTAATCTCTTTATTGCATTTTTTATTCTCTGCCCTCCAATAAAAGTTGTAAAAATCGGTTTTTCAGTATTTTTGGAAGCTGAAATTACAACATCAGCGATATTATCTACATCCGTCATTGCTTGAGGAGTTAATATAACACATATACCTTGAGCAATTTCGTCTTTTAATGCCTGCTCCAAAACAACTTTATACCTTTCAGAGGTTGCGTCTCCTATTATGTCAACAGGATTATAAAGGGAAGCATTAGAGGGAAGCTTTTCAGCAATATTATCTATAGAAGCTCTACTCATAGGATCTAATTTTATTCCTAACCTATCAGCAGTATCAGCAGCGATAATTCCCGGTCCTCCTGCATTAGTAACTATCAAGAGTCTCCTACCCTTAGGTTTTTTATTAGAAATAAACATTTCAGCTATATCGAATAATTCTTGGATGCCTTGAGCCCTGATTATTCCTGCTTTTCTGAAAGCCTCAGTGAAAGCTCTATCAGAACCTGCAAGAGCTCCTGTATGAGAGGAAGCAGCTCTTGCACCTGCTTCGGTAGCACCTGATTTGATTAATATAACTGGTTTAATTTTTGTAACCTCTTTCGAAATTTCTAAAAATCTCTTACCATCTACTACATCTTCAATGTAGCCAAGAATAACATCTGTATCTAGATCTTTTGCAAAATATTCAAGGAAATCCGTCTCGTTTAGATCGCCCTTATTTCCAAAACTAACAAATTTTGAAAAACCAAAATTATTTTCCAACGCCCAATCTATAATTGCTACTCCTAATGCGCCGGATTGGGAAAAAAATGCTACTCGTCCCTCTGGAGGCATCTCGGCTGCAAAAGAAGCATTCATTTTTATCTTCGTATTCATAACTCCAAGGCAGTTAGGTCCTACCATTCTCATCCCTGCATTTCTTACTATTTCAACAATTTGTTTCTCCCTATTAATACCCTCTCCCCCAACCTCTTTGAAACCTGCTGTAATAACAACAACTCCTTTAACACCTGCTTTCGCACAGTCTGTTAAAGCCTCAGATACAAACTTTGCAGGTATCACTATTACTGCAAGATCAACTCTATCAGGAATTGATGAAACTGCTGGATAACATGGAAGGGATAAAATTTCCTGTCTTCCTGGATTAACAGGATAAATTTTACCTTTATAGTCATCTATAAGATTTTTTAAAACAGCATATCCTACTTTTTTTTCCTCAGCAGAAGCTCCAATTACCGCAATTGAAGAGGGATTAAATATGGCATCAATCATAAATTGAAAAATTCTATCATATTCATTTTGAAAAAGTAAATTTTATCAATGTAAATATCATATAAACAAGCCTAAAAGCATTAATAATCCTAATATTATTAGAACCATTCCTAATATATAATTTATCCAGCGGAATAGTTTCATATATTTTCTTACATACCTCATTGCTGTATCAATCAACATAGAGGATATAATAAAAGGAATTGCTATACCCAAAGAGTAAGCTCCGAGCATCTTCATTCCTTCTAAAACGTTTCCGCTAATACTTGAATAGACAAGAATACTTCCTAAAATAGGGCCGATACAGGGAGACCATCCTGCTGCAAAGCCTATACCTACAAGATACGCTCCCACAGGGGTTCCCATTCTTTGAACTTTAATATTAAGCCTAAACTCCCTCATAAGAATACCACTTCTAATCAATCCAATTAAAAGAATGCCAAATAAAATTAGGATAAGTCCCCCTATAATTCTCCAAATATCCTGATAATCAAAGAAAATACTTCCAATAATTGAGCTCCCAGCTCCCATTGCTAAATAAACAGTTGAAAAACCGAAAA
The DNA here is from genome assembly GCA_020725335.1 of Thermodesulfovibrio sp. Taxonomy (GTDB): domain Bacteria; phylum Nitrospirota; class Thermodesulfovibrionia; order Thermodesulfovibrionales; family Thermodesulfovibrionaceae; genus Thermodesulfovibrio. The sequence continues at coordinate 23,240 of DYFF01000007.1, read as the reverse complement.
CAAACATTAAGGTGTGAAATAAAATGCGAAGTCTTGAACTCCCTTTAGATATTTCAGTGGAAGAAAGCCCTGTGAAAAGGGAAATATAAACAGGAAGTAAAGGCAGTATGCATGGTGAAAAAAAACTAAGCATACCACCTATAAAAGCAGTGGTAATTCCAATTTCATTCATTGAGCACACTCAGATGGGTCGCCTTTGATTTTATCAATTGCATGGGGTAAAGCCTCTAATATAACTTCAAGAGATTCCCTTACTGCTTTAGGACTTCCCGGAAGATTTATTATAAGAGTTTTCCCTTTTATCCCAGCCACTGCTCTTGACAATATGGCTTGTTTAGTTTTCTTAAAACCTTCCATCCTCATCACTTCAGCTATCCCGGGAACTTCTTTATCTATTATCTCAAGGGTTGCCTCTGGAGTAACATCGCGTGGATGCAACCCTGTGCCACCGTTTGTTAAGATTAAATCAACCTTATCCACATTAGCTATCAATTCTTTTTTTATATCTTCCTTTTCATCGGGAATGATAGAATAAGAAACTATCTCAGCCCATGTTTTTAATAACTCTTCAATAACTTTACCACTTTTATCTTCTCTTTCTCCCCTTGACCCTTTATCTGAAACGGTAATAATAGCAACTGTATATTTTTTCATACATATTCACCTCTTCAATAATTTTTATTATACCTATATTTAAACCTATTAAAAAAACTTCTGGGGAATTGTATAATACCTGCTACTTTAAATATTTAACGCTTAATGAGAAATTTTTATAAATATTTTTCAATCATCTCTACTTATAAAACTGGAATCTTTATAGTCACTTTATTTTGACTTACATTAGAAGAAATAATTTTATCTGTCATTTTTTTATTTGAATTAGTGTATTTATGGAATGAGTATGACAGGATTATTTGAACTTTCTATAACAGCCTCTGCAACACTGCCAACAATAACGGCTTCTGTATATGACCTGCCTTTTGAACCAATAACTATTAAATCTACATCTTTAGCCTTCTCTAAAATTTCTTCTGATGGTATTCCAACAATAATCTCATATTCATATCCTTTTGCTATTTTCTCTATCTCATTTTTTGCTTCTTCTTTAAGATATTCAAGATATTTACTTAACTCTATAGGTTCTTCTATAATTGCCTTTACCTTATTTTCAGGAATAATATGTATAATCAACAACTTAGCTCCTATCTTATCAGAAATCTCTTTAGCTACCTGTAATGCTCGCAAAGAATTGTCAGAAAAATCAATAGGGCAAAGAATTTTAGATATATTAATCTTTTCTGGTGTTATTTCTGGAAACTCTTCTGATTTAACTACTAATACAGGGATTTTTACTCCTCTCAGTATTCTTTCAGAAGTAGAAGGTCTTGTAACATGGCTTATAAAACCTAAAACCATAAAGGTATTTACTTCCTTAGATACTTTGTTTATACTCTCTATCAATCTTCCAAATAAAACTTTTATTTCCACATCTATAGAATATTTTTTAACTTTCTCTGCTAACAAAGCTATTTTATCTCTGATTTTTTCCTTTTCTTTATTTATATAAGGAATTAAATATGATGGAGGTGTTAAATTATATTCGAGTATATGAAAAAAGGACAAATTTTTACAATTAAAAACTTTCGCAAGCCAGATTGAGTAAGAAATAACAGCATTAGTTAATTTTTTTAAATCTATCCCTACGATTATCTTGTCAGGATAAATCATTTTTTTATCTCCTTCCCAATCTTTCTCTCTACTGATAAAACTTTTCCTTCAATTCTTCCTGAAAATCCTTTTCTATCATCAATCTTTATATCTATTATTAATCTCTCTGTCTCCTTAAATAGTTCGTCTCTACATTTTTTTATTAAATCCATTATTTCGTCCCACTCTCCTTCCACTATGGTTCCCATTGCATGAAGTTTATATGAAAGTCCGCTTTCATCAACAATCTTTATTACTTTAGCAACATATTCGCTCACGCTTACACCGACACCTAAGGGAACTATACTAAACTGAACAATCATTATTTCCCTCCTTTAAAGGCTTAAAAAATATTAACATAAAAACAATAAAAATAAGAAGTTCAATATCATTTAATTAAATATTAAAGTTATAATTTTATTAATGTTAATTGTAAATGAGCTCAATCACATTTTAGAAAAGATAAATAATCTTAACAAGATTTGTAGTAAATGTATTAATACTCAAAGATGGGATGGGAATGTATCCCTAATGGTCCTCGATGCAGCTATCACTTCTGTAGGAATCAATTATTTTCAAGTAGTAATTCCGAAGGTTAAAACTTTTGAAAAAGAATTTATAAAAACTAAAAAGATTACTTCTTTAGAATCTTTAGCCAAGTTTAATTATGAAGAAGCCTTCCATATATGGAAAAATAAGAGATCCTGGCAGGTTGCAAGGGAAATTTCAAGCTATCTTTCAACTCTTTCAAAGGATGACAGAGAAGCTTTAAGAACATGGGCAAAAAGCTCTTCTCTTAAAGAATGGACAAAAGACCCTATTGGAAAAATCAAAGGTGTCGGACTAATTACCTATCAGTATTTAAGAATGATGGGTGGGATTGACACAGTTATGCCAGATAAAATTGTAAAAAAAGTGATAAATGAAATCCTTATAAAGACAGGCGAAAAGCCCGTATATGATGATATGGAATTTATTCATAAAGTTGAATACCTTGCGAAAGAAACAGGTTATAGAGCGGTAGAACTTTGTTTCATGACTTGGTTCAAAGATAACAGTCAGAGACTTACTGAAATGCCCTAATAGTTATAAATTTTGAAAAACATTGTAACCAACATAGAAATTTAAAATTTTTACCTCAAAATCTTCATTTATTAGATAACCATCACTTTTTAGATGGTTTCCACTTATTGAATACTCAAACTGAGAAGGTTTCTATAAATAGAAAAAACTAAATTTGTCTGTATGATACCTTGCCTTCATATCCTGAAACTCAATCTCCATCTTTTTTGGTCTTTTAGGTATTAGATTTATAACTCCTCCAAGAGTATTTCCATATCTTGGTTCTGAAACTCCCTTAATGAAAAAGATTTTTTCAATATTTGAAAGAGGAAAGTAGTCAAGTCAATAAAATAGCAAGCGGCAGTTCCTATAGTATTAAGAAGTCTTCCATCATAGGCAAGAGCAATTCTTCTTGCTCCAAAATCTCTGTTTTTAATAGAGTCATCATCAAAAGCACCCGCTATCCTGCTAAAGTTTCTTAACATAAACCCCAGAATGTCTCAGCATTACTCCCTCAAGACTTGAAATTATACCCTAAAGAAGAAGTTTAGGAATCATGACTGATTAGTTGGATATATCTTTCTCTTATTTGATTTTTTCCTCATATACCGTAATTTCGTCAAGCCGATATAGTTTAGATATTTTCCTTGCATAAGTTATTGAGGTCATAAATGATACACACACTATTAAAATTAAATTTTGAATAATTTCTCCCTCCTCCAATAAAATATTTTTACATTCACATACTCTTTTAACCAAAAGTGTCCTTTTTCATAGACCAGGCTTCGCAGGATTTTTTCAATATTCCAGTCAAAAATATTTACCTTTTTCCTAATGTGCCAGTGATCAAAAATCTCCTCTTTATCGTGATATGCAAATGAACTTTCACAAAAGTAGGAATAATTAAATATAAGCTTATACTGTGGGAATTTTGATAAAAGCCTACGTATAGAAATACTTTTCTCAGTCACAAGAAATACACTTTCTATTTCGGAACTAAATATTTTATCCATTGCAGCTTCAATTCCTTCCTCGGTAAGATGAAGACTATTGCAGGCTAAAGCAAGGTCATATCGCTTTAATTCAAAAATATCTAATTCCTCAAATCTTCTACAGTCAATATCAAAAAAAAATCCCTTATCAAAAGCTTCCCTCAACATATAATCGCGCATAGCAGATGAAGGTTCAAGAGCTGTAACGTGACAGCCTCTCTCTATCAAAGGGAAGCTAAGGACACCGTCTCCAGCGCCTATATCCAAAACTTTAATATCTTTATGAATCATGCTAAAAAGAAAATTCTTTATCGGTTCATGATAACTGTTGTGCTCTCTCCAAAGCTTATACCAGCGAGCATATTCATTCCAGTAAGAAACTTTCTTTATTTCATTGGCTATCATACTCAAATAAAAAAGGCCACAGTTCAGGAGTTCTCTCCTAAACTGTGGCCTTCATGACCACTAAATTTTCTAATTTATTCTATAGGCTTTAAAAATTAGTCTTCTGACTAAGTTTTTATATTCTAAAAATAATTTTTATTCTTGTCAACACCCTTCCCTCACACAATTTTTTAAAAACATAAAATATTTAAATTTTAAGTCTCTTACCCACAATGTAGGCCTGACCCAAAGATATACAGGCATCATTACTTGGAACATTTAAGTGATATAGAGGTTTTATCCCAAGTTTTCTTAGGGATTTTATTGTTTCCCTTATTAAGTAAGCATTCTGAAAAACTCCACCGCTTAAGCCAACTGTGTCAAAGCCAAATTTTGCTCTGAAATACTCAGTGAGTTCAAGGATAATTTTTATGATTGTATTATGAAATTTCCACGAAATATAAGATAATAACTTTCTATTTAAAAAGTCATCTAAAACTGCTTTTATCATATTTGCCCAATCAATTATTATGATATCTGAATTAAAGTTTAATCCAAAAGCGTAACTCTCTTTCTCTGAAAACTCCATACCCTGCTCTATCAAACTTTCAAGGGCGATTGCTGCTTCTGCTTCATGTGTGTTGTAGTGGCATAAACCAATCAAGGAAGAGATACCATCAAAAAGCCTTCCCATACCTGATGAAAGAGGGCTGAATTGAGAAAAGTTCTTTATTTTTAATATTTGCCTGATTTTTTCTTCTGAAACTACCTTATAAAGAGGTAGTCTCTTTATTAAATCCATATCTTTACCAAAGGAATCATCAATTAATGAAAGGGCGATTCTTGAACATTCTTTTATAGCATTCTCACCTCCTGGTAGGCTGATAGGTCTTAGATGGGCAAGTCTCTGAAAATCAGTCACTGTGCAGTATAAAAACTCACTTCCCCAAATTGTTTCGTCTGTTCCATAGCCTGTTCCATCAAAAGCAATGCCGAAAAGCTCATCCAGTCCGTGTTCTACCATTAAGGAAGCAATATGGCAGTAGTGATGCTGAAGGGCAAATGCAGGAATTCCTCTTTTTTCAGCATATTCTTTTGCCCAAGTTGTTGAAAAATACAAGGGATGAAAATCATGTCCAACTGCAGATGGCTCTGTGCGATAAACTGATTTAAGATTATTTAGAACCTCCTCATAAAACTGTATTGTTTCAAGGTTTTCCATATCTCCAATATGCTGGCTCATTATTGCATAGTCTGATTTTATAAGCGTAAAAGTATTCTTCAAGTCAGCTCCAGCACCCAAAACTTCAGGCAACTCCTCTTTCAAGGGTATTGCCTTCGGAACAAATCCCCTTGCCCTTCTAATGAAATAAATTCTTCCTTCAAGTTCTCTTACGACAGAGTCATCAACTCTCATGAATATATCTCTATTGTGAATAAGAAAAGCATCTGCAACATTGCTGAGTTTTTCAAATGCTTCTTCATTCTTTGTAATGATAGGCTCTTCAGAAATATTTCCACTTGTCATAACAAGAGCATCAAAGTGAGGCTGAAGTTGAGTTAAGCTGTCATTCTGAGCCGAAGCAAAGCATAGCCCTGAGCCGAAGGCGAAGGGTCTGTGAAGAATCTCCTCCTCTGTCATTCCGAGGAGTGAAAACGACGAGGAATCCCCTTTTTGAACAGGATAATAAAACAGTAAATAATGAAGTGGTGTATAGGGTAACATAAACCCAAGATAGGCATTATTAGGTGCGAGAGACCCTGGAAAGTTGCATTCAGGCTTTTTTCTTAATAGCACTATTGGTCGCATTTTTGAAGTAAGAATTTTTCTTTCCTCATCACTTACTAAGCAGAATTTTTCAATAGCCTCAACAGTTGGAGATATGAGGGCAAAAGGCTTATTACTTCTTTTTTTTCTCTTTCGCAATTCTTCAACTGCCTCTTCATTTTTTGCATCACAGCAGAGGTGAAATCCTCCGAGTCCTCTTATAGCAAGAATCTTTCCTTCTTTTATGAGCTTTATAGTCTCTGAAACTGGATTATTAAGCTCCTTTAATCCCTTATCTGTCATTGTAAAAAGCCTTACCTGAGGGCCACAAACTGGGCATGCATTTGGTTGAGCATGAAATCTTCTATTATTTGGGTCTTTATACTCACTTAAACATTCTGGACACATTTTAAACACTGCCATGGTTGTATTTGGTCTGTCATAGGGAACTTTGATAGTAATTGTATATCTTGGACCACAGTTTGTGCAGTTTATGAAAGGATAAAGATATCTCCTGTCAGTAGGCGTAAAAAGCTCTCTCAGACAATCCTCACATATTGATACATCCTCTGAGACATGGGTAAATCCTGCCTCATCAATGCTTTCAATAATTTCAAAAATTTTATAGTTATTTGGTGGAAGTTCTGCTTTTTCAATGGAGTAAATCTTAGCAAGCGGAGGAGGGTTATTTTGAAGTTTACTCATAAACTCCTCAACTCTTTCACCCTCTATTTCAATTATTACACCTTTTGAGGTATTAGTAACAAAGCCTTTTAGATTAAAGCTTTTTGCAAGATTATAAACAAATGGTCTGAAACCTACTCCCTGAACTACTCCCTTAACTTCAATATGAAGGCGCTTCATGTATTAGAATAACATTAACTCTCTTAAAGGTGAAAAACTTTTTCTGTGAATTGGGCAAGGACCAAATTTTTTTAAAGCAAAGAGGTGCTCTTTTGTTGCATATCCTTTATGTTTTTTAAACCCATAATTGGGGTAAGTCTCATGATATTGCCTCATGATTCTGTCTCTTGTTACCTTTGCTATAATACTCGCAGAGGCAATTGATGCACTCTTTTTGTCTCCTTTGATTATCGCTCTCTGCGAAACTTTTAAATCTGATAAATAAACTGCATCTATTAGTAAAAGTTCTACTTCTTTGCCAAGGTTTTCATAGGCTTTCTTCATTGCAAGGCGAGTTGCCTCAAGTATGTTTATTTTGTCAATGAGTGCTACATCAATAATGCCAATTCCTACAAAAGCGTTGCTAATTATTTCATCAAAAAGTTTTTCTCTTTGCTTAGCAGTTAATTCTTTTGAATCCTTTATGCCATCAATTAAAATTTTATCTCTGAAACTCACACAGGCTGCAACAACAGGTCCTGCAAGACAACCTCTTCCAGCCTCATCTATTCCAGCAATGCTTCTGTATCCTTGAGCAATAAAAGCCTCATCAAAGGCAAAAAGGCTCATGCCTTCTGATAATCTGTCTTTTCTTTAACCTTTGCCTCTTTACCTTTCTTTGTTCTGATATAGTAAAGTTTTGCCCTTCTTACATCTCCTCTTCTTACCACTTCAATCTTGTCAATTATAGGGCTATGAATAGGAAATACACGCTCCACACCAACTCCAAAAGAAATTTTTCTTACTGTAAAGGTTTCCTTTAATCCACCACCTCTTCGGGAAATAACAAGGCCTTCAAAAACCTGAATTCTCTCTTTGTCTCCTTCTTTTACTTTTACATGAACCTTTACAGTATCACCTGGCTTGAACTCAGGGATATCACTCTTTTTAAATCTTTCCTCTATAGCTCTAATAATTAACTGGTTCATGAGATCCCTCCAGAATTTTTTTATTTATTTCAGAGCAAAGCTCTTTGAGAATTTTCATATCATCTGTTGATAAATTTTTTAATAAATCCGGTCTACTATTAAGCGTGCTTCTCAAAGCTTCTTTTCTTCTCCACAATGCTATCTTTTTATGATCACCACTTATTAGAACTTCCGGCACCCTCATACCTTTAAACTCATCAGGTCTCGTATAATGAGGATAGTCTAAAACTCCTTTCATAAAAGAATCCTCTTTAGCTGACAAATCATCTCCTAATGCTCCTGGGATTAATCTTAAAATACTATCTATTATAACCAAAGCTGGTAGTTCTCCACCACTTAAAACGTAATCACCTATAGAGATTTCTTCGTCAATAAGCGTTTTAATCCTATCATCAATTCCTTCGTATCTGCCACAAATCAAAACAATTCCCTTACCTTCCTCTAAAAAATCCTTAGCAACTCCTTGCGTAAATCTTTTTCCTTGAGGAGATAATAGTATCACCTTTCTTGGTTTTCTGTCTTTTTTTATCTGTTTTAAAGCATTATAAAAAGGCTCTATCTGCATAACCATTCCAACGCCACCACCATAGGGATAATCATCAACTTTTTTATGCTTGTCCCTTGTATAATTTCTTAAATTGTATATCTTTACCTCAGCAATCCCTTTTTCTAAAGCTTTCCCAACAACACCATGTTTAATATAACATTCAATTACTTCAGGGAATATTGTCAAAATTTCAAATTTCATATATATATTTATAAATTTAATCAAAAGAAAAGGGCGTGAAATTCACGCCCTTTATTTAATTCTTTTTAATGGACTATTCTAAGATTTCAAGGACACATCTTTTGCCAACTTTAGTTCCAGCTGCACCTAAGATTGTCCTCATAGCCCTCGCAGTTTTACCTTGCTTTCCGATAACTTTACCAAGATCGCTAGGAGCAACTCTGAGTTCATAAACAGTGGTTTTCTCTCCCTCAATTTCTGTAACCTTGACCTCCTCTGGTTTGTCCACCAATGACTTAGCCATTGTCTCAATGAGTGTCTTCATGCTCATGTTCTAACCTCCGTGCAAAGAGTAGTAAATACCCCACTGGGTATGTTAAGCAGAAACACGTTCAATTAATTTTTTTACAGTTTCTGAAGGCTGTGCACCCTTTCCAAGCCAGTATTTAACCTTTTCCATATCAAGATTAATTTCTGCAGGTTCTGTCTTTGGATTATAAGTACCTACAATTTCAATGAAAGGTCCGTTTCTTCTGGCTTTTGCATCAGCTACCACGACTCTGTAGAAGGGTTTTTTCTTTGCTCCCAACCTCATTAGTCTTATTCTAACCAATTTCTACCTCCAATAAGTATTAATCCTTTAACTTTTAAATATATTACATTTAACACAATAAATGCAACTTAAACTTTATAATGCTTTACTGTAAAAAAACTATTCTGATATAATTCTTTGAAAATAATGTTGAGTGTATTCTACATAACATTTATGAGCTTATTACATAAGAAAATTTTTTTTATTCCCCTTCTTCTATTTATAATCTTACTTGCTGGAACAATTGGTTATATAATAATTGAAGAAATGACATTAATTGATGCCCTCTACATGACAGTAATCACTCTTGCAACTGTCGGTTTTAGAGAAGTAAAAGACCTATCGGAAGCAGGTAAAATTTTTACTATAGTTCTTATATTAAGCGGCTTTGGTGTTTTTACATACGCTCTTACAATAGGAGCGAGAATAATAATAGAAGGAGAAATAAAGGAGGTTTTTAAAAAAAGAAAAATGAGAAAAAAAGTAGAGGCGTTATCAGGACATTATATTGTATGTGGATATGGGAGAATGGGAAGCATTATAGTTAAGGAATTATTAGCAAATAAAATGCCCATTGTTATAATTGAAAAAAATGCTTTAAATTTACCGGATAATGACAACATCACTTATTTTGTAGGAGATGCAACAAATGATGAAATCCTAAAATCAGCGGGTATCGAGAGGGCAAAAGGACTTATAACCGTTTTACCCTCAGATGCTGAGAATCTATATGTAGTTTTAAGCGCAAGAGAATTGAATAAAGATTTATTTATAGTGGCAAGAGCAGTAGAAAAAGAAGCAGAACCAAAACTCAAAAGAGCAGGTGCTAATAGAGTTGTATCACCATACTTTATCGGAGGGCTAAGAATTGCCCATACTGTATTAAGACCAAATGTTGTTGATTTTTTAGAATTTGCAACGAGTTCAGAATATGTAGAAATTCAAATTGAAGAAATTGATATTTCGCCTAAATCCTCTTTGATTGGAAAATCTATATCACAGATTGGTATAGGTAAAGATTTAGGCATAATAATAATAGGAATAAGAAGAGCTGATGGAAGGATGAAATTTAACCCTAACTCTCAAACAATAATCAAAGAAGGAGATACATTAATTGTATTAGGGCAAACTGACAATCTTTTAAAATTAGAAAAACTTGCAAAGGAATAATAATTTTTTATATTCTTCCTACACTAAAATATCTAAATCCTATATTCCTAACCTTTTCCGGTTCATAGATATTCCTAAAATCAAAGAAAAATTCATCTTTCATGAGTTTTTTTATCTTTGAGAGATCAAGGTTTCTAAACTGATTCCATTCGGTAACTATAACAATAGCATCAGCATCTTCTGCTACAGAGTAAGCATCTTTGCAGTATACTATAGTAGGGAAAACATTCTTTGTATTTTCTATTGCTGCGGGGTCAAATGCCTTTATATTCGCCTTTTCCTCAATTAGCCTATTTATTATAAATAAGGCAGGAGATTCTCTTATATCATCTGTATTAGGCTTGAAAGAGAGACCAAGTATGCCTATAGTTTTGTTCTCTATTTTTCCATCAAATGCATCTATTATCTTTTTTGTTAATCTCTCCTTTTGGTTCTCATTAGCTTCTATCGCAGCATTTACAATTCGCAAGTATACACCTTTCTCCTCAGCGATTTTTACCAAGGCTCTTGTATCCTTTGGTAAACAGGAACCACCAAAACCTATGCCTGCATGAAGAAATTTAGGCCCTATTCTTCCATCAAGTCCCATAGCTTTTGCAACAGTATTTATATTTGCTCCAACTGCTTCGCAAAGAGCTGATATCTCATTTATAAATGATATCTTAGTAGCAAGAAAACTATTTGTGGCATATTTAATTAATTCAGCCGTTGGTATATCAGTTATTACAAAGGGAGTCTCAAGTAAATATAAAGGTCTATAGAGGTCTTTCATAATTGCTATCGCCTGTTCACTTTCTGCTCCTATAACAACTCTATTGGGTCTCATAAAATCATCAACAGCTGAGCCTTCTCTTAGAAATTCAGGGTTTGAAACGATATCAAAATTAATTTTTTTATGAAGATTTTTATTAATTATTTCTCTGATTTTGAAGCCTGTCCCAACAGGAACTGTGCTTTTAGTTACAATTACTTTATAACTGTTCATACTTTTTGCTATTTCTTTCGCAACGTCTTCTACATAGTCTAAATTTGCTGAACCATCACCTCTTGGAGGAGTTCCAACTGCTATGAAAATTACAAGAGAATCTTCAACAGCTTTTTCTATCTTGGTAGTAAATTTTAATCTACCCTCTTTTGTATTTCTCTTTACTAAATCTTCTAAGCCCGGTTCATAGAAAGGAATATGTCCCTTTTTTAGTTTTTCAATTTTATTTTTATCTTTATCTACGCAAGTTACAAAAATTCCAAACTCAGCAAAACAAGCTCCTGTAACTAATCCAACATAGCCTGTTCCAATTATTGATATGTGCATCTTTCCTCCTAAAAATATTGATTTTTTATTATAACCAAAATCAAACATTTATTTGACATTTAAAAGTTGGCTATTTTATTATTTAACTTATGGAACTTACTGTTATAGATCTTATAAAACAAACAGGAATAGTTGTAAAAACAGTTCTTATAATTTTACTTTTCTTCTCAATATTTTCTTGGGCAGTTATTTTTTATAAAATCAAAATTTATAGGAAAATGAAAAAGGAAAATGACAGATTTTTCGACATTTTTATTAGTTCTAAAGGAGCAAAGGAAGTTTTTTCTTTATCTAAAAGATTTGAGATTAGTCCTATGGCATCTCTTTTTATGGGAATATTTTCGGAAATAAATGGTAAGCAAGATATTCAAAATAAAAATCCTCTGAATCTTGAAATTATCTCAAAAAAATATTCTTCTGAAGAAGTAGGGAAAATCCAGAGCTATCTTGGATTCCTTGCAACAACTGCATCTACAACCCCATTCATAGGACTTTTCGGTACAGTATGGGGCATAATGGATGCATTCAGACATATTGGGATAAAAGGTTCTGCCTCTTTAGCTGTTGTTGCTCCTGGCATAGCAGAAGCTTTGATCACTACAGCAGCAGGACTATTTGCCGCTATCCCTGCTGTTATAGCTTATAATTATTTCACAAATCAGGCAAATAAATTTATAGCAGAATTACATGATTTTTCTGAAACCCTTCTAAAGTATCCATGGCAGGATTAGTCCCTCGTAGAAAATCTGTTTTAGCAGAAATCAATGTTGTACCTTTAGTTGATATAATGCTCGTTTTATTAATAATCTTTATGATAACTGCGCCTATGCTTCAACAAGGGATTGATGTAAATCTACCAAAAGCAAAAGGAAAAAGCATAGAAGAAGCAGAAAAAATTAATATAGTCCTAACAAAAGAAGGGAAAATTTATGTAAACGATAAACTCTCAAAAATATCAGAACTCCAAGCAATGCTTTCGGCATTTAAAGAATCAAATCCCACAGTATTACTTAAAGCAGACAGAGATGTTCCGTATGGATTGGTTGCAGAAGTTATGGGTGAAATTAAAGCTGCAGGAATAGAAAGAATTGGCATGATTACTGAACCAAAAGAACTTAGATGACAAAATATATTTATAACTATATTTTTTTATCAATATTTATTCACAGTTTAATTTTCCTCCTTTTAATTCTAACTATCCGTAATTCAATTACTGATATTAAAAGTATTACTTATGTAAATTTAATCGAAGAAAAGGGAGTTGCTTTACCTTCAGACTCCAATTCTAATAAAAATTTGAGCAACATAAAACAACCAATTAAAACTAAAGAATTACCAACTAAAACAATTGAAAAATCAACGTCTTCTATAAAAGATAATGACAAAATATTAGAGGAAAGAATCTCAGCCCTACAGGCAAAAAAGAAAATTATGGAAAGCGCAAAAATATCAATATCAAAGTCTAATGCTGGAAATTTAGATTCAGCTAACGCCCGACAAAGTATGGAAACCGGAGTATCACAGAGTTATTTATCTCTAATATCAGGGCTAATAAAAGAAAAATGGAACTTACCTGAGACTGTTCCAAAAAATCTTGAGGCGATAGTAACAATAAAAATTCTCCCTAATGGACAAGCAATAATTGAAGGATTTGAGAAAAAATCTGGTAATGCTTTATTTGATTCATCAGTAATAAGAGCAATTAATAATTCTACACCCTTACCCAGACCAACTAAAGAAATTATTGTTGGATTAAGATTCAAACCATGAAAAAAATTATATTTTTAATTTTAATAACTTTCTATTTATTATCCTCTGGAAAATTATCTTTCGCAGAAAAAATTTATCTTGACATAACTCAACCAGGAATAAAAAAAATCCATCTTGCTTTAGAGGGTTTTGATAAAATTGATAAAGTATTCACTACAATTAAAGAAGACTTGGAATTTACCGAATATTTCGAAATTTATGGGCCATTTCCCTCTAAAGATGAAAATTTTCAACCCCGTTTCTGGCAGTCATCTAATGTGGATATTGTTGTGCAGGCTAAGATTACTAATAAAATACAAACAAAATTTTTTACTCTTTCAAGTAATTTACCTTTTTTTACAAAAGAGTATAATTTTCAAAATAATGAATATATAGGACACATAATAGCTTCTGATATTTATAAAGCTTTGACTGGTAAAGAGTCACCCTTTTTCAATCGTATAATATTCATAAAAAAATTTAAAGAAACTTCTAGACTCTTCATAAGTAACTGGAACGGCAAAAGTATACATGATACGGGCATACGAAGGGAGATTATTTCAAGAGCAGTTTTAAAGGGGAACAAAATTCTTTATTCTTCGCTTCAAGGTAGATTCTGGCGAATAGAACTATTTGACCTTACAACAAAAATAAATAAGGAAATTATAAAAAGCAAAGCACTGCTTCAGTTAGGAGATATGATAGGCGATTCTCAATTTATTTATCTTTATAATGATGGAGACGTATCTGAAATCAAAATAAGCGATTTCTCAGGAAGAAGCAAAACTGTATCATCATCTCGTTGGGTAGAATCTTCTCCTCGGTGGTATGGTTCTCGAATTTTTTTTGTTTCCAATAGAGCCGGTTCCCCACAGATATACTATACTCAGGAGGGTGCTTCTCCTCAGAGAGTTACATACCAAGGTCGATACAATACCGAGCCTTCCTTAAGTCCTGACGGTAGTAAACTTGCTTTTTCCTCACTTGTTGGAGGTTTTCAGATTTATGTTCTTGATTTAGCTTCAGGCATACAAACTCAAATAACAAAAGAAGGTAACAATGAACAACCTTCCTTTTGCCCTGACGGTCACTTTCTTACTATTATGTCTGACCGAAAGGGAAAGAAGGAGATTAATTTAATAAGCTCAAATGGATTGGTTCAAAAATCCTTAACAACAGGATATTTGCCCTACTGCACACGATAAGAAATGATTAATTCAGGAATAGACCGATTTGAAAAAATTCTTCCAAAGAGATTTTACGGACTTAAAGCTGGCTTGCTCATCCATCCTGCCTCTGTGAATAGAAAACTTATTCACACCAAGGATATTCTACTTAAAAGCAAAAAAATAAGAATAACAGCTTTATTCGGTCCACAACATGGAATATTTGGTAACACTCAGGATAACATGATTGAATGGGAAGGATTTTTTGACAGAAAAATCGGGATACCGGTATATAGTCTTTATGGAAAAACAAGGAAACCAACTCAAGAGATGCTTAATAACATTGATCTTTTAATTATAGACCTTCAAGATGTAGGCTCAAGATATTATACATTTATCTGGACAATGGCACTTTGTATGGAAGCCTGTGAACAGAAAGGGATTCCTGTGGTAGTTTTTGACAGAGTAAATCCTATTGGAGGACATTTAAACGAAGGACCTCTATTAAAGCAAGAGTTTAAATCCTTTGTAGGACTTCATCCTTTACCTGTAAGACATGGGATGACAATCTGTGAGATTGCCTTATATTTTAAGGATAAATTCTATCAAAAACTTGACCTCACGATAATCCCCTTGAAAGGGTGGAAACGTTCTCAATGGTTTGATGAGACAGGTTTACCCTGGATAATGCCATCTCCAAATATGCCAACAATTGATACAGCAACAGTTTATCCTGGCATGTGCTTGTTTGAAGGAACAATAATAAGCGAGGGAAGAGGAACAACAAGACCTTTTGAGATTTTTGGTGCACCCTTTATTCAACCTGAAAAACTTGTGCGGAGGCTTAAGGATTTCAATCTAAAAGGTGTAATCTTCAGACCTCTTTACTTTACTCCCACATTCAATAAATTCTCAGGAGAACTATGCGGAGGTGCTCAGATACATGTTATTGAAAGAGAGAGATTTAAACCCTTTAAAACTTCTGTTGCGATTTTACTTGCCATACGTGAACTTTATCCAGAGGTTAAACTATGGAGGCAACCTCCCTATGAATATGAATTTGAAAAACTTCCATTTGACATCCTTGCTGGGTCAGAGAGACTGAGAAAGAATATTGAAAATGGCAATTATCTGAAAGATATTGAATATTGGTGGAAACAAGAGACTAAAGCTTTTGAAAAAATTAGAAAACAGTATTTGCTTTATGATTGAGCATGGCTATAAAGGATGAGATAGCTTGAGCGACTTTAGATATTTTTTGGTAACATTTCTTAACGAGCAGAGCGTAAAACAGTCGCAACTGTCTGAGCCTGAAAGGAGAGTTTTGCTACTTTAGCGGAGAGAGTTTAGAAATGTCAAAAGATATCTCAGGAGCGAAAGACAGCGAATTCTTAACTCAATGCATTAAAGGCTTCATTCTTGCTGCCGGATTTTCAAAAAGACTAAGACCCATTACTGAACATATTCCAAAACCCTTACTTCCGATTGTAGGTGAGGTTTTACTTGATTATGTCTACAATCTTTTAAAGTCTTCTGGAATAGAGCACATAGGAATTAATCTTCACTATAAAGCAGAAGAAATTGAAAAATATATAAAAAACCGAGGATTTCCGCTTACTTTTTTCCATGAAAAGGAAATTTTAAATACTGGGGGAGCTCTTTACAATGCAAGGGATTTTCTGAAAGACAGCACTTTCATCGTTCATAACTCCGATATTTACTGGGATGGAAATATAAAAGAAGCAATCAAATGGCATATAGATTCAGAAAACCACATCACTCTTTTAGTTCATGATTATCCACCAGACAATAAGCTAATTGTTGATGAAAAAGACAATTTAATTGGAATCTATCCTTCAACCTTTAGCCTCAAGCCATCATCCTCTATTAAATCTCTTGCCTTCACAGGAGTAGCTATATACAACCCTGATGTTTTAGAGCTGCTACCAGAAGGTCATTCATCAGTTATAGATTTATGGCTCAAAACTAAGGCTCAGGGATTGAAAATTAAGGTCTTTCCTATAAAATACTCTTTTTGGTATGACAGTGGTACTCCTAAAGGATATGCCCGTGCAGTCTTTGATAAATTAAAAAGAAATTTTACTTCCCTGTATGTTCATCCTACTTCCATAGGATGTGAACTAATAGAACCACTTGGGAACATAGTAATTGAGAGAGATGTAAGAATCAAAAAAAACTTCACAGGTAAAAATATTATCATTATGCCTGAGACAGAATTTTCATCCGAAAATCCCTTGATTTCAGACTGCATAGTAGGTAAAGATTTTATACTTTCCTTCGCAGGCTGGCAGGGAGAAAAGGAGATACTCACTCATGGAGGCTCTACCCGAAATTACTTTAGAAAAGATAATAAAGTCTTCTGCCTATGGCATGATATAAATCAAGAGTTTGATAAAACTGTAACCCTTGGAAAGTTTCTAAAACAAAAGGGTATGCCTGTTGCTGATATAATTGACGCAAGAAAAGAGAAAAAATTAATCGTTCTTGAAGACTTAGGAGATCTAACCCTTTACAGCTTTTTACAATGTAAAAGAAACAGCGAAGAAATACTCAATTTATACAAAAAAATAATTGAATATGTTGCAACTCTTCATTGGAAAATATCCTCTGAAGCAAAGGAATTGGAAGGAATTTTGCCAGAATTTGACTATGCCTATTTTAGATGGGAAAGTGATTATTTCTTGAAGGAATGCGTAGAAGGGTTTTTTAAACTCAATTTATCAACCGTTGGAGATACATTTCTACCTGAGCTACAACAAGAACTTCATATAATTGCAGAAAAGCTTACAAAGTCAAAAAAAGTTATTCTTCACAGAGACTTACAAAGCCAAAACATAATGCTTAAGCCACTCAATTCCGGTCATTTCGAGACACAAAATGCCGAGAAATCTTCTTTCAATTATAAAGTCTACTTTGTTGACTATCAATCAGCACGATGGGGACCAGCAGCATATGACTTAGCCTCTTTACTCTGGGACCCTTATGTAGAGTTAAATAATTACATAAGACAAAAGCTTGTGCATTATTATATTGAAAAATCTTTGAAATTTTTTAGTCTAAACCCTTCAGCCTTTCTTGAGGAACTCTCCCTCTGCAGAATCCAAAGACATATGCAAGCACTCGGTGCATACGGTTTCTTATCATTAAAACGAGGTAAAAGAAACTTTCTAAAATTCATACCTCCTGCATTAAAATTGCTTGTGGAAGACATACAGGAAAGCCCAATTGCGTTATTAAGATTAAAAGAACTTACCCTTCAACTAAGTAGAAAAATACTTTACATTTAACTACTCATCAAAATTTTCGTAAAGTTATGTCAATCAATTCAATTCTTATAACTCTCTTAATGCTTATGCTAAATATATGGGTAGATAAGTTATGATTTGTTTGGATATAATTGCATGAATGATCTCCGAAAAGGGAGAAGCAAAATATTTAGAAACAATGACCTATGAAATTAACAGTCCTTGATAACATTTGGGGTGAAAAAGTAGAGATTGGTTACAAAGGAAGCTTTTTTACAAAGGATGTTATTGCAATAATTTTAATATTTGTTATTGTAATTGTTGAAACTCCTATTATTCTGCTACTTCTTAAAAAACTTTCTTCCTCGGATTTAAATTTTTTGTTTTTTTCTCTTGCTTTCTTAGCCCTTTTACTGGGAGTTTTTATCCTGATTTTCCTTACCTCTCCACCTAAGCTAATAATTTTAAAGGCTTCAAAAGCAAAGGGTGAACTTGAGCTTGTATGGAGAAGAAATTTGATATTTAAATCAACTGAAGGAATAGCCTGCAACTTAATTGATAAAGCGTTAATCAATATTATAGATACTAAGTCTCAAAACATTGTAAAGATGGAAATAGCAAAGTTCAATGGAGAAAAAATAAGCTTTCGTTTTTCACTTGAGTCATCTAATTTTCATGAAAGGTTGAGCGGGATTCTGATGAATCTTGCAGTAATCATAGGCTTTAAAAGTTATACAGCAAACAGAGGAGTATCAAGCTACAGAGTTTCATTTACTAAATCCTCAGAGGGAAAGTTTTATATTGATGATTTTCATAGGGAGATAAAATTTGAGAATGAAGATCATAGAGAAAAAATCAGGGACATTAAAATCCCAAACTTGACAATAAGAGAGCTATCGGAGGCAAAAATTTCACTTTATAAGAGACCAAATTTCTACGACATCATGCGACTTCTTTTCGTATTCTTAATATTTCCAGCTCTATTCGTCTTGGCCTTTATGGCAAAAAATCCAGGCTCATACATCCCTGTAGTGGTAGTACTTTTAGTCTATATTTTCATAGTATATTTAGTCCGAAGAATCATCAGTCCCATGGAGACAAGCATTGACAAATTAAGAGGCATCGTTAAAGTAAAGAAGTTATTTTTTTCTTATTCATTTCCTATATCACAAATTTATCAAATTGAGCTATCAGATCAACTTTCAAGAAGAACAGGCACTTTCATATTCCATGTGGATGCAAGATTAAAAAATGGTAGAGTATATCAACTTTTTTATACAGAATTTAGCGATAAAGAGGATAAAAAGCATGAGGTCTTTGAAAATATCATGCATTTGTTAAAAATTATCAAGTCCAATTTCGACATTGAGATAAAAGATAAGACAAAATATTTATGAGATGACACTTTTATAAAAGAAAAACAAACCTACAGTAGGCTCAACTTTATAATCAAATCAGTAATATGCTTTGCTGAAATTTCTTCATAATCAAGCAGTTCTTCTGGGGTGCCACTTTTGGGACTTTTTCTGCAAGCAAGGCTATAAACTCTATCAGAGCCTATTTCAGATTTTACAGCTTCTCCAATGCCTCCTGCTGGATAGTGGTCTTCAACTGTTATTATTGCCTTTGTATCGGATAATGCCTTTCTTAAGGTTACCAAATCTAAGGGTTTTATGCTGTATAAATCAATAACTCTAATATGAATGCCTTGTCCTTTTAATTCTTCATAAGCCTTCAATGCCTCATGTAGTGTAATTCCTGCTCCTACAACTGTAAATAAATCTTTATCTGATGCTTTCAAAACTTTTGACCCTCCAATCGGAATTTCTTCATTATAATCGTAAATCACAGGTGTTGCAGAGCGTGTAGTTCTTATGTAAACAATTCCTTTATGTTTAGCTGCTTCTCTCACAAGCTTTTCCGTCGATACTGCATCGCTTGGATAAAGCACCACGCTATTAAGAATACTACGCATCATCGCAATGTCTTCAAGCCCCATCTGGCTTGGCCCATCCTGTCCAATGGAGACACCTGCATGGGAACCCACAAACTTGATATTTGCCTCACTGTATTGAGCCATTCTTATATGATCAAATGCACGGGTAAGAAAGGCTGCGAAAGTGGAGACAAACGGAATCTTTCCTCTGAGCGCAAGCCCCACCGCCATACCAACCATATTCTGTTCAGCCACAAAACATTCAAAGAATCTTTCAGGAAAATATTTTTTAAATATCTCTGTATAAGTGGAATTGCTAACCTCTGCATCTAAAACAACGATATTAGGAAATTCTGAAAATATCTTAACCAAAGCCTCACCATAGGCACGCCTTGTAGGGACCATCTCACTAATGTTGTATTTTTTACTAAATTCTTTTATTTCTAATGGTTGAGGATTAGGGCTTAAGGCTTTAGGCTTTTTTACTGAAGCCGTAACTTTCTTTACTTCACCAAGTTCTTTAATAGCTTCTTTAAACTCCGTTTCATTAAGTGCCACACCATGTCTACCCTCTTTATCCTCAAGAAAAGAAACTCCTTTACCCTTGATTGTTTTTGCAATTATCATTACGGGAGTGTCACTTTTTAAAGCTTCTTCATAGGCTTTAAAAATCTGACTAAATTCGTGACCATCAATGCATATTGCCTTCCATCCAAAAGCTGAAATTCTTTTTCCATAGGCATCAAGGTCATGTCCATACATTGTCTCGCCGCGCTGACCTAATCTATTCACATCAATTATCCCGATGAGATTATCAAGTTTATAATATGATGCAAGTTGAATAGCCTCCCACACAGAGCCTTCTGCCATTTCACTATCACCAAGCAAAACAAATACTTTGTAAGGAAGCCTGTCAAGATATTTTCCATTTATTGCCATTCCAACTCCTATTGAAAGCCCCTGACCAAGGGAGCCTGTTGCAGCCTCTGAGTATGGAAATGCCCTTACTGGATGACCTTCAAGGGGTGAGCCGAATTTTCTTAAAGTTAGAAGCTCTTCCTCGGTAAGTTTGCCTGTCACTGTCCAGAGAGAATAAAGAAGTGGGGCAGCATGTCCTTTTGAAAATATTAGTCTATCATTATTTGGAGCATTGGGATTATCTGCATCAAAATGAAAAAAGCCTCCGAAAAGGAGGCTTACCATGAGTTCTACTGATGAAAGACAGGTTGTGGGATGCCCTGAACCTGCTCGAGTTGTTGATTCAAGAATATATAATCTTAAGAGCTTAGATAATTCATGTAAATCTTTCACTTTCTTATATCAGCAGTGTCACTAAGGAGCATTTTTAACAATCTGAGTCTACTTGGATGCTTAAGTTTTCTTAGTGCTTTTGTTTCTATCTGCCTAACTCTTTCTCTTGTAATTGATAAATATCTTCCCACTTCTTCGAGAGTATGATCTCTGTCTTCTCCTATACCAAATCTCATCTTAATAACTTTTTCTTCTTTAGGTGTAAGAGTCTTTAGAATTCTTTGAATATGTTCACTTAACTCAGTCCTTTCTGCCTCAGAAACCGGAGATGGAGATGTTTTATCCCCAATAAAGTCCTCAAGTTCTGTATCTTCATCACCTATCGGAGTTTGTAAACCTATAGGATCTTGAATTGCCCTAAAGACTTCTTCTACTTTTCTAACTGGTACGCCAAGTTTTTCTGCAATCTCTTCATTGCTTGGTTCTCTGCCCAGTTGCTGAGTTAGTTCACGAGAGGCCTTTGTTACTCTATTATAAAATTCCATCATGTGAACAGGCACTCTAATTGTTTTTGTTTGATCAATGAGTGCCCTTGTGATTGCCTGTCTTATCCACCATGTAGCATAAGTAGAAAATTTAAAGCCCTTCTCATATTTGAATTTATCAACGGCTTTCATTAAGCCTATATTGCCTTCTTCAATTAAATCAAGGAGAGGCAATCCTCTTCCCACATAATTTTTTGCTATGTTTACTACTAATCTTAAATTTCTCGTAATAAGTTCATTCTTCGTTTCCTCAACAAGGCATTTAGCTTTATAAATTTTATTCCAAATACTTTTTAATTCATCTATTTTTAAACCTGTTTCATTTTCAATTCTTTTTAAATCTGATGATATCTCTTTATATAAATTTTCTAGAGATTTAACATTATCACCAGATTTTTTTAAATCATTAATTTTCTTTTTTAACTCCTTAAGTGACCCATAGCTTTTTATTTTTTCTTCTGTTTTCACAATATCATTTATAAAATTTTCTAATTTAATTATTGTTCTTGTAAGAGCCTCTTCAGCCTTTTCATCTTCTGTTAATGATTCAGAATCCTCTTCGCTATTTACCTCATCTAAAATTTTATTGTAAATAAGCAATCCTAACACTGTTTCTCTTATTATAGACTTTCCTTCTTGTAATTTTTTTGCTAATTCGATTTCTTCATCCTTAGTTAATATGGGAATATCTCCCATTGAGTTAAAGTATGCTTGAACTAAATCTTCTACGTGTTCTTCTTCTTCTAATTCCTCCTCTTCTTCCAAGAATAATTCTTCTTCATCATCAACAACTTTAACCCCCATATCACTTAATACATCTATTAGATCCTCTAATTCATCTGGAGAGAAGTATTCTGAAGGTAAAGCCTCATTTATTTCATCATATGTAAGCTTACCTCTTTTTTTCCCGAGATTAACTATTTCTTCAAAAATATCTCTTTCTTTCATCTCCCTTAAACCTCATTCTTTATATTTTATATTTATATTTTAATCTTACCAATTTTTTTAAAAAATTCAACCCTTTAAAAATTAAAATATTTATTAAATATAAATAAAAGAGAGAAAGGGAACCCCCTTCCTCTCTTTTAAAAGTTCTAAAAAGTTAAGAATTTTATTTCAAGAAGAAGTAAAAGAGTAAGTCAAGACACACGACCTATTAGTACTGGTAAGCTAAACACCTCACGGTGCTTACACCTCCAGCCTATCAACCTGGTAGTCTACCAGGGGTCTTTAGGTCCTGAGTTTCCTCAGGACGGGAGACCTAATCTTGGGACGGGCTTCCCGCTTAGATGCCTTCAGCGGTTATCCCTTGCGAACATAGCTACCCAGCATTGCCGCTGGTGCGACAACTGGAACACCAGAGGTCCGCCCACCCCGGTCCTCTCGTACTAGGGGCAGCCTCCCTCAAGTCTCCTACGCCCACAGCAGATAGGGACCGAACTGTCTCACGACGTTCGGAACCCAACTCACGTACCGCTTTAATGGGCGAACAGCCCAACCCTTGGGACCTACTTCAGCCCCAGGATGCGATGAGTCGACATCGAGGTGCCAAACCATCCCGTCGATATGGACTCTTGGGGAAGATCAGCCTGTTATCCCCGGGGTACCTTTTATCCGTTGAGCGACCACGCTTCCACAAGCCATGGCCGGATCACTAGTTCCGACTTTCGTCCCTGCTCGACCCGTCAGTCTCACAGTCAAGCTCCCTTGTGCACTTGCACTCAACACCTGATTGCCAACCAGGCTGAGGGAACCTTTGAGCGCCTCCGTTACTCTTTGGG
>DYFF01000006.1 GCA_020725335.1 Thermodesulfovibrio sp. | reverse complement strand
GTCCTTCATTGTGTATACTCCTTTAGGTATGCTTGCAACCATCCATATATCCTCCTGAGTTTTTTATTCATTGCCAAAATAATAGGAGATAATGGATGGTTGCCTCTTTTGTCAATTTTGTGGAAACAATACCTTTTCAGCGAGATTATTTTTGAGGAAAGGCGGGGGGTTGACATTTGAAAACTTTTTGTGTATTATAATTTAAACTATTTTTAGAAAGGAGGCTTAGCGTGGAAGCACCAACTTTTTTGCACATGTTATTCCCTTCTATCCCGCCTTATGTTAGCTATTCCTGGTTAGCCATGGGACTTATTATTGGTGTAGCATTTGTTGTTAAAAGTAATCTCAAAATGGTTCCTGCAGGACTTCAAAACGTTATGGAAATGCTTATTGAATTCTTACGAGGGCAGGCTTTGATGAGCATTGGACAGCATTGGGGAGATAAATTTTTGCCTCTCTTAGGCACTCTTTTTATTTATATTTTAGTCTGCAATTTATTCGGTCTTATTCCAGGCTTTGAATCCCCAACTTCCAATGTTAACATGACCTTTGCTATGGCAATTCCTGTATTCTTCATCTATCAGTTCATGGGCTTTAAGGTGCATGGAATTCGTTACCTGGAGCATTTTCTCGGTCCCATAAGAAGTATTTATGCCATTCCATTCATGATGTTTATGTTTGTTGTTGAATGGATAACACATTTAGCAAGACCTTTAACACTTGGTGTCCGACTTTTTGGTAACATGTTTGGTAAGCATCTTTTGTTAATGGTTCTTGGAATTCTTGCTCCACTAATAGTTCCAGTGGCATTTCTTTGTTTAGGTACTCTGGTTAGCGTTCTACAGGCATACGTTTTTATGTTACTTACAGCTGTTTATATAGCAGGCTCAGTTGAAGAGTCTCATTAATATCAACGAAGAAAGGAGGGAAGTATAATGAGAAAGTTTTTCGTAGTTCTTCTTGCTGCTCTTGTTGTTGTATTGACTGCATCAGCAGTATTTGCTGCTGAATCAGATCCAGCAAAGCTCAACTACTATGGATGGGCAACAGCTGGTGCATTAATCGGACTTGGTGCTGCAGCTGGTGGTGGTGGAGCTGGAATGGGACAAGGTCTTAGAGGTATTCTTGAAGGTTCTGCAAGAAACCCTGGAGTCACTGGAAAACTCATGACACTCTTTATCGTCGGTCTTGCATTGATCGAGTCTCTTGTCATTTATGTTCTCGTATTTGTTCTTATTACCTTCTACGCAAATCCTTTTGTGAAGTAATTTTTCTTCTATTATTTTTTAAAAGGGGAGCAAAAGCTCCCCTTTTTTATTTCATCTAACAAATACCCCTTACTTGTGATTCAGTAATTTAGTTGGTATAATAATTTTCAGTGGAAGCAGAAAACAAAATTCATTCAGAACACTTAAAGCAGATTCTTGAATTTTCTGCAGTAATTAATTCATCCCTTGAAATTGAGGAGATAAGAAAGAGGACGATAGAAGCTTCAATTAGGCTAACAAATAGTGAAGCGGGTAGCCTTCTTCTATTTGATGAAAATAAGAAGGAACTCTATTTCGATGTAGCTATTGGTAAAAAGGCAGATAAAATTAAAACTATAAGACTTAAACTCGGGCAGGGTATTGCAGGATGGGTAGCTTTACATAAAGAAGTTTTAATAATAAATGATGTACAGAGTGATCCGAGATTTTTTAGAAAAGCTGACGAACAAAGCGGTTTTGTTACAAAGAGAATGATTTGCCTTCCTGTTGTATCAAAAAATAAAGTTGCCGGAGTTTTACAAGCAATAAATAAAATTGACATTCCCTACAATGAGTATGATGCAGGACTATTAAAAGCACTTGCTAATCAGGTTGCTGTGGCGATAGAAAATGCCAAACTTTATAATGAGTTAAAAGAAACTTTTTATGAAATTGTTTTTGCTCTGGCAGATACTATTGAAAAAAGAGATCCCTATACAGGTGGACATACTAAAAGAGTTATGGATTACTGCATTGCTATAGGAAAGGAGATGGGGCTTAATAAGGATGAAATAGAAAATTTAAAGCTTGCTGCAATTCTTCATGACATTGGTAAAATCGGGATAAGAGATGCTGTGTTGCTCAAAGAGGCGCAACTATCGGAAGAGGAATTTGTAACGATTAAGAATCATACAATTTTTGGTGCTGAGATATTACAGCATGTAAAAAAACTTGATGCTATTATCCCTGGAGTTAAATATCATCATGAAAAGTTTGATGGAACAGGTTATCCAGAAAAACTTAAAGGAGAGGAAATCCCTCTTATTGCAAGGATTATTGCTGTAGCAGATACCTTTGATGCTATGATAACAGATAGACCTTACAGAAAGGGACTTTCTTTTGAAACAGCTCTTTTAGAACTAAAAAGCAAAGCAGGAAAACAGTTTGACCCTCTTGTAGTAGAATCTTTTATAAAAGTCTTTGAGAAAGGAGAAATAAGAAGAAATGAAACTTAAAGTTCTTGGTGCTTCTGGTTCAGATATCCCCGGGCAGCATCTTACCTCTTTCCTTTTGGACGAAAAAATACTTTTTGATGCAGGAGGAGTTACAAATTCTTTAAACTTAAAAGAACAGCAAAAGATAAAATACATCTTTATAACCCATGCCCACCTTGACCACGTAAGAGACATTCCTTTTCTTGCAGACAATCTTATTTTAAGCAGAAAGAAATCAAAGATAAAGGTATTTTCAATCAAGGAAGTCCTTGATGATATAAAAAAACATTTGCTTAATCACAGAATCTGGCCTGATTTTACGGTAATTCCAAATGAAAAAGAGTCTCTTATAAAACTTGAAAAAATAAAAAGAGGAGACTCTGTTACTATAAATGGTTTTAAAATAACTCCTATTGCTGTAAATCATACTGTACCTGCAGTAGGTTATCTTGTTCAGAAGGACAATAAGTTTTTATTTTACACAGGAGACACTGGTCCTACAGAAAAGACATGGCAAGCTTTATCTCACATTGCTTTAGATGCATTGATTATTGAATCTTCTTTACCTGATAAATTGAAAAAGATTGCTCAGACTACGGGACATTTAACCCCTGCATTACTTTTTAATGAAATCTCAATTTTGAAACCACCTCCAAAAAAGATATATATAACTCATGTTAAGCCCCTTTACAGAAAACAAATAGAAAGAGATATACAGAAATTTGGTTGTTATAAAATACAGATTCTTTGTGATGGCGAGACTATAAAAATCTGAAATTATGAGAAATATCTTTAAACGTTCTATAATGCTTACATTTTTAATTTTTACTTTTTCTTCAATTCTTTTTCTTTCATCAATATTGACTCCCTTTGAACTAAAAGTTTACGATTTGCTCACAAGATATGCCAGCCCTGCCAAAAAATATGATAACATCTGTCTTGTTTATATCGATCAATTAAGCATTGATGCATTGAGTAGGCAAGGAATAACTTGGCCTTGGCCAAGACAGATTTATGCCCCTGTAATAGATTATCTTTCTGAGGCGGATGCAATTTTTTTAGATATGATTTTTACTGAGCATTCTTTATATGGAGTTGAGGATGATAGAATCCTTACAGAATCAATTAAAAATGCAGGTAATGTTTATTTACCTATTGTTTTGTCTAAAGAAGAGAGAAACTTTGATGAAGAATATCTTAAAAAAATTGCTTATCCAGGGGAAATACCTGTAAAACTATTGTATAAATCTATTATTTTCCCAATAGATGAAGTTAAAAGTGCTTCAAAAGGGCTTGGAAATGTAAGCATTCTTCCCGATGAAGATGGAATTTATAGACGAATGCCTTTATTCTTTGGAGTTAAAGAATATGTAATTCCTACTTTTGTAATGAGTTATTTTCTTCAAAAAGATAATCTTCAAGTTCAGAAAATTCCTTTAATTGAAGGTAATTTGCTTCTAAAGTATTCAAAGGATAAAAATCCCTTTGTCATTTTTTCTTTTTTAGAGATTCTCGAAGCATCTATTTCAAAAGATATTGAACCCAAGATTAAGAAGGAATTTTTTAAGGGTAAGACTGTTTTTATAGGTCTAACAGCAGCAGGACTTTTTGACCTTAAACCTACTCCAATTTCTTCTAAAACACCAGGGGTCTTTATTCATGCTGTAGCATTTGAGAATTTATTAAATAAAAATTTTATCTCACACGCACCAAATTTGTTAATTCTTGTAATGATTTTTTTAATTTCTTCAATAATCCCTTACACTTTTTTAAGACAAACATCAATAAAGATAAATCTATTGATCTTTTTATTAACGGCATTGATTTTACTCTTAATAGTGATCATGTTTTTTAAAGTATCATTATATATCCAGTTTTTACCTTCCTTTATGTGTCTTATATTCAGTTCAATCATTACACTTCTTTATTCTTATGCTACAGAGGGAAAGGAAAGAAGATTTATAAAAAGACTCTTTGCCCAGTATATGGATAAGAAAATAGTGGATTATTTAATTAGTAATCCTGAATCAATAGCACCAGGTGGTCAGAAAAAGACAGTTACAGTATTTTTTGCAGATATAAAAGGTTTTACTACTATTTCTGAGAAGTTGTCACCTGAAGACACAGCTATGATACTACATAAAGTGCTTAATTCATTAACGGAAGTAGTTATTAAGAATGCTGGCGTTATAGATAAATATATTGGTGATTCTATAATGGCTTTTTGGGGAGCACCTTTAAAATCCGATTTTGATGAGCTTAATGCCTGTAATGCTGCTTTAGAATGTGTTGCCAGTATAAATCAATTAAATAATCATTTTGTAGAAAAGAGTTTGCCAACAATTAATATAAGAATTGGAATTCATACGGGAGCTGCAATTGTGGGCAATATAGGCAGTGATAGGTTATTTAACTATACTGTAATTGGTGACACAGTAAATATAGCATCAAGACTCGAATCGGTAAATAAGTTTTTTAAGACAAGTATAATAATAAGCGAAGAAACATATTCAAAAATTCCAAATATTTTTACTGTAAGAGAACTTGGAATTATAAGGGTTAAGGGAAGAGTTAAACCACTTAAGATATTTGAAATTTTAGGGAAAAGAGAAAATGAAAGAGCAGAAAAATTATTACTTATAGAAAAATATAACGCTGCTTATTCCCTTTTTAGACAAAAAAGATGGGATGAAGCTAAGAAAATATTTCAATCTCTATTAAGGAATTATCCGGAAGATTATCCATCTGAGTTTTATTTAAATCTTATTGAGCAATATAGTGTTTTAGACCAATTGACAGAAGATTGGTTTGTTGTTAAAATTGAAGAAAAATGAAATCTAAACTTGTTTTTAAAATTATTGTTTTATGTCTTTTATTGTTCACAAATTCATGGGCAGAGACAATTACTGTTATCACAAAAGAAAATGCTATTAGAGAATCTCCGAAATTTTTTTCTTCCGTAAAAGCTTTTGTAAAATATGGTGACATACTTTCTGTTGTTAGTAAAGAAAAGGATTGGTATAAAGTAAAATTCAGGAATATATCAGGATATATCCATAATACTGCTGTTGAAGAAAGAGTTGTTTCCCCTCATTCAGGATATTATACAACAACTACTTCAGAAGGAGAGATAACTCTGGCAGGTAAGGGATTTAATCCACAAGTTGAAAGAGCTTATAAAGGTAAATATCCTCAGATGAGATATGATCTTGTAGACAAAATTGAGAAATATGAGGTGGCGGAGAAGGACATAATATATTTTATCAAGAGTGGAGGACTTTTAGAGCCACAATGAGAGTAAAGTTATTTCTCCTATTAATTGGTTTATTTTGTCTGTGGTCATGTAAAAATGTGGATATTGGTAAAGCAGTAGATATGACGTTTACAACTATTAAAGCTACAGAAAAGGCTGCAAGACCTATTGCTGAAGAGGAAGAATACTTCATTGGTAGAGCTGTTGCTGCGAGACTTTTACAAAATTATCCCCTTTATGATAATCCCAAGCTAACTCAGTATTTGAATTTAATAGGAAAAACACTTGCATTACACTCTGAAAAGCCATATACTTTTGGAGGATACCATTTGGCACTATTAAATACCAATGAAGTCAATGCCTTTGCTTGTCCAGGAGGTATTATACTTATAACAAAAGGGATGCTTCAACTTGCTCAGACAGAAGATGAACTTGCTTCTATAATTGCTCATGAACTTGCTCATATAAACAATCGTGATGGTATAAATTCAATTAAACAGGCAAGATGGACAGAGGCACTCACAATAATTGGTGCAAAAGTAGCAAGGCAATATGGTTCTGAAGAATTAGTTAGACTTGTAAACATTTTTGAAGGCTCAGTTGAAGATATTCTTAAAACGCTTGTAGTGAATGGATATAGCAGGACGCAGGAATTCGTAGCAGATGAAAAAGCATTATCTTATTTAGCAAAAGCAGGATATAATCCTAATGCATTAGTCAATGTTCTTGAAAGAATGAAAAAATATAGCTCTACAGGAGGAATTTTTAAAACACATCCGCAGGCAGAGGATAGAATAAATAATATAAGAGAAAAAGTCCCTTTAACTACTTTAGATCTCAATTTTTTTAAAATAAGAGTTAACAGATTTAATTATTTCACAAGAACATACTAAGTTATAAAATTTTTTTAATGATGAGGTGGAAGATTTATAATATTTGCCTTTTCTCCATGATTTAAAACTTCCAACATAGCACTGAGAGATTTTAAATGAAAAGTATCAAAGGCTTGAGGATTTTTTAATTCACCCATATTGAAGGCAGAGAGAAAAATCAAGGATTTATAAATTTTATTTGATGTTTTTATAGAAACAACAGGATTTACCATTGTTTGTTCAAGCAATTTGTCACTTACTTTTCTTACTTTCTTATTTATTGTCATTATTTGAAACCAATAAAACCTATCAACTATTCTGTCAGCCTTAAGTTCAAAAATCATATGTTGTAGTGAGTTGAGATTTCTTATATCATGATGAAGTATCGCATCCGCTGCTAAATGAGCTAAAAATCCGTAGGCAAATGCTTTTTCTTCAGAGGTTTTTGCTTCTTGAAGAAGATTTAATCCTGTTTTCCATGAATGAGGATTTTTCTCATCAGGAAGATATTTTTTTCCTATTACTGTATCAGGCAAGATATTACCGTATATGAAGTAATCTTTATAAGTTTTTATGACAGGAAGTAATGATAGAGGTATCAGGTGTGACAGATTAAATATTTGTTGAGAAAGGTAAGCATGTGTGAGAGGTCCCCAAGCATAGGAGTTATCAGGTATAATAAAGAGCATTAAGGTAGCTACAAGTAATAGCATTAGCAATCCTCTTTATTATAAATATTCATTGCTTTGTCAACACCTTCAGTAAGTATTGTAACAATAGAGTCTACTGCTTGTAAAACTTTATCTTTTATAATAGCTTTCTGTTCCTTTGAGAAAGGGCTTAACACGTAATCAGAAATTTCCATTTCCTGGTCTTTACCAATGCCAATTTTAACACGAATAAAGTTTTTTGTCCCTAAATAGTCAATGATGGACTGAACACCCTTATGTCCTCCAGAAGAGCCATTTTTTTTAATTTTTATTCTCCCTACCGGTAAGTCAAGGTCATCATGAATAACTATTAGAGAGTTAGGAAGGTTTTTTAATATTTTTTCATCAGCTATTTCCCTAACAGCTTTTCCACTTAGGTTCATGTAAGTCAACGGTTTTATTAGAGCTACCTCTTTACTTTCAATGTTCCCTTGACTTATCAAATAATCCTTTTTTTCGTTAAAATCTAAGTCATATTTTTGTGCTAATTTATCAACTACCATAAACCCTAAATTATGCCTTGTTTTACTATATTTTCTACCAGGATTACCCAACCCAACTATAAGAGTCATTCAATTAGTTACTCTTGTTCCTCTTCCTTAGCTTTTTTACCTTTCTTTATAACCTCTGGTTCTACGGTTTCTTCTGTAGAAGGAGCTATTTCAACTTCTTCTGCCTCAACAGTTACAGTAGCTATTACCTCATCAGGTTCAGATAGAACTTTTATACCTTCTTCAAATTTTATATCTCCCACATGGATTGCGTCTCCTACTTCTAACTGAGAAACGTCTACTTCAATATGTCCCGGTATTTTTTCGGGAATGGCTTCAATTTCAATTTCTGGAATTCCATGTTGTAAAATTCCTTTATCCTGCCTTACTCCAATAGGTTCTCCTATTAACATTACAGGTACTGTTACTCTGATTTTTTCTGTTGCGCTTACTTCCATAAAATCAACGTGCAATAATTTACCCGTGATTGGATCTACTTGATAATCCTGTAAAATTGCTTGTTTTTCACTATTTTCAAATTTCAGCGTTACGAATAGTTTTTCCCTTGTAGCAATATTCATAAAGGGTAAAATTTCCTTTGAAGAAATTTGGATAGGTGCGGATTCTCCACCTCTATAGATAATACAGGGAATAAATCCTTCACGTCTTAATTGTCTTGCTGCACCTTTTCCACTTTTTTCTCTTTTCAAAACATTAAGAACAAATTTTTCCATATTGCATTCCTCCTTTAAACAAATAATGAACTGATTGATGTTTCTTCATTGATTCTCTTGATTGCTTCACCTAAAAGATGAGCGACTGTGAGTATCTCTATCTTAGGACATTTTTCTTTTTTATCTCCTATCGGAATAGTATCGGTAATAATTATTTTTTCTAAAACAGAGTCATTTAGTCTATCAATGGCAGGTCCTGAGAGAACACCGTGTGTTGCTGTAGCAAAAACTCTTTTTGCTCCTTTTTCTTTTAAGGCTAATGCTGCTTGAGTAATTGTTCCTGCGGTATCTATCATATCATCGATGAGTAAAGCATCTTTGTCTTTTACATCACCAATTACATGCATTACTTTTGATACATTGGGAGCGTCCCTTCTTTTGTCAACAATTGCAAGGGGAGCATTGATCTTTTTAGCAAAAACTCTTGCTCTTTCTGTTCCTCCTGCATCAGGAGAAACCACTATTATATTTTCAAGCAGATTATTTCTTTTTAGATAATCTAAGATTACTGGTATGGCGAGAAGATGGTCAACAGGGATATCAAAAAAACCTTGAATTTGCCCAGCATGTAGGTCTATTGAAAGAACTCTGTTGGCTCCAGCAACAGTAATCAAATTAGCGATAAGTTTTGCAGAGATAGGTACTCTTGGTTGCACTTTTCTGTCTTGTCTTGCATATCCATAGTAGGGTATAACGGCTGTAATTCTTCTTGCTGAAGCTCTTTTAAGGGCATCGATAATTAGTAGTAGTTCCATGAGGTTTTGATTAACCGGTGTACAGGTAGGTTGAATTACAAAGGCATCTGAACCTCTAATGTTTTCTTTAATCTGAACCATTATTTCACCATCACTGAAGGTGGTAACTGTAGTTTCTGTAATAGGTATGTTCAGATAGTTGCTTACTTTTTGTGCAAGTTCAGGATTAGCATTTCCTGTAATCAGACGAATTCCATCTGGCATCTTCTTATCTCCTAAAAATAAAAATTACCCTCTTGCAGAGGGTTTTTTATTCACTGGGGAGGCAGGATTCGAACCTGCGAATGGCGGATCCAAAATCCGCTGCCTTGCCACTTGGCGACTCCCCAACTATTTTTATAAAATTATATTCAAAATTAGGAAACAAGAGTTTGTACAACTCTTACCCAGTATCCACTAAATTCTTCAGAGGCTGTTATAGCTTCCTCTTTACTTTTAAAGACACCGAAAACCGTTGACCCGCTTCCACTCATTAGGCTAACTTTAGCCCCTGCTTTAAGTAATCTTTTTTTCAATCTATCTATCTCTGGATATCTCCTAATTACTGGCTTTTCAAGGTCATTCCAGAGATAAATATTTTCAAGAACTCCCTTGCAAAGCAGGTCATATAACTGCCAAATATTATTATTTATCTTTTCATAATTTTCTGTCAATTGACTTTTTATTTCAATGGATTCATATGCCCATCTTGTAGAAACACCAAAAGCAGGTTTTATTAATAAAAGATTATACGATTTATTAATTTCAAGAGGCTTTATTATCTCACCTCTCCCTTCTACAATACTTATTGGAAGATGGAAGAAAAAATTAACATCACTGCCTAAGGATTTGCCTATTTGCATAAGTTCTTCTGTTTTTAAATTGATATTCCAAAATTCATTAAGAGTTTTAAGAGTAGCAGCTGCGTCAGAACTACCACCAGCTAATCCTGCTCCAATAGGGATATCCTTTTTTATAGTTATTTTTACGCCTTTTTTTATGCCTGTATAATTTAGTAATTCTTTTGCAGCTTTATATACAAGGTTATTTTCAATTTTAATAGGAGCATTGCAAACAATCTCTATCACTTCAGATTCTTCGAATATTAAGGTATCGTATAAATCTATAGCATGAATAAGTGAGATTATGTCATGATAACCGTCAGTTCTTTTTTTTAATATGGAAAGAGACCAGTTTATTTTAGCTGGTGTTTTTATGGTAAGCATTATTGTTTAAGATATGGTTGTATTTCTTTTATTTTACCCTCTATTCTTTCCTTTAAACCCTGTTCTTTTTCATGATATTTCATAGCTTCCTGCCATGTATCAAAAGCATTTTTATATTGTCCCAGAGCCTTATATATATCGCCAAGGTGTTCAAGAATAACAGGATCATCTTTAACATATTTTATTGCTTCGAGCATATAGTGCAATGCCTTCTCTTTATTGCCAAGCTTGAAGTAAACCCACCCTAAGCTATCAAGATAATAGCCATTGTTAGGTTTTAATTTTATAGCCTTTTCAATTAAGGATAGAGCTTCTTGAAGATTAATTCCTCTGTCTGCATAACTATAACCAAGATAATTAAGAGCTTCTGCATGGTCTGGCTTAAGGGAGATAACTTTTTTCATAAGTTTTTCAGTTTCATCAAAATTTCCTAATTTATCGAATAATACACCTGCTATAAAATTTATATCAGGATTATCGGGAAATTTAGTAAGAGCTCTTTCTACATAAGTTTTTGCTTTTTCATAATTTTTTAAATCTATTGCAGTTTCTGTAGCATAAACATAGATATCGGGTATATCCTCAGAGAATTGAAGAATTTCATCGTAGATGTTCAATGCTTCATTAAGTTTTTTCTGTTTGAGATAGAGGGTTCCAAGATTTAGAAAGGCATTTACTTGTTTTGGATTAATTTGAATAATTTTTCTTAATAGAGTTTCTGCCTCGCTGTATCTCTCATTTTCAATATAAATGAGAGATAGATAATACATCAAATTTAAATCACCAGGATGTTTAGAAAGTAGATAATTGATTTCCTCTGAAGCTTTGTCATACTGTTTTGTCTGAAGATATAAAAGGGCAAGTTTTTCACGTATTTGTTCAGATTCGGATTTCTGTTTTTTTAAGTTTTCCAGTTGTTCAATCGCCTGGCTATAAGATTTTTGAGAGAAATATAGGTTAATTAGTCTTTCTCTTGCAAAAAGATTTTCTGGATTTATTTGTAAAGTCTTTTTAAAATATTTCTCAGCCTCTTTTACATTTCCTGAAAGTTCTTCTATTAAACCAAGGTTAGTATATGCAGGTTCATAATCAGGATTTATCTGCAAAATTTTTTTAAACGTCTCTTGAGCTTTGGTAAAATCCTTTTTTTCAATATAAATGACACCTAAAAAGTGAAGAGCCATTAGATTATCTTCATCCTCATGAAGGATTCTGATGAAACTTTCTAAGGCTTTGTCAAGATTACCGTTTGCAAGATGGAGATTACCAATTTTGGTAAGGGTTTCTATTTTGTTAGGAATTTTATTAAGTATTTTTTCATAAACTCCTATAGCTTCTTGAACTTTCTTTTCTCTTATATAAATAGACGCGAGTACCTTTAAAGCTTCCACATTTTCAGGTGACTCTTTTAATACTTCCTGAGTGTATTCCTTTGCTTTAGCTATATTATCTAATTTTAAATATGTGTCTGCAAGAATAGTTCTTAGAAATTTGGAAG
Source organism: Thermodesulfovibrio sp. (assembly GCA_020725335.1). Taxonomy (GTDB): domain Bacteria; phylum Nitrospirota; class Thermodesulfovibrionia; order Thermodesulfovibrionales; family Thermodesulfovibrionaceae; genus Thermodesulfovibrio. The sequence goes on along the minus strand of DYFF01000006.1, from coordinate 106,586 downwards.
AAGAATCTTTTTCTAATGCTTCCTCATAATAGTTAACAGCAGAATTTATATCACCATTTATAGCTGAATAATATCCAGCTATAAAATTGAAATACGCTTGCTCCTCTTCAGCATGGACTGAAAGGGGAATTAAAAAAATACAAAATATTATAAATAAAGGGTATACAAACATATTAGTATTATTGCACAGTATAGAAGAATAAAAAAAGGGGAGAGAAAAAATCTCCCCCCTTTTTCTGAAATTAGCAGGAATTTTTGCATTTACATGTGGGCATTGCCTTCCCGGAAACTTTTTTAATCATGATACACCTCCCTTTCATAGGGATTTAAACCTCTTCATGAGGTTTTTTAGAGCTTCATGCTCTAACTAAATTATACCAATTTTTTGTAAAAATTAAACAAAATAAATTATCATTAACTCATGAAGCAAAAATTAAAAAAAGCATTTCAATGCCAAAGTTGTGGTTATATTTCTCCGAAATGGATTGGTAAATGTCCTGATTGTGGAGCATGGAACAGCTTTGCAGAAGAAACTATAGTAGAAGATAAACAGTCTAAGAGCTTGATTGGTGAAGATTTAGTCCAGCCAGTTCCTATAAGTTCAATTGAAATAACTCTTTCAGACAGAGTTTCAACTGGAATAGGGGAGCTTGATAGAGTACTCGGAGGAGGCATTGTAAAAGGTTCTCTTGTTTTAATTGGTGGAGACCCGGGAATTGGAAAATCCACGTTACTGCTTCAAGCTACCAATAACATTGCAGAAAAATATGGTAAAGTTCTCTATGTTTCAGGAGAGGAATCTCTCACACAGATCAAATTAAGGGCTGAAAGACTCGGAGCTGTGTCAGACAATATTCTTCTTCTTAGTGAAACTCTTGTAGAAAAAATTCTCCTTTGGGCTTCGCAAGAAGAATTGAACGCGCTTATAGTGGACTCCATTCAGACAGTTTACACAGAGGATTCCATTTCAGCACCAGGTTCAGTAAGTCAGATAAGAGAGTCTGCCATAAAGTTTATGCATTTTGCTAAAAAGCGAGGCATCCCTGTTTTTCTTATAGGACATGTAACAAAAGAAGGAGCAATTGCTGGTCCAAGGGTGCTTGAGCATCTTGTTGATACTGTGCTTTATTTTGAGGGTGATAGAGGATATGCATATAGAATTTTAAGAAGCGTAAAAAACAGATTTGGTCCGGCAAATGAAATTGGAGTATTTGAAATGACAGGTTCAGGGCTCATAGAAGTTGAAAATCCCTCGTTAATCTTTCTGTCTGAGCATTCTCAAAATAGCGGCTCAGCCATAACTGCAACGATTGAAGGAACAAGAGCAATTCTTACAGAGATACAGGCACTTGTTACCCCTTCAAACTTTGGCATGCCCAGAAGAAACTTTATTGGTGTGGACTATCAGAGGGTTAATCTTCTTGTGGCAGTTTTAGAGAAAAGGGGAAGACTAAATCTTGCAGGAGCAGATGTTTTTGTAAATGTGGTGGGCGGTATTAAAATAACAGAACCTTCATCGGATCTGGCTGTCATAGCAGCAATAGTATCTTCTTTTAGAGACGTTCCTTTGCCTGAGGGACTGGTTATATTCGGAGAAGTTGGTTTGAGTGGCGAGATTAGGGCCATATCTCAAACAGAATTAAGATTAAGAGAAGCCTCTCGTATAGGAATGAAAAGAGCTATAATTCCAAGGAGCAATCTTGAAAGACTCAAGGAAAAGTCCAATATAAAAATACAAGGAGTGAGATCCATTAATGAACTTATCGAAAGTATTAGCAATTAGCCTTGTGATTTTTTTATTTTTTGGATGTGCTGAGAAACGTCCTGTTACAGTAAAGGAGTTTTATGCTCAGGACTTGCAGGATTTTCTTAATACAATGAAAATATATTCTGCCATTGAGGGAGTATTAAATCTTCAGTATGAGGCTAAAAACAGCTTGCTAAATGGTGATGCTTCTTTAAGGATTTCAAAGAATGAACTTTTGCTAAGGGTATACTATATGGGATTTCCTGCAGGAGAACTTTATGAAGAAAATGGGGAGGTTACTTCAAATCTCTTGATTGAAAAGGACAGACTCAAACAGCTTGCTATAAGCATAAGAAAAGGTTTCCTTTGGTGGGACGGTGATTTTTCTATAGAGGAGGAGGGAACTCAATATATTTTAAAGGATAAAAATATTGATAGGATTATCCTTTTAAATAAAGAGGGCTTTATGCCTCTACAGCAAAACTTAACTGTTGAAGGACAGACAATATTGATCAATTATGATAATTACAGTAAAATTCAAACGGAAGATGGAACACTCCTAAACATGCCTTTAAATATAGTTGTATTTTATAAAAACAGAACTCTCAAGATAAAAATAGAACGAATAAAACTCAAAAATGCATAGAAAAACTCCTCGATTAGGTCAGCATTTTCTGCGTAACAGGGAAATCCTTGAAAAAATTGTTACTGTATCAGAGATAAGCCTTTCTGATAAAGTTGTAGAAATAGGTGCAGGAATGGGTGATTTAACGGAAATTCTTATAAATAATGCAAAAGAAGTTATAGCTATTGAAATAGACCCAGCTCTGTATAAAATTCTAAAGGAGAGATTCTATGGTAGAGAAAATATTAAACTGATTAATCAGGATGCTTTGAAATTTGCCTATGAAGAATTGGGAGAATTTAAGGTAGTTTCAAATATTCCCTACTATATAACAAAACCAATTATTTTCAGGCTCATTGAAACGCCTAACTTAAAGTCAATGACTCTTACCATTCAAAAAGAAGTAGCAGAAAGGCTATCTGCAAAACCTTCTATAAAAGCTTATTCAGCTTTGAGTATTATAGCTCAGTATTATACAGAGGCTGAGATTAAATTTTATATTCCTGCTAAATTTTTTAGTCCTCCCCCAGAAGTGGATTCAGCAGTAATAAAGATGGATAGAAGAGAAAAACCTCCTGTGGATGTCTCAGATGAAAAGCTTTTTTTCAGATTAATTAAATCAGCCTTTGGTCAAAGAAGAAAAATGATAGGTAACTCTTTAAAATCAATTATTGATGAGCCCAAAGATTTTTTAATGAAAATTGGTATAGACCCAATGAAAAGACCAGAAGAGCTTTCAATTAATGACTTTGCCTACCTTTCCAATGAGCTTTGCAAAATTTGCAAAAAATAATGCAATTTTTGCAGAAATAAAAGCCATTTCATATAAATAGTTTTCAAAAAAGTTTTTAAATTCAATCCCTTATAGTTATGGCATGTAAATTGATATTTAATTGAGTAAATAAAAAATTTATTGGAAGGAGGTGAAGGATAAATGAAAAAAACTGTCACCCTATTAATGGTAGTAGCACTTGCCTTTGTTCTTGCTGGTGGTGTAGCCTATGCATGGAAGGGTGGTGGATTTGGTGGTTACGGAGGTAATTGTCCTGTTTATGGTTCAGTAGCTCCTGAAAAAGCTCAAAGGTTTTACAAAGATACTTTGCCTTTAAGACAGAAACATCTTCAGCTAAGAGGAGAATTGATGCAACTTTACGCACAGCCAAATCCTGACTGGAATGCTATTTCAAAAAGACAGCAGGAAATGCTCCGATTAAGAACCGAGATTCAGAAAAGAGCATATGAATCTGGGATTCCCTTTGGTGGTAGGATGAACTCTCACAGATTCGGTAAAGGTTGGTATAATTAAAAAAATATTTAAATAGAGAGGAGGTGTTCAAATTTGAAAAAGTTATTAAGTATAGTGGTGGTAGGAACGTTAATTTTAGGATTAGTTGGATATTCATTCGCTCAGAGAGGCGGAGGTGGTAGAGGTAATATGGGAACTCAAACACCAATGATTCAAAAATCATATAATGATAATCAGATAAGGCAACAGGAGCAGGAAAGGGAACAAGTGAGAAAGGAAATACAGAACAGAAACCAGGAGAGAGTTGAAACACAAAATAGAGAAGAGGAGAAGATAGATAATCAGGAAAGGTTAAGAATAGAAACTCAGGAGAGAGAACAAATAAGAACAGAGACAGAAAAGAGGAAACAATAAAATTATTAGAAAAATTTATGAAAAGTAGTAAAATTAATCGGGCATGAGCCCAAAAAATCAAAAAGAGGAGGTTTAAGTATGAGGAGATTACTTAGTGTTTTAATGGTAGTGGCGGTAATAGTAGCTTTTGCAGGTGTTTCTTTTGCACAAAGAGGAATGGGACCAGGTGCGCAATATCCAATTGGAGTTGATCCTGCTAAAGCCCAGCAGTATTGCAAAGAAGTTCAGCCACTGTATCAGAAAGATTTACAAATAAGAGGCGAACTTTTAACTCTCTGGGCACAGCCAAATCCAGATTGGAATGCAATTAAACAGAAGGAACAGGAAAGAGCATCCTTGAAGGTAGATATGCACAAGAAAGCTCATGAGATGGGTCTTCCCTATGCCCCTGCTGGTAAAAGAGGTTTAAATATTAGAAGAATCTGTGGTTGGTAAAAAAACAGGGGGCTTTTGCCCCCCTTTTTAAGGATTGCAATAATGAAATGGAGTATATTTTTAATGTTTGCAATTTTATTTATTAATACAGTTGCCTATGCTCAGGAATGGCATGAAAGCTATGACCCTAATACTGAGGTCGCTATTAGAGGGAAAATAGTTGAGATTATTCAGAAGCATCAAGGACCTGTGGTTATAGGCGTTTTACAAAAAGATAAAATTTATAATGTTTTGACTGCTCCAAGCTGGTATATTGAGCAGGAAAAAATAGATCTTAAACTCGGTGATGATATAGTAGTTAATGGAGCAAAGTTTTTTTCAAAAAAAGGAGAACTTTTTATCTTTGCAAGGTCAATTCAAAATATATCAAAGGGAAAAATTTATTCTTTCAGAGAAGATCACCATATGAAACCTAAATGGCGAGGTAGAGGAAAAGACAGATGGAATCAACCTTAAATATCAAGTTGTTTTTTATCTATTGGACCTAAAAGTGTCAATGAAAATTCTTCATTAAAAATATAATCTTTTACTTTCTGTATGTCATTCATAGTAAGAGAGTTAATCTGAGATATTTGTTCCCTTATTTTATAAATTCCCCCTAAATAAATATCCTGATAGGCAAGGTTTTGCATAATAGAGGAGGGCGATTCGGAGGAATATAAAATTTGAGAAATCATCTGAGTTTTTGCTCTTTCAAGCTCTTCTTCTTTTATATTATCCAGTTTTTTTAAAGTAGAGTTAATTATTTTTATAATCTTGTTAATTTTAGATGCTTCACAAGCTGTGTATATTCCAAAAATTCCTGCATCTGAATAAAAAGATATAAAAGAATAAATATTATATGCCAATCCTCTTTTTTCTCTAATTTCTTGAAAAAGTCTTGAACTAACACTTCCCCCTACTATACAGTTTAGTAAAGTAATTGCTTGTCTATCCTTATGTTTGAATGGAACCGCTTGAAATCCTAAGCAAAGATGAACTTCGCTTAGGTCTCTTTGAAAGACATGGATACCAGAAGAAAATTTTATCTTTTTTTCTTTATTAGAAGGTTGATAGGCTTTTCTTTTAGTAAGGTTTTTTTCAAGTTCATCAATAAGGGTATTTATCTCGAAATTTCCGGCACAACTAATCAAACAGTTATTCGCCCCATAATAATCTCTAAAACACTGAATTATATCCTCCCTCGTTATTTTTTTTACCGTATTTTCTTTTCCTAATATGGGCAATCCCAAACTATTTTCAAAAGATTTTTCCATGAATAAGTCGTGGACAAGTTCTTCAGGATTATCATTTATCATTCTTATTTCATCCATTATAATAGCCCGTTCTTTTTCAATCTCTTTTTCTGGAAATAGTGGATTTGAAAAAATATCTGTAATTAATTCGACAGATTTAGAAAGGTTATTTTTTAAGCTCTTTATATACAAAGCTGTAAATTCTCGAGCAGTAAAGGCATTTAAATCGCCACCAATTGAATCTATTTCAAGAGATATTTGCTTAGCCGTTCTTTTTTTAGTGCCCTGAAAAAAAAGATGTTCAATAAAATGGGAAAGTCCGTTTTTATGCTGAGGTTCATGACGAGAACCATGCTTAATCCATATCCCTAAAACAAAGGAGTGGAAATTATTAAGTTTATGAACGATTAATGGAATCCCAGAAGAAAGATAAATTTTTTTTGGCATTACAGTTATTTTTAGGCTTTATTTTCTATTTCTCTCAAGGCTTCTTTTCTGCTTAAACGAGCCCTTCCTTGTTCATCAATTTCAATGACTTTAACAGGAACTTGTTCACCCAATTTCAAAACATCAGTAACCTTTTGAATTCGCTTTTCAGCAATCTGGGATATATGTAATAGTCCTTCGACTCCAGGAAGTATTTCTACAAATGCTCCAAAATCTACAATTTTCGATACTTTACCCATATAAATTCTTCCCACTTCTGCTTCCTGCGTAATGCCTTTTATAATTTCAATGGCCTTAAGAGCAGAAGATTCGTTTGTAGAAGCTATTTTGACTATGCCTTCTTTATCCTGAATGTCAATCTTGACTCCTGTTTCTTCAATAATGCCTTTAATTACTTTACCACCAACTCCAATGATATCTCTTATTTTTTCAGGTCTCACTTGTAATTTATAAATCCTCGGAGCAAAAGGTGAGAGTTCTCTTTTAGGTTCTGATATTACTTCTGCCATTTTTTGTAATATATGCAGTCTTGCTTTTTTTGCTTGTTGTAGTGCTTCTCCGAAGATTTCATAACTAATACCTGAAATTTTAACATCCATCTGAAAAGCTGTAATTCCCTTTTCTGTACCTGCTACCTTGAAATCCATATCTCCATAGTGGTCTTCCATGCCAAGTATGTCTGTAAGAATTACAGTTTTATCCTTTTCCTGAATTAATCCCATAGCAACACCTGCAACAGGGGCTTTTATGGGCACTCCAGCATCCATTAAGGACAGAGTTGCACCACATACAGTTGCCATAGAGGAAGAGCCATTAGATTCAAGAATATCAGATACCACTCTTATTGTATATGGAAATTGTTCTTTTGAAGGGATAACATAACTTAATGCTCTTTCAGCCAGATACCCATGTCCTATCTCTCTTCTACCCGGTCCTCTAAGAGGTTTTACCTCTCCCACACTAAAAGGTAAAAAATTATAATGAAGCATAAAGGTTTTAAAAGCCTCGCCTTCTAAGGAATCAATTTTTTGTTCGTCTTCTGATGTTCCTAATGTGGTTGCTACAAGAGCTTGAGTTTCTCCTCTTGTGAATATTGCTGAGCCATGAACTCTTGGAAGGATTCCTATTTTACAAGTAATATCTCTAATTTCGTCAGGTTTCCTACCGTCAACTCTTAATCCTTTTTCTATTATATTTTGACGAATTGTGGATTCTAAAATTTTTTCAAAAATTTTGCTTATTTCTAAAGTTAAATCCTTTGTAGTATCATTATAGATTTCTCTTTTAACATCTTCAGTGTTTAGGGAAGTAATTGCTTCATTTAAAAGCTCATTAATAGCTTGATGTCTTTCTAATTTACTTTTAATAAAAAGGGCATTTTCCAATCTATCTGCAACAATTTTGAGGACAGCTTCTTTTAATGATGTTTTTTCTTCTTTTTCTTCTAATTTTTTCTTTTCTTTCCCGGCTTTTCTTTGTAGTTCCTTCTGAACCTCTACTATTTGTTTTATATGTTCATGGGCAAATTTTAGTGCTTCTGTTAGAGTTTCTTCCGATATCTCATTCCCTCCACCTTCTACCATAGTGACAGCTTTTTCAGTCCCTGCTACAACAAGATTGATATCACTTTTTTCAATTTCTTCATTCTCTGGATTTATAATAAATGTGTCGCCTATTCTTCCTACTCTTACTGCACCAACAGGTCCTTCAAAAGGAATATCAGATATAGTTAGGGCTGCCGATATTCCAATTATGCTTAAAATATCTGCAATATTTTCATCTCCATAGGATAAAACAGAAGCTATGCCTTGAGTCTCAAAATTAAATCCTTCTGAGAATAGAGGTCTTATAGGCCTATCAATTAGCCGAGAAATAAGAACTTCTCTATCAGTTGGTTTTCCTTCTCTTTTGAAAAATCCTCCGGGAATTTTACCTGCAGCGTATGCTTTTTCCTGATAATCAATAGTTAAAGGGACAAAATCTAAATTTTCCTTCTGAGTTTTTTCAGATACTACTGTGCATAGAACATGAGTATCACCATATTTTATTACTACAGACCCATCGGCTTGTTTTGCTAAAAATCCAGTCTCTAAGAAGAGCTTTTTTCCTTTTAATTCAATTTCTACTTCCACCAACACCTCTTTAATTTAATTTTATTTTCTGAGACTAAGTCTTTCGAGAATTTTATTGTACCTTTCTTTGTCAGCTTTCTTTAAGTAATTTAAGAGTTTTCTTCTTTGTGCAACTAACTTTAAAAGACCTCTTCTTGAGTGATGGTCTTTTTTGTGGGTTTTGAAATGTTCTGTAAGATAAACTATCCTCTCAGTCATTAAAGCAATTTGAACTTCCGGTGAGCCAGTGTCTGTAGGATGAGTTTTAAAACTCTCGATTATTTCTTTTTTCCTTTCTGTTGATATACCCATCAGTATCACCACCTTTCGTATAAGAATTAATTTTAAAAATTAACATAAATTAAGGAGTTTAGTAAAGTTTTGGATATTAAAATCTAATTTGCCTAAGGATTTTGAAGCTTTTTAAGATTAAGATTAATTATTATGTTTTTTAAGAATTTCTTTTGCAAGTTCAATATAAGCTAAAGTTCCCGCAGCATTCGGAGCATAAATAATTGCTGGTTTACCATTCATTGAGGCTTCTGATAGCGCTATATTCCTTGGAATAGTAGTAGTAAAAGTTTTTGAACGAAATACTCTCTTTACATCTTCTGCAATAGTTCTACTCAGAGTTAAGTGCTTGCTAAACATCGTAAGAAGAATGCCTTCTAATTCAAGATGTTCATTGAAATTAGCTTTTATTCTCCAGAGGAGTTTTATAAAAATTCTTAAAGCTTCCAGAGCAAAGTGTTCACATTGCACAGGAATAATTACAGAATTAGCTGCTACAAGAGAGCATAGGGTCAAGAAAGAGAATGATGGTGGGCAGTCTATAAATATATAGTCGAATTCTTCAGTGTACTCACTCAAAAGGACTTTTAGGATTTTCTCCCTTTCTTCAGTATCATATATATCAAGTTCTGCCATAAATAAATCTATACGTGAGGGAATTAGGTATAAATTATTCATAACTTTGTACATAGATTCTTCGATAGAAGCTTTACCTGAATACACTTCATATAGTCCTTTTATAGGAGTACCATTTTTACGCATTCCTAATCCACTTGTTAAACTTGCTTGAGGGTCAGAATCAATTATAAGTATTTTTTTGCCTTCAAAAGCTAATGATGCAGAAAGATTAATAGCAGTTGTTGTTTTTCCTACTCCGCCTTTTTGGCTTGCTATAGCTATGATTTTACCCATAATAAGGTTTCATAGCAATTTATATTTTTTAAGTTTCTCTAATAGTTGGGCTCGAGCATCCCTGATAGAACCTTTCATTCTATAGCCTGAAGCGTTCTTATGTCCTCCTCCACCAAATTCCCTTGCGATAACGCTTACATCAATATTTCCCTTTGATCTAAGGCTAACTTTGATGAAGTCTTTCTCTATTTCTCTAAAAAGAGCTGTTAAGTTTATATCCCTTAGAATCCTTATGAATTCTACAAATCTTTCAGTATCAGATTCTGTTGTATGAGTTTCTTGAAAATCTTCTTTTAATATATATGAGATTGCTAAAGGGGGTAACAGCTCTAAATTATTCAACATTTTTAGGAAAAGCTTAAATCTACTTTCACCCCAAGATTCAAAACATTGTTCATATATATACGAAGGTTTTGCTCCTGCTTTTACAAGTTCTCTGGCAATCAAGAAGACCTCTTCTGTTGTGTTATCAAATTGAAAGTTACCTGTATCTACTATGAGCGCAGTATAGAGGTTATAAGCAATTTCTTCGTTTAACTCTCCCTTCATATTTTTAATTAAATAATATATTAATATGCCTGTAGCTGCTTTTTGGTGGTCTATCCATTTTAGCGATTTTTCATCTTCCTTATCTGTTATATGATGGTCTATGACTATTCTTTTTCCAGAAAAGAGCTCAATTTTTTTTAAAATTTCCCTTTCATAACTAACTCTATTTGTTTTATTGCAGTCAACGAGTATTAAAACATCTAAGTTTTCAACTGATAAGGTGTTTAAATCTTTAATGGAGTTAATTCCGGGAAGAAATCTATATTGAATAGGAATAGGTTTTTCAGTGAAAAATTCTACTTTTTTGTTTAATTTTTCAAGAAAGAATTTTAAGGCTAAGGATGAACCTAAAGCGTCTCCATCAGGAGTTGAATGAGTTAATATGAGAAAACTATTTTCTTTTTCAATAGTATCAATTATTTCCTTTGGAGGAATCAATTCCCCTCCGAAGTTTTTTTAATTTCCTTTAAAAGTTTATCAATTCTAAATCCTCTCTCTATTGATTGGTCATATAAAAATTCAAAGGTGGGTATGATTTTAATTCTTAATCTTTTAGCAATCTCTCCTCTTACAAAGCCTTTTGCTTCATTTAGAATTTGAAGAGAAATTTCTTTATCTTCCTCTTTTAATACAGATATAAATACTTTCGCTACTCTTAGGTCATCAGAAAGTTCTACATCTGTTATAGTAATGAAACCTAAGCGTGGGTCTTTGATTTTATGAAGCACTATATCAGCTACTTCTTCTTTTAGAAGTATGCTAAGTCTTTGTGACCTTTTATAAGGATGCATTTAAAATCCTTTGGCTTGAATTTTTTCTAAAACGTAGTTTTCGAGAATATCTCCTTCTTTCAAATCATTAAAGTTTTCTATAGTTAGTCCACATTCATAACCCGCTTGAACTTCTCTAACATCTTCTTTAAATCTTTTCAATGAACTAATTTTCCCTTCATATACAACTATATTATCTCTTATCACTCTAATTCCATCGCTTGCTCTTGATATTATACCGTTCAAGACATAACACCCAGCTACAGTACCAATCTTTGAAATTCTAAATACAGCCCTTACTTCAGCTCTTCCAAGTACTTTTTCTTTTATTTCTGGTTGTAACATTCCTACTAAGGCTTTTTTAACATCATCAATTACTTCATAAATAATACTGTATAGCTTTATGTCAACTCCGAGTTGTTCTGCTAATTCCTGAGCTTTTGGCTCTGGTCTTACGTTAAACCCAATTATAATAGCATTTGCTGTTGCTGCTAAGTTTACATCACTTTCTGTAATACCTCCCACTGCTACATGAATTACTTTTACCTTAACTTCTGGGTGAACAATTTCTTCTACAGCCTTCTTTAAAGCTTCAATAGAGCCTTGCACATCTCCTTTGATTATTAAATTAAGGTCTTTAACCTCTCCTTCTTTAATTTTTTCATAAATATCGTGAAGAGTTATCTTCTGAGCGCGTTGTATTTCTGCAAGTCTTTTCTTTTGTGCTCTTAAATTAGCTATTTGTCTTGCAACTTTCTCATCTTCTACTACAATAAAACTATCTCCAGCTTGAGGAACCTCCTCAAAACCTACTACCTCTACAGGTGTTGCAGGTGGAGCTAAATTAATTCTTTTCCCTGTATCGTCATTTAAAGCTCTCACTTTACCATAAGTTGTTCCAGCAACAAAGGCGTCTCCAATTTTTAATGTTCCACTTTGAACTATTACTGTTGCTACAGGACCTCTACCTTTGTCAAGTCTTGATTCAATAATTGTTCCTCTTGCAGGTTTATTTGGATTTGCTTTAAGTTCCATGATTTCCGCCTGAAGGAGTATCATTTCAAGAAGGTTCTCGATGCCAATTTGTTTTTTAGCTGATATATCAACAAATATATTTTGTCCACCCCATTCCTCAGGAATAACTCCGTAATCACTTAGTTGAGTTCTTACTCTTTGAGGATTGGCTTCAGGTTTATCTATTTTATTTACTGCTACAATAATCGGAACTCCTGCAGCTTTAGCATGATTTATTGCTTCTATAGTTTGTGGCATAACTCCGTCATCTGCAGCTACAACTAATACAACAATATCAGTTACTTTCGCTCCTCTTGCCCTCAAAGCTGTGAAAGCTTCATGACCTGGAGTATCGAGAAAGGTTATGTCTTTACCTTGCAATGTTACCTTATAAGCACCTATATGCTGAGTAATTCCCCCTGCTTCTTGCTCAATAACTTTAGTTTTTCTTATAGCATCAAGAAGGGATGTTTTACCATGGTCTACATGACCCATGACTGTTACTATAGGAGGCCTTGGTTGAAGTGTTTCAGGAGCATCTTCTAATTCTTCTTCAATAACGTCAATCTCTTGTGTTTGAGACTGTTCAACTTTTATACCAAAACTTTCAGCTACAAGAACTGCAGCATCAGGATCAACTGGTTGATTAATAGTTGGCATATAGCCGAGTTCTATGAATTTTTTTATTACATCGGCAACTTTTTGTCCTATCAGTTCTGCAAATTCTTTAACTGTTGTTCCCTCTTGGAACTTAATAGATTTCTTTCTTGGTGCTGTTATTGGGACAGGAATAGGTTCTTCTTTTTTATTTTTCTCTTTATGTTTTTTTTGCTCTTTGAGATCAAGCCATTTTTTAGGCTCAAATTTTTTCGGTGGAATTTTTGTTAATACAGGTTTAGGCTTAATTTTTTCAATCTTTTCAAAAGAAATCTCTTTTTTAAATCTACCTGGCAGAGTAATCTCTTCATCTTCTTCTATTTTTATTTCTTCTTCTAATGTTGGTGTTTTTTCTATAATTTCCTGTTTTTCAATTTTCGTTTTCTCTTTCTCAATCTTTTCCTCTTTTTTTGCTGTTTCAGGTAGTTGCGTGATTTCTTTTTTTTCTGAGGGTTTAAGAGCTTCTTTTACTTTTTCAATTTCTTCAGCCTCTATTTTTATGTTAGTTGTTCCTTTTTTAAATTGAACATTTCTTATTTGTTCAATTATTTTTACTATTTCTACGGATTTAACTCCTAATTGTTTAGCTAATTCAATGCTCCTTACAGCTTTATCGGACATAAGTAAGCCTTCCCTCCTTGTTTACAAATCAATAAAATGTTATCATAAATAAATAAGTATATGCAAATTCAAAGGAGGTAAAATGGCAAGCTGTTATGTTTGTGGTAAAAAAAAGGTTGTTGGTCAGAATGTCAGTCATGCAAATAACAAAACCAAGAGATATTTCTTACCAAATCTTCAAAGAATGAAGATTATTACTGAATCTGGACCAAGAAGAGTTCATGTATGCACAAGATGTTTAAGATCTGGTTTAGTTAAAAAAGCAGTATAATTGTTATGCGACAAATAGGAGTTGTATTACCTTCTTTATTTAATACTTTAGGTATTGAGGATGCTGTTAAATTAAAATTATTGAGAAAAAAATGGAGTGAAATCTTTTCTTCTCCTTTGAGAGATTATACATATCCTAAAGAGATAAAAGAAGGTTGTTTATATGTTATTGTGAGTTCTCATGCTTGGCTTAATGAACTTAAGATGTTTAAAGAAGATTTTATTAATAAGCTCTTTCCTTACGGAATAAAAGATGTAGAATTTAAATTTGGAAGAATTTATAATTCAAAACAAAAAAACAATAGAGATTATGAAAATATTAACATATCAAAACAACAGGAACAATGGATTAACGATATTGTAAAGAAAGTCAATGATGATGAAATGAAGTTAGTTATTAAAAATTTAATACGCAAACATTTAGAAAATATTAACAGAATAATTAAAGGAGAAAATCATGAAAGATTTTGATTTTGTTTACCGTGAATACTCTGATGAAGAAAATATTATTTATGAAAAAGCCATAAATGAAATTTTAATTAACATAAAAAATGGGATGACATTTCAAGAAGCAATTGATAATGTAAGTGTAGCAGACAGTGAGCTTAAGGCCTTCATAGAAGATGACGCATTGAAAATTTTAATTGCTGAACTTTGTTATGTTTCCAAAATACCTTTTGAAGAACTGGCAAAAATGATAGGATTGCCCTTAGAACGTATAAGGAATGCTAATTTTGAGATGTTAGAGGACATTGAAGCTACTTTAAATAATACTTTTAATAAAGATAGAAAGAGGTCTGGCAATGCTTAGAAAAGTAAAACTTTATTCTTTAAGTACCTGCCCTGTGTGCAAAAAAGTTAAAGAATTTCTTAATAATAATAATATTCAATATGAGACCATTGAGGTAGATATTCTTGACAGCGGGGAACAGTGGGTTGCCCTCAAGGAACTGAAAAAAATAAACCCTCAAGAAACTTTTCCTACTGTGGTTGTGGAAAAAGCAACCGTTGGATTCGATGAAGAAAATTTAAAGAAAGTTTTAGACCTGTAATTATGGATTTAGAGAAGATTTACGAAGGGCTAAAAAGTTATGCCCTCATGAGAGGCATTGAGCTTAATAAAGATAAAGAATTTGTTTTAGATTTAATAAGAGGATTATTAATAAACGAAGACAGATACGGATATAGGTGCTGTCCATGCAGGCTTGCTTCAGGAGATAAAGAAATAGATAAAGATATAATTTGTCCATGTGTATACAGCAAAGAAGATATCAAGGAATATGGAAGATGCTATTGTGGACTTTATGTCTCAAAAGATTTTAATGAAGGGAAAATTCAACAAGTTTTTATTCCAGATAGAAGACAAAAAAATAAGGAGGGGTTTTAATATGATATGGGAACAGCTTTTAAGTTTTGAAGATATAAAGAAGGATTCTTATTACGCCCAGCATATTTTATGGGATATTGATCCTGTTAAAGTAATGGAACCTGTGATGAAACAGGAAGGGACAAAAATTTTATGTAAAGACCGTATAAAAGGATATGTCTTTTATATTGAAACCTCAGGGAAAAAGCCTGAACTTTTTCTTATGATGCACAAAAGTAATTGCTTTGGAGAAACTATTGCTAAAGTAGATGAGATTCCGATTGATTTACTCACTGAAGCTTTAGAAGAAAACAAAGACAAGATAAAATTCGGGATGTGTCCTATAAATGAAAAGATTAAGATTTGGTTAAAAAAGGAATTGGGATTACTATAGAATATTAGCTTTATAAAATTTCAGTGAAGCTGTTAATTGTAAAAAAATGATTTGATTTTTTTGGATTTGATTTTGAACTTGATATAGCCCTTAATACAGGATATTTAATACCAGAAACCCAGGCTGTATAAAGAATTTCCTCTGTGTCATCGATAAATAGAGTGTTTTCTGGATTTATCTTGTATTCAACTTTTAATTTTTCCCAAAATTTAATATTTTCTTTAGGAAAGCCTATATCAAAAGAAGTAATACAAGAATTGAAATATTTATAAAATCCTGTTTTGTTTAGCTTAAGTTCCATGACTTTATTATGAGCGTTTGTAACAAGATGAATTTTTTTACCATTAGAATTTATTGTTTTCAAAAATTCTTCAGAATCAGGATGTGGGCTAATCAATTCTTCTACTTCTCTTTTTAAAGAGAAGATATCAAGTCCTGTTTTTTTTGACCAAAAGTCAATGTCTGTCCAATTTAGTGTGCCTTCTTCAGCTTTATACATGGCAAAAAGAATTTTCTGTGCTTCTTGAAAAGATATGTTATTTTTCAATGAGTATTTTTCAGGTACATATATCTCCCAGAAGTAATCATCATAATACTTGTCAAGGATTGTTCCGTCCATATCTAAAAGTATAGTTTCAATTTCATCAAAAACTATCTTCTTCATGTTCTCTATACCATGACATCTCGATAAAGTATCTTGTTTTATCATAAATTGTTCTTAAAATACTGTTCAATTCGAAGAACATGTCTTCATAAATTTGAGAGTTCGTTAATTCTTCACCCTCTATTATGTATGAATAGACAATTTCATATTCTTCCCCATTTATCATATCTTGCCTAAAAAATTCTTTTTTAATTAAAACAGGATCAAGGTCAGGAATGGTATTAGTTATTTCTTCAAAAAGTTCAGCAACATTATTGTATCCTTCAAGAAAGGGCAGACTTATGCTTACGTCAACTTCTACTACATCACCGAATTTGTTATCTTCTTCCTCATCATCTTCATTAAACATAAGAGAAAAACTTGTTTGTTGAGCATCGTAAGAGAAAGTTACTGTTGCAGAAAGGGGATAGGGTGGTTTTAATTCTGGTAATGTCATTGATAATCTGCTTTCTTTATTTAAAGAATATTGTTCTATTAGGGTAGCCATGTCAAAAACATCAAGATAATTTTTGGCAGCATCCATAATTTTCATCTGCAATTCTTCGAATCTTAACACATTTTCCTCCCAATATGGTTGCCTTTAGTTTATACAACATTATACCATATAACGATATAAATCTTTAAAAGGAGGCTTGGAGATGAAATTTGGCTATTTTATAACAGGAACAGATACAGGAGTAGGTAAAACAATAGTAAGCGCTGCTATTTTAAGAGGTTTTATTAAAAAAGGACTTAAGGTCGGAGCAATGAAACCAATAGAAACAGGCTGTTTAAACAAGGATGGCATTCTTCTCCCTTCTGATGGGATGTTTCTGAGAGACATGGCAGAAATGAATGATCCTTTAGATTTTGTTACTCCCATTAAATTTGAACATCCTTTAAGCCCTATTGTAGCATCGAGACTTGAGAATATGGATATTGATTTAGACAGAATTTTTAAAGTTTTTGAAAATTTAAAAAAGAAATACGATTATATGATAGTTGAAGGAATAGGTGGCTTAATGGTTCCTATAATAAAGGAACAAAAAAAGAAGACAAAATCTTTCTATTTTGTCAGAGATTTAATTAAAGATATGGGATTAGAGGTAATAGTTGTGAGCAGACCTTCCTTAGGAACTATCAATCATACTCTTCTTACCGTTGAATCTTTATTAAATAAAAAAATACCCATAAAGGGTTTTATCATAAATTATTCTATTGTAACGAAAGGAGATATTGCAGAGAAGACAAATCCGGAGATTCTGTCAGAAATATTGGATATTCCTCTTTTAGGGATACTCCCCTATTTGACAGAACTCAATAAGGATAATATCGGAGATACTGCTTTGAAAAGTTTAGATTTTGAAACTTTGCTTAAGTAATCATAATAATTTTTTGAGTTGAGCTCATATAAAATTAAATGTTATTATAGTGCTTATGGCTATATTAAAACCTTTTAAAGGCATTTTATACAATTCTCAAAAGGTTAAGGGAGATGATGTAATGTGCCCTCCTTATGATATTATTTCCGATGACTTAAGGGAGGAGCTTTATAAAAAAAGTCCTTTCAATATAGTAAGGATAGATTATGGTAAAAATAGTGATGCCTTTGATAAGTACGAAAAAGCAAAATCTCTCCTTTATAAATGGCTTGAAGAAGGAATTCTCATACAGGATAATAAACCATGTTTTTACGGGTATGAAGTAAATTATCGATACAAAAATAAAACAAAAATATTAAAGGGATTGATAGCGTTAGTCAAAATTCAGGAATTGGGGAATGGTATTTATCCCCATGAACAAACTTATTCTAAACCAAAGACAGACAGATTAAACCTTATGAGAGCATGCATGGCAAATACCTCTCTTATTTTTGCTATATATCGCTCTAAAGAAATGATAACCTCTAAAATACTTGGAGAACTTAAAAATCCATATATTAATGCAAAAGATTTAGATGGCAATGTTCATAGTATTTATAAAATTTCCGATGAGCTAAATATAAATAATATAATTGAAGAATTTAAGAACAAACCATTATTTATTGCAGATGGCCACCATAGGTATGAGGTAGCTCAAGAATTTAAGAATGAAATGGATAACTTACATCCTAACACACATGATGCTCCTTGGAATTATGTTTTAATGTTTTTATCAAACATTGAAGATAATGGTTATCAAATTTTACCTACTCATCGTCTTTTATCAACACCATCTTCGGTAAAAGACTTACTCCTAAGCAATTCACATTTTATTGTAAAGCCCATAGATGGAAACATCTCTGATATTGAGCAATTAGTTGAAAATGAGGGTCCTTTTAGTTTTGGTGTTTATTTAAAGGATAAAAAATGGTATTTGCTGAAGTATACAGGTCCTTCACTTGAACATTTGCCAGAAGAACTAAGAAATCTTGATGTGTCTGTGTTAGAGGAAGCAATTTTGAAAAGATTTTTTCCTCAGAGAGAAATTTGTTATGATATTGATATAAACAATGGTATGAAATTAATTAATGAAAATAAATGCGATGCAATCTTTGTTTTAAGGTCAACCAAGGTTGAAGATATAGAGAAAGTTGCTCTTAAAGGACTCAGAATGCCTCCAAAATCAACCTATTTTTATCCTAAACTGCTTACCGGTATGGTTATAAATAGCCTCAAGAAATAATCTTAGGAGGTACATTATGTCAGTGAAAGTAGGCATTAATGGTTTTGGTAGAATAGGAAGGTTATTCTTACGTGCTTGCGAAAATTTTGATGATATTGAAATAGTTGCTATAAATGATCTTACGGATGCTAATACTTTATCTCATTTATTAAGATATGATTCTGTGCATGGCAAATTTAACGTTGATGTAAAAGCTAAAGGTAATAATCTTTTAATTAATGGTAGAGAAATACAGGTTTTCTCTGAAGTATCTCCTGAAAGAATACCTTGGGGAGATCTAAATGTAGATATAGTAGTGGAGTCAACAGGTAGGTTTACAGATAGAACAGGTGCTTCGAAACATCTTGAAGCAGGAGCAAAGTGGGTTATTATTACTGCTCCAGCTAAGGAAGAGGATATAACAGTTGTAATGGGAGTAAACAACCATCTTCTTGACCCTTCAGTTCATAAAATAATATCTAATGCTTCCTGCACGACAAACTGTCTTGCTCCTGTAGCAAAAGTGTTAAATGAGCATTTTGTTATTGAAAGAGGTTTTGCAACTACTGTTCATTCTTATACGAATGATCAAAGAATTCTTGATTTACCTCATAAAGATTTAAGAAGGGCAAGAGCAGCAGCACTTTCCATGATTCCAACTACAACCGGTGCCGCGAAAGCAGTGGGTAAAGTCTTGCCGGAATTAAAAGGAAAGCTTGATGGTCTTGCGATTAGAGTACCTACTCCCAATGTTTCTTTAGTAGACCTTGTTGCTCAGGTGGGGAAAGAGGTTTCAGAAAAAGATGTGAATGAAGCTTTGAAAAAAGCTTCTGAAGAAGATTTGAAAGGCATATTATTTTATAGTGAAGAACCTCTTGTTTCCATAGACTATAATGGTTCTTCATACTCATCAATTGTAGATTCTCTCCTTACAAAAGTCATAGAGGGAAAACTTATAAAAGTTATCTCTTGGTATGATAATGAATATGGTTACAGTTGTAGAGTAAGAGACCTTATACTTTATCTAATCAATAAAATTTAAGCAGGAGGAAAGTATGGCACCCTTTAATAATGCTTTTGATAAGGTTACCATTGAAGATTTGCCAATAAAAGGGAACAGAGTTTTTATTAGAGCTGATTTTAATGTGCCTCTTGATGCAAATTTAATGATAACTGATGACAGAAGAATTCGCTCTACCTTGCCAACTATTAATTATGCTATTGATGAAGGTGCTAAGGTAATATTAGCCTCTCATTTAGGAAGACCCAAAGGTAAGATAGACCCTAAATACTCTTTAGCTCCAGTTGCAAGAAGATTACAAAGACTTCTTAATAAAGAGGTAATTTTTGCTCCTGACTGCATTGGTCCTCAGGTAGAAAGTCTTGTTGCAAGAATGAAAGGAGGCGATGTATTATTACTTGAAAATCTTAGATTTCATATTGAGGAAGAGAAAAACGATGAAAAGTTTGCAAAGGCTCTTGCATCCTTAGCTGATTTTTATATTAATGATGCTTTTGGAGCCTCCCATAGAGTACATGCGTCAATTGTAGGAATCCCTAAATTTATTCCGTCTGCAGCAGGATTTTTATTAAAGAAGGAAATAGAATACCTAAAAGGAGCAATTGAATCACCTATAAGACCCTTTGTAGTAATTCTCGGAGGAGCTAAGGTAGGTGGTAAGATAGGTGTTCTTGAAAATCTTGCTGATAAGGCAGATAAAGTAATAGTAGGCGGAGGTATGGCTTTTACCTTTATTAAAGCAATGGATTATGAAGTAGGAGACTCCCTCGTTGATCAAGAAATGATAGATTTTGCACGTGAAATAATGGTCAAACTCCGTCAAAATAAAGTTAAATTTTACCTGCCCGTAGATGTTGTTATTTCTCAAAGTATTGAACCAGGAGCTGAAACTAAGATTGTTCCAATTCAGGAGATACCTTCTGGCTGGAGAGGTCTGGATATAGGACCTGCTTCAGTTAAGCTTTTTACAGAAGTTCTTCATGATGCTAAAACAATTCTTTGGAATGGACCAATGGGAGTTTTTGAAATAGATGCTTTCTCAAGAGGTACCTTTGCAATTGCTCATGCAGTAGCAGATTCCTATGCTTTTACTATTGTAGGTGGCGGAGACACTGATTATGCAGTACATAAGGCAGGAGTAAGTGATTCTATATCTTTCATATCTACAGGTGGAGGAGCTGCCCTTCAACTTCTTGAAGGAAAAGAATTGGTTGGATTAGCTGCTTTACCAAATAGAAAAAGAGATTAATAAAACGAAAGAGGGGAGTTATCACGAATAACTACCCCTCTTTCATTGATAGCTTTTTTGATGTGTTTAGGAAGGCTAAACATTCCAACATAGGCATCTAAATCAAAAAATCTTAATTTTTCATCAAGCTCGGATATCTTCCCTTTTAAATCAACATCATCAGGATTTACTATCTTAGATGCAAGTACAAATCCCCAGGGAGCAAAAAATGATGGTATATTGGCAATATAAGGTTTTACATAGGGAAATATTTCTTTTATAGTTTTGATTATCGATACGAATACAAAGAGATTATTTGTAGAAGTTGATGCAGATTGAGTTACCATTATACCATCTTTTTTTAGAGCTTCATATATTTTCTCATAGAATTCCTTTGTATAAAGCAGATAGGCTGGCCCTCCTTCTGTTGGTTCAGGTAAATCTATTATTATTACATCGAAGTAATCCTTCATCTTTTCTATATATGCCCTTGCATCATCTATAACTAACTTAACCCTCGGATCATCGAAAGCGCCTTCGCTCCATTCTGGAAGAAATTTTTTTGAAATATTCACTACTTCTTCATCGAGGTCTACCATTATTACTTCATTTACAGGATGTTTTAAAACTTCCCTTATAGTTGCTCCTTCTCCGCCGCCTGCAATCAGGACCACCTTAGGTGAATTGCACAGGAACATGGCTGGATGAACTAAAGCTTCATGGTATATGAATTCATCCATTTCTGACGACTGAATTTTACCGTCCAGATATAAACATTTACCCATGTTACCTGTTTTAACTACCTCTATTCTCTGATAGGGAGAACTACCCGAGTAGATTATCTCCCTCAGAGAATGAAGTAGGATTTCATTTTCTGTTGTTTCCTCAACATACCATTTGGTATTCTTCATAACAAACCTTGTGGGGTAGCTTTTCATTTTTGTGAGAGATGATTCCCCTTTTCATTTCTACAATTGAAGGATTTTTGCATTCAAAGGCTTCAACAATATACTGCGCAGCTATCTCAGGTTTGATAGTATCTCCACAGGTAAATACATCAACTGCTGCAAAACCGTACTCGGGCCACGTATGAATAGTTAAATGTGATTCTGCAATAACCACTACTCCACTAATACCAAAAGGACTAAACTCATGGAAATTAATGTTAATTATTGTGGCGTTAGCTTTTTTTGCTGCATCAACCAGAATGGTTTGAACACTTTCGAGATCTTTGAGGATCTCAGGATTGCAGTCTTTTAATTCAATTAAAAGATGGGTCCCTAAAGCATACAATTTTCGCCCTCCTCCCACAGAGATGCACACAGAGACAAAGCCCCTGCAAATTTTATATATTAATGAAAAATTTTTTATTTTGTCAATCTTATATATAAGATTGACAAATTTGCTACATTTATAGCTTTTAAATTAAATACTCTAATGGGCTTTTTAATCTCTATACCCTTCTAATGTACTTTTATCTCTTTCTATGTATGTGTTTATCTTTGGACAAAAAGGATAATAAAAATTATGAGGTATCTCTACTTTTTACTTTGGTCATAAAACTATTACTATTCAGCATATCCTAAAATCTTCTACTATAAAATCCCCTTATTCTACTTAAAACAGGATATGCTATTGCAAAGTTATCCATTACCCCTTAATGTCGCTTTTTTTCTTAACTTTTTAAAATTAATTTTTTCTAAATATTTTCCACCATCTCCCAGACACCACAGGGGCATATTCCTACGCAGAATCCGCAGGCAATGCATTTATTTTCATCTACGACATATTCATATCTGCCATCAGGCTTTTCAACTCTGCTTATAGCACCCCAGTAACAGGTCATCTCGCACATGTGGCAGTCTCTGCAGGAACCACAGGAAAGACACCTCTCTGCTTCTTGCTCAAGAGATGTTACAGCGCGACATCTTTCATAGTAGTCAATTTTTATCTTTTCGTATGGGATTCTTGGTCTTAAGTCCCTTGTAATTGGTGCATGCATTAGCTCTCCGTGTAAGTATTCTGCAAGAAGTCTTCCATGTCCTATTGCATGGGTTACAAGTCCAAGTCCTGTTACATCTCCAATTGCGAAAACTTTTGGGTGGGATGTCTGGAAGAACTCATTTATTACAAGCCAGCCTTTCTCTGTGTGAATCTGATGAGGTATAAAATCTAAATCAGGCATGTCACCTATTGCCATAATTACAAAATCAGCATCAAGGCTTGTTCCGTCAGTAAAGTATATTTTTTTCTCCTCTGGCACATATTTCTCTGTAACTTTAGGCCATATTATTTCTACACCCTTTTGTTTTGCATACTGAAGCTCTGCACCATAGGCAGCTGGTTTTTGAATATCAACTGCTGTAACTGAGGCTGCGCCACACAGGTATGCCTCGACTCCTGTATCCATTCCCACATTTCCTGCACCAATTATTACTACTCTCTTACCCTTAAGGTCATAGGTTTTTCCTCTGTTTATGTCTCTCATGAATTCATAGGCTGAGACAGCATACTCAGAGCCAGGGAAGGGTATTTTCCTTGGCTTGTGGGCTCCAACAGCGATTATGATAAACTCGTATTCCTTCAAAAATTGCTCAAAAAGCTTTTTCGTAACCTTTGTGTTTAGCCTAATATCAGTTACTACTTCTTTAAATCTTTCTATTTCTCTGTGAAGTATCTCTTTGTTGAGCCTATGCTCAGGTATGCAGAGTTCTATTTTACCTCCAATTTTGTCAGATGCCTCAAAAATTGTTACATCATGTCCTTTAAGGCTAAGCTGCCATGCGGCAGACATTCCAGCAGGTCCTGCACCAATTATTGCTACTTTATGGCCTGTAGTTTTAGGTTTTTTCGGAGCAGGAAGCTCAAGGGAGGCTTTTCCGAACTCTTTAACCGATATTGGCATATCTATTATTCCACGGGTACAAGCCTGCATGCACAGGTTTGGACATATCATTCCGCATACTGTGGCTGGTAGAGGGCTATACTCAAGAACCATGTCAATTGCCTCTTTTACTTTGCCAAGTCTAATTAGAGCTGTTCTCTTATGAGTTGGTATATGCGTTGGACAGCTGTATGCACAGGGTGGTGCATACTTTTCATTTGCCCAAATTGGTTTGTATCTACGGTACTCACCTGTAACTATATATGGGATAATAGTTGGTTCATGGTCAATATATTCAGCAAAAATTCCGCCTTTTCCGACTTCTTTTTCCCAGTAGTCTTTTCTGAAGTTTTCTATAGAAACCTTAAACCATTTTTTCTGTCTTCTTTCTTGAGGAGTGTAAGGTATAAGTTTGCGCCATTCATTTGGATTTTTTGTGAGAACATCATAAAATTCGGTCCTTTCAATTGCTGTCAGATAGGTTTTTAAATTTTCAGAGAGCCATTGCCAGTCTTGTTCACTTAGTTCAAGAAGCTTTACATCTTTTTCTGAATAGCTATCTATGTTCCCACGAAAATAGATTACACCACCAACCATTCCAACACAGGGTCTATATCCAAGCACACTGCGTGGATTACGGGGATTTACTCCACAGATTACAGCAATTCCTCCTGCTTTAAACTCAGCGAAGGAGTCTCCAACATCTCTAAAATACCATGACTGTGGAGGCTCAAAACGGGGATTATGTTTTGTCATGGTGTCACAACGGGCACCACCACTTCCCTGAACATACAGAATACCTTGAGCAGCTGCATTCCAGGCTCCGTTTGTAGCGTCTCCAAGCACGGTTATCTTAGCACCACAGTTAAGCCATCCTACGTCATCGGATACACTGCCTTTTACAGTTATTTCAGTTCCGAACATTCCCATTGAACCACATCTCTGTCCAACAGGTCCTTCTATGGTAATCTTTACTGTTTCTCCCTGTGGATAAATTCTTCCACCTATTCCGTGTTGTCCATCGGCATATATGTGAAGATTTCTTGCTCCTTGCTTGACTGCTTCCTGAATAAACTCCTCAAGAATTCTTGAGGGAATTCTTTTGCCTTCTACATTGCCGTAAATAGTTACACTTTTTTTATCAGTCCATTTAATAGCATCTTCATAAGATATAATTGTCTCATGTAAGCCTACTTTTGGGGTTTCTCTTTGCATTGTTTTTTTAGCAGGCATAGCTTATCTCCAACCTTTCTGCCATTGCTTTATCATCTATACTTAAACCATCGGACATTCCAATTGGAAGCTCTGTACTTCTTCCCATCGGTGCAAAAATTTTACGAAGTTCCACATCAGCAGCCTTGAAAATTTCTACCACCCTCTCAGCAACTTTATCTGGGTCAAGACGCCTGTAAAGCTTAGGGTCTTGAGTTGTTATTCCTCTTGGACATTTTCCTGTATTACAAAGGTTACAACGGTTATACTCATCACCAAGACAGTCAGCTGTAGCTTGCATAATGTATTTTCCTATTGCGACAGCTGAGGCACCAAGCATTATAAGTGCTGCTGTATTGGCTGCAAGATTTCCTTTTTTTCCAATGCCTCCAGCAGCAATCAGAGGAAGTTCATTCTGTTTACCCTGCATTACAAGGTCAAGGTAACACTCTCTAATATTTGATGCAATCGGATGTCCCATTTTATCAAGGGATACATTGTATGCTGCTCCTGTACCACCGTCTTCTCCGTCTATGCAGAGCGCTGCGGCATAGGGGTTACGGGCAAGGTTGTTTAGTACTGCTTTGGCTGTTCGTGTTCCTGAAATTTTTGGATAAACAGGCACTCTAAATCCAAAAGCCATAGACATGGACTGAATCATCTTCATAACTGCTTCTTCAATGGAGTATTTAGTCTGATGTGTAGGAGGAGAGGGAAGATCAACATATTTAGGAACACCCCTTATCTCAGCAATTAGTTTTATTACTTTGGGTGCCATAAGCAATCCACCATCGCCTGGTTTTGCACCCTGACCATATTTAATCTCTATTGCTGCTGGGTCTTCTGTCATGTAAGGAAGTGTATGAATTATGCTATCCCAGCCAAAGTAACCTGAGGCAATCTGTAGTATGAAATATTTTACATATTTTGATTTAAGAAGTCTTGGAGGAAAGCCTCCTTCTCCAGAGCACATAACTACAGGAATTCCTTCAACTTCATTTAAGTAAGCTACACCCATAGCAAGTCCTTCCCACATGTGAGGAGAGAGAGCTCCAATTGACATACTTCCAATCATTATGGGGAATATCTCTCTTACAGGTGGTATGAATTTCCCTGAGGATTTATCAACTACGAGCTTGCCATCTTCAACTTTAAGGGGTAATTCCTCTGGTGGAAGAATTCTTCCAATATATGAACGAACTCTGAATTCATGCCTTCCAGCATCCAAAGCAGGGTCAGTAAGCATAGAGATTCTTGTAAATTTAATTCTATCAAGGGTGGAGACCCCTGGGTCATTTCTTCTTCCACCTCTTTTATATCCTTCACCACCTCGGTTTTTGTAAAAGAGAAACTTATTCTGAGGATTGTATTCAGGCTCAATTGCATTATTTGGACAAACAAGAGCGCACATGGCACAGCCTGTGCAGTAGTTTTCCATGTTATCAACCTGTTCAATTACGTGTATGATTCTTCTTACAGGTCTTGGCTTAGGTGTATCTCCACCTGATTCAATGACCCGCATGTATTTAACAGCAGGCTTAATAGCACCATTGGGACATACAGCTGTGCATTGACCGCAACGTTTACAACGGTCTTCTCTCCATCTAACAATGTATGGAAACTCTTTTAGTGTTAATTTATGATTATAGTCAAGCTTTAAGCCTGTAGCTGGTTCCATACCTTTACCTCCTTCGCATCTGGTGACACAATCACCATATCATACTTCATTGGAAATATATCTTTTGATTTATCTCTTTCGGGGATAACTTTATCAAGCCCGCAGAGTTCTGACATCAGAGCATACTTACCTTTAACCCCACCAACAACTCCTGGTCTTAATTTCTTTGCATCCTGAACCATAAAGCATGTTCCATCAGGGATAAAACCGATTACCATGTTTGGTCCGTCAATACATAGGGGTCTAAGAGATTGCTTCATTAATGAGAGCGCTTCTCTATCAGTCCTTGTCTTAATTTCTTGCCATTTAAGAGGTGTAATTACATCTTTATAGTAGGTAAGAGGAAATCCAAGTCTTTTATTTGTATAGTGAAGTATGTGGCAGAAAACTTCACTGTCTGAATTATATCCCATATAGCCTGGAAAACCTCTACTTGTGAGAAATTCTCTTATTGGAACAAAGGCTGTATTTTCACCATTAGTCATTGTGCAGTATCCTTGAAGGAAAAAGGGATGGCAGGCATAAAGATAAATTTGATAATTAGTGTTTTGTCTGCCCTGAGCGAAAATTATTTTTGCCTTTAGGATATCTTTGTCAAGACCAAAAAATTCACCAATTTCAAGAGGATCTCCCACCTCTTTTAGAGTAATCACATCAGGATAAAAAGAAAAAACAAAAATAGATTCATCAGCCTCGCCCATTTTTCTGAGTGTCAATCTTGTATTCATAAGAAATTGTTCTTTTTCCTCGAAGGATTTATCTTTCCATTCATCAGGATAGTCATAAACACCAGCAAAATAAAAATCCCTTGCTATAATTCCTTTAACTGGTTTTATCTTAGGTCTCCATCTATGCAAAAGCTTAAATCCCATTTCATCCATGTAGGCATCAAGCACTTCTCTTCCTTTTCTGGAACAAATACCTGATAAAATTGGATATTCTTTTAGGTCCTTGAAATCTCCTCCCAGGTCTTTAAGTGTAAGACCCAGTCCGGAGCCATCATGCCCTTCTTTCATTGTTTCAAGGGCAAGAATATTCTCCATTGGTGAAAAATATTTTGACGATGTTATAGCTGCCAATCTACACATTAATAATCTCCCTTCGGCAAATGGTTACCATATCTTTAGCATATTATTAAGTTAACAATTTTGTCAATGGATTTTAAATGTAATAAATATTTATAGAAAAATTTTTCATAATTTTAAAAATAATCCCTATAAATATAGTAACTAATTTAGATTAATATAAAATTAGTATAGAACAAAAATGAAATGTTTGACAAAAATGTATTAAATTTGTAACTGTTAATTATAGTTCTTAAATTGTAGTGACTTGAAAATCTTAATTTTATATTTAGGCATGAATATTGATTGTATTAAATTATGAAGATTAAAATTTCAACTAATTACAAAATTGTTGACAAAATTTTTATTTAATGATACTATATACCAATGGCAACCGTTAGCCGTTAAATTTATTTTGAGAGGCTTTGCCTCACAGAAAATAAAAAAAGGAGGATTTTATGACGTACTCAAAACCAAGAGATGAAAAGGATGTAATGAAGTTAGTTAAGGAGTTAAACGTCAAGTTTGTTAGACTATGGTTTACCGATATTCTTGGTCAGCTTAAAAGTTTTGCCGTTCCCGTAGAGGAATTGGAGGTTGCCTTCTCTGAAGGTATGGGATTTGATGGCTCCTCAATTCATGGTTTTGCAAGAATTGATGAATCTGACATGATTGCAAGACCTGATCCAACAACTTTTGCTATTTTGCCGTGGAGACCAAAAGAAAGCCCTGTTGCAAGAATGTTCTGCGACATCTATGAGCCAGATGGCACTCCTTACAAAGGTGATCCAAGGTATATCTTGAAGACAAATCTTGAAAAGGCATCGAAGAAGGGATTTACATTCTATCTCGGTCCTGAACTTGAATTTTTCTATTTTAAATCTGACAAAGGCACAGAGATTCTTGATGAGGGTGGTTATTTTGATTATCCACTTGACGCAGCAGAGGACCTTCGTAGAGACACAATTTTAGCCCTTGAACAAATGGGTATAAAGGTGGAATACTCCCATCATGAGGTTGCACCCTCTCAGCATGAGATTGACCTTAGATATTCAGAGGCTCTGCAGATGGCAGATATTGTGATGACATATAGAGTTGTTGTGAAAGAAATCGCAAAAAGATACGGTGTTTATGCCACTTTCATGCCTAAGCCACTTTTTGGTGAAAATGGCAGTGGAATGCATACACATCAGTCTCTTTTTAAGGGTGACAAGAATGCCTTTTTTAATCCAAAAGACCCATATTACCTTTCTGATATAGCAAAGAGTTACATTGCAGGCATTCTCAAACACATAAAAGAGTTAACCCTTGTGCTAAATCAGTGGGTTAATTCCTACAAAAGACTTGTTCCAGGCTATGAAGCTCCTGTATACATATGCTGGGCAAGAAGAAATAGGTCAGCCCTCATAAGAGTTCCTCTTTATAAGCCTGGTAAAGAGAAGGCAACAAGAATTGAGTTAAGAAGCCCAGACCCGGCATGCAATCCCTATCTTGCTTTTGCATGTATGTTAAACGCTGGATTAACAGGTGTGGATAAGAAATATAAATTACCAGAGCCTATAGAAAAAGATGTTTATCATCTTGATCCAGAGGAAAGAAAGGCTCTTGGTATTGATAGTTTACCTGGTAGCTTGATTGAAGCTATTGAGTATGCAGAAAAGAGCGAAATTCTTAAAGAAACATTGGGAGAACATATTTTCACCAATCTAATTGAAAGCAAAAAGAAAGAGTGGGACGATTATCGTATTAGAGTTTTTCCATATGAGATAGACAGATACCTCCCCATCCTTTAATATTTGAGAGGGGTGAAAAACCCCTCTCAAGCATATAATTATATCTCCTATTCTGATACTAATTGAAATTTTTGAATTTCTTGTGATATTGTTCAAAATATGAACAAAGAGAATACTTCTGATGAAATCTCTCTTAAAATTCTTGAGCACATAGAAAAGAATCCTTCTATAACTCAAAGAGATTTATCATCTAAGCTTGGAATTGCCCTTGGCTTGACCAATACTTACATAAAAAGGCTTTATAAGAAAGGATATATAAAAATTCGTAATCTCACAGGTAAAAAAATAATATATGTTTTCACTCTAAAGGGATTTGCAGAAAAAGCTCGTCTGACTCTTAATTATATGGCAAGGTCATTTAATTATTTTAAGGAAATAAAAGCAAGAATAGAAGAAACATATAGTTTAATGATAGCTTCAGGTATTAAAGAGATAATTCTTTGGGGTGACGATGAATTGGCTGAATTTTGCTACATTACATCAAAAGGACTTCCCATAAAAATAGTGGCAGGAATCAGTTTAAATGGAAGGAGAAATTTTCACGAATTGCCATTTTATCAAAAGGACCAAATAAATAGTCTTAATTTCGATGCCATTCTTGTAGCAACTTTTGATAAAAAGGAGATTGCTGAATTGAAAAATATAAATGTAAAAGTTTACTATCTATGGCAGACTTAACATTTAACTTGTATTGCATATATGTAAAATCAAGACATGAGTTTAAAGTATTTGAGAGACTCACAAAGGCTGGCATAGAGGCATTTTTGCCTGCTGTTGAAAGGCTTAGAAAATGGAAGGACAGAAAAAAACTTGTTAAATTTCCTCTTTTCCCAGGCTATCTTTTTGTTTGTTTAGAGAAAAGCTATGAATTGATGGTTAACGTGCTTAAAACTCCAGGGGTTGTCACTTTCATAAAAAATTCCTCAGGACAGCCAGAGCCTGTACCGGAGGAACAGATAATACCACTCAGAAAAGCAATAGAAAATGGAAAAGAAATAGACCCCTATCCATACTTAAAAGAAGGACAACAAGTAAGAATAAAAAGTGGTCCTCTTGCAGGAGCAAAGGGAATACTGAAGAAAAAAGAAAAGCAACATTATTTTATTATTTCAATACATATGCTTCAGAGGTCTGTAAGTGTTAAAATAGATGCCTCTGAAATAGAACTGGCTTAATTTTTATAGCCTGCTCGGTTACTAAGGCTATTCTTTATGATGCCAATGTAACTGAGGAGGCGGAGCATTGAAAAAAGAGGGGCAACATGCAGACAAATGTTAAAGTTCTTGTTACAGGTGGAGCTGGCTACATAGGAAGTCACGTTGTTAAGGCACTTGGAGAAAGAGGCTATAGCGTGCTTACCTATGACAATCTATCTTATGGACATAAAGAGGCAGTGCTTTATGGAGAGCTTGTGGTAGCAGACTTATCAGATAAAGAGATGCTAAATAAGATTTTTAAAGATTTTAAACCAGATGCGGTTATACATTTTGCAGCCTCCATAGTAGTGCCAGAGTCTGTAAGAGAGCCACTCAAGTACTACAGAAATAACTTTTGCAATACTCTGAACCTAATTGAAACTTGCATAGAGCACGGAGTAAGAAATTTCATATTCTCATCGTCAGCTGCTGTATATGGTATACCAGATAAATGTCCTGTAAGTGAGGATGCACCGCTTAATCCAATAAATCCCTATGGACGAACAAAGGCAATGGTAGAGAGTTTAATTGCTGATGTGTCTCAGGCAAAGGATTTCAGATATATATCCCTTCGCTATTTTAATGTGGCAGGTGATGACAGCAGTGGAAGATTAGGACAGAGAAGAGCTGATGCCACCCATCTTATAACCCTTGCAGTTAAGACTGCTCTTGGCAAAAGACCATATCTCGAAATATATGGCACTGATTATCCAACAAAAGATGGGACTTGCATAAGAGACTACATCCATGTAGATGACCTTGCCGATGCCCATATATTAGCAATGGAGTATTTAATGAATAATGGGAAAAATGAAATCTTTAACTGTGGATACGGTCATGGATACTCAGTAAGAGAGGTAGTTGAGGCTACAAAGAGAGTGTCAGGAGTGGATTTTAAAGTAATAGAGACAGCAAGAAGAGAAGGTGACCCCCCAGAACTTGTGGCAGACAGTAGAAAGATAAAAACCACTCTTGGATGGCTGCCTAAATACGATGACCTTGAATACATAGTAAAAACTGCCCTTGAATGGGAAAGGAAACTCCCCTTTTTTTAGAAGAAGATTTTTACCTTATCAGTTTGAGAAAAACTAAACAATAATGATCTCAGAAACTTAAAGAAAAGATAAATGTCCTTATCTCAAAACTTAAAAGCACTTATGAGCTTAAACCTCAAGAGGGAAGAAAAAATTCTTGATGCAATCTTTCGTTCCTCCTTTCTTAATCTAATTGCTCGGGGATTTGGTTATGCTAAACATCTGTCAATAGCCATTCTTCTCGGCTTTAGCACCCAGACTGATGGTTTCTTCATGGCTTTATCCCTTATGGGAATCTTTCTCATATTTGCAGATGTTTTTGATTCCATAGGAGTACCCCAACTTGTGCGTGCAAGGCTTGAAGGAGATGAGGAGTTAAAAAAACTCTCAGGATTATTGATGACTTTTACAACACTTCTAAGCTTCTCTATCCTGACTTTATCTCTTCTTCTTATGCCACTTATACTCAAAATTCCAGCTGGCTTTAATATAGATGCTCTTCAAAGCACAGAAACTTCATATCTTCTTTTGATTCCCTATGTTTTTCTGAATTTCTACTTTCATCATTTCGGAGCATTGTTGAGAAGTCTGCGAAGATTTACAGCTTACTTTATTGGAGAATTTATATTTTCAATATCAACATTTCTTATGGTTACCTTAGGCTTATTTCTCCTTAAAGACTATAAAATAATATCAATCAGTTTATCCATTGCCCAAGTTCTTACTACAGCTTACATGTTTTATGTGGGCAAAGAATTTATACATTTCAGGTTTTATTTGGATAAACAAGTTCGAAGTCTACTTACTCATTTTGTTCAGCTTACGTTTCTCTATGGCATTTTTCATCTCTACATCCTCGTAGACCGAGTATTTGCCTCTTACCTCGGTGAAAAGGCTGTCTCAGCCCTTACCTATGGTCTTTTGCTTGCTAGTATTCCAAAGGGAGTGTTAAAGCTTGAAAATATTGCTGTAACTTCTCTATGTGAGGTTAAGGGTTCAATTGAGAAGTTAAATTTCTATATAAAGAAAATCTTGCTCCTGATTTTACCTATAAGCGTGATCTTTTTCCTCTTTTCATGGTATTTGACAAAGCTTCTTTTTGGATATGGAGCTTTTTCCCATATGGATATTGATTTAACTGCAGAGTCCTTTAGATTTTACTCCCTCTCTCTTCCCTTTATGTTTCTCTGGCCACTTATTTACAGAGTGTTTCAAATAAGAGAGAGACTTAAAGCTTTAAGCGTTGTTGCAATTTTAGGAATTATAGCCAACGGAGTAGCTAACTATGTTTTTGTTTTTCTTTTACACCTTGGAATAGCTGGCATTTGCCTTGGAACATTTTTTGCTTATATTATAATATGTAACATAGGTTATTATCTTTTAAGGAGACTGTCTCATGCCTAAATGTCCGATATGTAAAACATCGACAGATAAGAAAAAGTTCATAGAGACATATGTATCACCTTTCAATCAGCAAGAGTATAAACTTTATCACTGTTTAAATAAAGATTGTAATCTTCAGTGGTGGGAGCCTCTGAAGATTATACCAGAGTTTTATGAGCAGGGAGGAGAGGAAAGTTATGAAGTTTTTCATCTTGGAATAAGGTAAGAAATCGGAGAAAACCATAAAATGTTTTTCAAGCACTTTCCGTTAAAGTCTGGAAGACTTCTTGATGTGGGGTGTGGAGATGGAGTCTTTCTCAAGGAAGCTCAAAAGACTGGCTTTGAGGTCTGGGGGATAGATTTTGACTCAAAAAGTATAAAGGTCTGTCAGGAAAAATGGGGCTTGAAAAATATCTTTGCCATGCATCCTCATGAGTTTGCCGAGTTTTGTGAAAAAGAAGGTCTTAAGTTTGATGTAATTACTTTTTTTGAAGTATTTGAGCATCAGGATGACCCTGCTGGATTTCTTGAGATAATAAAGAGTATGCTAAAGCCAGGAGGCTATATTGCAGGAAGTGTACCTAATAGAGATAGTTGGATGATTAAACCAGTACGTAAAATATATCCAAAGCGTGATAGACCACCTCATCATTTCTTAAGATTTTCAAAAATTGCATTAATTTATACATTTCAAAGTATAGGCTTAAAAGAAGTTTTTGTTACTTCAACACCTGTAAAGATTTCTGATTTAACTCCAATATTTCAAACTCTCCTGATAGGGAACCGGATTAATAAAAAACTACGAAAAACTATTGCTAAATCAGAATATGCGGGGGAAGGCACAATTCTTTTTAAAAAGCTTCCTTTGTGGAGAAGGTTGGTATTTAAAGGATTAAAAATTTTAAGAAACAGTATTTTTTTTCTTCCTGCCACAATAGTTCGGATTAGAAACGAGGGGCTTTCTTTATATTTTCAAGGAATCTTAGAAAAGCATAATATATGAAAGCTATAATTCTTGCAGGTGGTTCAGGTACTAGGCTTTATCCTGTAACACAGCTTATAAACAAGAATTTTCTTTCTATTTATAACAAACCAATGATTTATTATCCTCTTAGTTTGGCTATACTTATTGGTATTAGAGACATCTGTTTCATAATAAATCCTCAAGATGAAGACGTATTTAAAAAGCTTTTTTCTTATTTAAAAAAGATTGGAATAAATGTAAGTTATGTTATTCAGGTAAAACCTAATGGACTTGCAGAGGGATTAATCTTGGCAGAAGATTTTATAAAAGATTCTCCTGTATTGTATCTTTTGGGAGATAATATTCTTTTTGGTCATGGACTTACAGATTACTTAAAAGAAGCTAAAAAAGAAATTGAAGAAAAAGGAGGAGCATATGTTTTTGGATATTATTTAAATGACCCTGAGAGATTTGGAATCGTTGAGTTTGACAAAGCAGGAAGAGTCTTATCCATTGAGGAAAAGCCCAAGGCTCCTAAATCTAACTATGCAATAATTGGAGTTTATTTCTTTGACAGTAAAGCAGTTGAATTTGCAAAAAAGTTAATCCTTCTCATAGAGGGGAATTTGAAATAACATCTGTTCTTGAAGAATATTTAAAAGAGGAAACTTTAAAGGTAAAACTGCTTGGTAGAGGCTTTGCTTGGTTTGATGCAGGAACACATGATAGTTTTCTTGAGGCAGGACAATTTGTAGCAACAATTGAGAAAAAGACAGGCCTTATGATAGGTTGTATAGAAGAAATTGCTTATAGAAATGGCTGGATCACAAAAAGAGATTTGCTAAACATATCAAAATTTTATAGCAAAACTGATTATGGAAAGTATCTTAAAAATATAGCTGAAGAGGCTTAAAAGTGCCCTTTGTTTTTGAAAGATTAGAAATTCCCGATGTAGTTCTTATAAAACCAAAGATTTTCAATGATGAAAGAGGATATTTTCTTGAGCTTTTCAAAACATCGGATTTTAACAACTATAGTTTAAGGATTGATTTTGTTCAAGATAATATGTCTTTCTCCAAAAATGGAGTATTGAGAGGATTACATTACCAAAAATATCCAAAAGCTCAAGGGAAATTGGTCTCTTGTATAAAGGGATCTATCTTAGATGTAGCTGTAGATATAAGAAAAAATAGTCCTACTTTTGGGAAATACATATGGGTAATCCTTTCGGAAGAAGAAAAAAATATGCTCTGGATCCCCGTTGGATTTGCTCATGGTTTTTTAGTGCTCTCTGATTTCGCTTTAGTTCTCTATAAAGTTGCGGGTGCAGAATACTCTCCAGAACATGATGCAGGTATCATTTGGAATGATCCTGATATCGGAATAAAATGGCCTATAAAAAACCCTATACTTTCATCAAAAGATAGTAAATTGCCAAGGTTAAGAGAACTTAAGGAGGATGATCTTTTATGAAAAGGCTTTTAGTAACGGGAGGGGCTGGTTTTATCGGAAGTGCTTTCGTTAGATTAGCTGTGAAAGAAGGTTATGATGTTTCTGTAGTTGATGTTTTAACTTATGCAGGAGATATAAAAAGGTTAGATGAGATTGAAGGAAGATATAGGTTTTACAAAGTAGATATAATAGATATAATAGCCTTAGACGAAGTTTTTAAAAAGGAAAAGCCAAAAATTGTGGTTCATTTTGCTGCGGAATCTCATGTAGACAGAAGTATACTTAATCCAGCTACTTTTTTAAGAACAAATGTAGAAGGCACTTTAAATCTTTTAGAGCTTTCTAAAAAACATGATATTCAATTATTTATGAATATTTCAACAGATGAAGTTTATGGGGAGATAATTGATGGTAAATTTAGGGAAGACTTCCCTCTTGTTCCTAATTCTCCATATTCGGTTAGTAAAGCATCACAAGATATGCTGGGAAGAGCTTACTACAGAACCTATGGACTTCCTGTAATCACTATCAGAGCATCTAATAATTATGGACCTTGACCTTGGCAATATCCTGAAAAGCTTATACCTGTGGTGATATTAAAAGCTCTTATGGATGAGCCTGTCCCTGTCTATGGCGATGGTTCAAATATTAGAGAGTGGCTATATGTGGAAGATTGTGCCGAGGCTACCTTAAAAGTAGTTGAAAATGGCAAAATCGGAGAGATTTATAACATAGGAAGTGGCATAGAAAAGAAAAACATAGAAGTTGTTAAGAGCATACTAAAACTTCTTGGGAAATGGGATGATTTTATTGTTTTTGTAAAAGATAGACCAGGACATGATTTCAGATATTCTTTAGATACATCAAAAATTCAAAAGGAATTGAGTTGGCAAGCAAAAACAACTTTTGAAGAGGGGATAGAAAAAACTGTAAAGTGGTATTTAGATAACTTGGATTGGGCTAAAAATAAATTAACAGAACTTAGAGATTACTGGAACAAAATTTATCATATATGAAGAAACTAAAATTTTTAATTACAGGAGCAAAAGGACAGTTGGGTAGAAAGTTTGTAAAAATATTGAATCAAAAAGATGGGGCAGAATGTTATTCCTTTGGAAAGGAAGTTCTAGATGTGAGTGATTTTAGGAAAACTTTTGAAATTATAAAAGACATAAAACCAGATGTGGTAATAAATTGCTCTGCCTATAACTGGGTAGATAAAGCTGAAGAAGAGTTTGAGAAAGCATTTTTAATAAATGCTTTAGGTCCTTTGAATTTAGCTATTGCTTGTCAAGAAGTAGACTCCTTTTTAGTTCATTATTCCACAGACTATGTTTTTGATGGCAAAAAAGAAGGGTTTTATTCGGAGGAAGATAAAACCAATCCTCTCAATAAGTATGCCTTAAGTAAATATATAGGAGAAAAAAATCTTATAGCAATTAAAGAAGATAAATTTCTCATATTTCGCACAAGTTGGGTATATGGAGAAGGAAAGCAAAATTTTCTTTATAAATTGACCCAATGGGCGCAGTCTCAAGAATATTTGAAAATAGCTTGCGATGAATTTTCGGTTCCAACTTCAACAAAAACAATAGTAGAGATCACTCTAGAAGCTTTGAAAAAAGGGCTTACAGGGTTATATCATTTGGTAAACTCGGGCTATGCTTCCAGATATGAGTGGGCTAAGGAATATTTTAGAATAAAAGGCATCAAAAAATTTATTTATCCTGCGTATCAATATGAGTTCAATCTTCCTGCAAAAAGACCTAAATGGTCTGCAATGAGCAATGAAAGAATTTGTAAAGAGTTAGGAATTGAAATAAAAGACTGGAGAGAGGAGTTGGAAAATGTCATTAGTTTTTAAAAAAGTTTACATAGTAATTTTAAATTATAACAACTATAAAGATACAATTGAATGTCTTGAAAGTATCAGAAGAATTGATTATCCAAACTATAAAATAATATTATTTGATTTCCGATAGAAACATTCCGTAGACCAGCTTTTTTTGCTTCATCGTAACAAGCATAGGCTAAATTTTTTGGAGTTGTTGGAATGTCGTTCATGTAAAATGTGGGATAAAAGGCAAGTAGACGATATGGAATTTGGGGATTTACGGAAGCAATAAAGGTGGCGATTTTACCAATCTCCTCTTCATCGATGTATCCAGGAACAATTAATGTACTTGCAATCAAGAGAGGTGGATTGGATCGTTCTTCGAAGCGTCTTGCTGTATAGGCGAAATTTTCCAATGTTCTCCTGTTTGAAACACCAGTTAAGGCAATATGCAAAGCTTGATTCCAAGCTTTTAGGTCAAATTTTATTGTGCCACCTGATTTTAAGCTTATCTCAATCATTCTCTGGAGATAGGCTCTATGCATTGAGCCATTTGTCTCCCAGCAAATTCTTAGGATTCTTCCTTTTTTATTCTCAATGGCAACCCTTGATAGCCTCAGGGCAAAGGGTATTTGAGGAGTAGGATCTCCTCCAAAAAAACATATGCAGGAGACATTTGGGGAGATACTTTTTAGAGGCTCAGATACATGTCTTAGCTTAGAGCTAAAGGTTTCTTCTCTAAAGTGCCAGTTTTGACAGTAAAGACAATTAAATGAGCAGGCATGGAAAAATACGGCGAGATTGTAATATCCATATTCAGGACCCTTTGAGTATGCAAACTCGGGATAGCCGGCACCAGTACCAGCAGCACATACCCAGTCAGCCACACAGTTCGTAGGAAGAGGGTCAAGATACCAGCTCAATTTTCCATATTCTGAGGAGGGAGCAATGATTTTACCCTTCTCATTTTTTCTAATCCCGCAGTATCCATATTGACCCTCTGGAATCTTGCACTCGTTGACACAAATCTTGCAGGAAGGTGAATTTTCCTCTGAAGGTGGTTCTGGAGGAAGTCTGAAGGCAAGTCTAGTTTGTCTGTGACACTCTAAGGCAAATGGTAAACTATCATCAGGTTTTATCCGAATGCAATCAAGGCACGCACCTGGAGCTTTTGAGATTAAAGGTGACTCTTTCTTACAAACTCTACATACTGACATGGTGATTTTTTAAGGAAATCTTCCCCAAGCACAGTAGTGGTCAAATTGGTCATCGTATATGCGGAGTCTTTTCTTTATAATGAAAATTCTATGAAGCACTAAGCCAAAAAGGAATCCCCCTACATGTGCCCACCAAGCAACTCCTCCTACATCTTGAGGTGTTAAAAGCGAGCCAAGTCCTGAAAATAGTTGTATAAAAAACCACATGAGTATATAAAAAATTGCTGGAAGTGCAAAAAAGAAGGGGAAAAATAGTATTGGAAATAGAGTTATTACTTTTGCACGGGGAAACATTAGCATATAGGCACCTAAAACTCCTGATATAGCACCTGAAGCACCAACTGTTGGAATCATTGACGTGGGGTTAGTTAGACAATGAATCCAGCCTGCACCAAATCCGCATAGGAGATAGAATATTAAAAACCTAAATGAGCCCATCTTGTCTTCTATGTTGTCTGCAAAAATCCACATAATCCACATGTTGCTTATGAGATGAAACCATCCTCCATGAAGAAACATGCTTGTTAGGAAAGGTAGATAATAGAGAGGATCAAGAGGAAGACTTTCTACAAGCATGTATCTTGCTGGTATTATTCCAAATATATGAAAGAGATAATCTAAGTCTTCTTTAGTAAACATGAGTTCAAAAAGGAAAATAAAACAGTTCAGCGCAATAATAAACCATGTCATATAGGGAGTATATCTTCTTGGAAGGCAGTCTCTTAGGGGTATCAAGTGTTTCCGCTCCTTTTGATTGAAATAGCTTTAAATATTGTAGGTAGTATGGAAACAATAATAATCCCTAATATGAACATAGAGAAGTTTTCTTTCACAAAGGGAAGATTTCCAAAAAAATAGCCTGTAACTATAAAGGAACCACTCCATATAATGCTACTAAAAATATTATATGCCTGAAATTTAGGATATTTCATTTTACCTATTCCTGCAACAAATGGTGCAAAAGTTCTTAATATTGGGAGAAATCTTGCAATTATTATTGTTTTAGCACCATGTTTTTCATAAAAAGCAGCTGTAGTCTGAAGATGTTTTTTGTTAAAAAATCGAGCGTTTTCCTTTGAAAAAACTCTTGGTCCTAAATATTTGCCAATATGGTAATTTACTGTATTACCTAAAGTAGCAGCTAAGCTTAGGATTATAAAGGAAATCCAGGGACATATTAATTCCCTTGAGGATAATGCACCTACTGCGAAAAGTAGAGAGTCGCCTGGTAAAAAAGGCGCGACTACAAATCCTGTTTCAGAAAAAACAATTAGGAATAAAACTACATAAATCCATTTGCCAACCTGGGAAAAGAGGTTTTCAAGATAAATGTCAATATGAAGAAGTATTTCTAATAGCTCAGACATTGTTTTTAAGGAAAAAATCCATTAGTCTGTAACCGTCTTCAATTTCTAAATCTGGAGAATTCAAGATAGCCTCAGAGAAACCTCTTTTTTTATTAATATCCTTTTTTTGTTCATCATAAATAACAAATGGAACTGGGTCAGATGTGTGGGTTTTTACTTTTATAGGAGTAGGATGGTCAGGAAGAAGTAGTATTTTGAAATTTTTAAATCTTTGAGGTGCTTCTTTAAGAATTTTTCCTACTACAATCTTATCAATATCTTCAAGTGCTTTAATCTTTAACTTATACTCACCCTGATGTCCTGCTTCATCAGGAGCTTCAATGTGAATATAAACAAAATCAACTCGCTCAAGGGCGTTAAGAGCATACTCTGCTTTACCTTCGTAGTTAGTATCAATCCAGCCAGTTGCACCGGGAACATTAATTATATGAAAGCCTGCAAGTATTCCAAGTCCTTTTGTTAGGTCAACTGCTGATATGAGAGCTCCTGTGAGTTTATATTTATCTTGATAGGTTGGCAGATTCGGGGTTCTTCCTTGTCCCCATAACCATATGCTGTTTGCAGGTTTTTTACCTTCTGTTATTCTTTTTTTATTTACAGGATGGTCTTTTAATATTTCTGCTGATTTTAAAATTAACTCCTTGAGGAAGTTAGCATTTTTACCTATTGGAAGATATCGCGAAATTTCCTTGCCAGTAATATCATGGGGTGGAGTACATTCTATATCCTCTGTGCCTCCTTTCCAAACCATAATATGCCTATAGCTAACACCTGAATAAAATTTTAATGCTTCATTTCCCAGTTTTTTATCAATTTCTTCTATGAGAATTTTTGCCTCTTCGCTTGTTATATGACCAGCAGAGTAGTCATCCATCAAAATCTGATTTTTATCTAAAAACTTAAGTGTTACAAGGTTACATCTGTAAGCTATATCATCCTTAGAAAGAGCAAGTCCCATACTTATAGCCTCAAGAGGTGCTCTTCCCGTATAGTAAACTCTTGGGTCATAACCAAGAATACTCAAGTTTGCTACATCACTTCCTGGAGAGAACCCTCGTGGTATATTTCTAACAGAACCTGCTATTCCATTTGATGCAAGAAAATCCATGTTAGGCGTATGGGCAACTTGAAGAGGAGTTTTGCCGTTGAGTTCCTCAAGAGGATAATCTGTTGCTCCGTCTGGGACTATAACTATATATTTCATATAATTTTCTCCACAAAGGCTTTAACACTGTTTATCTCTGCAGGTAATAGGAGCGGTTCATCAACAATTTTAAATACAATGTCTGGGTCTTTGAGCCCATTCCCTGTTAGAGTGCATACAACGGTGCTCTCTTCTTTGAAATATCCCTGTTTATAAAGTTTAATTACTCCTGCAACTGATGCAGCAGAAGCAGGTTCACAGAAAATTCCTTCATGAGAGGCTATCATTTTTTGGGCTTGAAGAATTTCTTCATCGGTAACGATGTCTATTATCCCTCCTGATTCATCCCTTGCCTGAACAGCTGTTTTCCAGCTTGCTGGATTACCAATTCTTATGGCTGTTGCAACTGTCTCAGGCTTTTCAACTGGATGTCCTAAAACTATGGGGGCTGCACCAGCTGCTTGAAATCCAAGCATCTTTGGTAGACTACTTATTTTCTCCTTTTCTTTGTATTCTTTATATCCTTTCCAGTATGCAGAAATATTCCCTGCATTTCCTACAGGAAGGGCATGATAGTCGGGAACTCTTCCCAGTTGATCACATACTTCAAAGGCAGCGGATTTTTGTCCTTCAATTCTATATGGATTAATTGAATTAACAAGAGTTATTGGATATTCATTAACTATTGATCTGACTATGTTTAAGGCTTGATCAAAATTGCCCTTTATCTGTATAACCAGCGCACCATGAATCATTGCCTGAACAAGTTTTCCTGTGGCAATTTTACCTTCTGGAATAAGAACAATAGCTCTAATTCCCGCTCTTGCTGCATAAGCAGAAGCAGAGGCAGAGGTGTTTCCTGTGGAAGCACATATTACAGCTTTAGAGCCTTCCTCTACTGCTTTTGAAATGGCTAAAGTCATTCCTCTGTCTTTAAAAGAACCTGTTGGATTAGCACCCTCAAATTTAAGGTATAAATCAAGATTAATATTAAGATGTTTTGTCAGGTTATTTACCTTTACAAGAGGGGTATTACCCTCTAAAAGAGTAACTATAGGTGTTTTTTCACTAACTGGAAAATGTTCAAAATACTCCCTAATTATTCCTTTCCAAGGTGATTTGGTATTCATGGCTATTCAATAATATCTCCTTCTATTAATTCAACAACAACTCCCTGCTCTCTGAGGGAGTTAATTCCCTGCTGAAGATTTGTCTCTGTTCCTTCGAGTTCAAGAATCATCTCTCCAAATGTATCTGTTACCCTTGCTCTGCGAATATTGGGCATAACATCATATTTTTTTGCCATTCTAAAAAGCACAGGCTCTTTGATTAATTCCTGAGGAAATGTTAGCCTTACTCTTAATTTTTTGACTTCAGACATAATGTCCTCCTTTAATAGCTGCCTCCTGCTATTGCAGGAACAATTGATACTTCGTCACCGTCTTTAACTATAGTTTCTTCTCCCTGAAGAAATCTTACATCTTCCTCATTTACGTAAACATTGATAAACCTTCTTATCTTACCATCCTGACAAAGTCGTTCTGCAAGACCAGGAAAAGTTTTATCAAGAGAATTGATTATATCTATAATCTTACCAGCTTCTGCTTCAACCACATCTTTTCCATTGGTGAGCTTTTGAAGTGGGGTTGGTATTAAAACTTTTACTGCCATTTTATTTCCCTCCCTTTTGTTTTATCATACTTAAAGCTTCTTCAAAAGAAGCAAGATTCGGTTTAATATGGTAAACTTCTGCTGTTTTACCGTCTAAAACCTCTGCTGTTTTTAACCCATTACCAGTAATACATAGTACTGTGCAGTCTTTCTTATCAATCTTACCTTCCTTAAGAAGTTTAATATAAGTAGCAAGGGTTACTCCTCCAGCTGTTTCAGCAAAGATACCTTCTGTTTTTGCAAGCAACTTTATTGCATCAATTATTTCTTCATCTGATACATCTTCCATTGCTCCTCCGCTTTCTCTCACAGCCTGCAGAGCGTAAAAACCATCAGCAGGATTCCCAATAGCAAGAGATTTAGCTACTGTATTGGGTTTTACAGGTCTGATTACATCTGTTCCTTGTTTGAAGGCTGTAGATATGGGTGAACATCCAGTTGCTTGAGCACCGTATATTTTTGTTTCCACTTCTTTTAGTATGCCAATTTCTTTAAATTCTTTTAATGCTTTCCATACTTTTGTAAGCAATGAACCACTTGCACAAGGCACAACAATGCTATCAGGTGTATCCCACCCAAGCTGTTCAACTATTTCAAAACCTATGGTTTTTGAGCCTTCAGCATAAAAGGGACGAATATTTATATTTACGAATGCCCATCTGTATTTGTTTGCAATTTCACTACATAGTCTGTTTACATCGTCATAGTTTCCGTCTACAGCAACTAAATTTGGCTCATAAACAATGGATGCTGTAATTTTGCTCTGCTCAAGGGAGGCAGGAATAAAAATAAACCTATTAAAACCTGATTTTGCTCCATGAGCTGAAACAGCATGAGCAAGATTACCAGTAGAAGCGCAGGCAACAGTGTCAAAGCCAAACTCTTTCGCCTTTGTAAGTGCTACAGCAACAACTCTATCTTTAAAGGAAAGCGTGGGATGGTTGACTGTATCATCTTTTATGTAAAGTTCCTTTACTCCTAAATATTTAGCAAGAATGTCAGCTTTTACAAGAGGAGTAAAACCTGAGCTAAGCCCTACTTGTGGTTCACCATCTATTGGTAGAAGTTCTTTATATCTCCATAGTGTTTTTGGTCTTTTTTCTATAGTTTTTCTTGTTAAAGCTCTTTTTATCTTTCCATAATCATAAATTGCTTCTAAGGGTCCGAAACAGAATTCACAAACATATATGGGCTCAACAGGGTATTCTCTTCCACACTCCCTGCATTTAAGTCCCTTTACATATTTCATCTCCCACCTCCGATTTTAAAGATTAATTTTTTATTTTAAATCAAAAAGGTAAAATATGGCTATTGTTTCTAAAGTAAAGTTATCCTTCAACCCTGAAAAATAATTCTTTGATAAAATCTTTCACAGCGGGTATTTCAGTTAAAATAAGCTCTTTTTTATTTCCGTCAAATAAAATGCTTCCGTCTTTGATGAAGATAAATCTATTACAAAGTTGCCATGCCACATACACTACATGGGTTATTATCATGAAACCTATATTTTCCTTGTTTGCAAGGTCTTCTATGAGCGACATTATTCTTTCAGAGTTAATGGGGTCAAGTCCTGCAGTTGGTTCG
The DNA here is from genome assembly GCA_020725335.1 of Thermodesulfovibrio sp. Lineage (GTDB taxonomy): Bacteria > Nitrospirota > Thermodesulfovibrionia > Thermodesulfovibrionales > Thermodesulfovibrionaceae > Thermodesulfovibrio. The sequence goes on along the minus strand of DYFF01000006.1, from coordinate 62,470 downwards.
TCATAGAGGAACATCTTTGTTTTTCCTGCTGCCAATGCTCTTGCAATTGCTACTCTCCTATGCATTCCACCACTTAGTTCTTCTGGCATAAGTTCCTCTGCATCTATAACTCCAACTCTATTGAGTAGCTCGCTTACCCTTTTATAAATTTGCTCGTCAGGAAGCTTTAAAATCTCTCTCATAAAAAATGCTACATTTTCCTTGACAGGCAGTGAGTCAAAGAGTGCTCCTTCTTGAAAGACTATACTGAATTGTCTTCTTATCGGGATTAATTCTTCTTCATCTAATTGGGTTATATCTACTCCATCAATAATTATTTTCCCTTTATCTGGTACAATCAATCCTAAAATAAGTTTTAAAATTGTTGTTTTACCTTCTCCGCTTTCACCAAGAACCGCTATACGTTCATCAAAGTTTGCAGAAAAACTTACTCCTTTAAGTACTTCCCTATCTCCATAAGAAAACCATACATCATCGAATACTATCATACGCTAAATCCTAATGCATAAAGAAGTATTCTTGTAAGCACAAAATCCGTTGCAATTACCACTACTATTGATGTAACAACTGCCTTTGTTGTTGATGTTCTTAGTCCTTTTGCTCCGCCTCGTGTAGTAAGCCCGTAGAAACAGCTTATACATGAAATTAGGTAACCAAAAATAAAGGGCTTTATTGAACCAGAAAAAACATTCTCAAAGGTGAGTTCTTTAATTATGCTTGACCAGTAAAAAGAGCCACTTTGATTACTTACAAAAACTGCTATATAATAGCCACCAAAAAGACATATTAAGTCTCCTATGATTGTTAAACAGGGTAGCATAATAACTGAGGCAATTACTCTTGGAATTACTACTTTTTTAATCGGATCAATACCATATACTCTTAGTGTATCGATTTGGTGTCCAAGTATCATCGAGCCGATTTCAGCAGCCTGTCCTGCTCCTACTCTGCCAATAAATACCAAGGCTGTTACTAAAGGACCTATCTCTCTTATTACAGCTATACCTACAATTTTACCCGTATACATTTTTAAACCAAGTCCGCTGAGTTCTGCACTTAACTGTAAACTCAATGCCATACCAACAAAAAGACATACCAAGGAGACAATAAAAACTGAAGAGGCACCTGCATATTCCATCTGTTCTACTATGTCATCCAAATAAAAAGGTTTTCTGAAAAGTTTTAGTAAGGAATTTATGCAAATTAGATAAAAGTTTTGTAAATCATAAATATTTTTTTGAATTTTAGTAATGAATTTCATAGAAAACAAAAATATCTTAACATAAAATACGTTATAATTTAATAAATTCCTATGGAGGTGTAACATGGCAAAGAAAATTTTAATGCTTGTAGGAGATTTTGTTGAGGATTACGAGGCAATGGTTCCTTTCCAGATGCTTAAAATGGTAGGACATACTGTTCATGTAGTATGTCCTGGCAAAAAAGCAGGAGATACTGTTAAAACAGCAATCCATGATTTTGAAGGTGATCAGACTTATACGGAGAAAAGAGGACATAATTTTATGATTAATGCTAATTTTGACAAAATTGACCCGAAAAAATATGATGCTCTTGTTATCCCAGGAGGAAGAGCTCCTGAATATTTGAGGCTTAATGAAAAGGTGCTTGAGATAGTAAAACATTTTGTTACCTCTGGTAAACCTGTGGCTGCTATTTGTCATGGAATACAGTTACTTACTGCTGCTGATGTGATAAAAGGTAGAACACTTACTGCCTATCCTGCAGTAAAAGCTGAAATTTTACTTGCAGGAGGTAAATGGTGTGATGTTAATGCTACTTATTCAAATGCCTGTGTGGATGGAAATATTGTTACTGCTCCTGCATGGCCAGCTCATCCTGAATGGATAAAGAAGTTTCTTGAACTCATTGGAACTAAGATTAAAGCTTAAAAAAGCTCTTTCTGTGAGGGTCCGTCCTTTTTAGGACGGATTTTTTTTGTTTCTAAATATTCTTCTGGGATTTCCTTTAAAAAAGAGGAAACAGGAAGAGATACTCTTTCTCCGTGTATGAATCTACTGTTCGCATGGAGAAGAATCAATTCATCCATGGCTCGTGTCATTCCTACATAAAAAAGTCTTCTTTCTTCTTCTATATCCCACTCAGAGGATAATGTGTAGGGTATAAGTCCTTCTTCAAATCCTGCAATAAAGACTATAGGAAATTCCAGCCCCTTTGTACTGTGAAGAGTAAGTAAACTCACAGCATTAAGTGTTTCTGGAAAGAGGTCAAAGGAAGTCATGCCATGAAGTTCATCTAAAAATGCTTGAATTTGTTCAATTATAGTTCCTTTTTTATAGCTTAATGCTATGTTTCGGATTACCTGGGCTTCATATTCATGTAAACTTTCAAAAATACCTGAGGATTCTAAAAATTCATATAAAGGAATATAGGTTACAAGTTTTTTTGATATAGTCTGATTTGATAAGAAAGAAGAAAAATTTTTTATAAACGATTCTATCCATGTGTCAGCATCTTTTTTTATTGTTTTTATAGGAATACCCTCTTTTATCAATTGTTCCTTGATAATTTTCAACTGTTTGTTAGTCCTTGCAAGAATTGCAAAACTGCTGTAACTGTAGGGTGTTTCTTCTTTATTGCTATATAATTCTGTAAAGTCAGTTGCTCCAAGCCTTTTTTTTATCTCCTTAAGAATAATTTTTGCTTCTTCATATTCATCTCCTACTTCAATTAAAACTAATGGAGTTGTAGAAGGTTTCGTTGGTTCAATTCTTTTTGAAAATCTCTTTGTATTTGCTGTAATAAACTTATTTGATGCAGCTACTATATTTGCTTGAGATCGATAATTAAGAGAAAGATTCAAGAGAGTAAGGTTTTTAAAGTCTGTAGGTAAATTTAAAAAGAGGTCTATTTCAGACCCTCTAAATGAATATATTGCCTGGTCTGGATCCCCAAAAACTGAGAGAGAACCCTTTTCTTTTAAAAGTCTTTTTATGATTTCATACTGAATCTTGTTTATGTCTTGAAATTCATCGACAATAATGTGACTAAAAAATTGTGGAATTTCCCTTTCTTTTAGCATTTCGAGAGTTTTAATCAATAGGTCATCAAAGTCAAGAAGATTAAGTTCTTTTTTTCTTGCCTCGTATTTTTCATATATTGAATAGGTCTTATCATCTAAGGATAATCCCCTGTTTTTAAATTTCGATATTTTTTCAATAATTCTATCAGCATTTTTTTCGCCAAGACTATGGATTATATCCTTTTGTTTTGTTTTTGTGCATAGTTGAAAGTGTTTTTCCTTTTCTGGAAGAAATTCTCTTAAAAGTCTTATGCACAAAAGATGAAAGGTACCAATAAAAGGTGAGTCTTCTTTCCTTTCGAGATGTTTTAGGACTCTCTCTCTCATTTCAAGGGCTGCCTTTTGAGTGAAGGTTAGAGCAGCTATTTCTTCAGGTTCTAATCCTTTTTTTAGGAGATGGATTATTTTTGCTGTAATGGTAAGGGTTTTTCCTGTCCCTGGACCTGCTAAAACACATAGATATTTATCTGAACTTTCTACAGCTAATTTTTGATTTTTATTTAGATTCATCTAAAAAAGTAATGCCTGCCCTTTAATTGCGGGTTCACAGGGCTCACCAAAAACTTTTATCTTACCGTATTCTCCGTCGTAACCAGGCTCAACAGCAATTTTACCTTTTCTCATTCTATCAACTGCCACTGCGAGAAGTTCATTAAATCTTTCTATTTCTTTTAGGTCTTTTGTTAAAAGTATGCTGTATTCGCTTCCTAAATTGTGAATAGCTTTGATGTAAAGATTTGATACACTTTTACTTTGGGTTGAACTTTTATTAATCTCTGCAATTATCTCCTGAAGAGGTATAATTGACTTAAAGGGAGGTGCCTGAGGAGGTTTTCTACCCTCTTCACGATCTGCGAGTATTTCTACTCTATGCATAACCCCTACAGTAACTTTTTTGCTGCATACTGGGCAGAGATAGTTTCTTTTTATGGTCTCTTTTGGTGAGAGCCTTATGCCACATGCTCTGTGCCCATCATAGTGGTATTTCCCTTCTTCAGGGAAAAACTCCACTGTACCGAGAAATCCTTTTCCTGTTTTTATTGCTTCAGTTATTGCTTTATAGTTAATTTCAGTATCAAAAATATTCGCTTCCCTTCCTATTTTCGCTGGTGAATGGGCATCAGAGTTGGATATGAGAATTATTTTATCAAGTTTGCTTAATCGCCAGTTCATCCTTGGGTCTGAGCTTAAACCTGTTTCAATGGCGTAAATATAGGGAGTTAATTCTTCAAAGCATTCTTCAATGCTATCAAAACCTGATTGAGAGCCAAAAATTGAAAAATGAGGAGTCCAAGCATGGGCAGGAATTATTAATGAGTCAGGGCTTAATTCAAGTACAATTTTAGTTAATTCTTTTGCATCAACTCCAAGAATAGGTCTTCCATCAGAAAGAAGACTGCCTATTTGAGTTAAGGCATGATTTATTTTACTAACATCTTTTAAAGAGGGGGATAAAATTACTAAGTGAATTTTTCTTAATTTGCCATTTTTTTGATAGATGCAGCTTATTTCAGAGGAAAGAATAAAAAAAACCTTTTCTCTGCAAGATTCGGGAACATCTTTTTTATATTGTCTTTTCAATGTAAATAAACCATTGCCCTCATCATCGAGATTTTTTTCTATTTCTTTAAGCCATTGAGGATGAGTAAAATCACCCGTGCCAATTAATTTAATTCCCTTTATCTGAGCCCATTGCTCAATGGTTTCAAGATTCATGTCTTTGCTTGTTGCTCTTGAAAATTTTGAATGAATATGAAGGTCAGCGTAAAACATATTTAATTATAACATTTGCTCAAAGAATATTGAATGAAATCAATGATTTCCAAATGTTCCTTTACTCCCTTATCTTGAATATATAGAGGCTTTCCAATATAAAAACATATGGGTTTAGAGGTATCAATTTTACCAAAATCTTTAAATATTCTGCCTACTCCCCATGCGTCAGTTCTAAGCGCAATTGGAACAGCGGGTATATTTGCTTTTTTGGCAAGTTTAATTCCTAAGGTATTAAATTTAGAAGGTTCAAAAGTAATTTCTCTTGTTGCTTGAGGAAAAACTATTATGGATATCCCTTCTTGTAATCTTTTGAGCCCTTCCTGTAAAACTATTTTATAATCTTCCTTTGGATTCTCTCTTGTTACAGGTATTGGATTTAAAGCAGATAAAATCTTACCAAAAAAAGGATATTTTAACAATGATTTTTTAACAACAAAGGTTACTTTAAACTCTTTTCCAATAACGGCTGGGAGCACAAGCGTTTCAAGAGTGCTCATGTGATTAGCAATAAAAACACAGGGGGGTTTTAAATCTTTTAAATTTTCCTTTCCTTCTATAGTTATTTTGCAGCCAACATTTCTCATCATATCAAGGATTTTTAATCCGTCAACAACTAACTCTTCATAAGAGTATTGTCCCTTGTTTGCTTTTATTGCACTTAAGATAATTTTTTTTATTACATTTGTATAAAGCCTAACTGTTATCATTTGATTAGAGGATCTTTTATTCCGACTTCTTCAAAGCCTTTTAATCTAAAAAGGCAGCTTGGGCATTTAAGACAAGGGATAGGGTTATCAGGATGACCTTTTGGATCATAGCAACTCCATGTAAGAGAATAATCTAATCCTAACTCTAATCCTTTTTTAATTATTTGTGACTTTGTTAAATAAATAAGTGGTGCCTGTATTTTAAATTTGAAATTGCTTTCAACGGAAATTTTGGTTGCAAGATTAGCCATTTTTTCAAATGCTTCAAGATATTCAGGCCTGCAATCAGGATAACCAGAATAATCTACCACATTTGCACCTATGAAAATATTAGGACATTGAAGAATCTCTGCCCACGCTATCGCAAAGCTTAAAAAAATAGTGTTTCTTGCAGGGACATAGGTAACTGGAATTCCTTCACTTTCCTTTTTTGGAACATCAATGTCTGATGTAAGGGCAGAGCCGCCAATTTTCCTCAAATCAAATGATATAATTAAATGTTCTCTTACACCTATGTTTTTAGCTACTTTTTTCGCTGATTCAAGTTCTATTTTGTGTCTCTGACCATAATCAAAGGAAATCGCATAACATTCAAAACCCTCTGAATTTGCTATGGCAAGTGTTGTACATGAGTCAATACCCCCACTTAACAAAACAATGGCTTTCTTCATTGTTTCTCCCTGATTTTGGACTCAGTCCCTTGTAATAATCTCTTAATGTTTGGTGCATGTCTAATATATATAATAATAGTAAATAAAAAGGCAAAAAATATAATTTCATCAGAATAATTTAAAAGATATACATTTATAGGCAAAAGAGTAAATGAAATAAGAGCTCCTAAGGAAGAAATTTTGCTAAATTTAAAGGTAATTATCCATATAATAATGGTTATAAATCCAGCTAAAGGTGTATAGGCTAAAAGAACACCAATTGTGGTTGCAACACCTTTTCCTCCTTTGAGTCTTAAAAAAGGAGAAAAACAATGTCCAAGAATTGCACAAGTTCCTACTAAGCCTGTCAAGAATAGATTATCTCCATAGGATGGAATTAATTTGATAACTAAAACAGGAATAATTCCTTTTGAAATATCTAATAAAAGGGTAATTAATGCTTCTTTTTTCCCAATAATTCTTAATACATTAGTAGCGCCGATATTTCCACTTCCTACTTTTCTTAGGTCAATTCCCTTTGTTTTTCCAATTATATATCCCCACGGAATAGAGCCAATGATAAAGGCAAAAATACATAAAAGAAGACTCATTTTATGTTCCTCCAAAAGTGGAAAATATACTGAATCCCAGAATATACTGCTACCAATGTTGCAATATATATTAAAACAAGTCCTAAATCATAAAAGTCTATGCCGTAGATTTCTTCTGCTAAGAGAAGAAAAAGGATCGCTATCATTTGCAAGACTGTTTTTGCCTTACCTGCCTTTTCAGCAGGAATAACTACTCCTCTTGAGAGCGCATAAAATCTTAATGTAGTTATTATAAATTCTCTAAGAATAATAACAGTTGCTATCCATGCAGGAATTCTCACGAGATCAACAAGAATTATAAGGGCAGTGATTACAAGAAGTTTATCAGCGATAGGGTCTAAAATAATTCCTACTTTTGTTATCTGTTTAAATTTTCTTGCTAAATAGCCATCAAGAAAGTCGGTTCCAGCTGCGATAAGAAATAAAAAAGCACCTAATTGAGGATTAGAAGGTGCTTCTATTACAAAAATGGGTATAATTAATATGCGAATAATTGTTAAAGTGGTAGGAAGGTTAAATGTTCTTATATTCATTTATGAATTTACCTAAAAGCTTTTTTGATTGGAGTATGATATCACAGATTTCTCTTACAGCCCCTTCTCCAGCTTTTTTTTCAGTAACATAGTCCACCATCTTTTTTACTTCTTCATGTCCATCCTGAGGTGAAGCAGAGAATCCAACTCTACTTAAGATCGATAAATCAATTATGTCATCCCCCATGGCTGCAATTTCTTCTTTTTTAAGATTGTATTTTTTAACTATTTCATTAAAAATTTTGAGTTTTTCTCTTGTGCCTTGATATACTTCTGTAATTCCTAATTCTTTCATCCTTCTATCTAATGCTTTAGAGTATCTACCCGTGATAACCGCAATATTTATTCCTGATTTGTGTAACATAACGAGTCCATGACCGTCTCTTACATTAAAAATTTTAAGCTCATTACTCTCATTATCAAGAATTATTCCACCGGATGTGAGGACTCCATCTACATCAAGCATCAAAAACTTTATTTTTTTTGCCTTATCCATAATTTTGTTAGCGGGTTTTTTTGTTGAATATTTCTGCAAAATTTTTTCTATTATACCTGTTGTTGAAAAACCTTCAACATAGGGGAGGCTATACACTTCTTTAACAAGTTCTGCACCTACAATATCTTCAATCTTCCAGTCTCCTCCCTTGACAAGAACATCTGGTTGGAGAAATTTTATTAGATTATAGGGAGTTTCTTCATCAAATAAAGCGACAAAATCAACCATTTCAAGAGATGCGAGTACTTCTGCCCTTTCATTTTCTGAATTAATTGGTCTTAAAGGTTTTATCTGTTTGATGGATTTATCAGAGTTGAGCCCTATTACAAGAATATCTCCCAAACTTTTTGCTTCTTTAAGATATCTTACATGGCCAGCATGTATAATATCAAAACAGCCATTTGTAAAAACAATTTTCTTGCTATCTTTTTTTAGCTTTTCTAACTTGTTTTTTAATTCTCTTTGAGTTAGTATTTTACCCATTAATTTTCTCCAAAGCTTTTTTCAAAATTTCCCTATCACTTTTGTATGTGAGCTTTTCTAAAGACTCTTGAGGACTAAGCCACTGAGCAGTATCGACTTCCTCGTCTGGATTAATGTCACCACTTGTATATTTAACAAGAAAATATTTAACTCTTTTAAAATATTTTTCATTTTTATGGATAAACCAGTAAGATACTTCTCCAACTTCATCAATTATTTCACCATCAACTCCTGTTTCTTCCTTTATTTCTCTTATAGCAGCTTTTTCTGGAGATTCGTCCTTTTCAACAATACCTTTCGGAAGAGACCAAACTCTACCATTCTTAGTGACAATTAAGAGGATTTTTAAATCGCCTTTTTCAAATTTATAAACAACTCCGCCTGCTGAAAAAGCTTTTTTCATTTCCCAAAGGGCATCTTTTCAGGATTAAATAGTCTTAAAATATCATTGTAAAAAGCAAGCATCATAAGGGTAATGAGAAAAACTATTCCTATTTTTTGGGAAATCGTAATGAATTTTTCACTTAAAGGCTTTCTTCTTATACCTTCTATCATGAAAAAAAGAATATGTCCTCCATCAAGAACAGGAATTGGTAAGAGATTTAAAACACCAAGATTAATGCTTATTATTGCAGCAAAGCTTAAAAAACTTATTAAGCCTTGCTCAGCAGTTTTTCCTGCAGCCTGAAATATAAGTATTGGACCACCAATAACATCTGTTGATACAACTCTTTGGAATATTTTTACAATTGTTAAATATGTAAGTTCAACAATTTCATAGCACTTTTCGAATGATTTATTAATAGCAGTTAAAGGATCTTCTTTTTTGATATAGACTTCATCGGATGGTTTTATGCCAATTTGACCTACAAAAATTTTTTCTCCGAAAATATTTTTTGTTTCTTTTTCTTGAGGCATTATGGCAATCTGAATTATTTGACCGTTTCTATCTATTTTGAAATTAATAGTCTTATTCGGATTTTGCTGTATAAACTGAGCCATCTCAAACCAATTAGTAATTTCTTGTCCATTGATTGCTATGACTTTATCTCCTTTTTTTAGTCCTGCTGTGTATGCCGGAGAGTTTTCTATAACCTCTCCTATAAAAGGTTTTAGAACAGGAACTCCATAAACAAATATTACCCAAAATAGAAATATTGCTGCGAAAATATTAAAAAGAGGACCTGCAAGAACTATGAACATTTTTTTATGTACTGGTTGATGTTTGAAAGATCTCTTTTTATCTATTGCTTCCTCTCCAACATCTTCTCCATACATTTTTACATATCCACCAAGAGGAACAGCACTTAAAAGATATTCTGTGTCTCCAATTTTTTTCCCAATTATTCTCGGCCCGAAACCAATGGAGAATTTAAGAACTTTGACACCACTTAGTTTTGCTGCAAGGAAGTGTCCTAATTCATGAATAAATATTAAGAAACCAAACAGAATTATTGCATAAATAAAACTCATTATCCTATCTCCTTTTTTGCCATTTTTCTTGCCCAACTGTCAGCTTCGAGCACATCATCTATACTATTGATAGGCACTACATTGTGGGCATCCATGATTTTTTTAATTATTTCATATATATTATTAAATTTTACCTTTCCTGCAAGAAAAGCTTCAACAGCTATCTCATCTGCAGCATTTAAAACAGCTGGCATGCTTCCTCCAGTTTTTAAAGCTTCATAGGCAAGATTAAGACATGGGAACAAGTCTGTATCAGGCATTTCAAACTGTAACTGACTTGTAACTGTCCAGTCAATTGGTTTAACTATATTTGTTAGTCTTTCAGGTATAGAGAGCGCAAGAGCGATTGGTGCTTTCATATCAGGATTGCTCATTTGTGCAATATATGTTCCGTCAATAAATTCAACAAGACAGTGTACTATACTTTGTGGATGAATTAGTACTCCTATATCTTCTGCTTTAATATCAAAAAGATAGTGTGCTTCAATTACTTCGAATCCTTTATTCATAAGAGTTGCAGAATCTATTGTAATTCTCTTTCCCATTTTCCATTTTGGATGATTTAAAGCTTCCTGCGGAGTAACATTTTTTATCTCATTTTTTTTCATGCCTCTAAAAGGCCCTCCTGAGGCTGTAAGCCATATTTTACTTATGTATGGCTTATTGCAACTGTTGATACACTGAAAAATAGCACTGTGTTCACTGTCAACAGGGATAATTTTAGCATTGGTTTTTTTAGCTGTTGTTTTTATAAGTTCGCCAGCCATTACAAGACTCTCTTTATTAGCAAGAGCTATAGTTTTACCAGCCAATACTGCTTCAAAGGTTGGAAGAAGTCCTGCAGCACCCACTATTGCAGAAAGAATAATATCTGCTTCTGTTTTGGTAGCAATTTGGCAAATTCCTTCTGTACCATGCATGATTTCAATGTTTTTTATTTTTTTTCTAAGTTCATTCCAAGCTTTATTATCATAAACTGCCACATATTTTGGTTTAAATTCCTTAATTTGTTCTTCAAGTATATTTATACTGCTTCTTGCTGCCAGCCCTATGACTTTAAATTTATCGGGGAACTTTCGTATTACATCAAGAGCACTTTTTCCTATAGACCCTGTACTACCAAGTATAACAACTTTTTTCAATTAGCCCTCCTACATCAATCTAATTCCAAAATAAAGTAGTACTCCAGCAAAAAGCATAGCATCTATTTTATCAAGTACGCCTCCGTGTTCTGGAAAGATAAAACTGGAGTCCTTAATCCCTGCATCTCTTTTAAACATTGATTCTATAAGGTCCCCTAATATAGATATAAAACCAATTGAAAGCCCTATCAGAAAAAGGCTTATCAGTGGTTTATTTAATAATAAATAGCCAACGAGTAAAGAGGTAGAAACACCACCTATTAATGAACCGTAAGCTCCTGCCCAAGTTTTTTTAGGGCTTACTTCAGGATAGAGTTTGCGTTTTCCAAATCCCTTTCCAATATAATAGGCAAAACTATCTGCAGCCCAAACCATTGCATATAAATATAATATCCATTGCCATCCTTCTTGTCTTATAAACCAATGAAAAGCCAGTAAGGTTGGAATGTATAGAATTCCTACAATAACTGGAGATATTTCCATCAATGAATTATTAGGTTCCTTTTTAATAAACAGACGGATTAAAGTTATAATTAAAAAACTTATAGAGTAATAGTATATTGCAAATTCCCAATAGAAACAGTTAAATAAAAATATTACTGTTGATAATCCGACTCCTAATACGATAAAAATTCTTAAGGTTTTATACATTCTTAAGAACTCCCACATTGCAACAATGTTTATTAATGTTAAAAGTCCTAAGAAAAAGTATGGTGGAAGCTTAACAATAACTAATATTAGAAGGGGAAGAGCTATTAAAGCGACAATAACTCTTTTTTTATGTCCTTGTAAACTCACTTACCTTTCCAAATCTCCTTTGCCTTTTCTGAAAGTCAAGAATCGCCTCTGTAAATTCATCATCTGTGAAATCAGGCCATAGTGCCTGAGTAAAATAAAACTCTGAATAAGCAGATTGCCATATAAGAAAATTACTGAGTCTTTGCTCTCCAGAAGTTCTTATTATAAGATCAGGCTCGGGAACTTCTGATGTATCAAGTAAAGAATTCATAGTATTTTCATCAAAATTATCAGGCTTAATATTTTTTTGAATTGCTTTTTTGACTGCTCTAATAATCTCGTCTCTGCCCGAGTAGCTAATTGCAAATTGGGCAATGAGTTCTTTACAGTTAGCCGTAGCTTTTTCAGCTTCCTCTATTATATATAAAACATCAGCTGGCATTAGACTACGATTTCCTATCATTTTAAATTTTATTCCCTGGGAGATGAAATTATTTATTTCCTTTTTAAGATGATTTTGAAGGAGTTCCATTATTATATCAACTTCTTTTTTAGGCCTTTGCCAGTTTTCTATTGAAAAGGCATAGAAAGTGATAACATTTATTTTTAGCCTGAGAGCAGCACGAATGATTTCCTTTACCTTTTCTACTCCTCTTTTATGTCCTTCATAACGAGGTAATCCTCTTAGTTGAGCCCACCTTCCATTCCCATCCATAATTATGCCAACGTGTTTTATAATTCTGCTCATGTTTAATATTTGAGTGACAAAATATGAAGGAGCGTTTCAAAGGGACTTTCTCCCTGAAGAATTCTTTTTGGGTTTACACCAAAGGGAGGTTTTACAAGAACGAAAAGTTTGTCAGCTGAAACAGCATAATCGAGTATTTCGCCTGACATTTCTTCTGTAATATCAGTTTGTTCAACTCCAATTCCTGTCCATTGAAGTAGCTGAAGCTTTGAGCTTCTATAGCCAAAGGTGGAGAAATTTACAAAGCCAAGAAGAGGTTTTTTCTCAATAACAATCACTCCATTGCTTAATGGTTTAATTCTACTCTGAACTTGCCACTTACCGAGACTTAACATGGCAACACCAGTTTGTTTCTCATACTGTAATCCGAATCCGAGCGGTTCAGTTGATCGCCACATTGGGATACCTTTTTCATTATATACTGCCAGAAAACCTCCTTCTTCCCATTTGAATATAGAACTACCAAAAACATAGAAATCATATATATTTGTTTTTATAGGAAGTTTTAATGACTCTAATTTCTCGTAACCTTTTATAAGAGGCTTTAAATAAAATATTTCTCCCTCAAAACCAGAAGACGGGGAATAAGCCTGGGCAATTAGTTTGCCTTCAAACACCCTTAAAAAGATATCTTCAAATCTTGAAGTTTCTTTAAAATCTCCTTCCTGCCATTTTATTATTGAAGAAATTACTCTATTGTCTTTTTTCAGGGTCATTATTATTTCGTCTCTTCCATCTTTATCAATGTCTCCCGTATCAAACCATAGGATTTCGCCACCTAATGGCACTAAATAGTTGCTTTTAAGTTTAAGGTCAACATCTATAATATAAAGGCTTATTTCACTGTCTGAAGCTATTAATATTTGACTGGGACTTATGCCGTCAAAATTACCTGATGATATCCTATTAATGCTTCTTGAAAGCCTGAAAGACAAGAGGGTATGACCTTCTGGAACAATTAAGGACGCGTATTTTTTCCTTAGTTCGCTAATTGCTGTGGGTGAAAGTTCAATTTCGGTTTTAGAAAAAAGTTTTTTATCTTTTATCCAATAAAGTTCTTGAGAAAGTTTTATATTTTCATTTTGTTTCGAAGGACTTAGAAAAAGTAAAATTTCAGCTCCCTTACTATCTTTAAAAAGTTGTTCTTTATTATCAACATTTACAGGTGCATCAATGATTTCAAATCTCTGAGTTTCTTTTAAATTTCTATAATATGCTTCACCAATTGCCCATTCAGTATTTGTTTGAGCATAGAGAATTTTAATTTTTGATTTAGGTATTTTAAAAAGAACCTGGTTATCCTTTGCTTTTAAATTCCCTTCAAGGATAATTGCATTAGAGAAATCATTATCAACACTGATAATTTCAGCAGAACCTACTATTTTTTCAGATTTACCAATAATCTGTTTTGTAACAGGATGAATTAGCGGGACGGTTTCTTCGAAAAGAATCACTCTTTGTCCTTTTTTTACACCATCTTTTAACCCTTTATCTAAAATTAAAAAATTTCCTTCTGATTTTTTCACGCTTCCAGAGATTACAGGGAAATATGATAAGACATCTTCTTTTAATTTCTGAAAATATTCATCGGATGCTGAAGAAATTCCAAATGAAAGAAATAAAAGAAAGCTAATTAAGATAAGTATCCTACATAAAACGAACATTTAAAAGTTTAAATCAAAAATATCGGTAATGTCAAAAATTTTGTTTTTATAATTTTGGGTCATTTGAATTAACTTTTCTCTTTTAAGTTATATTAAATATATAAATTTGCTGGAGGTGGAAAATGGCAGAGGAAAAGAAAAACTGCAATTGTGATGAAAGAGAACAAATAAGAAGAGGCATGGTTTTAAAAACAAACTTGGGATCTATTAAAAAAAAGTTTTTGGTGTTATCTGGTAAAGGAGGAGTTGGTAAAAGTACTGTTTCTACAAATTTAGCTGCTGGCTTGTCTGCAAAAGGATACAAGGTTGGACTATTAGACATAGATATACATGGTCCTAATATACCTAATATGTTTGGGCTTGAAGGACTTGCTCCATTAGTAACAGACCTTGGAATAATGCCGTTGCATTACTCAGATAATTTGAAATTAATCTCAGTGGGCTTTTTCCTTGAAAAAAGAGATGAAGCAGTTGCATGGAGAGGGCCATTAAAGCATAGATTAATAGAAAATTTTTTAACTGATGTAAGGTGGGGGGAGCTTGATTGTCTTGTAGTAGATTCTCCTCCTGGAACTGGAGATGAAATTTTGTCTATTGTGCAGATTTTAGATAAAATTGATGGAGCCATTATAGTATCTACACCTCAGGATGTAGCTTTAGCTGATGTTCGTAGAACTGTACGGTTTTGTCAAGATTCTTCAATTCCTGTTTTAGGATTAATTGAGAATATGAGTGGCTTTATCTGTCCTGAATGTGGAAAATCAGTGGAAATATTTAAATCAGGTGGAGCAGAGAAACTTGCAGAGACATATGAAATACCTTTTTTAGGCAGGATTCCTATTGATCCTTCAATTACAGTAACAGGGGATGAAGGAAAACCTTTTATACTTTTCTATCCTGACAGTGAGTCAGCTAAAGCATTTTCAAAAGTTATTGATAAGGTGATAGAGTATCTATAAAATTTGATAAATTATGTTATAGTTAATCAAATATGAAAAAAAGTATTCTATTTTTAGTTTTACTTGTTATTTTATTATTTATAATTTTAAGTCATATAGAACAGGAGACACCGATAAAAGTTAAGATAGGAATTGAAGGTTCTACGTTTAAGGATTTAGAATTTATACAAAAAAGAGAAGGACAGATAAAGTTAAATCTCTATTCAAAGGAAGCTTTTTTATATGATGAAGGGAAATTAATGGAGTTGAAGGAATTAACAATTTTCATACCAGAGAGGGATTTTAAGGTTTTTGCTCAAAAAGGTTTTTATCATTTAGAAACAGGAGATTTTTCTCTTCGGGAAATGATAGAGGGTATCACTAAGAATTTTAAAATATTAGCTTCTGAGGCTAACTGGGATTCTAAAAGCAAGGTTCTTTACTCAGAAAAGCCAATTAAAATAGAGGGTAAAAAATTCAAAATTGAAGGCGGCTCTGGTAAAGCAGATGAAAGTTTGATAGAATTAAAAAAAGGGGTGAAAGCAATTGTATATTCTTCGAAATAGTCTAATATTTTTTTGTTTAATCTTATTTGTAAGTTTAGGGTTTTCGGAAGTAAAAAAAGATACTAACGAACCTATAGTTATAACCTCTCAGTCTTTAATTAATGACAATAAAGCTAAAACAGCTACTTTCGACGGAAATGTCATAGCTAAAAAGGGTGAAGTGACATTAAATGCTAATAAAATGATTGTTTATTATGAAGAGGAAGAAAAGGGTGGAAATATAAAAAAAATTGAGGCTGTAGGGAATGTAAAACTACAAAAAGCAGAAAGATTAATAACAGCACACAAAGCTACCTATTTTCCTGAACCGGATGAGAAGGTTATATTTTCAGGAGAACCCAGAGTAACAGAAGGTAAAAATCTAATTACTGGTGAGAAGATTACCTATTTTTTAAAGGATGATAAAGCAGTTGTAGAAAAAAGTAAGGTTTATTTAAAAGAAAGAAAATCCAACCGATGAATAATTTTTTAAAAGTTGAGAATTTAAAAAAAACCTTTGGTAAGAAAGAAGCTGTAAAAGGGGTTAGTTTTAATATTAAAAGTGGAGAAATTGTAGGGCTTCTTGGTCCTAACGGAGCCGGGAAAACCACCACTTTTTATATGATGATAGGGATTGTGAAACCAGACAGTGGGAGAATATTTCTCGACAATAATGATATTTCTTCTTTGCCCATATATAAGAGAGCAAGACTCGGTCTTGGTTATTTACCTCAAGAACCTTCTATTTTTAGGAAACTCACAGTTAGAGATAACTTAAAGGCTGTATTGGAAATTAAATATACTGACAATAGAGAAGCTTTGCAGAATATTGATGATGAAGTAAATTCTCTTTTGAAAGAATTTAATCTTTTAGAGTTTGCTGATAGAGAAGGCTATAAGCTCTCAGGGGGTGAGAGACGTAGGGCAGAAATAGCAAGGGCAATAGCTCTTAAGCCAATATTTATGCTTTTTGACGAACCTTTTGCTGGGATTGACCCCTTGGCAGTAATGGAATTAAAAAAAACTATCAAACAATTAAAAGACAAAGGCATAGGTGTGATAATAACAGATCATAATGTGAGAGAAACTCTTTCAATAACGGATAGAGCTTTTATTATTCATAATGGTACATTACTTGCTGAGGGAACACCAGAGAATTTGGTTAATAATCCGGTTGTTAGAGAATCATATCTTGGAAAGGAGTTTAATCTCTAATGACCCTTGAACAGAGAGTAGATTTAAAATTAACTCAAAAACTGGCTCTGACACCTCAACTGCAGATGCAGCTGAAATTACTACAGCTTCCTCAACTTGAATTAAGTCAGTATATCCAAATGGAACTGATGGAAAATCCATTATTAGAGTTAGAGGAGGAAGAGCAATCGCTTGACTTAGAAAAGCCATTTGAAGATCAAGAACCCTTAGTCATAGATAAAATTGAAAAAATAATAATTGATGATTATTTCTCAGAAAGAGCAGATGATGGAAGAGATTTAGGATATTTTACTCCGGGGATAGAAGATAAACCTAATTTTGAACTTTTCTATTCTAAAAGAACAGATTTATGGGAACATTTGATTTGGCAATTAAGATTAAGCAATGCAGACCATAGAATAAGGCTTGTAGCTGAAATAGTTATCGGAAATATTGATGAAGATGGATATCTTAGAGCCTCTGATGAAGAAATTTTAAAGCTTGCTGATACTGATTTAGATACAGTAAAAGCAGCTGTTTCATTAGTTCAAGAGTTTGATCCACCGGGTGTAGGAGCAAGAGATTTGAAAGAATGTTTACTATTACAACTAAGAGCATTGGGTTTAGAAAATTCTATAGTAGCTTCAATAATTGCAGAACATTTGGAAGATGTTCAGCGTAAAAAGTATGAAAAAATATCTAAGAGGTTCAATTTATCTGTAGAAGATATCTTAAATGCAATAAAAATTATCGAGAAACTTGAACCAAGACCGGGTAGGAATTTTGCAGTAGTAGCCTCTTCGTTCCCGATCCCTGATGTATATGTTAAAAAAATCGAGGATGAATATCAAATTATTTTGAATGATGAGGGAATTCCAAAAATAAGATTAAATAATTTTTATAAAGAGATGGTAAGAGCTAAGAGACTACCTTCAGAGGAGAAAAAATTTTTGAAAGAAAAATTTAGGAATGCTATAGAGTTATTAAAAGGGCTTGAGCAAAGACATAGAACTATCTATAGAGTCACAGAGAGTATAATTAAATTTCAGAGAGATTTTTTTGAAAAGGGCGCAGACTTTATTAAGCCTTTGAATCTTAGAGACATTGCGGAAGATTTAGGCTTGCACGAGAGCACCATAAGTAGGGTAACTTCAAACAAATACCTTGCATGCGATCATGGAATATTTAGTTTTAAATTTTTCTTTAGTAACGCTCTTCCTTCAAAAGATGGTGCTATTTCAACTTCAAGAGTAAAGGAATTGATTCGCAAAGTAATAGATGAAGAAAATCCAGCAAATCCGCTATCTGACAGCGAGATATCGGAAATATTAAAAAAAGAAGGGATAGATATTGCAAGAAGAACTGTAGCAAAATATAGAGAGGAGTTAAAAATTCCGTCTAAGGCATTAAGAAGGACGAAAAAATATTAAGGAGGACTTGAAAATGAAACTAAATATTAAAGGAAGGAATATTGAACTAACAGATGCATTAAGACAGTATATTGAAAAAAGGATTAACAAATTTGAAAAGTTTTTAGGAGAATTATCAGAAGCTATTGTAACTATAAGTACAGAAAAGTTTACTCATAAAATAGACGTTTTATTAAAAGTAAATGGACATTTAATTCAGGCAGAAGGCAAAACAGAGGATTTATACTCTGCTGTTGATCAAGTTGTAGAAAAACTTGAAAAGCAGATACTCAAATATAAAGAAAAAGTACAAAATAAAAATAAGAAAGATTCAAATAAATATAATGTAGCTCCTACAGAATCATCAGAAAAAGTCAAAAAAATTGTGAAATTTAAAAAATTCGATTTAAGACCAATGGCGCCTGATGAGGCGGTTGATCAAATGGAACTACTTGATAAGGATTTCTTTATATTCTTAAATTCTTTTACTGGTGATATAAACGTGGTATACAGAAGAAAGGACGGGCATTACGGCTTAATAGAACCTGCTAAGTAAGGAGTTTTTAGCTTGAGTTGTGATCCTTATATAGTAATCGTTACGGGATTATCAGGAGCTGGTAAAACTGTAACTCTCAGGACTCTTGAAGATTTAGGCTTTTTTTGTAGTGATAATTTGCCTCCCCCTCTGGTAAGTAATTTTATTAAGTTAATACATGATTATGGTTATTGTGATAAGGTAGCAATCGGAGTTGACATAAGAGGCTATAGTTTTTTTGAGGAAGCCTCTGAATTTATAAGACAAATAAAAGGAACATACACAACAGAAATATTGTTTCTTCAAGCTGATGAGGAAACTATACTAAAGAGATATAAAGAGACAAGAAGACCTCATCCTCTTTTTACAAAGAACACAAGTTTAATAGAATCAATAAGGCAAGAACATAATTTGCTTTCATCCTTAAGGGAGTTGTCTGATAGAATAATAGACACTACTAACTTTAATCCTCATGAACTAAGGGCATTTATAAGAAGTATTTATGAAAAAGAAGCACTCTATCCTTCAGTAACAGTAATTTCTTTTGGTTATAAAAATGGAATCCCTATAAATGCAGATTTGGTATTTGACGTAAGGTATCTACCCAATCCTTATTTTGTCGATAACCTTTCTCAATTAACAGGTATAGACAAACCTGTAAGAGATTTTGTTTTAAGTCACGATGATACAAAGAAATTCATTACTCATGTTAAGAGTTTTTTAAATTTTGTTTTACCGAGATATAAAAAGGAAGGAAGGGCTTATTTAACAATTGCTATAGGTTGTACAGGAGGAAGGCATAGATCTGTTGTTATTGCAGAGGTAATTTCGGCGTATATAAGGAACAAATTGTTTGATGTTGCGACCATTCACAGGGATTTATAAGAAATTTTTAATAAAACCATAAAAATTTAAAATTGCTAATTTCTTGACAAAAAAAGCTGTATATGGTATCTTGTCTTGCAGTTGTTTTAAAGCAACAAAAAAAATCTAACAGAAAGAAGGTGGGGTATGTTAGAGTTTAACAACTGGTTTTTTGTCTTAATGATTCAATTTTTTGTTTTAATGTTTATTCTCAATGCTATCCTCTTTAAACCCATGATGGAGCTTTTCAGGCAGCGTGACCAGATGATTAAGGGTGCTCTTGAAGAGGCTCAAATTATGAATGAAAAGAAAGAACAGGCAGTTGCTCAGATGAATGCTGATCTTGCAAATGCTAAAGCTCAGGCGAAGCAGATTATTAATTCTCTAAGGGAAGAGGCATTAGCTTATCAGAGAGAGGTTGTTTCATCTGCTGAGAAAGAGGCTGTTCAGATGATTGAAAAGGCAAGGGGAGAGATTAAGGCAGAGACAGAAAAGGTTAGAGCAATGCTTAAGCAAGAAGTTGAAAGGCTTTCGGAAGAGATTGTCAACAAACTGGTAAAGGCATAATGGAGGCGATATGAAAAGATTGATTATTTTACTATCACTAATATTTGTGTTTTCTGCTGTATCTGCATTTGCAGGTGGTGGAGGAGAAGCAGGAGGAGGAAGTTTAAAAGATTGGGCATTTAAGACTATAAACTTTGCCATATTGGTTTTTATAATTGTTAAATTTCTCGGCAAACCAATAAAAAACTATCTTGCTCAAAGGCAAGAGCTTATTGAGAAGAGCATAAAAGAATCACAGGAAGCCAAAGAGCTTGCTCAGAAAGCTCTTCAAGAAGTAGAAGAAAAATTAAGATTAAAAGACAAGGATGTTCAAGACATTATAGAGTCTGCTAAAAAGATTGGTGAACAGGAAAAGCAACAGATAATACAGGAAACAGATAAGATGAAGGAGAAAATTCTTGAGCAAGCAAAAACAAACATAGAATTTGAAGTTAAGATGGCTAAAGATGCTCTGAGACTTGAGGCTGCTGAGCTTGCAATTCAGCTAAGTGAGCAGAAATTAAAGGAAAAAATAACACCTGAAGAGCAAGAAAAGCTTCTTCAGGAATCAATAAAAATAATAGAGGGGCGGAAAAATTGAGAAAGGTAAGAGGCACAAAGGCAAAAAAGTATGCAAAACAATTTTTAAGCCTGGTGAATCTTGACCAGGTCCCAGACATTGTTGTAAAACTTGAGTCAGTTATAATTCTTATGCAGAAGGAAAAGCAGTTCCGCAATATGCTTACTTCGCCTTCCTTTAGGGATGAAGAAAGAGTCGGAGTTATAAGTTATCTCTGTGAAAAATTAGGGCTTCCAGAAGAGGTTAAAAAGTTTTTAAGCTTTTTGAGCATTGAAGGAGTATTAATAGGACTTGGAGAAATTGTAAGGTACATTAATGCCCTATACCTGGAAGCTAAGAAGAAGGTTAAAGGGGTGGTTACCTCTGCTGTTGAACTTCCTGATAGTATAAAGTTAAAGATTGTTGAATCACTTAAGTCAATTACAGGAAGAGAGGTAGAACTTCAATATGAGATTGATCCCTCATTGATTGGTGGAGTGAGAGTTAAGGTTGGTAGTACTATGTATGATTTGAGTATAAAAGGCCAGTTGGGTCTTTTAAGAGATAAGCTTATAAAGGGGTGAGAAACTATGGAACTTAAGATGGAAGAAATTAGTGAGTACCTTAAGAAGCAGATTGCTGACTTTGAGAAGAAGGCTGATGTCAGCGAGGTAGGAATTGTTACCTCTATCGGTGACGGTGTTGCAAGAATTTATGGTTTAGACAATTGTATGGCATCTGAGATGCTTGAGCTTCCAAACGGTGTTTATGGAATGGCTCTAAACCTTGAAGAGGACAATGTCGGTGCAATTCTATTTGGTGATGACAGACTTGTTAAAGAGGGTGACATTGTCAAAAGAACTGGAAGAGTTATGGAAACACCTGTTGGAGAGGAATTAATTGGAAGAGTAGTCAATGCCATCGGTATTCCAATTGATGGTAAAGGTCCAATTAATGCAAAGGCTACCAGAAAGGTTGATATTATTGCTCCTGGTATTATTAAACGTCAACCCGTTAAAGAGCCTCTTCAAACAGGTCTTAAAGCAATAGATGCAATGATTCCGATAGGAAGAGGTCAGAGAGAGCTTGTTATTGGTGACCGTCAGACAGGTAAAACAGCAATCTTGCTTGACACAATTATAAATCAAAAAGGTCAGAACTGTATATGTATTTATGTAGCATGTGGACAGAGACGTCAGAGTGTTGTTCAGGTGGTAGAGACTCTTAAAAAGTATGGTGCAATGGATCATACCATTGTAGTAGCTGCAACAGCCTCTGAACCTGCATCCATGCAATATCTTGCACCATACGTAGGTTGTGCAATGGGTGAATACTTCAGAGATAAAGGAATGCATGCCTTAGTTTGCTATGATGACCTTACAAAACAGGCTTATGCATATAGACAGGTTTCCTTGATTCTAAGAAGACCGCCAGGAAGAGAAGCTTATCCTGGTGACGTTTTCTATCTCCATTCAAGACTGCTTGAGAGAGCAGCAAAACTCTCCGATGCCGAGGGTGGAGGTTCTCTTACAGCATTACCTGTTATCGAAACACAGGCGGGTGACGTTTCTGGATATATTCCAACAAACGTTATCTCCATTACTGATGGACAGATATATCTTGAACCAGAGCTTTTCTATGCTGGTGTTCGTCCTGCTATTAACGTCGGTCTTTCTGTCAGCCGTGTCGGTGGTGCAGCACAGATTAAAGCAATGAAGCAAGTTGCAGGTATGTTAAGACTTGACCTTGCCCAGTATAGAGAGCTTGTAGCTTTTGCTCAGTTTGCTGCAGACCTTGATAAAGCAACAAGGTCATTGCTCGAAAGAGGACAGAGAATGGTTGAGCTTCTGAAGCAAGACCAATATGTACCAATGCCTGTTGAGGACCAGATAATGCTTATATTTGCTGGAACACAGGGACATCTTGATGAATTACCTGTTTCAGCAATTAAGGCATTTGAACAAGGCTTCTTGAGCTTCATTAGGAGCCAGAAAGAGGACCTAAGAAAAGAAATTAGAGAGAAGAAAGAGCTTGACGATACACTTAGGCAGAAAATCACAGATGCCATAGTAGAGTTTAAGAAGACATTTCAGCCTTAATATAAAAATCTGAAGGTAGGAGCTGTTAAATGCCAACATTAAGAGATATAAGAAAGAAAATAAAGGCAATACAGGGAACAAAAAAGATCACCTCTGCCATGAAGATGGTGGCAGCGGCAAAGCTCCGTAAAGTCCAAGACAGCATGCTCAGATATAGGCCTTATGCCACTAAGATGCAGCAAGTTCTTGCAGATCTTGCTGGTGCTGTAGAGACAAGAGGTGATGTTCCACCAATTCTTCTTAGAAGGCCTGTTAAAACCGTAGAAGTATTGGTGATGACATCAGATAAAGGGCTTTGCGGTGCTTTTAATACAAATATACTAAGAGCTGCCCACAAGGAAATTAACAGGTTAAAAGGTGAAGGGCTTAATATTGTTCTTTCAGTTGTAGGAAGAAAAGCGAGAGATTACTTTAAAAGGAGAGATTTTCAATTAAAGAATGTATGGACTGGTATCTCTGGAAAACTTCAATATACCCATGCTCAGATGATAGCTCAGGAGATGATAAATGCCTATGTAACAGAGGCTGTTGATGAGGTTGTTGTCATATTTAACGAGTTTAAGTCAGTTATTGCACAGAGGGTTGTAATCAACAGATTGCTGCCTATCGGAAGGATAGATTCAACGCCTGCTGAACAGCCTACATTTATACCTTTTACCTATGAACCAAGAGCACCTGAGCTTTTTGCAATGTTGCTTCCTATTTATATTGAAATTCAAATATACAGGGCTCTATTAGAATCTCAGGCTGCAGAAGAAGCAGCAAGAATGACAGCCATGGATAATGCAACAAAGAACTGTGATGAACTTATCAGAAAGACAACACTGCTTGCAAACAAAGTAAGACAGGCATCCATTACAAAAGAACTTATGGATATTGTTGGCGGTGTTGAGGCTTTAAAGCAAAGTGAAGGATAAAATTTTAAAAAAGAATAAAGGAGGTTTTAAATTATGAACGTAGGTAAAGTAGCACAGGTCATAGGAACAGTTGTAGACTGCGAATTTGAAGGACAGTTACCAGAGGTTTTGAATGCATTGAAAATAGATGAACCTGGTGATCCATCTAAGGGTATACCAGAGATTCGTCTTACACTTGAAGTTGCTATGCATCTCGGTGAGAATAGAGTAAGAACAATCGCCATGGGTTCTACCGATGGTTTAGTAAGAGGGATGAAGGTTGTTGACACGGGAGCACCTATTACCGTCCCAGTTGGCAAACCTGTCCTCGGGAGAATTATTAATGTTATTGGCGAACCTGTTGATGAACAGGGACCTGTTCAAGCACAAGATATGTATCCTATCCATAGAATAGCACCCGAATTTACTGAACAGTCTCCAACCACCCAGCAGTTTGAAACAGGTGTTAAAGTTTTCGACCTTCTTGTCCCCTTCGTCAGAGGTGGAAAAATGGGAATGTTCGGTGGTGCAGGTGTTGGTAAAACAGTCGTTATTATGGAGATGATTCACAACATTGCTATGAAACACGGTGGTGTATCTGTTTTCGCAGGTGTTGGTGAGAGAACCCGTGAAGGAAACGACCTATATCTGGAAATGAAGCATTCAGGAGTCTTACCACAGGTTGCTCTTGTTTACGGACAGATGAACGAGCCACCCGGAGTTAGAGCAAGAATTGCTCTTACAGCTTTGACAGTTGCAGAATACTTCAGAGATCAGGGACAGGACGTTCTTATCTTTATAGATAACATCTTTAGATATACCCTTGCTGGTTCAGAGGTTTCCGCACTTCTTGGTAGAATGCCATCAGCAGTCGGTTATCAGCCAACTCTTTCTACAGAAATGGGTGCATTACAGGAAAGAATCACTACCACAGCAAAAGGCTCTATTACATCCATGCAGGCAATTTACGTTCCTGCAGACGACTTAACAGACCCTGCAGTTGCTGCAGTCTTTGCTCACCTTGACGGAACAGTCGTTCTCTCCCGTCAGATTGCAGAGCTTGGTATATATCCTGCAGTTGACCCACTTGACTCTACCAGCCGAATTCTTGATCCCAGAGTAGTTGGAGATGAACATTATCAGGTAGCAAGAGGTGTTCAGTCCGTACTTCAGAGATACAAGGAATTGCAGGACATTATTGCAATTCTTGGTATAGAAGAACTTTCAGAAGATGACAAACTCACCGTTGCAAGAGCAAGAAAACTTCAGAGATTCCTTAGCCAGCCATTCCATGTTGCAGAGACATTTACAGGAACACCTGGTAGATACGTTAAACTTGATGATACAATAAAAGGCTTTAAAGCAATTCTTGAAGGTAAATATGATGACCTGCCAGAGCAAGCATTCTATATGGTTGGTCAAATTGAAGAGGTGGAGGAGAAAGCTAAGAAGCTTGGTTACACAAGACAGGTCTAATTAAAGGAGTGAATGATGGAGAACAAGTTGACTTTAGAAGTTATAACACCATATGGTGAATTAATAAATGAACAAGTAGACGAAGTCTATGCAACAGGTGCTGAAGGTGATTTTGGAGTATTTCCTGGGCACTGTGCCTTTATGACAGCTTTAAGAATTGGCTCTCTTTCGTACAAGAAAGACGGACAAACTCAATATGTATTTATTAATCGCGGATACTGTGAAGTTCTCAATGATAGAGTTTTGGTATTAGTAGGAAGTGCAGAGAAAGTTGAGGAGATAGATGTAGAGAGAGCAAAAGCTGCATTGGCACGTGCAGAGGAAAGACTTCGCAAAGCACAGGCTGGTGAAGCTGATATTGACCACGCAAGAGCACAGGCTGCTCTTGAGAGGGCAACAATAAGAATTCAATTAGCAACAAAACTGATACCCAGATAAAAGAGAGGGCTAAATGCCCTCTCTTTCCTTATTTCTTTTCTTGTTTCTTTGTTTCTTCCTTTTTATTTTTTCGATTTCTTTTGATTTTTCAGTAGGTAAACCGAGTGTTTCTCTAATTTTTTCTACGAGCAGACGTCTTGCAAAAAATCTATTAAGTCCTTGCGAGCGTTCTTTTGTGAATTTAACCTCAATTCCTGTAGGAATATGTCTGAGATAAACTCCTGTCGAGGTTTTATTAACCTTCTGACCTCCATGTCCTGAGCACTTAATGAATTTCTCTTCAATATCAATCTCCCTTATATCAAGTTGTTCCATATCCATTAGAAGTTCTTTTTCTTTTTTTTCAGTTACAGGAAATTTTCCCATCTAAATTTTATTTATGTTAGGAGCGGGAGTAATTTATTTATTTCTGATAAATTTTCAACTACTATATCTGCTTCTGTTTTCTCTAAATCAGTTTTACTATAAGGTCCTGTAGCTACTGCTATTACTCGAGCTCCGTAGGGTTTCGCACAATCAACATCTCTGGGAGTATCACCTATGACAATACATTGATGAAAATCTATTTTTCTCTCAAATTTAGACCAAAACCTATCAATTGCAATTGGTAAAAGATGATTTCTGTCTTCATGGTCACTACCAAAAGCTCCAAAAGGGAAAAGGGAATTTAAGCCAAAAGGTTCAAGCTTGATTCTTGCACCTCTTTCAAGATTACCTGTTAATAATCCCATTGGATAGCCAAATTTTTCCATATTAAGTTGAAGAAACTCAAGAACACCGGGTTTTAAATGTTTCGAGTTATTATTAATCTCAATTTTTAGAAAAGCAAGATAATTTTCAATAAGTTCAGCAATTAATGATGTATTTGGCTCAATATTCCACCTTTTAAGCCCTTCTTTTACTATGAGTATATCTGTTTTTCCTGCCATTTCAAAATTTGTGAAAGCGTCCGTTATCCCAAGCACTTTTTCAAAGGCTTTATTAAGAGACCTTGTACCAGCGCCACCTGCACTCAGTAAAGTTCCATCAATATCAAAGAGTAGAAGTTTCATCAATACAAACTCCTTTTAATTAATTTTTCTTTAAGGAAATAAGCTGTTTCCTGGGTATACATTTTGTTACGACTCCATTTTTTTATTATAAAATTTTTTGATACGGCCTCGTTGAGAATTTTTAAAAAAACAATTCTTGGGATCTCTATCGCTCCCATCCTCAAAAGATGTTCATTGGTTATCTGACAATCAATAAAATAAAAATTCTCCTTTATCAAAAACTCAACCAGGCATGCGAGGGCAACTTTGGAGGCATTGCTTAATAGAGAAAACATGGACTCTCCAAAGAAGGCTTTACCAATTGAAACTCCATAAAGTCCTCCTACAAGGTTGTTTCCTTTCCATACCTCTACAGAATGAGCAAAGCCAAGATTGTAAAGTTGAATATAAGCTTCTTTCATTTCTGGAGTAATCCATGTGCCTATTGAGTCTCTTCTCTTTGCATTAGCACAGCCCTCAATAACTCCGAAAAAATTTCTATCAAAAGTCACAGTGAAGATATCTCTTTTCAAAATATGATTTAGACTTTTAGAAAGTCTAAAAAGTCGCGGAAAAATTATAGGTCTTACGGGGGGACACCACCACATAATAGGTAGTTGATTATACCAGGGGAAGATTCCTGATTTATATGCAAGAATTAATCTTTCTGGGCTTAAGTCGCCACCTATTGCGAGCAAACCATCAGGTTCAGCTAATTCTGGGTTAGGAAAAACAAGAGCATCAGGAAGCAAGAATACAGTCATTTATTTTGTAATGGAGTGCATCTTTTACAATATCAATTGTTACTGTTCCGCCATTTTTAAGGTTTCCAAAAAGAATTTCCTCCACAAGAGGAGTTTTAATCTCTTTTTGAATAAGTCTTTGTAAAGGTCTTGCTCCAAACTTTGCGTCAAATCCTCTTTTGGAAAGCCATTTCTTTGCCTTTTCAGTAAGAAAAACTGAAATATTTTTTGTGGATAATTGTTTATTGAGCTCTGATATGAATTTATCTACTATTTTTATGACAATATCTTCAGGCAGAGGATTGAAAGTTATGACAGCATCAAGGCGGTTTCTAAACTCTGGATTAAACAGTCTTTCAATTGCCTCTTTGCTTTTATTCATTTGATCTGAAGTCCTGTCTCCAAATCCGATTACCGGCTTTTCCATCTCTCTTGCACCGAGATTTGAGGTCATTATTAAGATTACATTCCTAAAATCTGCTTTTCTCCCCGTGTTGTCTGTGAGAGTACCGTAATCCATAATTTGAAGAAGAATATTAAATATATCTTCATGGGCTTTTTCTATCTCATCAAGCAGAAGAACACAGTGGGGTGTTTTTCTTATTTGCTCAGTAAGAAGTCCTCCTTGTTCAAATCCTATATATCCAGGTGGTGCTCCTATTAGTTTTGCGACAGAATGTTTTTCCATATATTCGCTCATGTCATATCTTAAAAAGGCTATGCCTAAACTGTTTGCCAGTTGTTTTGCCAGTTCAGTTTTTCCAACTCCTGTAGGTCCTGTAAACAGGAAGCTACCTATAGGTTTCTGAATTTCTTTAAGTCCTGCCTTTGATAATTTTATTACTCTTACAACAGCATCTACTGCTTCATCTTGACCAAAAATCTGCGTTTTCAATTCTCCTTCGAGATTTTTGAGTCTATCAATGTCATTCGAGGTAATTTCTTGAGAGGGGATTCTTGCAATTTTAGATACAGTCTGTTCAATTACCTTTAGATCAACAATTTTGTCTTCCTGATAAAGCCTTACTACAGCACCTGCCTCATCAATAAGGTCTATTGCCTTGTCTGGTAAGAATCTATCGTTTATGTAGCGTGCAGAAAGTTGAGCTGCAGCTTTCAAAGCTTCATCGGTATAGGTTACTCCATGATGTTTTTCATAATAGTTTTTAAGTCCCTTGAGAATTTCATAGGTTTCCTCTTCAGTAGGCTCAGATATATCTATTTTTTGAAATCTTCTTGAAAGAGCTCTATCTTTTTCAAAATAATTTCTGTATTCCTCATAGGTTGTAGCCCCTATGGTTCTTATTTTTCCTTCAATCAGTATAGGCTTTAGCAGATTAGAGGCGTCAACAGTGCTTCCACTTGCTGAACCTGCCCCTACAATTGTATGAATTTCATCTATGAAAAGGATACAATTTTTAATATTATAGAGAGAATTTATTAGAGTTTTCATTCTCGCTTCAAAATCACCTCTGTATTTTGTTCCAGCAAGAAGAGAACCCATATCAAGAGCATATATTTTAAAATTTTTCAGATGTTGAGGGACATCACCTTTAGCAATTTTTAGGGCAAGTCCTTCAACTATTGCTGTTTTACCTACTCCAGGTTCTCCAACAAGGATAACATTATTTTTTCGCCTTCTTGTTAGAACCTGAATGACCCTTTCTAATTCATCCTGTCTTCCTACAATTGGGTCAATCTCTCCTTTTCTTGCTTTTTCTGTTAATTCAGAAGTGAAGGTTTTTAAGGCATCTAATTTTTTATCTTCTTCTTTAGTGCCTTCTTCTTCAAAATCTGTTTTCGGTATACCATGGGAGATGTAATTTAAAATATCTATTCTTGTTATTCCGTAAGATTTTAAAAGGCTTACTGCATAAGTTTCCTCTTCAAGGAAAATGGCAGCAAGAAAATCTCCAGCATCAGCAAGTTTTTTTTCTGCTGATTTAATATGGTTTAAAGTTCTTTCCATGACTCTTTGGAAGGCTATTGTTGGATGAGCCTGTCCTTTGCCTTTTTTCTTTGGTATATTTTGGTCAAGAAAAGTCTCAAGGCTCATTTTAATCTTTTCTGGATTTCCACCGCAGTTTTTTATTATTTCCATGCCGTATTCGTCATGTAAAATTGCGTATGTAAGATGCTCTACTGTCAAATACTGATGACCCCGTTCAATAGCATCTTCCACAGTTGCAGATATTATTATTTGTAAGTCTTTATCTATCATCTCTTTCTATAATGCATTTTAAAGGGAAACCATTAATTCTTGCAAGTCTCTCTACATCATATACTTTTGTTTCAGCAATTTCCTTAGTATAGATTCCGGCAAGACCTTTACCATGACGATGAACATGTAGCATTATTGAAGTAGCTTCAATCTTTGATTTATCAAAAATTGTCATTAGGACATAAACAACAAAATCCATTGTGGTGTAATCATCATTTAGAAGATAAACTCTATATAAATTATGCCTTTCTAATGAGATTTCTCGTCTTTCTTCCAGCTGGATTTTATCATCCATATTTAATATTAATAGATACGACATTTCTTCTACAACTTCATTTTCTCCTTTTAACATATGCTATAATTCAACTATGGATATTTTTGATATAATCAGAACTCGCAGAAGCATCAGAAAATACAAAAATGAGCCTCCCCCAGAGGAGATGATTAAAAAATGTATTGAAGCAGCACTTTATGCTCCTTCAGCGAGAAACTCTCAGCCTTGGTCATTTATTCTTGTTAAGGATAAAGAAACAATTCAAAAATTAAGCAAATCTCAACCTTACACAAAGTTTCTTGAAGGTGCACCTTATGTTGTAGTTGCACTTGCTGATGAAAAGAAAAGCAATCACTGGCTTGAAGATATGGGATGTGCTATTATGGCACTTTTACTTGAAGCTCATTCTATTGGATTAGGAGCATGCTGGGGTGCCATTTATAATCCTGAATCTTTGGAGAGAGAAAATCATGTAAGGCAAGTACTTGATATTCCAGAGAATTTAAGAATTATTGCCTGCATCGGAATTGGTTATCCTGATGATACACCATCATCTAAGAAAATAAAGAGCCTTGATGAAGCAATAATAAAAATTGTCTGAAAAACTGATTTATACAATTGGCACAGCTAATCGTTCAATAGATGAGTTCATAGATATTTTTAAAAAATACCAAATAAAGACAGCCATAGATGTAAGAAGTTTTCCTAAATCAAAAAAATTTCCTCATTTTAATTCCGGTAGTCTCATAGGAGCCTTAAAAAAAGAAGGAATTAGATATGTCTATCTCGGAAAGGAACTTGGCGGCTTCAGAAAAGGTGGCTATGAGAATTACACTAAAACAGAAGAATTTAAAAAAGGAATTACAAAACTTGAAGAAATTGGAGAACGTAGTTTATCAGTATTTTTCTGTGCTGAAAAGCTGTTTTTTCACTGTCACAGGCGATTTATTTCAGAAGTGCTTACAGAAAGAGGATGGAGGGTCTCGCATATAGTTGAAAAAGAAAGAATCTATGAGCATAAAAGAGCAGTTTTAGAACAGAAATCCATTGAATTTGCAATATGAAATGGATATTGAAAAAGTTTTACAGAAAGTAGAACAGAACAACCTTAAGAATATTGTTAAAACAATATCCATTCCAAGACATGACTGGTATAACTACGAAGCACTATTGTCAGTTGCAAAATTTATTGAGGAGAGATTTCGAGAATATGGTTATATTGTTGAAATTGATGAATTTCCCTATAATGGCAAGGAATACAAAAACATTATAGCTACTCTAAAGGGTATTAACTCAAACAAAGAATGGCTATTGATAGGAGCACACTATGACTCTGCCATAGGTTCTCCTGGTGCTGATGACAATGCAAGTGGTGTGGCTGTAATGCTTGAAGTAGCAAGAATTATAAGAGATAATCCTATTGCTGAAAAGATAAAATTTGTTGCCTTTACCCTTGAAGAGCCACAGGCTTTTGATCTTAAATTCATAATCGGAAGCAGTCAGTTTGTAAAAAAATTCAAAAAGCTTGGGCACAGATACAAAGCTCTGATACTTGAGTCGGTGGGTTATTTTTCAGAGATAAGAGGGTCACAGAAACTGCCTGCTTTTATAAAAGGACCTGATGTGGGAAATTTTCTTGGCGTTGTAGGAAATGGCAGATCTAAATTCCTTTTGGAACTTTTTGAACATGTAAAAACCTTTATTCCTTCCCTTAATCTTATTACGCATAAAGTTCCAATGAATGGCTGGCTATCCCTTGAGACGAGATTCAGTGACCATGCACCTTTTTGGGATGCGGGTTTTCAGGCAGTTATGCTTACTGATACAGCTATGTTTAGGAATCCCTATTATCATACTTCTCAGGATACGCCTGATAAGCTTAATTTTGCCTTTATGGAAGATGTTACTAAAGCGCTATTGGCTGCTGTTTTGATAAAACAAAGTTATTGACAATCTTTTTTGCTTCCTCTTTGTTTTTAAATCTTATTTTGCTGTAAAGTGTTTCGCAATCATTGAATGAGAGTGTATTAACTAATTTTACAACCTGAATTTCGTCGTCAAGATGAGGTGTTTTATTTCTATCATCTGGAAGCATCTCTTCTTTTTCAATCAGCATTATATATATCAAAGACCTTGCAGAAAGAAGATTTTCCAGTTCTTCATTTTCCTTTTTGTTGAAAATATATCTAATTGTAAGAATGTCTCCTGGTGGGAATAACCATCTCTTGCCGGTGAGTTCTTTTATTCTATTTTCTAATGAAAAAACTTTATTTATCTTGCAATGATCTGCTAATTTCTCAGAAAGCACGCTGCTTAAATACTGATGAATTGCACCTGCTTCTATGAAAATTTTTCCTTTCTCAGGCAAGGAATTTACAATTGCATTAGCGCGAAGATTATCGCGGAGATGAAATCTTTCAGCATCAGACTTAGCAAATTTTTTTACTGTTTCAATTATTTCATTAAAGGGGCTACTTATTGATGCCTCATAGAAATCTATCAATTCTTTTGTTGCTTTCTTTTCCACTTCATAGACTTCTTTTAATTCTGCAATTTTTTCTATATCCTGAGGCATTTTCCCTTCTGAAAACAAATCATAAATTTTTAAAAGCTTCTCCATGTAGGGTTCAACTTGTATTATCTCCTTTCCACTTTTATGGAGTTTTTTGAGAATTTCATAGAATTGGTAGGAAAACTCAGGGAATTCAAAAATTTCTTCTTCAAGATATTCCTTAATAGAAATTTCCTCTTTGAGCATTTTCCTAAACATATCATTCGGAGCTTCCTCAAGAATTATCAGGTCAGATTGTTGCATCAAATCATACATAGAAGACAAAAATTCAATCCTATGAGATGAAAAGACAATATTTACTTCATAAGGCATAAATAAATAATAGGACTTTAAGGCAAATTTTTACAAACATTTTCTTGAAGATTAATAAAATTTTAAATTTTTTGCTAAACATGTGTTAGATTAATTGAATTATGATTGAGGGTTTATTAGGAATATTTTTAGCTTTTGTAATTTTTATTCTTGTATTATTTTTTGCTAAGAGGAAGCCCAATCAAAAAGTTGCTATCCCTATTAACAAGGCTTTGTCCCAAGAAGGATTTATAAATTTGGATTTGTCAGACTCTAAAATTCAATCTGCAAAAGAAGCCTTTAAATCGATTGTTCCTTATTCAGTTTTCATAGAACAGGCATTTTACAGACCACAGGATGATTTGATTATTTGCTGGGTTTCAAATACAGAGGGTGATAACAATGCTTTAATATCAGTAATACCTCAAAAAGTCAAAACCGGAAGATGGATTCTTTTTTCTATTCCTGCCATAAAAGGTAAGATTGGCAATATCTTTCGGAAAAGTAATGAATTATCACTTTCAACCGCAGGCTTTAAAAAAATTGAACATCATTTTTTTGCTCAATCAATAGAGCATTTAGAGCTTTATATTAACAAAAATGACTTTATACCTTCCTTCCATAGTGATTTTTACAATGTTCTGCCACAGTGCGGTAATGTTGTAATTCGTTCAACAGGTTCAAAGGTTTTAGTAGAGAGGATTTCACCATACAGAAGTGAGTCATGGGAACAGGAAGTAAGAGAACTTTTGAGGGTTACTCAGTTGATACTAGGGATGGTTTGATATAATTAATCAAAATGGCAGAAGTTTTTAATAAAGAAATTGCAAAAAAATTTTTAAAAGAGTTATCACCCTCAGAGCAATATTACTTTCTTAATAGAGTAAATGAAGCTGTTTATAGAGATGGTTATACTCCTGACGAAGACCTTTTTTATTACTGCTACTTTTTAACCCTTAAAGAAAGGTTTAGAGCCATTACTGCATATAGAACTGAAGGATACTTAAGATACATTTACGCTGAAGGCTTGAAGGATGTGGAAGATTCAATAAAGCTTTATAAAGAAAGAATAGATTCAAAAAGAAGTTTATCAGGAAGAGCCCTTCCGAAAAGACTTAAATAGCGAGGTTTTTGAGCAAACATTAAGATAAATGCAGGGAATGCAATAAAGCTTATACCAGTGAGTAAAAATTTCAGGCAGTTTTTCTTTTAAGTAGTCCCATGAAACAGTATTGTTTGTCTTAAGTTTTAGCAATTCTAAGGCAGTTCTGTCCATTTCTGCTATTTCTTTTTCATCTTTGCAGATAATGTTTATCAGATAGGGACATTTTTTACATATTTCATCTGCTCCTTCAACAACAAGGATAATTTCATCTTTTGTTCTATCAATAACTGTATAAAGATTTTCAACAAATTCTTTGTTGTATCCCTCACCTGTAAAGAAATGCAAACATATCAGATGATGCCCTCGTAGGTAAATCATTGCACTAACATATTATGCAAACTTTAAAGCATACCCTGCAATACTCTCCGAAGTGAGCCTTTCATCAATTTCTGCTATAATCTTTTTATACATGATTTATTTTTTATGAAAATAGAAAATATAGTTTTTTTCAATTTTTGCTGGTTTTTGTTTTTATAAACATTTTGTATAATAAATGTTGAGAATAAAATAAAGCTCTATACTGATAATTTTTGAGGTTTGCGAAATTGATGAAATTTAATTATGAGGGAATAAAAAATTATGCTTGAGATAAATAAAAAGGAAGCTAAAAAATTCGGAATAGACCCAGAGATAATTGAAGCAAACATAGATACAAAGAAAAACATTGAAATATTAGGAAATGATTTAACATTTTTAAGCGTTAGAGAGTCTGAAAGAACAAAGCATGTTCACAGATTACATCCATATCTTGGGAAGTTTATTCCTCAGTTGGTTGAAGTTTTCTTGAGAAAATATTTTAAAAAAGGAGATACAATTCTTGATCCATTTTCAGGCTCTGGAACTACCCTTGTAGAAGCGAATGTTTTAGGTATTAACTCTGTCGGCATAGAATTGTCACCTTTTAATGTTTTAATTCAAAAGGTAAAGACTAAGAAATATGATATTCCAGAAGTTGAAAGAGAAATTAAAGATGCTTTAAAAAGACTGAAGTCTTTTAGTTATTGTTTGCAAAATAAAGGTCAAACTCTTTTCAATGAGCAAATAGAAAGATTTGATACTAAAAGTGAATACTTGAAAGAATGGTTCAGCGAACGAGCTTTGCAGGAGATATTATTTTATCGGAGTATAATAAAAGATTACAGAAATCAAGACATTTTAAAAATTATTCTTTCAAGGTCTGCTCGTTCTGCAAGGCTTATTCCACACTATGACCTGGCAAGACCAAAAAAGCCTGTAAGACAAACCTATTGGTGTATTAAACACAAAAGATACTGTGACCCTATAAATGAAGCATTAAAATTTATCAATCGTTACAGTTTGGATACCATAAAAAGGATAAAAGAATTTGATAAATTAAGGACAGAAGCATTTATTGAAATTATTCAGGGAGATTCAAGAAAGGTAAAATTAACAAAAGAACTTAAAATAGACGGAATATTTACTTCTCCACCATATCTTGGTTTAATAGATTACCATGAGCAACATAGGTATGCCTATGAATTATTTGATTTTCAGAGACAAGATGATTTAGAAATAGGACCTGCTTTTAAGGGCAAAAATGAAAATGCAAAGACAGAATATATAAAAGGAATAGTTGAAGTTTTCAGGAATGTCTCTAAAAATTTAGTTGATAATGCCCCAATATTTATTGTTGCAAATGATAAGTTTAACCTATATCCAGAAATAGGAAAACAAAGCGGATTTAAATTAATAGATATTTTTCACAGACCTGTGCTTATGAGAACAGAGAGAGATGAAAATAAGTTTTTTGAATCAATATTCTATTTCAGGAAAGTATAAATATGGCATTATCATCAACTGCCGAAAGAAAAATCGCAGAACTTCTTAAGGCAACTGTAAGAGAAAAATTAAAGGCTTATAAACCTGAAACAGTGCACATGCCTTTTCATCATAGACTACTTGGAAAAGATAGATACGCTATGTTTTCATTCATTCAATCAATGAATACAACTTTTGGCATATCCATATGGGAACAGGTAGCGTTTATTTTAGCTAAAGATGCAAATAATTATGCGGAGAGGCAATATAAATTGCTTGGTGAAGTTGACGAAGAAACGGAGAAGGTTATAAATGAAATTCATTATAAATTGAGGAAGGGTGAGGCGACTGCTGATAAGAAAGATGAAGTAGAAAAAATTAGAAGAAAAATAAAGGAAGGATCCCCAAAAGAAGATCCAGATTCGGTTGTAGATTTGTTTGTAAAAATTAAGGATGAAGAAAATTATTTTGATATTACTAGTGCTAAGCCAAACATGAAAGAATTTGTAGCATTAAAACTCAAACTTCTACGATGGACAGCTTTACGATTCAGCCAAGATAAGAATGCTAAGGTTTTTACAAGGTTAGCAATACCTTACAATCCTTATCACCCTGAGCCCTATGAGAGATGGACATTAAAGGGGCTATATGATTTAGAAAATGGAGAGATTTTAGTTGGAGACGAATTTTGGAATTTTGTAGCAAGTGACAATATTTACAATCAGCTTTTAGAGGTATTTCAAAATGTTGGCAAAGAATTAAGAGCGGAAATTGATGAAAAATTTGAGGAATTTAGAAAAGATAAATAATACTTAGTAAACTTCGTTGTGATGATACATATAAATTAACGCAATTCATCTTGCAAAGGGAAAAATGATAGGTTATGATTCAAAAAAATAGGTGTGAAAATGAAATATAGAACGAAGCTTGACTACTAATACAGTTAAATTAGTCAGAACTTTCTCTTTAATGGGTGTATTTTTCTTTTTTTGAGGTTTAGTTTTTAAATCAATGGAGATTATACCATCTTTTATTCATTCTTTGATTTTACGCATAAAATTTTTTACATTACCGATTTGAATTGATTCTTGAACAAAAGATAACAAAAAAGTTTAAAATACTATATGCCGAAGTGGCGGAATTGGCAGACGCGCCAGATTCAGGATCTGGTGGTGGTTCCACCGTGCGGGTTCAAATCCCGCCTTCGGCATTTTTTAAGTTTTTGATTTTAAATAATTTTTATCTCAATTTTATCCCATTTTCACTAGCCCCAAATCGGACCTAAATTTATCTCAAAAATTTATAATGGTTTGATATATTTTATTAATAGTTTGATTTAAATGAAGTTTGGTTTAAAGGTTTGATATAAAAAGCGTTTAATAATAATCGTTTGATAAAATTTAGCTTTTTTAAATTAACTCTCAGGAGAGCGGTTGAAATAATTTCAACCGTGTTCTTCCCTTAATTTTTCTATCCCTTCCCTTATTTGTTCTGCTATGCTGATAAACTTTTCCAGTGCTTTAACTTTGGATGAGCTGTAAGAAAAAGTCTCCTTCCCCATGGAGAACTCCTCTATCTCTATAGGACTATTGAGTGACGGTAAAATAAGCAAATTCTTAAAATATTACATTGCTGTCTTAAGACTGATGTTAGCTACATTGGTCTGCTTCATGTAAAGATTTATGGTAACTCCTAAAACAACAGTATCAGGATTAAAGTATGTCTTGGTCTTAACCAGTATGTCCTCAATTATATCCTTTGCTCCCTGAATTGCCATGCTGTTAAGCTGTATGGGAATAAAATTATACCATCAGATGATGCTATTGAAGCAGAGGTAATCAAATCCAAATTCGGAGGAGCTTCTATAATGATCAAGTCAATTGTTCAGATAGAACGCCTCACAATCTTCTCTTCACCTGATGATTGCAAATATCTTTATATCCCACATGGTTCAGATGAAACTTTTAGGAATCACAATTCTGTAGAGCTTAAGGTTTATATTTTACTCTTTTAATGGCATTATTCTGTAAACTCTATCATCTCCAAGTTTTGGCTTGCCTCGGCCATCTCTGTTATTAGTTAAAAAGTATAGGTAACCGTCAGGTCCCATAACAACATCTCTTATTCTTCCGTATTTGTTTTTAAACCATCTTTCAATTCTTGTTACTTTATATTCACCATCATCTTTTTGAAGTTTAATTCGAATTAAACACTCGCTCCTTAAAGTTGCCACAAAAAGATCTCCTCTGAGATGAATTAACTTGTTTGAAAAATAAAAGGTCATTCCTGATGGGGGCGTTGTCTCTTCCCACAAAACTAATGGAGCAATGAAGGGTGACTTTGTCTTTTTCCCTATAACTATGGGCCAGCCATAGTTACCTCCTTTTTTTATAATATTTATTTCATCATTACCAAATTTAAGATATTCTCCAGATGGACCATGTTCTGAAGAGAAAAGTTCACCAGTTTGAGGATGCCATGCAAGCCCTTGAGGATTTCTGTGTCCTAATGACCAAATTGGAGTTCCCTTGAATGGATTATCATGGGGAATTTCACCTTCTGGAGTAACCCTCAGAATTTTTCCACCAAGAGAATTTAGGTTTTGAGCAATCTCTGATTCATATATTTCACCTGTAGTAATGTATAGCATTTTATCAGGACCGAAGGCAATTCTTCCCCCATTGTGAAATCTGGCACCAGGAATATTGTCAATTATAACTTTATCAAATCTGCCAATATTTCCCTCATCTTTTAGCCTAATTACTCTATTAAATAGTGTATTTCCCTTTCTGTATGTATGCATTACATATATATACGATTTTTTTGGAAAATTAGGATGAACCGCGAGTCCCATTAATCCACCCTCTCCTACATGGGCAACATCAATTGATGCATAATATTCTTTTTTCAACACGCCTCTCTCTATCAACCTAATTCTGCCCGGTCTTTCACTTAAAAGTGCTCTTCCATCAGGTAAAAAAACCAGCGACCAAGGTATTTCGAGTCCTTCTATCCATTGTTCAACTCTGACTTTGTCTCCTTCAGGAAGTGATACTTCAATTAATTCCTTGGAATATATTTTTATAGGGAATAAAAGAAAAAAAGAAAGATAAACTATAAACTTAATAATTAGATTCATGCTCTATTTTAGCACAAATATTTTTGGAATATTCTTATTTAATTGCTGAAAAATTATCTTTTGATCTTACTCCTTAACTGGCAAGACATGTATAGCTTTTATAACCAGCCTCACAGTATCTCCTGGTTTAAGGTCAAGGTCTTCGCATGATTCAGTTGTAAGAACAGAAGACATCTCAGTTGGAGTTGAAATTTCATATTTTACCAAACTCATTACATCCCCCTTTTTAACTGATTTTACTTTTGCCAGAATTGTATTTCTTGCTCCATACTTCATTTTTACCCTCCAAAATAATTTTCTGCATGTATTGCAGCGCCAAGGGCGCCTAATATATGATGATTCTTAGGCACTATAATTTTTTTATTTATCTCCCTTTCAATTATATTTTTAAGCAAGGTATTACCTGCACAACCTCCCGCAAATACAATTTCTTCTTCCAAAGAGACTTTTTTGAGCATTGATATTACTCTTTTGGCTATGGCTTTATGAATTGCAACAGCAATTTCTTTGCGATTTACTCCCTTTGCAATCAAAGATATAACTTCAGATTCAGCAAAGACTGTGCACATACTACTGATTTGCAAAGTGCCTTCAATATCATCTATATTTCCAAACTCATCAATAGAATATCCCAATGCAGAAGCCATTATTTCAAGAAATCTTCCAGTTCCTGCAGCACATCTGTCATTCATCTCAAATTTTTTTACATTACCTTTTTCATCAAGGCTTATTATTTTTGTATCCTGTCCACCAATGTCTATTATTGTTTTGCAGGACGGTATTAGATATTTTGCACCTATTGCAAAGGCTTTGATTTCTGTAATTGTGGGAGTCCTCCCATTAAAACTTAAAAGATGTCTTCCATAACCTGTAGCAACAGTCCTTCTTGGATTGTATGATTTTAATATTTCTATACTCTTTTTTAGCGGATCATAGGAAGTCTCAACTACCGTCCGTTCCAAAATTTTACCCTTTTCAATTGAAACAGCCTTAATATACCTTGAACCAATATCAATTCCAAGAAAGCTCATTTTAGCGTTTCAATAAAAGCTTCAACTCTTGTTTTAAGCTGACCAAAATCTTCCATACTGTAATCAGTTTCAATTCGCATATAGGGAAAATCTACCTTCTTTTCTATTTTGAAAGCCTCTATCATATAGGGCGTGCAGAATTGGAGTGAATAATGTATTACGCCATCTGCCTTGAGTTCATTGAATAAACTTTTTAAGTTGTCAATTCTTTCATTGTTTGGAGTAAAACAGGCGCAGTCAATTTTTATGTATCTTGATGCTATTTTTTCTATTCCTTCTTCTACTGAATTAAAGCTTTCATCTGTTAGTTCTCTAAAGTTTCTATTTCCCACACAGGATTCTTCACCTACAGCAACAGCACCGCTATTTTCAATTATTGCATGCAATTTCCAGTTGGGGATCGCAAAAGGGCTTCCTGATATTAAAATTTTTGGGGTTCCTTTTGGAACAACTCCTTTTCCTTCTCTGACTCTTTGTTCAAGTTCATCGCAGAGTTCATTTACTTTCATGGTAAATCTTACAGGATCATCATAGAATGAAATTTGATTCACTAATAATGCATCAAGTCCAGATATTGGAGGAGGATCATAGGCTCTTAGCTTACTTAATCTTTGTAAAGCAAGTCTTTTCTGATTTACTGTTTCTGTTGCTCTTTTAAGTGAGTCTAAAGTTATTTCTTTGCCTGAAATTTCTTCAAGTTTATCCTTAAATTTTATTACTTCTTTATGCCATAACTCTCTGTCCATTTCATTTTTCATGTTAGGTATTTCCATTACATACATTTTCTTTGTAATTTCATCAAATATTTCATAGGCTTTCTTTTTTCCGTCACAGGTTGTCTCTCCCACAATTAAATCAGTTAGTTCTACATAGGGACATAGACCTGAGAGTTTAAATCCCATAAATGCTTTTATTAAAGCACATGTATTTCTTGGCACATATTTCTCTGCTTCTTCAAAACCCACCTCTGCACCTGCACAAAGTCCCACAAAGACTCCATCAACAGCAAGTATAAGCTCTTCAGGTACATAAACACAAAATGTTCCTATTATCTTTCTTTTTTCTTTTTTTGCTTCATAGAGCTCTTCAATTCTTAACCCGTGGACTTCTGAAATTACAAAGTCAAAATACTTCATGCCTTCTGGTCTATTTTTCTGAGAAAGATAGATGTTTTTGTAGGCATCTGAAAGCACAGAAAGGAGTCCG
This sequence comes from Thermodesulfovibrio sp., assembly GCA_020725335.1. GTDB lineage: Bacteria > Nitrospirota > Thermodesulfovibrionia > Thermodesulfovibrionales > Thermodesulfovibrionaceae > Thermodesulfovibrio. The sequence goes on along the minus strand of DYFF01000006.1, from coordinate 21,437 downwards.
TCATGCTTTGCTAAATCTAAACCTATTTCTTTCCATAAAGGCGTGTAATCTTTTGTCATGCTTTGCCTCCGAAATTTGAATTTTGAATATTTTAATAGAGGAAATATTTATATGTCTAATAGTTTTAAACTATATCTAATATAAAAACTCAAGTTTTTTCCTATTTAATAAACACCATGACTGAAGATATAACAGGAAATTTCGTTCTTAAAAAACTTGGAAGATTAAACACTTCAAGTAAACTGTCTCTGGCATTGTGAAAAGAATTGGATGGTCTTTAACTTTAAGTGCCTTTATCAATTAGTATCCCTGTCTTTTTATTAACTAAGAAGGCTTGCTTAATTATCTCTAAAAATTCAGTTTCAGAAATAAGTTGTGAACATGAAGAAGTTGCAAAGATGCCATTTTTTCTAAAAAGTTTAATAGCCACAGTCTTGAGATTTAAATATCCTCTAATAACATCCTTAATATGAAAATAGGTCAATTCCTTCACCTGAATTTATGCAGCTCTTGAGAAATAGTCTATTATCCCTTTGATCAAGGAAAAAACCAGTTTTTTGAACATGGAAAGGTCGACTATAAATTTAATATCATCCTCAATAATTAGAGGTAATTGGCTTAATAGTCCTTTTATAATTTCCTTCTCTATTTTTAATCCCTCTTTTAATCGGGCATGAGAGTCGTTTTTGAGAACTATTATCTCAGGTGAGAGTATTTCATGACAAATAGATATTATGTCTTCTTTTAATTTTTCAATACCAGCAGTAGATATTTGAATTACTAAGCATTTATTGTATCTATCAACTATGAGACCAGGTAGAAAGTCTTACTCACTGAAAATTAATCTGTAGGTATCTTTTAATCCTAAAAACTCTTCTCTATATTTCAAGCTTTTTAGTATTCTTCTTTTTAAAAAGTTTTCATCAATATTTTCCTCCCTAAAACTTAGGAGTCTGACTGCTATAATGGATTTTGGATTAATATAGCCCATACCTATAAATTTGTTTACTGCAGCTTCGTATACTTTTACAATACTGCCAGTCTCTATTTTGTCAATATTCGATTGAATTTCAGTTCTGTAAATCCACAAACTGCGGTATCTTTTAAATGGTTTAAGAAAAATCTTATCCATAAGGCTTAGTTTGAAAATTGTAATCTTTAAAAATCAAGAAAACATCTGTAATTTGTTGTTGCTATTTAGAAATGTCACATATGGTAGCCTTCTATTGAGGATTAAAACTTTAAGGAGGCTACATGGAAGAAAGAAAGTATATAGTTACGGAGGAGGAGATGAAAAGATATGAGGTAGTACAAAAGGTGCTATCAGAACAAATAAACCTCAGGGAAGCTCAAGAACTTATTGGGTTTTGATATGCCCCGTTTTTGGAATATTATAAAGACGAACTTTTGGTTTCTTAAAACTTATGGACCCAGACTTTGGAACAAAATATTTACAAACCATGTCTACTAAAAACCTCCGAGGGTATATTGTCATTAAGGCTTCTGTTTGGTTGGTCTGCGCATTTGAAGATTAAGACTTTTGTAGATGCGATAGACTCTTTTAGGTTAATAGCAATACCTTTATTCTCTATGGCAAGATGGATACGTCTGTAGCCATATCTGTAAGCACCTGGATTTCAAGTTCTTTCTCAGCCAGAATTCTTTTAAGCCTCATGTTTTCATCCTCAAGGCTCTTAAGTCTTTTAGCATCATTAGTAGACATACCTTTGAACTTAGCTTTCCATTTATCAAAGGTGCTTCTGCTGATAGAATACTTACGGCATACTGCAGTTATGGAATTGCCAGGCAGTGAAGCTTCTGAGAGAATCTGAATGATTCTTTCAACTGGATACTTTGTTCCTTTCATAACATTCACCCATTTTTTAAAATTATACTTTTATACTTTCTTTGTTCCAAAAAATGGGATGCAGGTCAAATCTTTAAAATTGTGTAAATATAAAATATTTCTTAAAATGCAGTAGTCACGATTTAATATGACATTTCAATAAAAATGTTTTGCTAAACAAAAATAATAAAGAGGAGATGTCAGGTGCTAGTAAAGCAAAAAAAATAATCAAGAAAAAGATGGGCAAAATCTCCCCAGTTAAATAGAATCGATGAGAGGTTCACAGGAAAGTTTTCAAAAATTTTATCAAATAGTAATCAGGAAGAAGATTTATGGTAGCATTGAATAATTTCATTTTTATTTAGATGAATGGATAAGGCATTACGATTAGGAAAGGCTAAACAGTAAGAAGTAATGTTATGGGAAAAGACCGATGCAGACATTTAAAGAGACAAATCATATTGCAAGGGGAAAATTTGTAGGTTATAATCCAAAAATACAGACATAAAAAACTGAACTGTCAGTTCAAGTCTTTACTAATAAATCATTTCCACGAAATTACTCAATTTTACATTAAATCTTTTTCTTTCAAAATACTCTTTATCTCTTTCTAAAAATTTAAATACCCTTTTAACCTGATACATTATTCAGAAATAAAAATAATATTAAATGAAAATCTTTTAAAATCAATTATTTATTTCAATTATAAAAATTTTTGAATTTAGTATTTTAATCTGAGAAAAGTAAAATTTGACAGTGATTTTAATTTATAGCACATATTTTTATAACAGAATAAAGCCATCTATAAAAGTTGACGAAAAATTAATAAAAATTTTAAACTAAAATTTCGAAATTTATTTCGGAGGATTATATAAATAAAATGCAGAATCAAGTATTGAAACTTGGGTTACCTAAGGGAAGTCTTCAGGAAACTACATTAAAGCTCTTTAAGAAGGCAGGATACAATATACATGTTTCACATAGGTCATATTATCCTATCATTGACGATGAAGAAGTATCAGGGATGCTTCTGAGAGCACAAGAGATACCAGTTTATGTTGAGAAAGGATATCTTGATTGCGGACTTACAGGATACGACTGGATTCTTGAGCAAAATGTTGATGTAGTCGAAGTTGCAGAATTAAGATATGCAAAAGAAGGCTTTAGACCTGTAAGGTGGGTAATAGCTGTACCAGAAGAATCTCCGATCAAAACTCTTGCAGACTTGCAAGGGAAGAGAATTGCTACTGAACTAATGGGATACACGAAAAGATATTTAAAGGCTAAAGGTATCAAAGCAGATGTTTATTTTTCTTGGGGAGCTACCGAAGTAAAGCCCCCTTATTTAGCTGATGCTATTGTAGATCTAACCGAGACTGGCAGTTCTCTTAGAGCAAATAAACTTCGTGTAATTGAAACCATATTAGAGTCTACAACCAGATTTATCTCAAATAAAAATTCATGGAGAGATAGTTGGAAAAAGAAAAAAATGCAAAATATTGCAATGCTCTTACAAGGAGCTCTTCTTGCAGAAGAAAAGGTAGGGTTAAAAATGAATGTTCCAAAAGATTCACTGAAGAGAGTCCTAAGTTTGCTTAATTCTTTACATTCTCCAACAATATCTCAACTCTATGATGAAAACTGGTATGCCTTAGAAGTTATAATAAATGAAAAGAAGGTAAGAGAACTTTTACCAAAGCTAAAAGACGCAGGAGCTTCTGGCTTTGTAGAATATCCATTGAATAAAGTAATTCCTTAAGGAGGTGATACATATGTATGCAGTTATAGAAAAAGGTGGGAAGCAGTTTAAAGTGAAAGAAGGTGATGTATTAAAAGTAGACAAACTCAATCTCGAGCCTGGCAAAGAAGTTATATTTGATAGAGTTGTTATGCTTCAATCTGATAAGGGAATTAAAATAGGCAATCCTTATATTGATGGGCTCAAGGTGAAAGCTGAAGTTATTGAGGAATCAAAAGCTGAAAAGGTTATGGTTTATAGACCTCCTTCAAAGAAGGCAGTAAAAAAGCTTAAAGGACACAGACAGTGGTATGCTAAAATAAAAATTAAGGAAATTGTAGGAGGATAAAATGGCACATAAAAAAGGAGTAGGGAGTTCCCGTAATGGAAGGGATAGTAAAGCTAAAAGACTTGGGGTAAAAAGATTTGGTGGTCAAATAGTTAAAGCAGGAAATATCCTCGTAAGGCAAAAGGGAACAAAGTTTCATCCCGGCGTTAATGTAGGTGTTGGTTCAGATTATACACTTTATGCTTTAATTGATGGAATTGTTAAATTTGAAAGAAAAGACAAGCAAAGACTCAAAGTAAGCGTCTATCCTACTACACAACCCTCCCAGTAAATTATTGCGGGTGGAGTAACGCCACCCGCTTTATTTCTATATGAAATTCGTTGATTATGTAAAAATATACATTAAAGCAGGTGATGGTGGAAGAGGCTGTATAAGCTTCCGCAGGGAAAAATATGTCCCTAAAGGCGGCCCTGATGGTGGAGATGGAGGTAAAGGCGGTGACATCATAATTAAAGCCTCCTCAGAACTTCATACTTTACTTGATCACAAGTATCAAAAAAACTATAAGGCAGAAAGAGGACAGCACGGCAAAGGAAGCAATATGAAGGGTAAGGATGGTGATGACCTCATAATAAAAGTTCCGGTGGGTACAGTTATAAAAGATGGAGAAACAGAGGAAATTCTTGCTGACCTGGATGAAGAGGGTAAAGAATTCATTGCTGCAAAAGGTGGTAGAGGAGGGCTGGGAAACGCCCATTTTGCCACCCCAACTCATCAGACTCCCAGATTTGCTCAACCTGGAGAACCTGGAGAGGAAAAATGGATAATCCTTGAACTTAAATTGCTTGCGGATGTTGGACTTATTGGATTACCAAACGCGGGGAAATCTACATTAATATCAGTAGTTAGTTCTGCCAAACCTAAAATTGCTGATTATCCTTTCACAACTCTTACTCCTGTTTTAGGCGTGGTAAAATACGGAGAGTATAAAAGTTTTGTTATAGCAGATATCCCTGGTTTAATTGAGGATGCTCATAAAGGAGCAGGGTTGGGACATCAATTTTTAAGACATGTTGAGAGAACTGCCCTATTGCTTCATCTCGTTGATATATCTGATCATCTTACAACAGATCCTGTTCAAGACTTTGAAAAAATTCAAAAGGAACTTGTTCTTTATAATCCTGACCTAATTAAAAAACCTCTTGCTGTAGCAGGGACAAAGACTGACTTAGCATATGAAGGTAAGAGACTAAAAAAGTTAAAGAGATATTGTGAGAGAAAAGGTATTGATTTTTTCCCTATAAGTGCAGTAAAAAAAGAAGGAATTAATAAACTAATAGAATATTTAGCTGAGAGAGTGGGGAAAACATGAGAGTTGTTATAAAAATTGGAAGCAATCTATTAACTGACAAAGCAGGAAGGATTAACCAAAGGAGAATTCACTCTTTTGCAAGAGAAATTTCAGAGTTAAGCGAAAAATCTTTTGAGATTGTTATGGTCTCCTCTGGTGCAATTGCTTCAGGATTAAGAAAATTAGGATTGAAAACTAAGCCAAAGGAAATAAGGAAAAAGCAAGCAACTGCTGCTGTAGGACAGCCTCTTTTAATGTGGATGTATGAACAATATTTTCTGAAATATAAAAAACATATAGCCCAAATTCTTCTTACGAGAGATGATTTAAGTAACAGAATTAGATATATTAACGCAAAAAATACCATATTAACCCTTTTAGAAATGGGGGTTATTCCCATAATAAATGAGAATGATACGGTAGCAACTGATGAAATAAAATTTGGCGATAATGACCAGCTTGCCGCACTTGTTTCTGGGCTTATTGAGGCAAATCAATTGATAATTCTATCAGATGTAGAAGGACTTTATACGTCAGATCCTAAAAAAGACCCTGAAGCTAAAATAATAAAGCATGTAAAGGATTTTTCAAAAGAACTGGAAGACATTGCAAAACCAACATCTACAGGTTATGGCACAGGCGGAATGTATTCAAAAGTTATTGCTGCAAAAAAGGCAACATCTTTCGGGATTCCCGTACATATTGTAAGTGGTAGAAAATACGGCAATATAAAAGCAGTTCTTGAAGGAAAGGACAGAGGTACATTTTTTGAACCTGTGAAAGATAGGGTAACTTCTCGAAAAGGTTGGATAGCCTATGCAACAAGAGCAAAGGGTAATATTTATATTGATGAAGGAGCAGTAAAAGCCCTCTTAAAAAACGGGAAAAGTCTTCTTCCTTCTGGAATAAAAAAAGTAGAAGGAGACTTTGATTTAGGAGATGCGGTTTACTGTATTGATGAAAAAGGACAGAGAATAGCTAAAGGATTGGTCAATTACTCTTCCTGCGAAATAAAACTTATAAAAGGTAAAAAATCTACAGAAATTGAGAAAATTCTCGGATATAAATACGCTGACGAAGTAATTCACCGAGACAATCTTGTTATTCTCTTGTGAATAATTTAGTAACCAAAATGTGCTCAGAAATGACTAAAATTTAAGAGCCTCTTTAAAACATCCTTTTTTTCATCTCTGCCAATCTTTGCATTTTCAATAGCTTTTCTCATAATTTCAATAGTTCTGTCATAAGTTTCTCTATTTACTGGATAGGGTGTGCCATCCTTGCCTCCATGGGCAAAACTGTATCTTGCAGGGTCTTTGAAGCAAAGAGGAGTGCCATAGATTATTTCAGCTGTTAATGCAAGAGCTCTTAAAGTTGTAGCTCCTAATCCTTTAGTTAAAAGAAGACTCTCAAAATCCGATGGTTGTTTTTCATAGGTTTGAATTAAAACTTTGTAGAGATTTTCAGTTTTTATATCATTAAGGGTTACGTTATGTCTAACAGGCAAATTAAGTTCCTTAATTTTTAAAATATCCTGTACTACCTTTTCAGGCTTTTCATTTGAAATTTTGACAGTTGCTTTTCTCAGCGCAGATGCTTCTTTAACAGTAAAATTAAGAGTTTTAGTCCTGATGTCACAACAAACAGCATTATGAGGCTCCTCTACAAAGCTTTTAAGATTAAAGCTTAACCAGTGATAACGCCTTGCCATTCTTACTTTTTCATTCATCCCTTGCTGAATAACACACCAGTGCCCCTCGAGAGTAAAAAAAATTGTATGATGATAAAGTGCAAAGCCATCCTGTATAGCAGTACTATCAACCTTTGCCGAAAGCCTGCTTACATGAATGAAAGGATTGGGATTAAAGCCTGTTTTTTCAGCATATTTTATAATATCATCAGGTGTCTGAATAGCTTTTCTCCCTTTACCTCCAGCTATGAATAATCCCAATTCCTTTTCTAAACCTTTGAGCCCTTCTTTAATAGCACCTGTTAATGTGGTTGTGACACCGCTACTATGCCAGTCAAATCCTAAAACACATCCAAAAGCTTGAAACCAAAAAGGGTCTGATAGTCTTCTTATTACTTCTTGTCTTCCAAGTTCAATGACCATTAACTCCAAAATCGCCCTTGACAGTGCTTGCATTCGTCTAAAAAGCCATTGCGGTGTTTTACCACCGTGAAGTGGTAAGTTCGCAGTACCTGTTTTCTGCATAGATTATTTTAACAGAGATGTTATAATAATTTAAAAAATGGTAAGGATCAAACTCACAATTCAGTATGATGGTACTAATTATTTGGGGTGGCAAAGGCAAAAGAAAGGACAAACCATTCAGGCTAAGGTAGAAGATGCTTTATTTAAAATTTTTAAAAGAGAGGTTAAAATTCGCGGAGCTGGTAGAACTGATGCAGGGGTGCATGCCATAGGACAAGTAGCTACATTCAATATGGATATTAATTTTCCTATTGATAAACTTAAAAAAGCAATGAATGCCTTACTGCCTTCTGATATAAGAATAATAGATATTGAAGAAGCTGAGGAAAGTTTTCATCCTCAATATTCTGTTAAAAAAAAATCTTATTTATACTATGTCTGTTATAATGAATACTGTAATCCTTTTCTTCAGAGATATGTCTGGCATTATGAAAGGAGGCTCAATCTCTATCTAATGGAAGAGGCAAAGGAGTTATTTTTAGGAACAAAGGATTTTACCCCTTTTTCAGGAAGTACAGAGGTTAAGGACAAAATTAGAACAGTTTATGATTTAACAATTGAACTTTCAGATAAACTTTATTTCCTTGACATGACCATGAAAGGTTCTTTTGTCAAATTTAGGATCGAAGCAGATGGTTTTCTAAAATACATGGTAAGAAATATTGTAGGTTGTTTAGTTGAAGTGGCAAGAGGGGGCTTAACAAAAGGGGCAATAGTGGAAGCAATGAAAACGGGAAGGAGACCTAATCCTTTAAGAACAGCTCCTCCCCACGGTTTATTTCTTGAAAAAATAATCTATTAGCCTTCCTCTGATTCAAACTTCTCCATCATTTCTATATTCTCTTGACAGTCTCTACAGTATATAGCAAATGGCAGTACTTTTAATCTTTCCTCAGATATATCATCTCCGCACATTTCACATATTCCATAAGTACCTTCTTCAAGTTTCCTAAGGGCTTCTTCTATTTTCTTCAAAATATCTCTATGAGTACTAAGCTGTTTTAAGCTGATATCCTCTGATAAATCTATGGCACTCAAATCAGCATCATCCATAACTGCTTCTACAATCTGTCTTTTTTCACCTGTTTGAAACTTTTTCATCTCTTCACGGGCTTCCTGAAGTATCTCTTCTTTCATTTTATTAAGCATTTTTTTAAGGCGATCTTTTCTTTCACTATCAATTTTCATTATATTTAAACCTCCATTATCTCTCTCTCTTTCTGTTCAAGAATTTGGTCTACTTTTTCAATAAAAGAATTAGTTATTTTTTGAATCTCATCTTGAGCTCTTCTGGAATCATCCTCACTTAATTTTTTGTCTTTCTCCGCTTTCTTGATTTCTTCAATGATATCTCTTCTTATATTTCTTATTGCAACTCTTGCTTCTTCTGCTCTTTTTCTTACAACCTTTACAAGTTGTTTTCTTCTTTCCTCTGTTAAAGGTGGAATATTGATTTTTATAGTTTTTCCATCGTTTATTGGAGTAAGTCCGAGGTCAGATTTCATGATAGCTTTTTCTATCTCACCTATCATTCTCTGTTCCCATGGCTGAATGGTTATTGTTCTTGGTTCTGGGATTCCCATTGTAGCCACTTGATTAATTGGAACCATGCTTCCATAATAGTCCACCCTTATATTGTCAAAAATAGAAAGAGAAGCTCTACCTGTTCTAAAGGTAGAAAGGTCTTTTTTAAATACCTCTACTGCTTGATTCATTTTGTCATTAGCTTTCTTCTTGAACTCCTGCATCATCTTTCACCTCTCTTAAAACAATGCTTCCTATTTTCTCACCTAAAACGATTTTTTTCAAGCTGTCTTTATTCCTAATATTAAAAACCACAATAGGAAGATTATTATCCATACAAAGAGTAATTGCAGTAGAATCCATCACTTTTAATGAATTTCTGATAACATCCATATAACTTAAGGTATCAAATTTTTTTGCCTTCGGGTCTTTTACCGGATCAGAAGAATAGATGCCATCAACTTTTGTGCCTTTAAGTATGACATTAGCTCCAATTTCAATTGCTCTCAATGCCGCAGCTGTATCAGTTGTAAAATAGGGGTTACCTGTCCCAGCAGCAAATATTACCACTCTTCCCTTTTCAAGATGTCTCATAGCTTTTCTTCTAATATAAGGTTCTGCAAGTTCCCTCATCTCAATTGCTGACTGAACTCTTGTATTAACCCCTATTTTTTCAAGAGCATTTTGAAGTGCAAGAGCATTTATCACTGTAGCAAGCATTCCCATATAATCAGCTGTTGCTCTTTCTATTCCTTGTTCAGCAGCTTCCACACCCCTAAAAATATTTCCTCCTCCTATAACTACGGCTATTTCTATCCCTAAGTCATAGGCTTTTTTTACTTCGGTTGCCATATAATTAACAGTATCAGGGTCAATACCGTAACCCTTTTCGCCCATGAGGGCTTCACCGCTTAACTTCAAAAGCACTCTCTTATAAAAAGGATTACTCACTCTGTCCTACCTGAAAACGAACAAATCTCCTTACTACAATATTCTCTCCAAATTTAGCAATCTTTTCTGTAATTAAATCACCTATTTTTTTCTCTGGTTCTCTTATGAAAGGCTGATTTAACAAACACATATCCTCAAAAAATTTTTCAAGTTTTCCTTCAACAATTTTTTCTACTACCTGAGGTGGTTTATTACCTGTTATTTGAGCTTTGTATATTTCCTTTTCTTTCTCTATTATTTCTTGAGGAACATCGTCTTTGCTTATATATTGAGGATTAGAAGCAGCAATATGCATAGCAATATCCTTTGCAAGCTGACGAAATTCTTCATTTCTTGCCACAAAATCTGTCTCACAGTTTAATTCGAGCATCACTCCTATTTTATCCATATGAATATATGATGCTATTATACCTTCAGAGGCGGCTCTGCCTGCTTTCTTCTGAGCTGTTGCAAGCCCTTTCTGTCTTAAATATTCTATTGCTTTATTAAAATCTCCTCCTGATTGCTCGAGGGCTTTTTTACATTCCATCATACCAGCCCCTGTTTTTTCTCTTAATTCTTTTACCATCTGAGCAGTTATTGCCATATCGATTCCTCCCTTACTGTTCTATGTATTCATCCATTGATTTCTGATACTCCTCTTCCTGGAGTATTTTTTCCTTTATGGCAGCTTTTTCGGCTTCCTCTTCAATTTTTTTGATAAATATTTCTTTACCTTCGAGGACACCATCTGCGATTTTTGAGGTTATAAGTTTTATCGCTCTTATAGCATCATCGTTTCCTGGAATAACATAATCAACTACATCAGGGTCGCAATTTGTATCAACGATTGCCACAATAGGAATATTTAGCTTAATTGCTTCTGCCACAGCTATTTTTTCCTTTTTTATGTCAATTATAAAAATAGCCTTAGGAAGTTCCATCATGTCTTTAATACCAATTAAATTAGCTTCCAATCTCTGCCTTTCCTTTTCTAACTTAGCAATTTCCTTTTTTGTATGTAAATAAAGTGTTCCATCCTCTTTCATCTGTTCAATTCTCTGCCATTTTTCAACGCTTTTTCTAACTGTTGAAAAGTTCGTAAGCATACCACCAAGCCAACGGTGATTAATATAGTATACACCTGCCCTTTTTGCTTCTTCTGCTATTGCTTCTTGGGCTTGTTTTTTTGTTCCTACAAAAAGAATACCCTCTCCACGTGAAGCTACTTCCTTAATAAATTCGTAAGCTTCTTCAATGCCTTTTACTGTCTTTTGTAGGTCAATTATATGAATCCCGTTACGTTCTGCAAAAATATACTTTTTCATTTTGGGATTCCAACGTTTGACCTGATGCCCGAAATGGGCTCCTGCTTCAAGAAGTTCCTTCATGCTTACTACTGCCATTAATTCCTCCTCAGTTGGTTTTTCCTCCGCTCTTTCTCCTTAACCCTTTCGGGACCATTGGAGAAATTTATGAGCGTGTGATATAGAAAGGTCAAAGACCTTTTCCACTTAAGTTTTCAATTTATCATATATGGTTAATCATTTTCAATGGTTTTAACTTCGTCTCTTGTTTTTTTAGCTTTTAGGAGGGCTTTATCTACATATTTAAAAAATTCCTTATAGTTTTTATAAAATTTAAAGTTTAAACCTTTACTAAGACATCCAACCCCTGCACTGACAGTTAGACTTTCTTTTTTATATTGCTTAGTTAAATCCTCTCTAATCCTTTGACTAAAAGTTATTCCACCTTCTACCGTCGAACCTACAAGTATGCCAGCAAATTCATCTCCTCCAATTCGTGCTAAAACGTCTTCTTTACGACTTCTATTTTTTAGACATTTAGCAAATAATTTTATACATCTATCTCCTTCTAAGTGACCGTATTTATCATTTATATATTTCAATCTATCCAAATCAAAAAGAACAAGACAAAAGCCACTACCATATCTAAGAAATCGAGAAAACTCTTCTTCCAGTCTCTGAAAGAAAAATCTTCTATTGTAAAGACCTGTTAAAGCATCTGTTATAGATGTTTTATAAAGTCTAAGGTTAATCTTCTGAATTTCTAAAGTCTGTTTTTCTACTTCTTTTAAAAGTTTTGCATTAAAGTTTGATTTTTCTCCGTAAAAATTAAATAAGGCAATAATTGAAGAGAAAAGATTTGCAAGAGAAACCAATAAATAAATAGAAACATCATTAAAAGCTTCTTCCACAGCATGAGAAAAATTCAAAACCCCTATAATTCTATCTCTATCTTTTAATGGCACTGAAAGCAAGGTTTTTATTGGTAAATCAGATAAATTTTTATTAAACCTATTATCTAAGTGTGCATTAGGTACATAAATATATTTACCACTTTTGTATGCCTGGCCCGATATAGAATTTTCTATAGGGAACTTTTTTACTTTAAAATCTTTATATTTTATCTTACCAGAAGCTACTTTAAGTAAAAGATAATTCCATTTTGGATGCTTTTCCATATAGGATATATTCTCAATAGGCAATAATCGAGCAAATTCTTCTAATGAAAATTTTATGAAATCTTTTAAATTTTTATCCTTTTCTTCATATATTCTTTTAATCAATAAATTAATCAAAGCTGTTACTCTAATACTAAATTCAGAGCTACAAGAAGTTTCTTCAAACAAGTTGAACAAACTTTTTTCTAATTTTAAGCCTCTACTAATGCTTTCAAAAATTAAATTTTTTAGAACCTCTTCGTCTAATTTCTCAAAATTTGGAATGTTTAAGAGTTTAGCTAATTGATTTAGAAATTCTCTCATAAAATATTTATCTCCTCTAAAGGTAATTCCGATTTTATATGATTGATTAAATCTCCTATCTCTGGCAATGTTAATAAACTATAGACTCCTGGTTCGTAGAAAACTGACTCTTTTATACCATTGTATATTGAATATCCTATTTTCTCTGCAACATAATTTGCTAAATGAATTAAAGCAATATTTCTTCTGTATTTATTGTCTAATTTCCCAGGGTCTTCGTGGTGATATAAAATGACTTCTCCAATTTCCTCTGGTAAGCCCCACCACTCTGAAAGCCATTTGCCAATGATGGAATGATCTAAATCTGTTACTTCATTTTCTGCTTCTGAAACATTTTTACCACTTAAAACTAAATTTTCAATCTTTAAATAGGCATCATAATACAAGTGATGAATGGCAAACAATCCTAAATCATGTAATATACCCGCAGTAAAGGCAGATTCATCTTGAATATCAAGAAATTCCTCAGATATATATTTGCTTATTATTCCTGTAGCAATAGAATGTTTAAAAAGTTTTTTATATGTTTTTTCCTTGTGTCCTGAAACTTTAAAAAGGCTAAATATAGATACGCTCAAAGCAACATTTTTAAGATTATTAAAACCTATTTTGAAGAGCGCATCTTTTAGATTTGTTATCGGTCCAGAATATCCAAGACACATTATATTGGCAATGCTAAGAACTTTTGATAAAATTGGAAGATCGTTCTCTATAATATTTATTAATTCATCAAGATGTGTAAGTTCACTATTAGTTAAACGTAAAATTTTCTCTGCTGAATGAGAGAGTGTAGGTAGCTTTTTCAGCATCTGAATTTCAATTCTTATTTTATCAACTTGATTCATTTTGTATAAAATTTATTTAATAATAAAATATTAGTTATGAACATTGCAATGGATTTATTTAAAAATTTCTCTGATGTTATTGGGATTATAGCAGGAATAATAACAACCTCTGCCATGATTCCACAGGCTCTTAAAATATATAAAACTAAGTCTGCAAAAGACGTATCACTTTTGATGTTTATATTTCTTGCTTTTGGAATTGCATTATGGTTTTTATATGGTTTACTCATAAATGAAATTCCCATAATATTAGCCAATTCCTTCTCCTTAATTCTCATTTTTTCTATAATATTTATGAAAATCAAATATGGTTAAGTTCTTCCTGCAACCTGAGCAAACTGACGTATTTTTGTTATTATTTCAGCAAAAGATTTAAAATTAAGAGACTGTGGCCCGTCAGAAAAAGCTTTTTCAGGCTGAGGATGTACTTCTATCATTATACCATCTGCACCGGCTGCAACAGCGGCACAGGACATTGGTCCAACATATTTAGCATAACCAGTCGCATGAGAAGGATCAACAATTACCGGCAAATGAGTTTCCTCTTTTAACACTGCTACAGCTGCTAAATCAAGTGTGTTTCTTGTAGCAGCCTCAAATGTTCTAATGCCTCTTTCACATAGAATTACGTTCATATTACCCTCACTAAGTATATATTCGGCGCTCATTAGCCATTCTTTAATAGTCATTGACATTCCTCTTTTAAGAATAACAGGTTTAGAAGCCTGACCAACTCTTTTTAAAAGTTCAAAATTCTGTGAATTACGTGTTCCTATCTGAAGAATATCAACATATTCACATACAAGATCAACATGTTCAGGATTTATAACCTCTGTGACCACAGGCATATTTGCAAATTCGCTTGCTTTTTTAAGCATTTTTAATCCTTCTTCTCCAAGTCCCTGAAAAGAATAGGGAGAGGTTCTTGGCTTATAGGCACCACCTCTTAAAATGTGTGCTCCATAAGATTTAACAGTAGTCGCTGTTTTAATAATTTGTTCCTCATCCTCTACTGCACAAGGACCAGCTATAACTATTACCTCATTTCCACCAATAGAGACTCCTTTTACATCAATAATTGTTTTGTCTTTCTTTACTTCTTTAGATGCCAATTTATATGGCTTCAATATAGGAATAACAGCCTCAACTCCATCCATAACTTCAAGGCTCTGAAGGATAAATTTACCCCTTTCATCACCTACTGCACCAATTACATTCCTTGTAGCACCATAAATTACATGAGGTTTATATCCAAGCTCCTCAATTTTGGATATAACCTCCTTAAGCTGTTCTTCTGTTGCTTCTGGCTTCATTACAATTACCATCTTTACCCTCCTTTATTGATTTTTTAAATAAAAAAAGCAGGCAAATCAGGGACTATATCTGCCCCTGACTTGCCTGCCTATATATCCTAAAACAGACTAAACTGCCAGAGGCAGATTATTTAAAGTAAAAGCCAAACCAGAAATAATAAGAGTTTCTTGACATCAATTTTCTCCCTTTGCTTTTATCGGGGTGAGAGGATTTGAACCTCCGACACCACGGTCCCGAACCGTGTGCGCTACCAAACTGCGCTACACCCCGTTTTTATATTATAACTCTAACATCCCTATTATTCCATATTGTCTGCCAGTTCCTTTGCCATGAAACCTATACGATGAATAACGTTCATGATTACAATATGTACAATCTTTAGAAATCCATATATTTTTGATATTTATTCCCATTGACAATGCCTGTATCTTGTTAGCGATTGCAAGGTCAATATGTTTCTTACCGTTTAAAAATAAAATATATTCATCGGATGATGTTTGAGCCTTTAGTGCATCAATAACTTCTTGCCCGACTTCATAACAACAGCCTCTTATGCTCGGACCCATTGCAATAAAAATATCTTTTGACTGGCAATTAAATATTTCATACATTTTCGCTAAAGTATTTTTTAAAATACCCTTTGCTGTGCTTCTCCATCCTGCATGTACAGCAGCTATTACTTTTTTTGTAGAATCGTATAATAGGATAGGTAAACAATCTGCAACTTTTACTCCAATGAATATGCCTTTTTTACTTGTTATCACTGCATCGGCAATCTTTGGATTTTTATCCTCCCAAAGAAGCAAAACTTTATCTGTATGCTTTTGAATTGGCATATAGACTTCGTATTTCTCTAAAAATTTTTTAATATCAAAAGTTTTATCTGTGAAAAATGAAATTATATCGGAACTATTTAAATTCTCTGGATAGATAATATTTTCCATTTTTTAGTATTTTACATTAAACCATAATTTTTGAGATAATTATTTCATGGCTATCAACTTTAAGTGTCTTATCACCGAAATTCCCCCACAAGAAGGATTAGTTAAAGTACCAACAGAAAGACTTCAAACTGGAGTTGCTCTCCCTTTCAATGTTTATGTAAAGGAGAACAACGTTACAAAAAAAATTTTTAATAAAGGGAATGTTTTAAATAAAGTATTTCTTGAGATCCTCCGAGAAAAAGGATTTGATAATGTTTATATCAATAGGGAAGAAATAAAAAATTTAGAGTTATATCTTACTCAAAAAAAACCAAAACCGAAAGCCCAAGATATTAAAATTGCATTCAATAATTATTCCTTTTTTAAAGAAAAACACTATCAAATTGATAAAAAGCTGCTTATTCCTGAAACAAAAGTTAATTTTTCTATATATAATTTGAAGGGTTTTGAATTAAACAAAGTAGTTGATGCATCAATCAATAAGCCAGTAATCACAGAACAAAATATTTTAGAATTAGAGGGAGATTTTGTAATTGAAGATAAAGACATACCACTTTATGAAGAATATATTAAAAGCCTTCCAGAAATTCTAAAAAACTTAATACTATCTAAAGAAGATGAAAAAATTCTTAAGAATTTAATATTCAAAGAAAACTCAAAAGTTTTAATGAAAGAATTATTAAAAGACCCTCGTAGCGGTGAAAAAATTAAAAAAGTAGGTAGTTTGGTTGATAATATTATTAACAAAATAATAGAAGAACCAGAGTCTATATATAGTTTACTTACAATTAAGGGCTATGATTACTATACATATACCCACAGTATTAATGTAGGAATTCTTGCCATAGGTTTAGGTATACACATAAAGATGGATATAGACCAAATTCAAAAACTTGGGATAGGTGCCATTTTACATGATTTTGGTAAAACAAAAATCCCTCATGAAATTCTTAATAAACAGGGAAGACTTACAGATACAGAATATCAAACAATAAAGCAACATGTACTTATGGGTTACGAGCTTATAAAGGACAATAAAAATGTTCCAAAAGAATCCTTTACTGCTATACTTCAACATCACGAGAAACTTACTGGAGAGGGATATCCTTATGGAATAAAAGATGACGAAATCGGTATCTTTGGTAGAATTACTGCTATTGCTGATTGCTATGATGCCCTTACAACAAGAAGACCTTATAAATCAGCTTTAACTCCATTTTTTGCTCTGTCTATAATAACAAGAGAAAAAAAAGATTACGATAAGGAACTCCTTAAAGAATTTATAAAAATGTTAGGTAATGTAAGATGAATAGTTTATTTGATGAGGATAAAGTCATATGGCAAAGTCAACCTCTTGCAGCCAGAATGTTCCCAAGAGATATAAATGAATATGTTGGACAAACTCATATTTTAGGAAAAGGTAAATTACTTAAAAGAGCAGTTGATTCAGATAAAATAACCTCTCTTATACTATACGGACCTCCAGGTATTGGTAAAACCGCCCTTGCAAGAATAATTGCCAATAAAACAAAGGCATCCTTTCAATGGCTTAACGCATCAACTTTAAATATAGAGGAAATAAGAAGACATTTAGCAAATGCCAGGCAAAGAATAAAAAAAGGAGATAAAACTATCTTATTCATAGATGAGATACACAGATTAAGTAGAACTTCTCAAGATGCTCTTTTACCAGATATTGAAGAGGGAAACATTATACTTATAGGTGCTACTACTGAAAATCCTTTTTTTTATCTGAATAGCGCTCTTCTTTCAAGAAGTCATGTTTTTGAACTAAAACCTCTATCAGAGGAAGAAATTATTAAAATTCTGAAGAACGCTCTTATGGACAAAGAACGTGGCTTAGGAAATTTAAATATTAGAATCACTGAAGAAGCATTAAAGCACTTAGCTAAATCCTCAGATGGTGATGCGAGAAAAGCTTTATCTGCCCTTGAAATAGCGGCTTTAACAACTCCACCAGATCAAAATGGCTATATTATTATAGATGTCAATATCGCTGAGGAAAGCATTCAGAAAAAACATATTGTATATGATAAAACTGGGGATCAACACTATGATACAGCATCTGCCTTTATAAAAAGCATGCGTGGCAGTGACCCTGATGCTACTGTCTACTGGCTTGCAAAAATGATTTACGCTGGTGAAGACCCTCGGTTTATAGCTCGTAGGATTGTTATTGCTGCAAGTGAGGATGTGGGTAATGCAGACCCAATGGCATTGGTAGTTGCTAATTCAGCTGCGCAGGCAGTAGAATTTGTTGGAATGCCAGAGGCAAGAATAATCCTTGCACAAGCAGCCATTTATGTGGCAACTGCACCAAAAAGTAATGCCTGCTATATGGCAATTGAGGAAGCTTTAAAAGATATTGAAAGGGAAAGAACTCTCTCTGTTCCTGACCACTTAAAAGATTCCCATTATCCTGGAGCAAGAAAACTTGGTCATGGCAAA
Organism: Thermodesulfovibrio sp.; assembly: GCA_020725335.1. Taxonomy (GTDB): domain Bacteria; phylum Nitrospirota; class Thermodesulfovibrionia; order Thermodesulfovibrionales; family Thermodesulfovibrionaceae; genus Thermodesulfovibrio. The sequence goes on along the minus strand of DYFF01000006.1, from coordinate 3,183 downwards.
GGTTATAAATATCCCCATGACTATGGTGGATATGTAGAGCAGGAATATCTTCCAAAGAAGAAAAAATATTACAAGCCTTAAAATAATTATTTTATTGAGATATATTTATGAATTTGAATATTAAGTCTTACATTAAGACCATCCTCAATAATCCATTCTGCAAGTTTCTTTGGATTAAGTAATCCGAAAGCTGGTGAAAATAAAATTTCTTTTGTTTTTATAGGATGATTTTTTATTAATTCTTTTGACCATTCATAGTCTTTGCGATCAGTGATCACAAATTTAATTTCGTCCTTTTCTTTGATAAATTTTAAATTTTCAAAGTAATTTTTATCACTCATTCCGCTGCCAGGAGTTTTAATATCAAGTATTATTTTTACAGAAGGATTGACCTTTTCTACTGATATTGAACCATTAGTCTCAAGGATAACATAAAAATCTTTAACAAGGGCATCCATAAGTTCATAAACTTCCTCCTGTAGTAAAGGTTCTCCTCCTGTAAGTTCAATATATTTAAATTTATATGCTTTAATTTTATCTAAAACTTCCTGCACTGAGTATTCGCTTCCATTTGTATAAGCATAAGTGGTGTCACAGTAAACACATCTTAGATTACAACCTGTTAGTCTGACAAATAGCATTGGAATACCAGCAAGGGAACTTTCTCCCTGAATACTTGGAAAAATTTCGCAAACTTTCATATTTTAAGTTTTGAATTTATGATTTTATAACCCTGAGAAGTTTCTTTAAGCCAAACTTTTGCAGTAAATCTATCATTAGGAAGGAATCCATAGGAGAGTTCACGCCATATGACTAATATTGTATCTCCCTCTCGCTTTATTTCTGTTGCAGGATGTTTTGCAAAATTAACAAGAGCCTTTACTGACTCAGATTCCTTAGATTTTAAAATTACTTCATCATTTTTTATTCTGTATTTACTGTCTGTATAAATGCGTTGTCCCAATAAATCTACACAACCTGTTATGTATTCATCAGAAAATCTTGCCACAAACCACCATCTTAAAAAATCATTCGGTAAAGGATATACTCTATATTGATGTGCTTCAATTTTTTGTTTTAAAAATTCTCTTGCCTCAAATTTAAAGTAAGCCTTTAGTCCTATATAAATTGCTATGAAAATCATAGAAAAAATATAAAAAAATTTGGCTTGTTTTTTAAATTTAATAGATAAAATAAGAGCAATTAACAGAGGAAAAATAACGTAAGGGTCTACTATAAAAGTTAATGACAAATCATAGGAGTTCCAATCCAAAGGAGAGAGAATTTTTATTCCGTATTGGTTGGTAAAATCCAAGAGAACATGCAATCCGTAACCTAAAAAAGCAAAACAGTAGGTTTTTAAAAATCCAAATTTACTTCTGAAAATAAAGGCAGGGATTAAGGGTAAAAGGAACAATGCAAGTATTCCATGTGTTATACCTCGATGATAATACAGAAACAACTCTGCACTATGAATTCTCAATACAAAATCGATATCAGGAAGTAGCGAGAAAACTAAAAAAATAATAATTAAAACTTTATTTTTAGTTATAGTCTTACTGAAAACTAAACCTGATAGAGTGTGACTAATTGGATCCATAAAAAATTATACCACATATCAATTTCTTGAAAATTGCATTGCATTTCCTAAAAATAAAAAAGAAAAAGCCGTGACAGTCGTCACGGCTTTTTCTTTTTACGTCCCCAAGGGGATTCGAACCCCTGTTACCGCCTTGAAAGGGCGATGTCCTAGGCCGGGCTAGACGATGGGGACAATATTATATGAGCCGCGTTGGATTCGAACCAACGACACCCGCCTTAAAAGGGCGGTGCTCTGCCTGCTGAGCTAGCGGCCCGATGTTTTATAATTTAAAATTATAATATAAATTTTGTCAAACTTCAAAGAACAGATAATGTTTTATACTATTGTATATCGATATTTTGATAAATTTTTAATGTCCAAAAATAAACTTTTAATAAAAATGGGCAGGGACGGAATTGAACCGCCGACACGGGGCTTTTCAGGCCCCTGCTCTACCGACTGAGCTACCTGCCCATGAGAATAATCAAAACTTTCTTAAATTACAATATTTTATAAGGAAAAGTCAACAATTTGTCTCTTTCAGGTTAGCAAATAGTATCCAGTGTAATAATAAACATGGGTATAGAAGTTTTTATTCCTGAGGATAACCACAAGAGAAGACTCTATTAGAAGAGATAGTTAAATTATCCGGGTTTCTTCCCTAAGGATATACACTTGCACACACTTAACAAAAAAACAAAAAGTAGGAAGCCAAACACTATGACAGTGCATATAGAATCTAAAGTAGCAGTCACTGAGCAGATCAGCAATCACAGGGAGAAATTAAATATCAAAATTTAAACAGTCCTGCCGAGAGTGCAAGAAGTAGTGCAGGAACTGGATTTGACGGTTTAAGAGATTCCAATATAGGCAGGGGTAATCATTATATTCTAATGTCAACGCCAAAAATTGAAAAAAAATACAAAAGGAGGATAGATCAGTTTCATTGTTTTATTTTTAACCGCTAATTCAAATAAATCCTCCTCTGGTGAACAAAAAGACGATAAGACATTGACAGACAAAGTGAAAGATGCTGTTGACAAGGTTATTGACAGCCTTGACCAGAGAAATAAACCTAAATGCACCAACTGTGTTATTGGAACAAGAGGATAGAATAATTATAAAAAAATATAAACAGTATAAATTCATAACGTAAGGAGGCTAATGATGTTAATTAAAGGATTGATTTTTGTGATTTCAATATTTATGTCTCTATTTCCGTGTTTATCATTCTCAATGGGAGAGAAACCTAAAAAAATTGAACAATCTTCAAATCTTGACGTGTCTATTTTTCAGATTCAAAGAGAAATAAGACAGACTATTGACGATATGATAGAGGCTTATAAAAGCAGAAATATTAACTCTTTTATGAATTATGTGGCTGAGGACTATACAGGAGAAAGGACAGACCTTGAGTGGAGTGTAAGAAAAGACTTTAGCAACTTCTATAACATTGACATTAGATATAGCATTAATAACATCACAATTGACTCAAAAGGTGAGTTTATTCAGGTGGCTTTGAATTTTACCAGAAGCTATGTAGAAATAAAGACAGGTAAACCTGGAAAAGATAGCGGGCAAAGTATTCTGATATTCAAACT
>DYFF01000005.1 GCA_020725335.1 Thermodesulfovibrio sp. | reverse complement strand
ATGTAAAAATAGTAAAACTTGATACTAATAGTGGAAAAGTTGTAGAGAATGTCCTGATTCCTAAACATTTTGCCCAACATTTAAGCTCTCTTTCTATGCCTACTGGAATGGTTTGGGCTAATGATAAAATATGGATAGCTGATAGAAATTCAGGCAAAATTGTAATTCTTAGTGATTGGGCAACAGCCTCAGATGACCCTAAAAATTATAAACTTACTACTGTAACACCAACTTTTAAGAAGGTTAAAGTAGAGGAAAAAGCAAAAGACAAAGATGCAGAAGAAGCTAAACGTGCCGCAGAGGAAGCAAGAAAAGCAGCTGAAGAAGCTAAAAAAGCAGCTGAGGCAGCAAAGAAAGCATTTGAGCTTCAACAGAAAAAGTAGTGTTTAAATTTGGTGATATTGAAATAAAAAGGGGTCAGCTATTTCTCATAGCTGGCCCCTGTGTAATTGAAACTGAAGATGTAGTATTTAAAACAGCTGAGACTCTTAAGGAAATCTCAGAAAGTCTTAATCTACCAATTATCTTTAAATCCTCCTACGATAAAGCAAATCGTTCCTCTATTAAATCTTACAGAGGACCAGGCATACACAAAGGACTTGAGATACTACAAAAAGTAAGAGAAAAATTTAATATTCCTATTTTAAGTGATGTCCATTCAGTAGAGGAGATTAAAATCGCTCAGGACATTCTTGATGTAATACAAATTCCTGCATTTCTCTGCCGACAAACAGACATGATTGTTGAGGCAGGAAAAACAGGAAAACCTGTGAATGTAAAGAAGGGTCAATTTCTTGCACCATGGGATGTGCAGAATATAGTTGAAAAATTTAAATCAACAGGTAATGAAAAGCTAATGATTACAGAGAGAGGAACAAGTTTTGGATATAATAATCTTGTTGTTGATTTCCGAAGTTTTCCTATCATACGTTCAATGGGAGTGCCTGTAGTTTTTGATGCAACTCATTCTGTTCAACTTCCAGGAGGTGCTGGGACATGCTCATCAGGGCAGAGAGAATTTGTCCCTTACCTAAGCAGAGCAGCAGTTGCCTGCGGTGTAGATGGATTGTTTTTTGAGGTCCATCCAGAGCCTGAAAAAGCCCTCTGCGATGGACCTAATATGATACCTCTTAGGAATTTCAAAAACCTAATTAAATCGCTTATTGAGATTCATACCTTCATAAAGGAATGTAATTCATCTCTGACTCATTAAGAATTAGTATCTAGCTTTATCACAAATAGCATTATATTCCCTTAAGCTTTTTACTTTTGCAGATGAATGTTCCTTGCCCATGTTTAATTTCATGGCTTCCATGCGTTCATCTTCAACGTTTTAATAACAATAGGCTAAAATTCTGTTTTAAAATTTTTATTAATATAAAGAAGTTATCCCCTACCCCTAACAATAATCTCTCTAATATTATCATCCTCTTGAATTTCAGGAATTTCATTCAATACATCAACTCTTAATCGAATTCTCTCTCCTTCCCTTATACTCTCTCCAACATTTCTCGTTATTTCTATATTTTCCCCAGAATTTAACTTCGTGATTCTCTCTCCAATAAAACTCCTCCATTGTCCATCCCTAAAAACGCTTATCTCCCATATAAAAGAACCAGCATCTCCAATGCCTGTGTTTTTTATTTCAAAACTCACTCTGAACCCTGGCGTACCTCCAATACCTACTATAGGATAAAAAGTAGAAAAATGAACTATCTTCAAATTAGCCATTACATTAGCCTCTAACATGTTATTGTTCTCATCCATTTCATCAATCTTGTTTCGGGGATCAACAATAACACGCACTTTTGTAGTGCCTGCAGGACATTGTCCCATTAAAGTCCCTAACCTTAAATCAGTAGACTCTCCAGCAAGCAAGGTCCTTTTGCCCAGCCCCATTGATAACCACTCAGGTGAAGGAACCCATCTTCCTTCCACGAAACATTCTCTGACTACATCTATATCAATTCCTGAAGGAGTAGGTGCTCTTCCAATATTCTGAATTGATAAAACTCTATCAATTGCTAAATTGCCTACAATTCTTAAGTCTGGTTTTTCTGTAGTAGGAACTGGTGCTTGCACAGGAGTAGGAATAGCTTCTATCCACTGCCCAAAACTATCAACTGTCATATACCATCCAGTCGATCCTTTTCCGCGTTTTAAGCATACATTCCGAAATTCTCCGCCCGTCATCTTTATATTGAAGCATATCTTTTCTGGAGGTGAAGCTGGAACAGTATATCTAAATATATCAACTCCATGCTCTCCGGGATTAAAGGTTCCTAAAATTATAGTAGGAGGTGGAGGTCCTTCATATCGGGGTATTGTTTGTTCTACAGTCGCTGTCAAATTAACTGGAGCGCCTGTTACAGTAAACCTTACCGTAATTCTCGTAGTCTCTCCAACTTTTACAGGATAAGGTGTAAAATGTACACTCCTACCAATAACCCTTCCCTCTGCAAAAGATAGAGAAAAAGTAATAGCTGTTAAAATAAAAACTAATACACTCATGATACAGATTTTATTTCTCATTTTGCCCTCCTTACTATCCTCAAATTAGCAGAAAATTTGGATAAAATTTTTAAGTATTTAAATTTCTATGTTCTCTGTCTTTTTTCTCATTTCCTTAAAATTCCAGGTGGATCTGCCTGAGGTGAAAGCCCCTTTAGTTCTCTTTCTTCAGTCTGAAACCGGAGCTCCAACGGCAACCAGGCTATGTCATCGTCAATCATGACGTAATCTGACTTTGGAACTTTTTGTGCTTTCTTTATCCAAATAATTTCATTATCAATCTGAAGATATTCTGTACCTGAGATTATCTTTAAGGGTTTTGATCTTACTAAACCTATAAATTGACCTTTCTTCCCCTCTATTGGTTTACCGGGTGGTTCTGGGTCAATGATAGAAACATATCCGATAATTCCAGTTGTAGGGTTAAATTCCTTTATCTCTATGATACGACCATTAGGAAGTTTAAATTTAAAATGACCTGAGCCAAGTTTTTCTAAAGTCGTTCCTTTTGGAATAGAAATTGATTTCTGTTCAGCATAACTCATTGTATTCCAAAGTATAATTAAAATTATAATAAATAGGACTGATAAAATCTTTGATTTTTTCATTTTAATTCATCTCCTTTCTGACTTTACTTTTTTCTCTCTGGAAGTTGTATCTCAAGCCATCTGCTCACATTTAAAGTCTCATCGCTCTCTCTAACATTATTTAGACTGTCCACCACTGCTCTTATTTTCACTTTCTGCCCTGCCATGCTTAAAGGAAAATATATAGGCCATGTAATGTTTGCATAAAACTCGCCCACTCCAGACCGTCTCAACCCATTTATAAATGGGTCATCTGTCAAAACTTCCTGTTCTCCTCCCGGAGGTGAAGGAAGCTGTTGCATGATTGAAACCTTGAATCTCTCTCTTACGTCAGCATTACCACGGTTTTCTATGCGAAATTTTATCCTTGCAATGATACATTCGCCTCTGCAAGCACTGGCAAAATTTATGTAATGTGTGCCAACAAGTTCAATTTTATCTGCTACAATGATAAGGTCTGGCATCGGAGGTGGTCCTATCCTCTGCTGTGTTGAATCTGATGGTTTAACTGGTGCTGGAGAGACCTCTTTTGCTTTTTCGCAAAAAGCATGGGAGTATAAAAATATAGACAACAATAAAAAACTTATCAAATATTTAATCTTCATTTTTTCCTTCTTTCTATTTTTTATCTTTGCTTAATAGAAAAAGTACCACTACAACATTTACCTGCAATTGCTGTGTATGTCCCATTTATCACTTCCCACTTCCCTGTAGCGTTCTTGCAAATTTTTGCCTTCACTTCATGAATACATTCAGCATCAGGAGTTCCAGGCATTCCCTTAGCTTTTCCTGTAAGCATACAACAATTACTCCTTGGTATGGGTGTTACTGTCCCTTCAAATTTTGTCTTCGGTGCTCCTGTTGAACTATCTAAAACTTCTCCATAAACCGCTGAACTGCAATCTGTCTGCTTGATTATCATTGTAAATTTTCCAGGCTTAGGACCGTAAGGGCAGTTTGGTGAATCATTTGTTACTCCTTCATAAGTGCCAGCTATACAACACTTAATCGCCTTAATTGTAAGCTTTTCCTCTGCATAGACAAAACTCAAAATTGCTAAAACTAAAAATGTTACCAATAATATTTTGCTGTAAATTCTCATTTTAAACCTCCTTTTTCTAAATTATGTTTTTTCCTGCAGAAAGCCTGAGGCTTCCTGCAGGGAAACTTTTTTATCTAAAAAGTGCGTTTATCTCTGTACCGCTTCTTTCCTTTTGATTGTTGTTCATGTTGCAGTCATCGTTTTTGGGATTACTGTCTAATGTAATGTCAGGGTCATATGCTATAACAACTTTATAGGAAGGGGGGAATTCACCTTCTGCAGGTGAGGAAGCATTCCAGTTACGCTCATAAGTAACCTTTACTTCCTGCCCAGGATTTAGGTTCTGGAATTTTTTTGTAGCTACAAGGTTAGCTTTTCCTCCCATTGGAACTTCATAGAGATAAACAGCCTGCTGATTTGGTCCTGAAATGTATGGCTCTAAGCCAATGTTCTTTACCACGCCTGTTATTTTTACTTTTCCTGAAAACTGACTTGTCTTTGATACAATGGCAAAATCAATTCCCTGAACTGCTGGATCAGGACATTTTTTTGGAGGTGGAGGAGGTTTAATCCTTTCTAATTTCTCTTTGTCAACAGGAGATTTAAGAGGTTCTTTTGGTTGAATGGGTGTCTCAGCATAGGTTAAAGAAAATGCAAGTAAAATTAGACTAAAAATACTAATACAAGCAAATAACTTTCTCATTTTGTCCTCCTAATTCGTTTTTCTTTTAAATTCATATCCAGGAGCATTAATAATTTGTATTTTTGATGTATCTAAGGGTCTTTTTTGAAATTCGTCTCTGCATTTCTCAGAATCAACTCTGAAATAAAATATCAATTCATATTCACCTGTATTTGGATTTATAGGAGAAGTAACAGGATTTTGATTCATATGACATTCCTGTGGTATAAAACGAAATGCTTCACTTGACATAGCTCTTACCATTGCTCCTTCGGGAAGGCGAATAACAGAGCCATCCGGTGCGGTTATTTTTCCTTTAACATGAGCATGACTAAACTGGGGGTAATTTGTGGTTGAAGGGTCATGGGCTAATGCAAAAGTTACCGAAAATACCAAAAAGGTTGCTGTTCCAAAAATTGCTAAAGTCTTTTTAAAATTTACTTTCATTTTTCCTCCTCTTACGCTTTCTTTACAATTTTTTATTTTTTCTGTAAGTCAAGAATTTTTACACCAATAAAATCAATGTTGGTAAATTCTCTGCTCTTTGTAACCTTAATTGCTTCAAAGTTAATGTTAGTGAATTCTCTACTCTTAGTTAGGGGAGTAGCAGTAAAATCAATATTAGAGAACTCCCTGCTCTTTGTGAGCGTGATTGCTTCAAAATCAATGTTAAGAAACTCTCTGCTTTTTACGTAAGGAATGGCGATAAAGTCAATGTTTCGGAATTCACGGCTCTTTACCGTAGGTGGCGGTTGTTGTTTCGGGATGTTTTCATTAAACTTTGGTGGCTGAGGTCTCTGTTGCTGTTGCAGTTTTGGAATGTTTTCGTTAGGCTTTTGTGGCTGGGGTGTTTGCTGTTGTTGCTTTTGAATGTTTTCGTTAACTTTTGGTTGTGTAACATTTAACGTCTGCTGTCCGATGCTATCATGAGCACTGAAAGCAAAGCAAAAACAAAAAATGATAAGAATAAATAGCCTTCTGTTCAATCTTCACCTCCTCTTTTTTATTTTTGAGACTTTAAGGATTTTCTCCCTTTTCAATTAATAACGTTATTACTTAGTAAAATTTTGTCTACTAAATGTTCAAAAAAATTTCCTTAATCAAGTTCTATTCAGTCGCATAAGGAAATACCAAATAATTCCTCTTCCCACTTGCAAAGATTACCTTTGAAGATTGGGATTTTTTTACTATTTCCTTTTTCACAATACAAAGCTAAAAGTCCACTAACATAAGCTGAAGAAAGAGAAACACCTGACATAAAATTATGTTTGTCATGGGGAATAGTAGTAAATATATTTTCAGCTGGAGCTAAAACTTTTGCTTTATCTGCTATTTCTTTAGCTGGATAGGGATTCCCCTTTTCGTCAATCCCCCCAACTGAGATTACCTCTGAATGAGAGGCAGGAAAGGTTATTGAGTTGCCCATTTTTGAAACAGGTGCTACTACAAAAATAGCTGCCTTTGCTGCAGAATCTATCATTCTGCTCAACAGCCTGTCATAATTTGATGAGCCAAAGCTCATGTTTATAACTCTTACATTTTTTTTTATAGCCTCATCCATGGCCTGAGCAATGCTTAAACTGGTGCATCTACCTTCTGCTTTTTCTCCCAGTTGGCTACAAGCCCTTAAAGCATATATTTCTGCCTCAGGTGCAACGCCACATATCCCGAGGTTATTAATATTTGCTCCTATTACACCCGCCACAGCTGTTCCGTGAATCTCTTTTTTATAGGAGTCATTTTTTACAAAGTTTTTAGCAAAAACAACTCTGTCCTTTAAATCCCTATGTTCAAAATCAACACCTGTGTCAATAATTGCCACTTTTATGCCTCTACCTTTATAAAACCTATGGAGTTTATCAATTTTCATAAGGTCAAAGGCGTACTGAAGCTTTCTCATGGGTTCTGAAAAGGTTTGAAATATAAAATTTGGCTGGGCAAGAATTATCTTGCTTTCACCTTTAAGCTGGTCAATTTTCTCAAAAATGTTTCTATCAGTTTTAAGAAGAATCACAAATGAACCAACTGATTCTAAAGGAAAAAAATCAAGGACTTCCACCTCATATTTATGTTTTATTTCTTCAATAAATCCTTCTGAAAAATCAGACCTTGAAAGAGCAATGATTATCTGCCCCGGGATAAAAGCACTCATATTAAATGAAAATTCCCATACATTACTTTCTCCCACTGTATTGTGGCTTTCATCAAAGCCTATGACTTTCCAGTAATAATTTTTACCAGGCTGGAATATTTTCTTAAAAATAGATTCCGGCAAATGATAAACTCCTTCTCTTGTATAGGCAGAAAATATGGGTTTTGAATCTTTGTTATCAAAAAACTGAATTAGATAAAGCATCGTCCCATCAAGTTTTTCCCATGTGAATTTCTGAGGGCTAAAATCAAGCTTTGATTTATCTTCAGGGTGGAGTAGCTTTATTCTTACTATTTCCTTGACTTCTTGGGCGGTAACAAAATAAAGGGCTGAAGGAATAGGAATGTCAACAGAGGGACTTGTGATAACAAATCTAACTATATGAGTACCTGTTTCAAAAGTAGGCAAGGGAGGTATAGCAGGAGTCTGAAGGGTCACTTCCCGTCCATAAGTTATATGTTGATTAACATAACTTATAATTCTTCCATCTACTTCCCAGTAACCTTTGAGTAGTCCTGAGCCTGTAAATTTAATGTCTGCAAAGGCTTTGAGTCCTTTGTAGTTCTTTGGTACTGTAATCTCTGCACGGCGATTTTCAAAATATAGCTCAATTCGCTTGATATCAAAATCAGCTGCTGCTTCGGTTGTTATGTAAAATGTAACTGTAGTAGATGGCACATAAGCACCAAAGCATGTTTGGGAAGAAAACGTTCTTACATATTGAAACTTATTAAAGCCCATCTTTATTGCCTTTTCAATAACTCTAAATGGAATATTTAAAGATTCTATGGCTTGCATAAAATTTACATTAGATGGAATATTGATTGTTAGAGGCGTGGAGTTTGTTCCTAAAGCAACATTTCCTATTTCAAAGGTACCAAAGTTAGAGGTCATAGAGCATGGAGTATAATTAGGATTTGTTACCTGATAATTTAAAGTTACCACACTTGATTGCCCTCTTGGGATATTGGTTTTGCTTGCTATAACAGTTACCTGAGCATATGATAAAGTAGTTAAACCAAATATTAACCAGAGCATTATCAATAAACTATACTTCTTCATAATCTATCCTCCTTAAAATGAAAATGGAATGTTTGAAGTAAAAACAAGATAAAGGACAAATTCATCTCTGTTATTTGATGAGGAAATTTTATCAGTTATTTTTGAGTAAGTTGCCTTAAGTGCTATTACAGGTTTTAGGTAGTCTCTTACAAATTTAGCAAGGTCATAGGCAAGTTGAACCGTTCCATTTAAATTCCTCGTATTAGTTAAACCATCATTTGCCTTTGTTATTGTATAAGTTCCGGCTACATCGAAAGTTGCTTTTTGATTTAAGAATTTAGTTTTTAAATCAAGATTTGTAGCATAACTATCTGTTCTCACACCGGTAAGTTTGACCTTAGACTGATTAAGCGAAAAGCTCGTGCTAACAGAATAATTAACATCATTATAGGCAGGCGTAAATGTATAAGTTACAGAAGTCGTATCATTATTAGCTTCTGTTTTGTCATTCATGACTGAATAAGCTGTTGTAAATCCTATATTCAGTTTGTCCTTCACATAACTTATTCTGCCTGAAAGAGTATCCGTTTCTGTATTTATTTTGGTAGTAGCTTCAGGTTCCTTTGTGCTTTTCTGGATAAATTTTTGATAATTCAAACCCATTGGAAGTTCTGGAATTTTATTGAACGAATAGTCTGCTACAAACTGGGTATTATATATTCGGGGGAAAAGTTCATCTCCTCTCACGTTATCATTGTATCTTGATAAGGAAAGATTCAAAGAGTGCCAGTCCCAGTTAGCTCCACCTTTTAAGCTTAAACCCTCTCTGTCCTTCTGTATAGTATTACCAACTACCTGATAATCTCTACCAATGTACTCATACATTGCTTCATAGTTGTATCTATCTATTGTTCCATAAAACTTGGCTCTGTAAGCCTTATCACTGCTTTTACCAAACTCATCAGAACTATCAGGGTCATATCTTGAAAAATCAAGCTCAAAATCTGTATTTAATTTGTTTTCAAAAAAATTAGAGATCAAAAGAAATCCCAAGACTTCTCCCTGCTTATTACCTCCTGTACCAGAAATACCAAAACCTGTTGAAGGTTCACCGCCTGTAATGTATACAGTTTTAATTTCCATCTTTTTATCAAAGAGTTTTAATCCCGCTGATAAACCCATTATGTGATCATTATTAGATGTTTCTATACCTGTTCCGCCTCTTGAACCATAGACTGCTTCACTTTTGACTGTAAAGGCATTTAACTGAAAAATATCATATTCAAAATTGAACAATCCTCCCTTACGACTAAGTCCAGAAATAGTGTAGGGAGTTTCTGTTATTTGAATATCTCCAATGCTTGTTTTTGCTTTAAACGAATCTTTTGTATATGTACCTGTCAAAATCCAATTAACTATGTCATAACCCTTCTTCTGTGGTGGTGCAAGTGGTTCACTTTGGTCAAAATATCTAAGATTTGTGTTAAAAGTGAACTCCCATGTTTGATTTTTTAATTTAGTATCAGAGCTAAGATTTCCTTCAATCTTTGAATCAGGCAGATTCCCAAGCGAGTCTGGTTTTTTTAATATCCCCTGGTATATTATTGTTGCATTATTGTTTGACCAGGCTTCATCAAAATTGTCTGAGTGCCTGGTCTTGAAGGAAAAGGTCTTTTCTATTTGTTTACCTTCTTTGTCCTGTGCTGTAATGGCAATAGTGTGAGAACCTGGCTGAACTACCATAAACGGTTTGAATTCAAAACCCTTTTCAGTAAATTTAATTAATTGAGTAACATCTGTTCCGTCAAAAAGAACCACTATTGTTTCCGGTTTAACTGTTTCAGCAAACTCTACTTTAATCTCTGGCTTTTTGGAAATTATTTCAGAGCCTTCTGTAGGGGATAGAACATTCAATAATTCTTTTTCTGTTTTCGCAAATGAGAGCGCATTATAAAAAATGGAAAAAAAACCGATAGAGACAATAATAAACCGTATCAAGTTATCCCTCCGTAGATTTTTTATAAGAAAATACTATGTATAATCCAAATTTTACTAAACTCTTATTTTTCGCTTTCATCTGCTTTTCCCTGCCATATTATACATTAATTTTCAATATATTCAATCACAATGTTTCCACCTTCTCCAATAACATTAACTACTCTATAAATATTAAAAAGACGATTATGGGTTATTAATTCTTCAATTTTATTTTCTATTCTTGTTCTGATTGATTCTTCCATAAGCTTTGATTTTATTCTTTTTATCAATTCATTTTTAATTTTTTCATCAATATCTCTTTCAAGTCTTTCAGATAAAAAAGCATCCCAGGCACCAACAAAAGTACCTCTTACATCAGGAACAACTTGAACATCTGTGTATGTAATTTTTCCGTTCCTTAATCCTGGCAAGAAATATACGGTAATATCAAATTTTGTAAAATTATAATCTGGAGCTGTTGCATCATGCCACACTCCCCAAGTATATTCATAACCCCTAATCTCTGTCCCGCTTGTCTCAAAACTTATTCTGAATTTAATCTTTCCATCTTCTACATAGAATAAATCTCTTCCCGAAAAAGCAGCGTTCACATTGTTTATAAAACCTCTGTAATCATATATCCCCTTAGTATGATCAAAACGTGGAATGGAAAAAGTCTCCCTTCTTCCCATTATCTCAACATATGAATCATTTGCCTTATATGGATTATGGGTCAAAGTGGCACCTGAAGAACCGTCAAAATTGTTTAATCTTATAGAACCTGTGATTAACCCTCCAAAAATTGATATAAGATCATTATTAATAGTTAAACGTTTTCTATCCCATTTATGCTCATAGGTATCGGAATCTCGCTCAAGAGGCAATCTGTATATTGGATTGATACCTACACCTATGAGGATAGAATCCTCACTTAAAGCTTTTCCTCGGTCTGGTAAAGTTATCTCCCCTAACTGAACCTGTTCACCTGCTCGGATGTTTAAATTAGTGGTTGTAAATCTGCCTGAAGCTAATGAAGGTCCTGATAAGCTATTGATAACATTATATTCAACCTGTATAGGACTTGATGTGAGATCTCCATCACCTGTATTTTTCGCAAGGAATTTTATCTTCATTGTTTTCTGATCAACTAAAGGTTTAACATTTTCTATTTTTGGTTTTTTTACAGTTATAATTAATGCCTTTGATGCCTCTAAAGTACGTTGATGAACATGGCCTGTTCTGTCAACATCTAATCTGAATGGATCGGGTGCTGAAATCCTCAAAATATATTTTTCTGTTTTGGAAGGTTTTATTGTTTTAGAGCCTTCTATTGTAAAAGATTCATTTCTATAATCTGTTCGTGAAAGGGGAATTGCACCAATACCTGGAGTTATTTCAAGTTGCAAGCCTGATAGATTATTGCCTCTTATTGTCCATCTAAGTGTCACTTCATCTCCATAGTTAACGGTAGTTGATGAGGCAGAAAAGCTAACTATATTTAGACTATATGGACTGCTAGTTCCGGGTTTAGGTTCTTTAATGGTTTCTGATGTAACTTTAGGTGAAATAGGCGTAGTTTGTTGAGGAGTTGAAAATTCCTGTAATGAAGGTTTCTGAATTTTGTCACTCTGTGCGTAAGCAAATATAGCTATTGTAAATAAAAGAAACACTAATGTTGTTAAAATTCTTAAAAATTTCATTTTAAAATCCTCCTTTTTGAAAACGTTCCATCTATTTTGTAATATGAAAGTTAAATCTGGAATGTTTCTCGGGTTTCCCTTCTTCATTAATTAATAATCTTATCTGAACGTCAAAGCCCTCCTCGGGAATATCTGGAGTGATTGAGAAAATTCGTTCAAAACTACATAGCACACCAGTAGGTAAAAAAGTAGTATTTGCAGGAATAACTACATTTCTGCAAGAATAAGAACCTCCACCAGATATCTGAGCTACTACAATGCCTTGTCTATTATGAAGCATAATATTATGTCCCTTAACTATGCTTCCTAAATCCACTCCAAATTGAAATATATCAACATTGAAAACGAAGGACCCTCTAAATTCCTTATTACCTTTATTCTCAAATTCCATACAAAATGATATATTAGGTCCGCATCTATAAATACGCTTCACAATCAAATCAGATTTTACAGGGATAAAGCGAGAAAATAATTTCTTTAACTCGTTGTTGTTTTTGTCTTTCTCTTTAATTTGATTGGATGGGTCAATTCTTACAATAACCTCTGTTTTAAGGTCTGCAGGATCTTGCCATACCTTTTGTCCTGTATTCCAATAAACCTCTCTATTTGGATGTGTAAGTGCTCTCTGAGGGTCAACAGTTGCAAGCATGTTTTTTGTGGATTTGCCGTCTATTGTGAGCTCTATAAATGCCTGATTACTACTTCTTTCATACTCTGATGCTTTAATTCCAGATTTCCCAATATTTTTTATTTTTACTATTATATTTCCGGCGCTATCCTCAGAAATTTCTGATACGATTAAGTCTGGAAGTAATTCTCTCATCTGGTCCACCTTTGATGGTGGAGCATCTCCCTTAGGCTTGTGTGTTAAGGGACCACTTTCAGCAAAAACTAATGAACCAATAAACAAAAATAAAAGAGTTAATAAACTTTTAACATAAAAACATACATAATTTTGTTGCATATCACTTCCTCCTAAGTGTTTTAAAAAAGAGTAAAATTAAATGAAAATTTTGTTCAAAAATTTTTGAAAATTTAATAGATAAGTTAAAAATTTATTTGAATAGCAGTCTGATAATTACTTCCAGTTTTTACCTGGTTTGCCCCAGTCATATTCATCAAACTTGCCTATTGGATAATTGTATGTTGATTCATAGGCGAGAAACTCCTCATCACCATTTATGTTCTTAAATTCCTCATCTTCACCCCAGTAGGTCTGGAATTTTTTTGGGTCAAATTTCATGTCTGGTTCTAATCTATCAGGAATCCCATCTCCGTCATTGTCTTCTTCATTTCTCTGTTGTGGGGATTTGCCTGACAACCAAGTATGGTAATGATTAAAGTGGGTAAATTCATGAATTACTAATACTGCAAAGGTATCAATATGTGTATAGGAAATCAGTTTTTTCTCTGAAAGAGTTGACGAGTCATTGCGACTTACAAGAGGAATTGTAACTTTAAAATCTCCACCAACCTTTTCTGTAAGATTGCATATGTGAATTGCCTTAAAGAGATAGTCTGGCTTATAAATTGCCATTACATGCTCGCCTTTACAAAGGTCAAATTCTGTACCCCCAAAAACTATGTTAACATTTTGTCCAAAAGGCATAGCGGCAGGTGTCTGCTTCCAGTAATAAAACCAGTTGGGATATTTACCCTCTGGGTTGTTTTTAGCATCACGGGGATAAAAAAACATTATTTCTTTTGTATCTTCAATCATACAACCATCAACATTAACCTTAGCTTTAACTTTTTTTCTACCAAAGGATTCAATGTCTGGAGGCAAGCCTTTATACATCACTTCTGCTTTAGGACCTTTTAGTGTTAATGAACCCGTAGCAGGCTGGATAATTCTATGTGAACCTTCCATTTCCGGGATTTCCCATTCTATGGAATTCTCATATTTAGCAGGATAAGTTTTTGCCTCAAGTTCAAGAATAAGTCTGCCTGTGTTTCCATCATCGGTAAATTCATATCTGCCTTTATCAGAAGGTTTTAGTATTTCAATCTTTACATTTTTAGGTTCTCTGCATTTTTCAGGCTCTGCTTTTTTTATCTTAAGATACAGAGTCATTGTTGAGCCTGGTATGCAACTTGAGAAAGCTTGAGACTTGCTACCTATTTCTTTTTTTAGTGTGACTGCTCCAAAATTTATTAACTTTTCAAACTCTTCATTAGTAAGTTTCCAACTACCACTTGTGCATCCTATATGGGTGGTTTCTGTGGTTAGTCCGTCTTTAGCATGAAAGCTTATATCGGGAGTAGCAGCCTGAATTTCAATTTTTCCCTTATCAATTTGATTGATAGATACAACCCCGGAGTGAAAATTAGGATAAATTTCGGCTTCTCCAATTTGATATAGAAGATAACTTGCCCAATTAAGACAGACAGTTGGAGAACCTGAGCTCCATTTAGTGCAAGTTTTTCCAATAAAGTTATTTATTTTTATGTTTGTTGAGAGAGTGTCAAGCGCATACTCTTTTTCTTTTTCAAACTTTCCAGTATGAATATTGTAAGTATGAATTACAAGAAGATTTCCCTCAAAAGTCTCTTTAATTGTATATGAAATATCTCGTTTTATCTGATTGTTATACCATAAGACTTTTTCGCCTCCTCTAACTAAAATATATCCTTCCACTGGAATAGCTTCAACAATTTGCGGATTTTCCTCTCCTTCTGGAATTCCGCCAAGCATTTGTCTTGCTAATTGATATTGACTATTAATTATCTCTCTTCTTCGCTCAATCTCCTTTTCAGGTGTGTCAGCAGGTCTGGAAGATATATACATCCCTGTAATCCCTGTAATTTTGCCAGCTTTAATATTGGCTTCATCAATAATATTCGGAACAATCTCTCTATATTTCTGCATTAATTGATTAAAATCTAAGGAATCAGTCACCTCAATCCCCATATTCCTTAATTTTTGCTCAAGATCTGAATAAGTTTGGGCAAAGTCTGCATAAAAAATAAAAAGAAGAATTGATAGAGAGAACAAACATACTATTCGCATTTTAAACTCCATCTGTATAATTTCTTTTCAGGTCTCTGTCCCTGTAAAGCCTTATGTTATAATGAAACCGAGATAATTTTTAATAAATCAATTAACAGGTTCTGCAAGAAAAACCACATCACTTTTTCTTAAAAAATCCAGTGCGTAATCCTTATTTTTTTCATCTTTAATCCCTAATACATAAAGCCCGGATTTGGATGGACCATCTATTATTCTTGCATTTATTTTAGTTAAAAGCTCTCTTATCTCTTTTTCTCTTATGTCTTCTTTGAATACCACATTTATCTTATAAGATGTATCAGCTTTTATCTCGTTTACAGAAAGTGTTCTGTATTCGTATTTTAAATTAAAAATATAAAATATAAAACCAATTATAAGAAGAAATTCTGCCATAATAAGAGCAAATGAAATTTTGGGATTCAACTTAAATATATTAGGAAAGATGAATTTTTGTTTATTTTCCTTTTCTATGTTTTCTATATTGGCAACTATTTTTGAATAAATGTTCTTTGGAGGTTCTGGCATCTCATTTTTTAATTTTTCATATCCTTTATTAATCATCATCCAAAAATTAAGTTCTTTTTGCATTTCCTGATCTTGCTTAAGAACAGCCTCTATTGTATCTTGGTCTTTTTTTGAAAGGAGTTTCTTTGAATATAAAGGCAGCATTGATTTAATTTCTTCTAATTTTTTAGAAGAAAGCATCTTTGTTTACCCCCATATTCTCAAAAATTTCTTTTAGTTTCTCTTTAGCATAAAAGATTCTTGTTTTTACTGTATTTATAGGTATATTAAGTATCTTTGCCACTTCCTCATAGGACATCTCATGCATAAATATTAAGTCTAATATTTCTCTGTGTTTAACGGAAAGTTGTCTAATAGCAATATTAACTAAATCCTCTGTTTCTCTTTCATGGGTAAACCCAAACTGCTCTGGACCGCAATTTTCCATGTCAGTCAAATCACCATGCCAGTAGTCTCTTTTTTTTATTTCATTCATTGTCAAGTTTCTTGCAATCCCGAATATCCATGTCAAAACTCTGGAATCACCTTTAAATCTCTTTGCAGAAAGCCAGACCTGAGTATAGGTCTCAATCATTAAATCCTCTGCTGTCTCTTTATTGTTGCAAAGCCTGAAAATATATTGATAAACATTTCTTGAGGTATTCTGATAAACCATCTTTAATGCCTCTTCATCTCCTTGGGAAATTCTTTTAATAAGTTCTTGTTCTTCATTCATAAGTAATATTAACCTCAGAAAAAGTTCAAAAACATGGCTTTATTTTGAAGAAAGGAGCTAAAAAAATCAATGAAAATTTTATATCCTTTGCAAAATCTTACTGACAGCTTCCTCTGCAGATGTAACCTCTAATAATCCTTTAATCTTCCAAGTATTAAGTCCTATAACTTTTTTGCCACTCTTCAAAGCAAAAGCTATTTCACTTAATGTACCATACTCTCCGCCTATGGCGATTAATGCATCGGAGGCTCTTACTATCAGTGCATTTCTCATTTCTCCCATCCCGGTTGGAATGGGAATTTTTATGTATGGATTTGCATCTTCCTTTCTCATTGATGGAAGTATTCCAACAGTAATGCCGCCTTCAAGAGAGGCACCCTTAGATGCTGCCTCCATTACTCCACCAAGCCCGCCTGTAATTAATATTGCTCCCTCCTTAGCAAGCAATCTTCCTACTTTTTCTGCTAAATGTAAAAGTTCTTCTGAGGCATTAGTTGCACCTATTACTCCAATTATTTTCATTTTATCTCCACCACTGTAACTGCATCTCCGCCTTCTTCTGGTTTGCCCTTTTGAAAAGTTTTTACAGCTGGATGGTTTCGGAGGTATTCTCTAACTGCTTCTCTCAAAATTCCTTTTCCTATACCATGAATTATTACACCCACTGAAATCTCATTCAGAGAAAGCCCATTCAGAAAGCTCTCTAAAAGTGAAAGAGCTTCATCAACTCTCATGCCTCGGATATCAAGTTTTCTAAGGACATCATCTTCTATGTTTCTTTTATTAAAAACTTTTCTAATAGAAATCTCCTCTCTCTTTGCTTCATCTTGACTCATAGATTTTTCAAGTTCCTCAATTCCTGCTTCTATTTGTACTGTATCTGTCTGAATTTTTGCTCTACCCTCTTCTATTGTTAGAACTTTACCTGAAAGATTGAGAGTTTTAATTTTGACTAAATCTCCTACTCTAATTTCTTCTGCGGTTTTTCTATCTTCAGGTAGAAATACTTTTGCAATTTCAGTTGCTTTTCTGGAAAGTTCCCTTAGTTTCTGTTTATCAGCTTTTTTAGCTTCTTCATATAGAATGTTTATTTCTTTCTTGATTTTTTGAATTAGGCTTGAAGCTTCAGTTTTTGCCTCTTCGATTGTTTTCTTTTTCTTTTCTTCAATCCTTATGAACTCCTTTTCAAGCCTTTCTTTCTCAACTAAGAGAGTTCTTTGTAATTTTTCCAAATCTTCAATTTTTTCTCTGTACTGCTCCTTTGCTCTTTCAAGGCTATCCATAAGGTCATATAGTTTTCTATCTTCTGTGCCTTTAAGTTCATAGGCTCTTTTGATAAGTTTTTCAGGAAAACCATATTTTTTTGCTACTTCAAGGGCATAAGAAGTGGTAAGACTCCCGATGCTTAATCTATATAGAGGAGTCATAGTCCTTTCATCAAAAAGCATAGCAGCAACTTCCATACCTTCTTCTGTGGCAGCGAAGAGTTTTATTTTGCTTAGATGGGTTGTAACAAAGGTAAATCCTCCTTTATCTCTTAATTCTTCAATAATTGCACAAGCAAGAGCAGAGCCTTCTTCTGGATCTGTGTTTGTTCCGATCTCGTCAAGAAGAATAAGGCTTTCGCTTTCTGCCTCTTCAACTATCTCTCTAAGAGTTATAACATGGGAAGCAAAGCTTGAAAGATGTTCTTCAATAGAACCTTCATGATAAAGATCAACATAAATAGAACTAACAAAGGGAACAATTGAAGATGCACTGGCTGGCACGGGAAGTCCTGAAATTGCCATAGCTGTTAAAAGCCCTATAGTTTTTATGGTAACTGTTTTACCTCCTGCATTGGGACCTGTAATAACTAAGACTTTTTTGTCTTTGAGCTCTAAATTGAGTGGTTCAACTTGAGTTTTTGAAAGCAGCAAAAGAGGGTGTTTAGCTTCAATAAGTCTTATCTGCTTTTCTTTAGTTAAAGCTGGTATTTGTGCATTAAATTTGTTGGAAAAATTATATATAGCATAAAGTTTATCAATGTAAATAAGAAGAGCAAATTCTCTCTCAAGGGTGCTACTAATATTATGTATTTCATCGGAAATTTCTCTTAGAATTCTTATCTCCTCCACTCTCTCTTCAAGCTTTAACTCTTCAAGCTTTTTAGAAAGAGCAGCTATCTCCTCTGGCTCAACAAAGGCTGTTTCTCCAGAACGGGATACATCTTGAACCTTCCCCTTAACCTGCCCCTTTGAATCCATCCTAATTGGAATAACCCATCGGTCATTTCTTTTTGTTATAAATCTGTCCTGCAGAAAAACATTTATCTCTTTGCGATTGATAATTTCTTCAAGCTTTTCTTTTATTCTTTCTTCGGTGATTTTTACCTGCTTTCTTAAATATTTAAGCATTGGAGAGGCTGTATCAAGAATATTTCCTTCTTCATCTACGGTATTTTCAAGTTTTAGGAGCAAGTACGGTTGTCCTAAAGTGAGATAATTGCCTAATATCTCTTTAATTTTTATGGTTAAATTAGGGAAGGTTAAAAGCTTTTCAATGCATGGAGAGAGTCTATCTAATACTCTCAGTACTTTTAAAAATTTAGTTAATTCCCAAGCTTCAAAAAAAACACCTTCCTTTGATGCTCTATGAAGTAAATCAGAAATATCGGGAAAGGAGGAGAGAAAAATTTCTCCTCCTTTATCAAGGTAATCTTTTATATCTTCAAATTCTTTAAGACTTCTCTCAGCTTCTTCTATACTTATAGCAGGATGAATCTGCTTGATAGCCTTACCTGTAGCCTCTGAATTTGAAAACTCTTCTATTAAATCTAATACTTTAAAATAGTCTAACTCCTGAAGAGCTTTCTTTTTTATCAATCAAACTTCTCCAGAAGCCTTTTCTTCTTTTCATCAATAATTTTTGAAAGCTTTTCAATCTGGTTTAATATTTCTTTTTTAGCGTCCGCGCTGAGCTCCTGTCCCTTCTCTTTAATATCTTTCATTTTATCTTTTAATAGTTCAGAGAGTTCCTCAATCTCTTCATATAAGTCCTCAGCTGCTTTAACAGTTTTTTTCTTAAGTTCCTTTGCTTTCTTTTGTATGTCCCTTCTTGTTTCCTCTCCGGATTTAGGGGCATATAAAAGAGCAAAAGCTGCGCCTATTACTCCACCTAATAAAAAAGCTGCTAAAATCTTTCCTTCCTCTCTCATTTTTTTTCCTCCTTTAATTTATTTATTTAATTTTAACACTTTTTGTTGATATTTAGCCCGATGGATAGGATATAATTAAGAAAATCTTAAATGGAGGTGTGGTATGCTTTCCAAAATACCCTTTAACATGGAAAACCTTACCGATGAAGATATTAACAAACAGATATTAAGAGTTGGACTTATTGCAGAGCTTGATGCTATTAACCTTTATGAACAACTTGCTTCTTTAACAAAAGACGAAAAAATTAAAACCATTTTCCTTGACATCGCAAGAGAAGAAAAAACTCATGTTGGAGAGTTTCTCACTCTTTTACTTATGAATGATGAAGAGCAGGAAGATGAGCTTGAAGAAGGAAAGGAAGAAGTTGAAGAATTACTCGAGGAAGAAGAGGAAGAATAATTAAAAGGGTTTTATTACTAAAAAGGCATACAAAACATAAAAAGAACCCGAAAAAATCAATGTAACAGGAGAAATTCTCTTCCTAAAGTGAATTTCTCCTAAAATTATTAATCCTGCTAAAATAGCAAAACAAGCACTCAAAAGAGCATAACCTGTAATATTCCAATCTGTAAAAATTATTCCTACAGAAACAGGAAAGGTTGACTGAAAAACCATTGCACCTGTTACATTTCCCATTGCTAAGGTATCCCTTCCCTTGAATGCCCAAGTAACAGAATTAAACTTTTCTGGAAGTTCTGTAGCTACCGGCGCAATTAGGAGAGCAAAAAGAAGAGGGTCAAATCCAAATTTAAAAGAAATATGCTGAAGTGCCTCAACAAATCCGTGAGCACCTTTAATCATTATGGCAAGTGCAAATATAACCTGAGCAAAGGAAAAAAAAACTTTAAATTTAGCAATGGGCAAAATTTTGCCAAATAACTTTTCAAAATAGAGTTTTTCTTCATGCAGGATTTCATCACTTTCACTTTTAAAGGTAATATAAAGATAGGCAATATATCCTACTAACAGCAAAATGGCAATAAGAATGTGGTATTTTATAAACATTGGCAAAAAAATTCCTGCTGAATACATTATAAGAAAAAATATTATGTCTCTCTTGAGTGTTAGGATTTCAGCATCAAAGATAAAAGGTCTTCTCTTTAAAAAATAGGACACCACAACAGTTATGCCTATCATTAAAAAAGCCAGAGTTGCAAGCATAAAAGGTGCACCTAATATCGCACCTATTCCAATACTATGGCCTGCCTCGCCTTTATGAAGAAATATAGCAACCATTGGCAAAATGGTCTCTGGAAGTGCTGTTCCAACAGCAGCAAGGATACTGCCTACGACAGCTTGACTTAAGTTGAGTCTTTTACCAAAAACCTCTATACCATTTGTAAAAACCTCTGCACTAAGCAGTATTAGCAATAAATTAAAAATAAGTAGAAAAAAATCAGCAGTCATGTTTAAAATTATAACCTAAACGTTATAATATTAACAATTATTTTTATTTTGATTTTGGGGGTATCAAATGGAAAAAATAGAACAAAAGCCTAACTTAACTAAAAATGCAATAGAAGTACTAAAAAGAAGATACTTAAAAAAAGATGAAGAAGGCAGAATAATTGAAACACCAGAGGAATTATTTAGAAGAGTTGCTACAGCAATCGCAGAGATAGATGCTCTTTATGGAAAAACAGAAAAGGAAGTTTCTGAAACAAAAGAAATATTTTATGAACTGATAACATCACTCAAATTTTTACCGAATTCACCAACTCTAATGAACGCAGGAACTCCTCTCGGACAGTTAAGTGCCTGTTTTGTGCTTCCTGTTGATGACTCTATGGAAGGTATTTTTGATGCAGTAAAATATGCAGCAATAATACATAAGTCAGGTGGTGGAACAGGTTTTAGTTTTTCTCGTTTAAGACCAAAAGGTGATGTAGTAGGTTCAACAAAGGGTATCAGTTCAGGACCTGTTTCATTCATGAGCGTATTTGACGCTGCAACAGAAGCAGTAAAACAGGGTGGTCGTCGTAGAGGTGCAAATATGGGGCTTCTGAGAGTTGACCATCCTGATATCATGGAGTTTATTACCTGTAAGGATGACCTTACAAGATTTACTAATTTCAATATTTCTGTAGGACTTACAGAAGAGTTTATGAAAGCAGTTATAAACGATGAAGAATACAATTTAATTAATCCTCGCTCAGGGAAAGTAGTAAATCGTATAAAAGCAAAGGAAATTTTTGACAGAATTATACATCAAGCATGGAAAAATGGAGAACCAGGTATAGTATTTCTTGACAGAGTAAACGCCTCTAACCCAACACCAGAACTCGGAGAGATTGAAGCTACTAATCCTTGTGGAGAGCAACCATTACTTCCCTACGAATCCTGCAATCTTGGTTCATTAAATCTTGCTAAAATGGTTAAGGACGAGGCTGTAGACTGGGAACTTCTCAAAGATACTGTTTGGAAAGCAGTTCATTTCCTTGATAATGTTATAGATGCGAATAGATATCCTTTAGAACTCATTGAGAAAAATACAAAAGCAAACAGAAAAATCGGTCTGGGAGTAATGGGTTGGGCAGATATGCTAATTCAGTTAAAAATTCCATATAATTCAAAAGAAGCTCTCTCCTTAGCAGAAAAAATTATGAAATTCATACTTGAACAGGGAAGATTAGCCTCAATAGAACTTGCAAAGGAAAGAGGAACTTTCCCTAACTATGAAAAAAGCATCTATTACAATAAAATGCCTCTGAGGAATGCCACAATTACAACAATTGCACCTACAGGAACATTGAGCATAATAGCAGGATGCTCTTCAGGAATTGAACCGCTCTTCGCTATATGTTTTGCAAGAAACGTAATGGATGGGACAAGACTTGTAGAGGTTAATCCCTATTTCAAGAGAGAAATGGAAAAATTAGGACTCTGGTCAGATGAAATTGCAGAAAAAATTGCTGAAACAGGTTCTATTCAGGGCATAAAGGAAATCCCAGATGAAATAAAAAGACTCTTTGTAACTGCTCATGAAATCTCACCTTCTGACCATATTCGTATGCAGGCAGCCTTTCAGCAATACGTGGATAATGCTGTAAGTAAAACAGTAAACCTGCCAAATGATGCCACAGAAGACGATGTAAGAGAGGTTTATTTGCTTGCCTATCGTTTAGGATGTAAAGGGGTGACTGTTTATAGAGATGGCTCAAGGCAAGGACAGGTAATTCAAAAAGGAAAATCCCAAATTGAAACTTCTCAAATAAGCTTAAAACCAAGAAGGAGACCAGAAGTCCTTCAGGGAATTACACGACTTATGAAAACAGGATGTGGAAATCTCTATATAACAATAAATAAAGATGAGAAAAATAAACCATTTGAAGTATTTACAAATATCGGGAAAGCTGGCGGTTGCGCAGCCTCTCAAGCAGAAGCAATTGGAAGACTCATTTCTCTTGCTTTAAGAAGTGGCATTGAACCACAAGAAATAGTAAAACAACTTAAAGGAATATCCTGTCACTCACCCGTATGGTCAAGCAATGGTAAAATTACAAGCTGTTCTGATGCCATTGCAAAAGCAATTGAGGCTGAAATTAGAGAAGCTAAAGTTCAGATAATCGAAAAACAAGAAAATGCTCAATCTGAAGAATACTATCAGAAATCCGATTTAGAGATAGTTCACTACGGCGCTTGTCCTGAATGCGGAGGAAGTCTATCCTATGAAGAAGGCTGTGCAATATGTCATAGCTGTGGTTTTACCAAATGTAGTTAATAAAATTAATAAAGAGAAATGAAAACAAAACGAGAATTAATAATAGTAGGTGATAGAGTCCTTATAGAACCAGATGAAAAGATGGATAAAACCACCTCAGGGCTTTTCTTACCTCCTACTGTTAAAGAAAAAGATAAAATTATGTCTGGCAGAATTATAAAAGTAGGACCCGGCTATCCAGTAAATGACCCTTCAGCTATACTTGAAGAACCATGGAAGCAAAAAACCACTGAACCTCTCAGATACATTCCCCTTCAAGCACAGGAAGGAGATTATGCTTTCTTTCTTAAAGACGCGGCACTGGAAATAGAGTTTGAAGACAAAAAATATCTAATTGTTCCACATTCAGCCCTTGTAGCTTTAATTAGAACACGTATTTTAGAGGATGAAGATGATAGAAGATTTTAAATCCTCAGATACATGGCGAGTATTCAGAATTCAATCCGAGCTCGTTGAAGGTTTTGAAACTCTTCATGGAATAGGTCCCGCGGTTTCCATATTTGGAAGTGCCAGACTAACTGAGGAAAGCTTTTACTATCAAGAAGCATTCAAAGTTGCAAAAGCCCTGAGTCTATGTGGATTTTCTGTTATTACTGGCGGAGGACCAGGAATTATGGAAGCGGCAAATAAGGGCGCAAAGCTTGGTAAAGGTAAATCAATAGGGTTAAACATATCCCTTCCTCATGAGCAGCAACCTAATAAATATCTTGATATATCCCTCAATTTCAGATACTTTTTTGTAAGAAAGCTCATGTTTATAAAATACTCTATAGGATTTATCATATTTCCAGGCGGATACGGAACCTTTGACGAACTTTTTGAAGCTTTAACCCTTGTGCAGACTAACAAAATTAAATCATTCCCTATTGTCCTATATGGCTCTGAATATTGGAAAGGATTAATAGATTGGCTTAAAACCTCTCCTCACTCAATAGGAGCTATTAATCTTGATGATTTAAATTATTTTGTCTTAATTGATCATCCTGAAGCCGTTTGTGGTTATCTTAGAAATTATCTCACCCGGTTAAATGTCCCTTTGCCTGAATTCCAATACTAATAATGCACAAAGAAAACTTAAAGAAATATGAAGCTGAGCAAATAGAGAGAATAATAAAAAACCTTTCCCTTCCTTCTTATAGAGCAAAACAGTTAACTCATTGGATTTATAAAAAATATGCAAGTTCTATAGATGAAATCACAGAATTTTCAAAAAACTTAAGAAAAACTCTATCAGAAACATATTATATTGGCAATATAGAACTAATTGAGCGAAAGAAAAGCTCCGATGAGACAGAAAAATTCCTATGGAAACTTGAAGATGGAGAAAAAATTGAAAGTGTTCTTATTCCAGATAAAGATAGGCTAACTTTGTGCATATCAAGTCAGGTTGGTTGTCCACTTAAGTGTAAGTTCTGTCTTACTGGTAGAATTGGCTTCAGAAGAAATTTGCTATCTTGGGAGATATTAGATCAATTCATTCAAGTTAGTAAAATTTTAGAAAATGAAGACAAAAAGGTCACAAATATTGTATTTATGGGCATGGGAGAACCACTTCTTAACTTTGATAATGTTGTTGCCGCGCTTTGGAGATTTAAAAATTTATTGGAATTTTCACCAAGAAGAATTACTGTTTCATCTGTTGGAATAATCCCTAATCTAATAGAACTCCCCGATAAAGCACCACCTGTAAAACTCGCCATTTCACTAAATGCAACAGATGAAATAACAAGAAGTTATCTAATGCCTATAAATAAAAAATATTCCCTAAATGAGCTTATAAAAACACTTAGAGAATATCCTCTCAAGCAAGGACAACGAATTACCTTTGAATATGTAATGATTAAAAATATCAACACCTCAGAAGAAGATGCCTATAGGCTCTCTCAGCTTTTAAAAGGCATCCCCTCGAAAATAAATCTTATTCCCTTTAATCCTTGGGAAGGGTCAAATTTAGAAAGACCAGATGAAGAGGCAATAATAAACTTTCAAAATATTCTAATATCAAAAGGTTTTTCTGTATTCATCAGAAAAAGTAAAGGTAAAGATATTCTTGCTGCCTGTGGTCAATTAAAAGCTCTCTATGCTAATCAGGAGGTTTTATGAAAAAGAGAGTCATCATTGGTATACTTTTGATGATTGCAATATCAATAATTGCAATATATTTTTTCTTTCCCTTTGATACCATTGTAAAGGAAAAATTAGAGCAATCTCTTGGAAAAAATGTCTCCATAGAAAAAATAAATGTAAAATGGAATTACATTTATGCATCCGGTATCTCTGTAAAAACAGCCCCTGAATTAGAATTTCTAAAAATAAAAGAACTCAAGGTTAAATTATATTTTTTACCTTTATTAAGAAAACAATTGGAAATAAAAGAAATACAGGCGGAATCTCCTCATTTATATTTAATAAAAAACAAAAAAGGACAATGGCAATTACCTTCTCTATTTAGCTCCGCAGATACTCAAAAAAGCTCTATAAATCTTGCAGTAAAGGAATTAAAATCAATTAGTGGGGTCGTTATAATTCAAGATGAAGTCAAAGGGTCTTATATAAAATTAACAGATGTTAATGTATCAATTAAAAGCAACAACTCCATTTTACAGACTGGTAATACATTAATCTATGCCTCAGCTCAAATTAGCGATGGTGGAAGTTTAACAATAAACTCAGAAGGAACTTTTCCCCACCAACAATTAAAAGGAACTTTAAATATTAAGGATCTAAATATCAAAGTTTTAAGACCTTACATGAGTGGTGATGTTAAGGTAAAAAGGGGTATGATTAGTTTGGATTCAGATTTTTCAATAAATAATGGATATGTAAAAGCTCCTTTTGTCTTAAAAGCAAAGCAAGTTGAGATAGAGTCAAAAGGATTTTTAATGGGTGTAAGCGCACCTTTATTAATAGAGCTTTTAAAGAAAAAAGAGGAGATAGTTTTACCTTTTAACATTTGGGGGCAATGGGATAATCTTCAAAATGACTTGGAATCTGTAATTAAAAAACAAATCACTGAAGAAGTCGGTAAAACAATAACCTCTCCCCTTAAAACAATTACAAAACCATTAACAGGTGTTATTAAAAAAGGTAAGTAATCTTTTAAAATTAAATTATTTATTTTTTAATTTTAAGGTTTCTTTTATCATCAATAAAAATTTCACATAGTCAAAGGCGAAATTTAAAAGTTCTGCTTCGTCATTTTTAATTTTATCTATCTTTTCTTGTGAAATATCAAAAACATCAAGAAATTTGCTTTCAAAGACAAATCTTCTAAATGCATCAATATCATAGCATGCTGTGTAGAAAGCCTTTTGTTTTTTATCATCAAGCTTTTCTGCTTTAATATTCTTTGTAAAGAAAAGTTCACGCCAACCCCTGTTCATATCATCATATAGGTCAACTCCCTGATCCTTTCTCCATTCATCAACTGTCCATTCCTTATCTTCTTCAAAACCTTTACAATGTGGTTCTTTAACAAAAAAGTAATGCTCTTCTGTAATTCCATCTGTGAGGTCAAATTTCTTGAGCGATGCCTGTCCTATCGGATAATACCTGCATGTAGCGGGTCTATCTTCATAGACTGAACAGCCTGCTTCAACGAGGAAAGGGCAAGTTTTCTGTTCATCTTCACTTTTGTTTAGGAAAACAAAGGGATATCCACTTTTTGGCTCAACAAAAACATAGGTATATTTCATTAAAAATTCACCTGAAGACATGCTGAATCTATTTTTAAGCCTCATAATGTCATAGGGAGTAAGCATTATGTCTATATTTTTACAACAGCTTTTGTAGCAGGAAATCCCCGGATAACAACGAAACTTAAATTTTGTCTCAAGAGTTAGTTCCCCTGGAACGATTGCATTAATGTTTAACATTATTCCTCCTCTTTGATTATTTTCATGTAAACTTTTCTTGTTCTTGGACCATCAAATTCGCAGAAAAAAATACTCTGCCACTGGCCTAAAATAAGTCTTCCACCTTCTATAAATATATTAACCGATGAACCCACCAGAGTAGTTTTTATGTGACTATCAGCATTTCCTTCTATATGAGCATAACCTGCACCATAAGGTACAATCTTTTTTAGTGCATTGATAATATCCTTTTTTACAGAAGGGTCAGCACCTTCGTTTATAGTTATACCTGCTGTTGTATGGGGAACATAGAGATAACATACTCCATTTTTTATTCCTGAATCCTTTACAACCTTTTCCACCTCTGCTCTTATGTCAACAAACTCTTCCCTTGATGAAGTCTTAACAGTAAGAGTTTTTATCATAGGCTAAGCCTCCCTATTCTTTCCACTGCTTCCTTAATTCTCTCCTTAGATTGAGTTAGAGCAAATCTTATATATCCCTCACCATGCTCACCAAAACCAACTCCCGGCGTACAGAGAACCTCTGCCTCCTTAAGAAGCTTACCAACAAAGTCTATAGAATTTGTTCCACGTGGAACTTTCACCCAAAGATAGAAGGTAGCATTAGGTTTTCTAACCTCAAAGCCTCTTGATCTTAGCCCATCATAAAGAATATCTCTTCTATCCTTAAATGTATCCCTTATATCTTTAAGAATACTATCATCTGTATCAAGAGCAACTATACTTGCCTCCTGAATTGCCTGAAAAACACCAGAGTCAAGATTGGTCTTTACTTTTCCTAAGCCTGCAAGAATCTCTCTGTTCCCCACAGCATATCCTATTCTCCATCCTGTCATGTTGTATGTTTTAGAAAGAGAGTGAAACTCTATACCTACGTCCTTAGCGCCTTCAATTTCCATAAAACTTAAAGGTCTCTCCTCATAGTAAACCTCTGAATAGGCAGCATCGTGACATACAATAATATTATATTTATTTGCAAAATCAATAACTTCCCTATAAAAATCAGATGTTGCATCTGCTGAAGTTGGATTATTCGGATAATTAATAAACATTAGCTTTGCCTTCTTGCATATGTCTTTAGGAATGGATTTAAGATCAGGTAAAAAGTAGTTTTCTTCCTTAAGAGGCATAAAATAAGGAATACCTCCTGCAAACTTTGTTCCAACGGGATAAACAGGATAACCAGGTGAGGGGACTAAAACAATATCTCCAGGGTCTATAAATGCTAAAGGTATGTGACCAATCCCCTCCTTTGAACCAATTAGAGAGAGAACCTCTTTTTCAGGGTCAAGTTCTACATTAAATCTCCTTTTATACCATCTCGCAACTGCTTGCCTGTAGCTTAGCATTCCTTCATAACTTGGATATCGGTGATGTTCCGGATTCTCAACCGCCTTTTTCATTGCCTCTACTATGTGTTTTGGAGTAGGGATATCTGGGTCGCCTATGCTTAGATCAATTAAATCAGCTCCCTTTGCAAGGGCTTCTCTTTTCATTTGGTCAATAGCAGCAAAAAGATAGGGCGGAAGAGTTCTTATTCTTTCGGCATATTGAATCTGCATTTTTATCCTCCTGCTAATTAATATTTATTCAGTTTACAAAAACTGAGCTAATATTTCCAAATTTAGATTAATTATGTTGTTTTAAATTGGAATGTTCCACGTGGAACATTCAAGAAAACCTATTTTTTTACGCTTAAGAACTGATGGCCTTTATTTGCAGAAATTAATTCAGATGCTGCTATTAAACTCGCTTTTATTATAAGATTTTCAGGAATTGTTTCGTATATACGCCCTTTTATCTGAATGGTTCTACAATCCTCATCCCCACAAACACTGCAACATCGAGACCTTCCTGTCTCTGCATCAAGCCAGTCCTCAAGAGGTTTGTTATTAATTAATATCGAATTCGAAGCCAAAGGGTTTTTCTTAAATTCATCTTGATTTAATGCATATTTTTCTAAAATAACTTCTATATCAAGATGTTTTAAAGCTTCTTTAAGCTTTAAAAATGCTTTTTCAATCTCGATTTCTGTACTACTACATCTTGGACAAGTAGTGCTGTCATAAACGAGTCTTTGCCATTTGATAATAAGTTTAGGCATAATATGTGTTCCACCAAAATATAATAGATAATGTTATAATTTTAACAGAAAAATAAAGAAGGGGGTAAAATATGCAGTTTGACCCAACAATTTTTTTCTGGATTTTTCTTATTATAATTGCTATTCAGCCTGTAATCAGGCAGAGGCTTCTTGAAAACGCACGAATGAAACTTATTGCTGAGATAGAAAAACAAAGAGGAAGTCGTGTAATTTTACTTGTCCACCGACAGGAGACGATGAGCTTTCTTGGGTTTCCGATTATGAGATTTATCGATATACACGACTCAGAGGAAGTTTTAAGAGCCATACACATGACTGATGATGATATGCCAATCGACATTGTAGTCCATACACCAGGTGGACTTGCAATTGCAGCAACCCAGATTGCACGAGCTCTTTCAAGACATAAAGGCAAAGTTACAGTGTTTGTGCCACATTATGCCATGTCAGGTGGAACACTGATAGCTCTTTCTGCCGATGAAATTGTTATGTGTGAACATGCAGTGCTTGGTCCTCTTGATCCTCAGCTTGGACAGTTTCCTGCTGTATCAGTTCTTAATGTTATTCAGAGAAAACCCATAAATGAAATTGATGACAATACCCTCATATTGGCTGACCAAGCTGAAAAGGCAATAAGACAAATGAAACAAACCATTATAGAAATTGTATCCCGTAGCCATCCAGAAGAAAAAGCCCGACAGATTGCTGAAAAACTTGTCTCTGGAAAATGGACTCATGATTATCCTATCAGTGCAGAAGAAGCAAAAGCAATGGGTCTACCCGTTTCAACCGAAATGTCAAAAGAGATAATGCTTCTTATGAATCTTTATCCACAGCCTGTAAGACAGTCGGTTGAATATATCCCTGTCAGAAAAAGCAGTAAAGTATGAGTCTATCTCTTCCAAAAAGCAGGGGTTAAAAGTATAAGAACAGTATAATACTCAAGCCTTCCTGCGAGCATACAGAAAATTAGTATCCATTTACCCAGAGGCGGTATAGATGAATAATTACCAGCAGGCCCAGCTTCTCCCAGAGCAGGTCCTACATTGTTCATAGCAGATATCACAGTAGAAATAGAAGTTATGATATCAAGCCCTGTAGCAGTCATAGCTATACTGGCAACAGCACATAAAAACAAGGCAAGAAAAACAAAGCCCCAGATACTACCAAGAGTTTCTTTGGTAAGGAACTTATCATCAAGTTTTAAAGCTAACACAGCCCTCGGATGTATTAGCTGATAAAACTCTCTAAATATTTGTTTTATCATAAGATAAACTCTTACCTGTTTGATTCCACCGCCAGTTGAGCCTATCATTCCTCCGAAAAACATTATAATTAATAAAACTAACTGACAGAAAGAACTCCATTTCAGATAGTCAGCAGTAGCATATCCTGTTGTAGTAATTATTGAAACAACCTGAAAAACTGAATATCTAAAAGAATCAAAAGCAGACTTATAATTATAAAGCCAAAGATCAAGGGTTACTAATAATATAGTTATAAAAATTACGAAAAAATAAAATCGGAACTCAGCGTTTTTAAAAAATATATTTAAATTTCCTCGCATAAAATAAAAGTAAAGGGCAAAGTTAACTCCTCCAAGAAACATTCCAATGCTTACAGCATAATCCAGGAAAGGGCTATCAAAATAACCAATACTTGCATTTTTTGTTGAAAATCCACCCGTTGAAATTGTAGTAAATGCATGACATACAGCGTCATATAAATCCATACCTACTATCATATAAAGAAGCACTATTAGCAATGTAAGTCCAGCATAAATCAACCATAATGCCTTTGCAGTATCAATAATTCTAGGTCTTAGTTTATCAACACTTATTTCGGGAACCTCTGCTTTAAAAAGCTGCATACCACCTGTTCCAATTATAGGCAATACAGCAAGAGCAAAAACAATTATTCCCATTCCACCTATCCACTGTGTCATGCTTCTCCAGAAAAGCAGTCCTGCAGGTAAACTCTCTACATCTGCGAAAATGCTTGCACCTGTGGTTGTAAAACCTGACATTGCCTCAAAAAAGGCATCGGTAAAAGAACTCACAGAACCTGTAAAAATATATGGCAGTGAACCAAAAAAAGTTACAAGTAACCAGGAAAGAGTTACTGTCATAAAGGATTCTCTATACTTGAGGTCTTCGTTCCTATATTGCTTAGTTATAGCAAGCATCACTGTTCCAGAGAAAAAGGTGAATAAAAAGGAAAAGATTATAGCTGATAAATCTGAAGATTTATTAATAATTGAAACACCAATAGGCACAAGCATAAAAATTGACAAAATGATAAGGATTATACCGACAATGTTAAAAACCGTTTTGAAATTCATGTGAGAAGTTTTTCCACTTCCTTTATGGAGTCTTTAAGAGTGAAAATTATCAATTTATCTTTTTCTCTTATAATATCCTGACCCGAAGGAATTATGATTCTATCTCCTCTTATAATAGCTCCAAGAATAGAATTTTTGGGGAAAAAGCCTTCTTTTAATGTCCTACCAGATATTGACGCATTCTTAGGAACTTCTATTTCCATTATCTCCGCTTTATTTTCAGCGATTGCAGTTAAAGAAATAACTTCTCCTCTTCTTAGATATCTCAAGATAATGCTCGCCGTAATAAGTCTGGGACTTAAAACAGACTGTATTCCGAGATTATGAGCAAGTGGTACATAATCTGTTCTGTTTACAAGGGATATAACCTTTTTAGCGCCAAGCTTTTTTGCAAGAAGCGATGCCATAATATTTAATTCATCATTGCTTGAACAAGCAATATAGGTATCCATATTGCTTATATTTTCCTCAATTAAAAGCTGTTTATCTGCACCATCTCCGTGAAGAACCAAAGTTTTACCAAGATGTTTACTTAAAAATTTACATCTTTCAGAGTTTTTCTCAATTATTTTAATATCTCCCTTGTTTTCCATTTTGCTTGCTATGTAGTAACCTATTCTTCCACCACCAAGTATCATAATTTTCCTGGATGGATTCCACTGAACTCCAAGACTCTGAGCAACTTCCTGTATCTGTTCCTTAGGAATAGGCATATAAACAATGTCGCCCTCCTGCAAAATATCATCTCCTGTGGGAATTTTAACATTCTCATCTCTCTCTATCACGCCAATTATCAAGTCTTTATCTAATAAAGCTCTAATAGATTTCAATTTTTTACCATTTACAGGGCTTTCTTTAGGAATTTTAAATCCTATAACCATTATCTTGCCCTGTTCAAAGCCTATTACTTCGCTGGCAAATGGGTTTTCTATTAGTCTTGCCACTGCCTCTGCTGCTTCAAGCTCAGGATTGATGGCAGGGTCAATGTCAAGATTTGTTTTTCCAAGAAGTTCCTTATTGAAAAAGTAATCAGGATTTCTAATTCTTGCTATTTTACGCTTTATATTAAACATTGCTTTACCAAGAAGACAGGCAATCATATTTGTCTCATCACTATTTGTTACAGCAAGAAGGAGGTCTGCATTGTCTGCGCCAGCTTCTTTAAAGGCTGATGGGTCACTTCCCTCAGCCTCAATCGTGGCAATATCAAGCTCTTCAGAAATTCTTCTTAATTTACTTCCATCTCTGTCAATAATTACAACATCCACACCCTCGTAGGTAAGAAATTTAGCAATCTGATATCCTACTTCTCCAGCACCAACAATAATTACCCTCATCCTTACTCCTTATGAAATAGTGAAAAAATTATAGCATTATGAAACAAAAATGAGCAATTTGATTAATTAATTAGGAGAACTAAATTTTTCATTTAAGGTAATTTATATTCTTAATGTATTTACTACTAATAATTTACTGTAAACATTATTGTATCCCCTATTTTTTTACAATTCCATATACAATAGCAAGACCAAGGCCTGTGCCTTTACCAGCATGCAGGAGAAAAATAAGCATATTTTTTATTAAAAGTCTTTAAATGTTATAGTAATTTCTTAAGAATTAGTCTTTTTTGTCAAGAACTTCTCTAATTTTCCTTGAGAGTGCTTCTATGGTAAATGGTTTCTGAATGAAGTTTATACCTTTTTCAGCTATTCCGTGTTTAGCCAAGACTTCATCCGCATAACCCGACATATATAGTATTTTTGTATCTGGTCGATAATTTTTAAATTTACTAAAAAGCTTAGGACCACTCATCACAGGCATAACAACATCGCAAATAACAAGGTCTATACTTTGATTATAAAACTGAGCTAAAAATAAGGCTATATCAGGGTTTTGAGCTTCCAGTGTTTTATAGC
Organism: Thermodesulfovibrio sp.; assembly: GCA_020725335.1. Classification (GTDB taxonomy): domain Bacteria; phylum Nitrospirota; class Thermodesulfovibrionia; order Thermodesulfovibrionales; family Thermodesulfovibrionaceae; genus Thermodesulfovibrio. The sequence goes on along the minus strand of DYFF01000005.1, from coordinate 22,596 downwards.
CCAATTTTTTCAACATTTCAAGAACAGTAGCTCTCACCTTTTCGTCATCATCTATAACTAACACTGTTTCATTTCCTTTGATTATCTTTCCATAGGTTTTAATAAAAATTTCCTCTTCTCTTTCCTTTTCTATTCTTGGTAAATAGATATCAAAAACTGTACCTCTTCCTACTTCACTTTCAACCAATATGTTTCCACCATGCTGTTTTACGATGCCATAAACTATTGAAAGTCCTAATCCTGTGCCTTTTTCATCTTTTGTAGTGAAGAAAGGCTCAAAAATTCTATCTTTTATTTCATCGGGAATTCCGATCCCTGTATCTTTTACGGAGACCCTAACATATTGTCCTACAGTTATATCGGGATGTTTCTTTACAAATTCTTGATTAATTTCAATATTTGCAGTTTCAATCGTAAGCATTCCTACTTTAGGCATAGCCTCTCTTGTATTTACAACAAGATTGACCATAGCATTTTCAATATGAACAGGGTCTGCTTGAACTAATCCTATATTAGGAGAAAGCTTTAAATTTAATATTATGTCTTCACCAACCAACCTTTTAATTAAATCTTCCATATCTCTTAATAATTCGTTTATATTTATCACCTTTTTCTCTAAAACTTGTTTTCTGCTGAATGCAAGTAATTTTTTTATCAATTTTTCTGCTCTCTCAGAAGAATATAAAACCTTTTCAAGATAAGCCTTAAGTGGGTCATTTTCTGAAAGAGACATCATAGCAAGCTGTGTAAAACCTTTTATTGCGGTGAGCATATTATTGAAATCATGAGCTATTACTGCGGAAAATTTACCAATAGCTTCCATCTTTTGAAAATGAAGTAGTTGTTTGTAAAGATTTTCTTTTTCTTCTTCTGCTATTTTTAACTCTGTAACATCCCTTATAATGTTTAATTCTGCAGGCTTACCTTCCCATTCTATTGGCACTGCATTTATCTCAAACCATCTAATATTCCCCTGTTTATCAATACTTCTTAGAGGATAGTTGGACTTCATACTTATTTCTCTGTTGACTATTTTTCTGTGAAATTCTAATGCCATCTTTCTATCATCAGGATGAATAAACTCAATGAAAGGTCTTGATAGAAGCTCTTCGGTAGAATATCCTGAAATTTCTATTGCTTTCGGATTAACATATTTAATCATCTCATCTTGAGCAATAACTATTGCATCTATGGAATTCTCAACCAATTTTCTATATTTCTCTTCATTTTCCCTTAATTGCGCTATTAAACCCTTTAAATCGGTTATATCCTGTGCTGCTCCGTAGATTTTCACAACTCTTTTATTTGACGGATCAAAAATGGGAATTGCGTAGTTTCTTATCCACCGAATTTCACCATAACGGGTTAGACATCTAAATTCAGATGTGTCTACCTTGCCACTTATTAACTTATTTGTGTGCTCTATAACGATAGGAAGGTCTTCATCATATATCATACTTTTCCAGAGACCTTCCTTGTAAAGCGTCTCTTTTGGATATCCTGAAACCTTTTGGAAAGAATCCGTTATCCATTCACCAACAAGTTCGCCTTCAGGGGTTACATTAAAAGCATAAACAAAATCAGAGATAAGCTCTGATATATACTTATATCTCTCAAGGCTTTCCTTTAATGATTCTTCGGCAATTTTCTGCTCAGTTATATCACGCAAGATATGGATAAAACCAACTATTTTGCCTTTAGTATCTTTTATAGGGTCAACCAGTATTGAAAAATATTTTTCTTTCTCTTTTATTTCCCATGTCTCTCTTTTTCCTGACCTAAGAGAACGAATTAATGGACAGTTTTCAAGAAAAGCATTTGTTCCGTGAATAAGGACATGGCATTTTTGTCCTACAATAGAGTCACAATCCTTATTTAAAAACTCAGCAAACCTCTGATTACAATGGAATATTGTTCCATCAGGTTTTACAAAAGCAACTAAGTCAAACATAGAATTACAAACTTGTTGCCAATCGGGAAAATTATTTTTTTCCATCATTATTAATTATTATATTATTTAATTAATTTATGCAAATCGTTTTATCTTTTTATTGTTCAAGACTTATCATCGTTTTAAACACCTATTAAATGCTAATATTGCTGGAGGTACAATAGGAAAAAAATAATTATTTTTCTCATAAGTTCTCTATATTCTCTATGTTACTATTATAAATACTTTTGGACAATAACACGATAATACAAATAATTGAAAAAAATCCTAAAAACTTATTTGATTAATTATCCAGAATAATTAAGCACTGCTGTATACTCTAATACAATCTGCCGTCTCTTATATAAAGCAGAAAATCTCCTGTTGCCATGGCAAATTCTTTATCATGAGTTGCTATGATTATTATTGAATTTAACCTCTGCTTGATTTGAATGATTATGCTTTCTATTATTTCTGTGTTTTTCCAGTCCACAGAAGCAGTTGGTTCATCAAGAAATAAAACCTCTGGTTCTAAAACCAGAGCACGGGCAATTCCCATTCTTTTTGTCTCTCCAGTAGAAAGCGTTAAAGCATTCTGCTCTTTTTTGTGAAGAAGTCCTACAAACTGAAGGGCTTCTTCAACCTTTTCTTTTATTTTGTTATTTTTAAAACCTCTTATCTTTAGCCCATAGGCAACATTTTTAAAAACTGTTGTATTAAAAACCCCTACCTCTGGGAAAAGAAGGGTTATTCTTCTCATAAGATTTATATCCTTTGGTAAAGCTCTGTTACCATCAAAGTAGTTTATCTCTCCTCTGTCAGGATTCTCTAAAAGGGCACAAATTCTTAAAAAGGTTGACTTGCCAGAGCCATTCGGTCCCATTAAAATATATACACCGCTACGGTCAAAAGAGCAGGAACAATTTTCAAAAAGAGGCTTCCCGTTATAATACTTATAAATATTTGAAACATTTAGTCTCACCCCCACTGCTGAGCCTCTCTTACTCCTTTTTTCTGAATTAAAAACATGCAAAAGTTGATAATTAAAGAAATCAATAAAAGAACTATGCCAAGTGCCATGGCAAGTTCAAAATTACCCTTGTCTGTCTCCATAGCTATTGTTGTTGTCATAACCCGAGTATATCCTGCTATGTTTCCTCCAACAATTAGAATTGCTCCTACCTCTGCCATCACTCTCCCCAGTGCTGCTATTACTGCTGCCATTATACCGTATCTTGCCTCTTTAATAACTGTGAAAGTTGTTTGAAAAGAGGTTGCACCAAGACTTTTTGAGGCAAGCTTTATAATCGGAGGAACTCTTACAACTGCTGAATGAGTCAAAGCAGCAACAATAGGAAAGGCAAGTATTATCTGGGCAATAATCATTGCAGTAGGAGTATAAAGCAAAGTCAAAAAGCCTAATGGTCCGCTACGAGAAAGCATTAGATAAAGAAACAGTCCAACAACAACAGGCGGAAGTCCCATAAAGGTGTTAAGAATTGTTATCACAACTTCTCTTCCAACAAATCTTTTTAATCCAACGAAAGTACCAAGAGGAACTCCAATTACAATTGCCAAAAGCAGAGCTGTTCCAGAAACTTTAAGAGAAAGAAAAATTATCTGAAGTAACTCCCTGTCTAAATTTAAAATTAGGTTTACTGCCTGTTTAAATGACTCTAAAAGAAAGCTCACTTTTTATTTCGCATTGGGAATAAAAAGCTGATTCCCATTTTTATCTTTAAATGAACCTATCAAACTTTGTCCCTCTTTTGAGATAAGCCAGTTTATAAGTTGCATTGCCTCTTTGTATCTTACATGTTTATGCCTCTGAGGATTAACTGCCATAACTCCATACTGATTAAAAAGAATAGGGTCACCTTCAAAAAGCAAGGTAAGATCCTCAAGCCTGTGTTTCACAGCAAGCCATGTTCCTCTGTCTGTAAGTGTATAGGCTTGCTTTTCATTTGAGATTCTTAAAGTTTTTTCCATCCCCTGTCCTGCCTCTAAATACCAGCTTTGCTCTTTTGGATTAATGCCTGCAAATTCCCAGAGTTTTAACTCCTTCATATGTGTTCCTGATTTATCAGCCCTTGAAACAAAGAGACTTCCAGAATTTGCTATCTTTTTAAATGCCTCTGAAGCCCTTTTCAATCCCTTAATACCTGCTGGGTCATTTTTAGGTCCTACAACAATAAAATCATTGTAACAGACATCATGACGGTTTATAAAATAACCCTGTTTTAAAGCTTCAAGTTCAAGCTCCTTTGCATGAACAAAAACCAAATCAGCATCTCCTCTTTTCCCCATCTCAATGGCTGCTCCAGTTCCTCTCGCAACAACGTAAACCTTAATGCCCGTCTTTTTTTCAAAATGGGGCAAAATATAACTTAACAATCCTGAATTTTCAACAGATGTTGTTGTAGAAATAAGTATTGTTTTTTCTGCTGAAAAGGCCATACTTGCAAAAATAAGAATAATAAACAGGATACCTAAAAATTTTTTCATCCTTAATCCTCCTTTTTATTAATTTTAAAAACTATTCTTCATACTTTCTAGCAGAAGTTGCGTCCTTATAAAATGCCTCTTCATATTTATCTTTACCAAAATTTCTTATAATCTCCTGCCCATTATCTGAAACTAAAAAGTCAATAAACTTACTTGCATCAGGATCACAATTTGAATGACATAAAGCATGATAAACATTTATCAGGAGTTTGTCCCCTTTAAAAAGAACTTTTAAATTTGGCAATTCTTTTTTCATCATTATCCAGGTACTGCTATCAGTCATAAAATATCCCTTTTCATTATTTGCTCTTTTAAGAGTATCTGCCATAAAAGCTTTCGTAATAATATACCATTCACCCTGAGGAACTATACCGGTCTTATTCCAGATTTCCATCTCCTTTTTATGAGTACCCGAGTTATCTCCTCTTGAGAAAAACTTTGATTTTGTTGTTGCTATTTTTTTATAAACTTCTGTAACATTTTTGCATTCAGTAATTTTAGCAGGATCATCCACTGGACCTACAACATAAAACTCGTTAGAACCTAAAAGTACCCTTTTAGAAGCCCAACCTTCAGCTACTGCTTTTTTCTCAGCTTCTGGAGCATGTCCCATAATCATATCAACCTTCTTATCTTTTAATAATTTTAAAGCCTCTCCTGTGCCTGCCTTTTTCCAGCAAACAGAAAGAGGCATTTTTTTATTAAACTCCTCAACAAGCACTTTTAAAAGACCAAGTTCACCAGGACTTCCTGTAGCAAGAGAAATTCTGTTTTGTCCTTTTCCATAAACGTCAGTACATAATAGTTCTGCAAAAACCTGTCCACTGAATAAAAAAATTAAAAATCCTGTTAACAAAAAAAATAAACTTCCTTTTGCTTTCATTTTCTGATTCCCTCCTTTTAATATTCTGGCAAATAAAGCATCATGCCTTTACCCAAAGTAATATCATCAATATGCCCTGTTGCTTTAGTTTTACGTGAAATAAAATGCATATGAACTGCATTCTTCTGCCCTGATTCAGGCTTTATTGCAGGAGCATACTCACTGATAAAAACCCCATAATGACTTTCTGAATAAAAACCTATTATGTCGACAGGTTCATTTTTTAAGCTAAAAATAGCTTTCGATTTAGCAAAAAGTTCTCTTGTAATAAACTTACCTTCTGTCTTATTAACATTAATATGCCATATCATTTCTTCAGGAGTTCCGCTTACTTTAAGCTGTAACTCCAAGGTCTTTTATAAGCTTAAGCTGCATAAGTGACCTACCAGCACCTGCGGGCACAATAAAACAGCCGAGACATTCAGCTCCATAATGAAAACCAAATCCACCATTGAAAAGTCCAAAGGAAGGCATTATCTGAATCTTATCTTTTTCAGTTAGCCTAGCGGTAGCCAAGCATCTTGCCATTATCTCTCCCCATTGGGCAATGTCATTCTTTGTCATAGCGTTGATTACAGGTATACCTGTGGTGCCTGAACTCATGTGCATTCTTGCGCATTCTGAGGGGTCAACTGCAATGTGCTCAAAAGGATAGTAGTCTCTTAAGTCATCCTTTGTTACAAAGGGAAGATTTTTAAGATCATCAAGGCTTTGGATATCTTCAGGCTCTATGTCTCTATATTTTTCCTTGAGTTTTGAACGAGAGTTTTTAAGAAATCTGAGAGTTTTTCTTAAACCTGTAAGCTGTAATTTTTCAATCTCTTCTCTTGACATTGTTTCTTTTTCAGGATTGAACATACTCACACCCCTTTATGAATGATTTTTTGTTTTCCTCATCAAGAGTATTTGTGAAATCTTCACATTGAAAAAATTTTGTCTTCTTTACAAAAATACCAAGTAAAAAGGTATTAACATATCTTGCAGGCACACTTTCCCTGGCTGTTTGTATTTCATTATCTGTAAAAGTAAAGATATTTCCTCCGAAAGTTTTTGCATAGGGCAGTAAATCTTCACTTAAAACTATAACCATATCGGCTGTGCCTCTTCTTACTATTCCACTCATGCCTTCACCAATTTTCATCTGTATCTCAACAGCACCACCTTTTTTAGCCATTCCCTTTATCTCTGTTGAGCGAACAGAAAATCCCTTGTTGATTGCTGCCTGGGCAATTGCTCTTGAAAAAAATATAACTCCCTGTCCACCTTTACCAAGGATTACGAGTTTCATGGCTCCCTGTTAATCCATTCCTCCTTTGATATCCCTGCTTGTTTTAGTATTCTGCTTAAAAGGTCAACTCCAATCTCTTTTCTATGAGGATTAGGAATTGTGAGTCTTAAGTTGCCCTTAATCATAAAAAGATGTTTTCCTCCAGGGAAAGGTCCTTCAAATCCGAATAATTTTAATTTCCTTATTAACTTCTCTCGGCTTACAGGCTTTAACTGTGTCAATTAAACCGAGCACTCCTCTAAATCCTTAATTTCTAAATCACCTATTTTAGGCAGTGGTAATCCTTTTTTAATACTAATAATAATCCAACCTTCAATTGTTTGTTTTAAATTTTCTCTACACTCTTCGAGAGTTTTTCCTGTTGCCCATACTCCTGGCAACTCTGAAACTTCTCCATAATAAGATTCTTCATCTTCTATAATTTCATATTTTGCTTTTTTCAATGCTTCTTCAATGTATTCTATCAACATATACAGTCCTCGGCTTTTTTTTTAATATTATATCAAACGAATCGCTTTTGTCAAGCATACATGAACACAGCATCCGCATCCTATACAGAGTGTATAGTCAATCTCTGCTTTGTTTTCCTCTTCATTAAACAGTATCGCAGGACATTCAAACTCAGTGATACAGAGTTTACAGCCTTTGCATAATTCTTTCGCTAAAGCCACATTATACCTTGGATTAGAATTTAATCCTTCCTTTGTATTTATACAGAGGTGTCTGAAAACTATCACTGCCGGCTCTTTTTTTTCCTTGAGAAACTTCTTTGCTTCCTTTAAAACTTTTACTGAAGCTTCAAAATTATAAGGATCAACAGTTTGCACAAAATTAACTCCTAAGCCCCTTATAACATTCTCAATTTCTATTGGTTTTACTTGTTCACCTGAAGAGCTCAGCTCGTCAGATAGGGTTTTCTGATTTCCTGTCATTGCCACTGTTTTGTTATCCAGTATGACTGTTAAAAAAGGCACTCTGTAATGCACTGAATCAATAAGTGGCTGAATTCCTGTGTGAAAAAAGGTGGAATCTCCTATTATTGATAACACATCCTGCTCAGTGTCAGCTAACTGAAAGGCTTTTTTAAAGCCAAAACCAAAGGATAAACTTGCTCCCATGCATAAAACTGTGTCTGTAACTCCAAAGTTAAGGGCAAGGGTATAACAGCCTATGTCTCCTGCATAAATAGCTTTTTTGCCGAAAACTCTCTTTACTGCATAAAGAGCAATTCTGTGAGCACAGCCTGGACAGAGAGATGGTCTTTTTAGGGGAGGAACAGTTATTGTTTTGCTCCGCTTTATTAAGCCTATTTTTTCTAAGATTTCTTCACAAACCTCAGGAATGAGTTCTCCCTGCTTTGGCACTATCCCATTTCTTCTTCCTTCTGTGCATAGTTGTAGTTCTATGACAGGCATGGATTCCTCTACGCTAATTACCCTACTGTAGCCTGAAAAATCCAACTTTTTAAGTGGATAGGGCATGTCTGCCTTAGCCAGAGTAACCCTGTTTTGTAACCCATATTCTTCAATCAGCTCATAGAGATATGAAAAAACTGCGCCACTTGAGACAATAAGAATATCACCTTTGAAAAAGAACCTTAATTCATTTTCTCTCTCTATTTCAGCAATCTTTTCATTCAAAGCAGCGTGAAGCATAAGTCTTTGGCGGGGAGTAGCTGCATATCGCCATAGTTTTTTGTCCCAGTCTTTCAGGGTTTTAAATTGAGCTTTCAGGGGTTCATTTACAAAATCTTCCTTAATCTCTACATCAGCCCTTCCGTGGGAAACTCTCGTTGTACTCCTAAGCATCACTGGAATAGAGTATTTTCTGCTTAGTTCAACAGCCCTTTTTGAAAATTCATAGGCTTCTTGAACTGTTGAAGGGTCAAGCACAGGTATTTTGGCGGCCAGTGAAAAAAGGCGGCTGTCTTGCTCAGTTTGAGAGGAATGTGGTCCAGGATCATCTACGCTTACAACAACCATAGCAGAGTTTGTTCCCACATAGGCAGAGTTCATAAAAGGGTCCATCGCCACATTAAGTCCTACTTGCTTCATTGTCACAGCAGAACTAATCCCTGTAAGACCTACAGAACAAGCAATCTCATAAGCAACTTTTTCATTTATTGCCCAGTCAATAAATGCTTTAATTTTCTTATTTTTAACTACTTGCTGTGCTGCAGGGATAATTTCACTTGAAGGTGTGCCAGGATATCCCGAGATAAATCTCACTCCAGCTTGAATTAAACCGTAGGCAATTGCCTCATTTCCTGAAAGATATAATTTTGACATTCTAATATGATAAGAAAAAGTTAATTACTCTTTCAATTAGTTTAACCGAGAAACTTCCTGATATGAGCTGCTTCTATGATTGGTTCGGTTAAAGACTTATTAAATCCTTGCTTAATTATTCTGATTATTTGAGAGGTTATCTCTCTATGATTAAGGTTAGGTTCATAAGACAAATTAAGTGAATTTAACAACTCTATAGAAGTAAGCACTGCTTTTTTACATTCCTTTGGTAATATATCAAGACATTTTGGATTGAAATATTGCATGGCTATTGATAGGTCAAGTGCAATATTTCTGTAAATATCCTTTATTCCTCTTATTTCCTCCTCTGTTAGTGAGCTAAGTCCAATTAATTCTGGAGGAAGTCCAATAGAGTAACAAGAACAGCAAAAACCAATAACTCTTGGTAGACGCACCTTACCAATGCTTCTTGAATAACCAAAAAGACCTGCGTGAAGCTTTCTCATTCTTCTTTTAGGCACAAAATTAGATATTTCATTAATTAAAGGAGCAATAATCTCTACAACTTTTTTGTATTCTTCAGAGGTCTTTTTTATCATAGAGAGAGCAAACTCCTCATCAAAATCCTTTAATGGATATCTTGTAAAATGTTTCAATTTTCTAATTCCTTCAATAACATCCTCAACAGGATTGTCAAACTTAAAGGCTGACTGCACTGTAAAAGTCTCCACAGAGGAGTACTCAGCTAATACTTTATCAACTGTATAGGGGGTTAAATTACCTCTAAAAGGAGGAGAACCAGCACCCAATATAGGATATATTTCTATGTCTCTTTCTTTTGAGAGATATTCTAATTTTTTCAATGCTATTTTGTTACCAAGAATAGCACTAATAACGCCATAGTTCATAGCAGGGTCAGAACGAGCTAAAAATACTCGCTGATACGAAAAACCTTTATCTTCGAGAAAAGCTGACACTATCTCATCGCATCTAAGCATCGATTCTATATCTTCAAATAAGGGTATTACGTTTATATTTTCAGGTAGAAATTTACCTATCCATTCAGCAAGAGTTATGTCACCATTAAATATCTGTTTGTGTTGTCTCTCTATGAGAAAATTTCTGTAAAAATAGTAAATTCTGTTTAATTCTGCAGCATTTGTTGTTAGAGGAAGGATAACCTCGAAAACCGGAGGGAAATTCTCATCGCCATAGAAAATCTTTGCCACATCCATTGAACGAGGAATGCTTTCAAGGGTTTCAAGTAGAATTTTAGCTTCATCTTTTTCTACGCTTGGGTTAGGAACTCGTAATGTAAGAAAAACCTCTCTCCCTATTCTTTTCTGTTTGAAAAAATGAGTATATTTTGTAAGAAGCTTTTTAACTACATAGTTATCTACTTCTTTACCTTCACTGTCCCACATCTGTTCACAACAGCCGAGATGAGAAAAGGCATAATAGGCTTCCTGAATTTCATCTTCTCCTGACATATCTGAGGTTTCAGCAAAAAAGGGAATAGACACATTATCAGGATGTTGTGTAGACATTACCCTTGGAATTTTTCTCTCTAAGTTATTCATGTAAGAATATTTTACAACAAAAAGCTATCTTAAAAACCACTTTTTTATCTCATTAAAAGATAAAAACTTTTTAACAGGTCTTCCATGAGGGCAGTGTTCTGGGTCAGATGTCTTTTCAAGCTCACATAATAATTCTTTGATTTCAAAGGAATTTATTTTATTATTTGCCCGCAGTGAACTGTGACAAGCAATTGTTTCTGCAATTTTTTTCTTTATGCTATCAAAATCTGGTTTACCTAATTCTTCTTTTAAGGTAACCACTATGCTTTCAATAATTCCCACAATATCTGCATTTTTGAGAATCTCAGGAATAGTTCTTATAATTATTGAATTTTTCCCAAAATCTTCAGCATCTATGAGTAGCTCACTAAGAATATGAAGATTCTCTCTAATTATCGTATACTCTTGTGGATTTAAATTAATTACCTGAGGAAAAACAAATCTTAATTTATTTTCAGGCATTGCTTTCAAAATTTTCTCAAAATTCACTCTTTCATGGGCTGCATGATAATCAATAAACAGTATGCCTTCAGGTTGCTGCAGTGCGACAATAGCATTACCCAAACTTAAAAATTGTAAAACTTCTTCCTTGTTAAAAGCAGATTCAACTTCAAAAAAAGAAGGCTGACAAGAGGAGGATAAGTAACCTACATCACTCTTCCATTCTACAGTAGACTCTGCTACAGTGGAGATTTTCTCAGGTAGTGTAATTCTAAAAATTAACTCTGTAATCTTGGATGTATTACGGAATCTCACTTCTCTTTTTGTCGGATGAACATTAAAATCAACTTCTTCAGGTGGAATGGTGAGGAAAAATAAAAATTGAGGGTGATTTTCCTTTACCTGAAAAGCCTTATAAAGAGTGTTAACGATAATAGCATCCCTTACTGGACGTCTATTTATGAAAATAAGCTGTTTTGTTCTCTGCCTTCTTGACAACTCCTCTCCGCCCCAGAAAAGTTCAACGCTGTATTTACCTTGTGAAAGAGTTTTAGATTTGACTTTTTCCATGAATTCTAAACCAAAAATCTGCAAAATTCTATCTTGAAGGGACTCTGCTATTGGAGCGTTTAAAATTTCCTGACCATCGATGTTGAGATAAAATGATACTTCCGGATAACTAAGAGCATAATTCTGAACAGTCTCTATTATATGAGCCTTCTCAGTGAAGGGGGATTTGAGAAATTTTTTTCTTACTGGAGTATTGAAAAAAAGATCTCTTATTTCTATTGTTGTTCCTTTTGTTACAATAGGCTTTTTTTCTATAACTTCCCCGCCAATTAAATAAATCTCTGTTCCTGTTTCCTCAAGTCTATGTTGAGTAATAACCTTTAACTTACTAACTTGAGCTATAGAATAGAGAGCTTCTCCTCTAAAACCAAGAGTGTTTATATTAAATAGGTCCTGTTCTTTTTCTATCTTGCTTGTAGCATGTCGTTGAAAGGCTAAAAAGACATCTTCCGAAGGAATACCCTCTCCGTCATCAACTACTTTTATTTCGGCAGTTCCGTATTCTTTTATATAGATTTGTATTAATTTTGCCCCTGCATCAATTGAGTTTTCAATAAGTTCTTTAAGAGCAGAAGCAGGCCTTTCTATTACCTCGCCCGCAGCAATTTTGCCAACAAGGGACGCGGGAAGTATCTTAATTCTTGCCATTTACCAAGGACCGTACTCAAACCACCAATGAGGACGTCCATACCAAAACCAGATAGAAGGTCTCCAGTAGGGATAATGATATTTTGGAACTCTCTTTTTCCATAGATAAGTTGCCTGTGTTTCAATTACAGGAAAAGTGTAAGGCATCTGATCTATTTTCCCTTCCATTAAACCTCTAAACTTACCCACAACTGTTAGATATCTTCCTTTTGTGTAAACAGCGCAGTCAAGGAAGTTTTTAGATTTAGCAATAAATCTACCCTCAGAAGCATCAGTTTCAGAAGGATAGCCATCTCTTTCAAGGGGTAGATGAAGTATTTCAAAAACTGTTCCTTCTTCGGCATTTGTGCAGTTTGTAATTCTTCCGCCCCATAAAAGAGAGGCATCTAAATATTTATCTGGATTTTTCTTAACTATTGTAAAAGGAACATCTCTCAAAGCCGGCGTCTCTTGTAATGGTCTTGGCAAAGTTGCACATCCGAAGAGGAAAAGAAAGAAAAAAGTTAATATGCAGTATTTAAGCTTCATAATTTCATTATATCAATAATGTGTTAAAATAAAAAAATTGTAAAACAGCCTTTACGGAGGTAGGGATGAATAAAGTCTTAATGAAGGGAAACGAAGCTGTAGCAGAAGCAGCAATAAAAGCAGGATTAAAATTTTATGCAGGCTACCCAATAACACCTCAAAATGAAATTCCTGAATATTTATCAAAAAGACTACCAGAGGTAGGTGGGGTTTTCATTCAGGCTGAAAGTGAAATTGCAGCAATAAACATGATTTATGGTGCTTCTGCTTGCGGAGTAAGAGTAATGACATCATCAAGCTCACCGGGTATAAGCCTTAAACAAGAAGCAATATCCTATATGGCATCAGCTGAACTTCCCGCAGTTATAGTAAATATGATGCGCGGTGGACCCGGGCTCGGAAACATATCAGGTAGCCAAGCAGACTACTTTCAGGCAGTAAAAGGTGGCGGGCATGGTGATTACCATCTCTTAGTATATGCTCCCTTCAGTGTTCAGGAAATGTGGGATTATACAATCCTTGCCTTTGAAAAGGCTGATGAGTGGAGAAATCCTGTGATGATTCTTGGAGATGGTGTTATTGCCCAAATGATGGAACCTATGTTGCCAATAGTTCCTGAGTTAAAAATTTATGATAAATCCTCTTGGGCACTAACTGGTGCAAAAGACAGACCATCAAGATTTATAAGAACTCTCCTTATGGGTGAGGGAGAGCTTGAGAAACACAACTGGAAGCTACAGGAAAAGTATAAGCTTTGGAAAGAAAAAGAATTAAGATATGAAACTTATTTTTTAGATGATGCAGAAGTTATAGTTGTAGCCTTTGGTTCTGCTGCAAGAATTTCTCTTTCTGCCATAAGAAAACTAAGACAAGAAGGAATAAAAATCGGACTTTTAAGACCCGTTACCCTTTTCCCTTTCCCTGAAGAACCAATAAGACAGCTTGCACAGGAAATAGAAAAATTTATTGTTGTTGAGTTCAATGCTGGACAGATGGTTGAAGATGTAAAACTTGCAGTAAATGGCATGGCAGAAGTTTATCTTTATGGAAGACCAGGAGGAAATATAGTAACAGCAGAAGATGTTTATGAAGCACTCTCTAACTATGCATCTACTGAGAAGGTTATGCTAACTGTAAAATAATGAATATTGAAAAAGTTCTCATTTCCTCTATTGTTGTATTAGCTTCAGCAGGGGTTTTACTGCTTATAAGATTCTTTCTATTTAAAATACTTCATCACTGGGCTAAAAAAACAAAAACAAGTATAGATAATTTAATAATCAATACAATTAAAGTCCCTTCTGTTTTCTGGTGCATTGGTATAGCTCTTTACATTGGACTTGAAAGCTCGGAAATTCCTTCGAAATACACCTCTTATGTAATTAAGGCAATTCATGTATTGATAATATTATCAATAACTGTAGCTGCTGCAAATATTATTAATAGAATTTTCATTCAGTATGTAGAACGCTCCTCGGTTTCTGTTCAATCAACAGGTCTTTTAAATACAATAATTAAAGGTGCAGTCTACTTAATTGGTTTTATAATAATCCTTAACATCTTCGGCATTTCCATCGCACCCTTAATAACAGCACTTGGAATAGGTGGATTAGCCGTTGCGCTGGCACTCAAAGACACTCTTGAGAATTTGTTTGCAGGCATACACATTATGGCAGAAAAAACGGTAAGAGTTGGAGACTTTATAAGACTTGAAAATGGACAAGAAGGTTTCGTTGAGGATATTTCATGGAGAACAACAAGAATTAGAATGATTCCCAATAATATGATAGTAATTCCCAACAGTAAACTTGCCCAGAGTATTGTTGTTAACTACTTTCTCCCTGAAAAACGCATGTCTTTACAGATTCCTATAAGTGTAAGCTATTCTGTAGACATAGAAAAAGTTGAAAGGATATTGCTTGAAGAACTAAAAAAGGCTGTTGAAGAAGTTCCAGGGTTGCTTCGCGAACCTGAACCAGTGGTAAGATTCATTCCCGGCTTTGGTGAAAGTTCTCTTGATTTTACTATTGTCTGTCAAATACAGGAAGTTTCTTATCAATATCCTGTTCAGCATGAACTAAGGAAAAGAATTTTCAAGCGCTTTCAGGAGGAAGGCATAGAAATTCCTTTACCTCAAAGAGTTGTCTGGCTCAAAAATGATATAATTAATTCATGATTACTACAAAAAATTTAACTCTATCCTACGCTGAAGAAAAAATCCTTAAATTGTTGTCTTCAAAAATAGAGCACAAAATGCCTGAGGCAGTTAAAATCATTTTATTCGGTTCTCGTGCTCGTGGTCTTTCGGACGAAGACAGTGATCTTGATATTGCTATCGTTGTCAAATCTCCTTTAAATAAAAATCTATGGGATAGACTTTGGGATATTAAATGGGAAGTCCTTGAAAAGCTCTCTTTAGAAGAATTTCCTCTATCACTCATCATATTATCTGAAGAGGAAATTAACTTAGACAGAGTCCTTATTAAAGAAATAAACAAAGATGGAGTAATTCTGTGGGAAAGGAATTAGCATTAGCTGAAATTGAAATCGCAAGAGAAAAACTTGAAGCTTTTTTAGATGACAAAAAAGGACAAAGATGGGGGAATGCAACAGTAAATCTCTATTTTGCTCTGGAACATGCTGTAAAAGCTCTGCTTGCAAGTGTTGGCATTGAACCAAAATCTCATGAGGGAGTAAAAATCATGTTTAGTATGCACTTTATTAAATCAGGTGCTATTTCTCCTAAAATAGGAAGATATCTGGGAAATCTTTATGATAGAAGAACAACTGCCGAATATAGCCCTTTACGCAGAAGTGAGTTTACAGAGGAAGAAGTAAAAGCTTATTCAGAATGGGTAAAAGAAGCATTTATTGAAATCCTGCCCTTACTTAAGAAAAAGAATATTACCGCTAAGAAAATCAAATACCTAATAGAAAAGATTTAAGATTACTTTGCTCTTGGGTGGTGTTTTAAGTATTCCTTGCGAAGCCTGTCCATTGAAACTTTCGTATAAATCTGAGTCGTTGAGATGTCACTGTGACCAAGCATCTTTTGCAAAGCACGTAAATCTGCTCCACCTTCAAGAAGATGGGTTGCAAAGCTATGCCTTATCATGTGGGGCGTTACATTTACTCCTGCCAGCTTTCCCATTGCCTTTAAATTCTGCCAAAATCTCTGCCTTGTCATAGCCTGTCCACGATTGTTAAGAAAAAGGAAATCAGAGGCTCTTTTCTTTAGTAATTTAGGTCTAAGTTCCAATAGGTATTTTTTAATTCTTTCCAATGTTCTCTGAGCAACAGGAACAATTCTCTCTTTATCTCCCTTTCCCTTTACTCTTATAAATCCTGCTTCAAAATTTAAATCTCTTAGTTTAATCTTCACAAGCTCGCTAACTCTTAATCCACAGGCATACATCAACTCAAGCATAGCGATATCTCTCTGAAAATACTTACTGCTAAGGATAATTTGAAGTAACTTTTTCATTTCTTCCATATCAAGCGCCTTTGGAAGCCTTAGCCAGAGTTTTGGAGTTTTAAATCCTTCAACAGGGTCATGCTCTATTTTGCTATCAAAAATAAGAAATCTAAAAAATTGCTTTAGCGATGAAAGCATCCTTGCAATAGATGCTGAGCTATAACCCTTTTCTTTCAAAGTTAAAAGATACTGCATTATGTCGTCTTTTTTACAGTTTAATAGGTTAACTTTCTGTTCCTCCAGATAATTGATAAACGCCCTTAGGTCATTTTCATAGGATTTTATTGTGTTAATGGAGAGGGCTTTTTCTGTAAGACAGAAGTTAAGAAACTTTTTGAGTAGTTCTTTTTGTTCCATTACCCATGAACTCTTCTATTCCTGCCTGAGTGCGTAACATATCGTAAAAAATTTTAGCAATCTTAAATAAATTCTCTGTATCAGCTTTATTGTAGGAAATTAAAAGTTCCAAACTCTCTGTATTTCCATTTAAGTAAGCCTTCCAGAATTTTACTGCATCATAACCGTTCAATCCCTTAAGCTCATCTTCTCTTTCAATGAGAAAAAGAGTTTCAAGCTTCTTGAGTCCACCTTGAATTCCCAATCTCTTGCCTGCAAAAAATAGATCAAAATGAGGGATATGCTCAATTTTTAAATTAGGAAATTCTTTCTTTAAAAAGGGTATATCAAAGATGCTTCCGTAAAAGGTAATTAGATACTTATGACTATAAAGAGCTTCTTGAAGTGACTCTTCTGATAAATCTTCTCCTCGCACCAATGCCTTGTATCCATTTAAGGAATAAAGCCCTACGACCGTGACATATCCACCTTTTTCAGGAATAAGACCATTGGTTTCAATGTCAAGACATACTGCATCATTTAAAAATTCATCAAAAAGCCGCCAGTGTTCTCTTTTTTTCAAACTTTCTGAGAAAAAACAGCAATTTTTGCAGTAAAGAGCTTCAAAAGCTTTATGAAGGAAATCATCATAAATTTTCTTTTTTTCATAATCAATATCCAAAACCTCTTTGAAAATGAAAAAGTCTTCCCAAGTAAGAATTCCCTCTTTCCAGAGCCTTCTTTCCCTTTTTTCACCTATTCCATCAAGTAGTATAAAAGTATTTTTTATCATTAAACCTATTATATTAAGCTTTGAGAATTTTAGACAAGCAATAAAAATTTAATTTACAATAAAACTCATGGAAACAAGAACACTCTTTTTTGGTGAAGGACTTTTTGAGACAATACTTTGGCGTGGTAGAACAACTAAACTTCTCAGACACTACAGAAGGCTTAAAAATTCCGCAGAGTTTTTCCTGATTCCATGCCCTGATTATGAGACTTTCTGTCAAGAAATTGAGAAAAAGACAGAAGGGAGAAAAAATCTCTATGTAAAATTCTGTCTTCTTTCAAAGGGAGAGGCTCTTTATTATTCCATGCCTAAAGAGTCAGGAATTTTAGTTATAGTGAAAGATTTTTTCCCTGATACTAATCCGAAAAAACTATGTCTCTCGAGCATAAAGAGACACAGTTCGAACCCTGTTATATATCACAAAACAATGAACTATCTTCCAAATATTTTTGTAAAAAGAGAGGCTCTCTCAAAAAGCTTTGATGACGCAATTATGCTTAATGAAAGAGATGAAATAACAGAGTGTTCAGCTTCAAATATCTTGATAGTTAAAGATGGCAAACTTTTCACTCCTTCCCGAAAATGTGGACTATTGATGGGCACAACAATCGAGATTTTGATTCAAAAAATGAATGTAAAGGAAGAAAGACTTACTGTAAATGACCTCTATCATGCCTCAGCCATTTTTATCACAAACAGCCTTATCGGAGCATTACCAGTAGTCCAATTTGAGAATCAACCTTACTCTATAACTCTCGAACTCCTTAACTCTATAAACTCTATGATTGAGGAGGAAAACTCCCCTAAATGTTAATCCTTTGTGGTAGTTGGCTTAACAAAAATGGATTTTATGAGGCAGAAATTGAAGAGGTAAATTTTTATCAAAGCCTTTCTGAAATAGAGAAAATTGAATACCCAAGTTTTGTCTTATTCTCCTATGACCTTTCAGGTGAAACTCTACTTTTGAATTTGAAAAAATCAGACTTGCCAGCAGCCATAATTGTAAAAATAAAGAAATTTAAAAAAATTAAAGAAACAGAGGGTTACTATAGTCTTCTGCCAAGCATCATGAGTTTAAAAGACAGAGAGTTTATCTCAGGAGTTCAAAAAATACGCCGGCTCATTGAAGATGGCACTGTTTATCAGATAAATCTTACAAATCGCTTTGATTTTGAGTTTTATGGAGACCCTCTGAGTTTGTTTTTAAAGTTCTATAAAAATCAGCCTGTGCCTTACGGGTTTTGTTTGAACCTCGGTGATTTTTTTATAGTCTCTGGCTCAATGGAGCTTTTTTTAGAAAAAAGAGCAAATACTCTCATAAGTAAACCAATCAAAGGAACATCTAAAGTCCTAAAAATTCTTCAAAACAGTGACAAAGACAAAGCAGAAAACCTCATGATTACAGACATGATGCGTAATGACATTGGACGTATTGCTAACATTGGAAGTGTAAGAGTGCCCGAACTTTTTAAAATCACTAAATACAAAACCCTATATCAGATGCACTCTACTGTAATAGGGGATACGGATAAATCAATTATTGAAATAATAAAGACAACATTTCCGCCTGCCTCTGTAACAGGTGCACCAAAAAGAAAAGCAGTTGAAAAGATTGATACACTTGAACCCCACGCCCGTGGATACTACTGCGGAACCGCAGGATTGGTTAGAAATGAGACAGATTTTACCCTGTCGGTTCTTATAAGAACTGCGGTAGGCATTGACAATCGACTTTCCTACTATGCAGGCTGTGGCATTGTCTGGGACTCAGACCCAGAGAAGGAACTAAGAGAGCTTTATCTAAAAGTCAAGGCTTTTTATAATTTTTAAATCATGTAGACAATAAAAATTCTCAAACAAAATCTTAAAAAAATAAGAAGGACAGGGGATGTTATTTTTTTCTTGATATATTTAAGCTAATACTACATAATTCCTGTAAATAGTTGTTATTAAACCGGTGCTATCATGGTTAAAAAAAAGAGGCTCTTTTCAAAAATTTTTATAACACTCTTGTGTATTTTCCTCATCTTTACTTTATTTGGCTTTTTCATTGCCCCGCCCATCCTAAAATCCCTTCTTATAAAAAATATCTCAAAGACACTTCAAAGGGATGTATCAATAGCAAAAATTGATATTAATCCTTTAAATCTAACCATAAAGTTATCAGGCATAAATATAAAAGAAAAAGGTAAAACCGACACCATGTTCTCCATGGAAGAACTTTTCGTCAATGCAGAATTATCTTCTATATTTAGACGTGCTCTGATTTTAAAAGAGATAGCCATAAAAAAGCCTTATTTAAATATCATAAGAAACAAAGACGGAACATATAACTTCTCTGACTTATTAGAAATGGCAGATAAAGGTAAGGAAACTGAACTTAAAAAGACAGAAGAGAAAAAGAAAAAACCTTTTCATTTTTCTCTCAATAATGTATCTATCATTGAAGGAAGCATAGATTTTTATGATAGCCCCTTTGATGCCCGACATACTATAAGGGAATTGAATATAAAAATCCCCTTTATATCCAATTTTGCTCATCATATAGATATCTTTGTTCAACCTTATTTCTCTGCAAAGATAAATGATGATGTATACGAAATCAAAGGTAATGCTAAACCTTTTGCAGAATCCCATGAGTCATATATTGATATCAATATCCAGGACCTCGATTTACCCAAATATCTTTCCTATTCTCCTATGAAGATGAACTTCAAACTGATATCCGGCAGTCTGGATATTGCTGGCAAAGTGTCCTTTATTGAGTATAAAGATAAAGGCTCTTCCGTTGTTGTGTGTGGTAATGTAATAATTAGGCAACTTACTGATGAGGACCCTCAAAAAAACTTCTTTTTAGTCTCCCCAATATAGATATAGATATAAAATCTATTGAGCCATTTCAAAAAAATATAAATATCTCAAAACTATTTTTTCAGTCGCCTGAGGTTTCTATTCAAAGGCAAAAAGAAGGAGTATTGAATCTCCAGAAACTCTTTGAAAAAGAAAAGCCTGAAAAGAAAAAAGTTGGAGAAAAAGATGATATAAAAAAACAAGAAAAGAAAAAGTATGAAGAAAAGAAAAAGTATGAAGAAAAGCAAATTGCATTGAATACAAATGAAGTGATTATACAAAAAGGTAAAATCACCTTTGATGACTTAACAACCTCTCAACCGATGAATTTAATTATAAAGAATCTTGATTTAAAAGCAGATAACATTTCCCTTGAAGAGAATAATATTTCAAATCTTCTACTTTCCTTTACATTTGATAAAGGTGGTTCTATAAAACTACAAGGTGCTTTTAAGATAAATCCTGTCTTTGCAGACATTGGAGTGGATATTAAAAATATCTCCATAAATATATTTCAACCTTATTTTACAGACAAGATAAACATCAACATAACTGAAGGTGCATTTACTACATCTGGCAAAGCAACAGTTGATGTATCTGATAAGACAGGAACTTCAATAAGATATAAAGGCAAGGTACTTGTATCCAAGCTTACCACCATTGACAAAACAAATGAGGAATCACTCATTAACTGGAAAGCCTTTTCTATAAGCAATTTAAATTTCAATTCAAACCCTCTTTCCATCCATGCAGACGGAATATCCCTTACAGATTTTTTTGCCAAGATAATCGTGAACCCTGATGGAAGGCTTAATCTACAGAATATAATAACAGAGGAAGAAAAGCCCGAAGAGCCGCAGGAATCAGCACAAACTCAACCGCCTACACAGGTGGAAAAGTCCAAAGAATCAGAAAGGGATATAAAAATAGGCAACATTACTCTTCAAGGTGGAACAATAGAGTTTATAGATAAGACTATTCAACCAAGCTACACGGCAAACCTTACAGAAATTGCAGGAAAAATATCGAATATCACTTTAAAAGGAGACAAGCTTGCAGACTTAATCCTAAGAGGCAAAATAAATCAATTTGTACCATTAGAGATTGCAGGAAAAATAAATCCTGCCAAGGAAAATCTCCTTGTTGACCTCTATGCCAGATTCAACAGTCTTGATTTGAGCCCCTTTACCCCTTATTCTGGGAAATACATAGGCTACAAGATAGAAAAGGGAAAACTTTCATTAGACCTAAAATACCTAATTGAAAAAAGAAACCTTGATTCTCAGAACAAAATATTCATAGACCAGCTTACCCTTGGGGATAGAGTTGAAAGTCCCGATGCTACAAAGCTTCCAGTAAGACTTGCTATAGCCCTTCTAAAAGACCGAAACGGTCAGATTAAGCTTGATATACCTGTATCAGGCAGTCTTGACGATCCAAAATTCAGCGTGTGGAGGATAGTCCTCCAAATTATTTTAAATCTTCTCACCAAAGCAGCTACAGCACCTTTTGCGCTTTTGGGTTCACTTTTTGGCGGTGGTGAGGATATGAGTTATATTGAATTTGATTATGGTGACTACAAGATTAGCGAACAAAACATTAAAAAAATAGAAAATCTTGCAAAGGCTTTGTATGAAAGACCCTCCCTTAAACTGGATATAAGGGGTCATGTAGATATGGAAAATGATAGAGACGGGTTAAAGAAGACTTTATTTTTAAGGAAGCTGAAGACTCAGAAACTGAAGGAGATGATAAAAAAGGGCGAAAAAGCAATTCCCGTAGATGATGTAAAGATAGAACCTATTGAGTATGAGAAATACCTGAAGATGGCTTATGGTGAGGAAAAATTTGCAAAACCAAGAACTATCATAGGCACTGTTAAGTCCCTACCGCCTCAGGAGATGGAAAAACTAATTTATACCCACATAGATGTAACCGATAATGACTTAAGGAGTCTTGCAAATCAAAGGGCTATGTCTGTAAAAGAGATGCTACTTAAGACAGAAAAGGTCACAATAGACAGAGTCTTTATAATTGAACCTGAAAGCCTTGCACCTGAAAAGAAGGATAAAATAAAGGACAGCAGGGTAGATTTCATCCTTAAATAAAGTCTTACGGAAAAAGTCAAATCCCTGTATAAGATACCGACATATGCGACATTTCTCCTTTTTCAATTAAATACTCTAATGGACTTTTTAATCCTAAAGACTTATGCGGTCTTAGGGTATTATAAAATATTAAGTATTCTGCGAGCTTTTGATTGAATATAGATTTATCAAAAATCAAATGTATATTGTAATCTATGAATTCCTCCTGCAGTGTTCTATTATATCTTTCTATGTATGTATTTATCTTTGGACAATGAGGATAAGAAAAATAATGAGGTATCCCTTCTTTTTTAAGTTGCTCATCAAATTCTCCAAGATTCTCTGAACCATTATCACTCTACCATGACTTAATCTCAAGGGGATATACATCCTTAAATCTCTCATAAAAATCCTTCATATTCCTGCTTGTGAT
>DYFF01000004.1 GCA_020725335.1 Thermodesulfovibrio sp. | reverse complement strand
TCTTCAGAAGTAGCAGTTGCGTTAGCAGAAATAGTCCATCCCTCAGAATTATCCAACTCACTTATCGTTCCTTCACCATACACTCCGTAGGCTTCGTTGTCATCATTAGCTGTTATATTATTTGATACAGTTAAATCACCGTTATCTTCTATCTCCTCGCCGCATGTGGCACCAGACGGGCAGATTTGTGCTGAAGACACATTAGGATAGATAGATATCATTAAAAAAATTAAAAAAATAGAAAATAAAAATTTAATAGATTTCAAATTTACCTCCTTCAATTTCATAAAACTTACTGCCTCTTATTTCCCCTTGCTCTTATCTCTTTCCACTTCTTCTTCTGTTCTGGATTAAGGACTCCATCAATTTTCCTTGCGGTCTCAAGCTCATCTATGACCATTTCACCTCTTAGTCTATAGATTTCTTTCACCTCCTTTCTTATTTCTGCAATATCTCCATCTTTCTGAAGAAGTTCTCTCAATTTAGCATCATGCTTTCTAATTTCCTTTGCCGCATCTGTTTGTCTTTTCTTGAACTCTGTAAGTAGATTTTCAATCTCCTTTACCTGCGTATTGCTAAGTTTTAACTCATCCTTGAAATCAAGTATTGTTTGCCTTTTAGGTGCTTGCTCTTTCTTTGGTTCTTCAGCATGAATAGATTCGTAAAATGAGAATAAAAGAAAAATTGATAAAATTGGGATAAAAATTATATTGATTGACTTTAACATACCAGTTATTGCACAATTCTACCAAAAAATTCTTTATTTGTCAAGAGTACACCTTTCCTCATCAAAAATTAAATAAAAAAGTAATCAAGCTTCACGAGAAACTGTTCGGAAAGGATTTTAATGAGAGAATTAAGCAAGAAGATTTTGGATTCAATGAAAAGATAGGAATGAAGATTTCTTGAAAAAGATTTTCAAAAAACTGTTTAAGATTCTTTTATGACTTATCTTTTATATTTCTGTATAGAGCTATAAGTAATCCAAGAGCAAAACCTAAAGTAGCAGTGAGTAACAAAAGTAGAATTAGAGGCATTTCAATCGTTATTAATAGGATTTTTGTCTGAACAGCTTGGGTGTTCTGAATTATTACAACTCCCAGTAAAACTACGATAATAAAAATAAGAATTAACTTAAAATTTTTCATTTTGTTCCCCTTCTATCTTTGTGAGAACACTTTTTACTTCTAAATATTTCGCTATACCGTTTCTTGTTATCATGCCTATAAGCATACCATCCTTTAAAATTATAAGTCTTCCCACATCATTTTTTATCATTTTTTCAAGAGCATTAAAAACATAATCTTCTGGATTTACCTCCCATTCCTTTTTATGTCTGCTGTAAAATTCAGATACTTCTCTCTGAGCTCTATCTTTTTCAGGAATATTTTTAATATCTCTTAATGTGATAATTCCAAGATATTTGCCCTCTGATAAAACAGGAAAACCCGTATATCCGTATTTAAGAAAGTATTCATTAATTAGTTTTTCAATGTTCATCTCCGGGGAAACAGTGACTAAATCTTTTACCATAATGTCCTTTATTTTCAGATTTTCAAGCAATGCCTGAAGAGTTGATTGTTGATAACTTCCGTAGGCTGCAGAGTATAAAAACCATCCTATAAGGATTAGCCAAAAACCTGTTGGAATGCCAAATAGTAGAGAAAATATTCCAAAAACCATGAACAAAATAGCAATTCTTTGCCCCCATTTAGATGCTTTTTGAGTAGCGTAAAGATAATCATTTTTTCTACTCCAGATAAAAGCTCTGAGCACTCTCCCTCCATCCATTGGAAATCCAGGTATCAGATTAAAAATTGCCAATATTAGATTAATGTTGGATACATAAGAAAAAAGAGATTTAAAACCTATATCTTCAGTGTTTACTGTTAAAATAAAAAAGACTCCTGCCAGAAAAAAGCTTGCAAGCGGTCCTGCAATAGCTATTCTGAATTCTGCTTTAGGTGTAGGAGGTTCTCCCTTCATTTGAGCAACCCCACCAAAAATAAAGAGAGTAATACTGTCAATCTCAAGTTTATATTTCATCGCTACTAAAGAATGAGAGAGTTCATGGATTGCAACAGATAAAAATAGCATTAATGCAGCTATTATTCCCTTAATCCAATAAGAACTAACCGGTAATTGAGGAGCTACAGTAGGAAAGTAATAGGTTGAAAGTGTCCAGGTAAGCAGACCAAAGACAATCAGCCATGTGTAGTGGATTCTTATAGGAATTCCAAAAACCTTCGCAATCTGCCATGCTCCATGAGACAATCCGTTCATTTTATCTTTCTCCTCCTGAACCATTTATCAATTTCCACAACTACTATTACTGAAAGGGCAATAAGAAGAATATTTTGCCAATCCTCTGCTGAAATAGGTTCAGTTCTGAATACCCACTGAAGTGCAGGAACATATATAAAAGCAATCTGAGCAAGGGTAGCCACAATTAGACTTAGGAAAAGAAACATATTGCTGAACGGATTTATTCTGAATACTGATTCATACTCAGAACGGCTGTTCCATGCTTGAAAGAACTGGAAAAAAACCATTGTAGTTACTGCCACTGTTCTTGCAGTCTCTATAGACTCTCCCTGTTTGAGAGAGTTCATAAAAGTATAGGCTACTCCTAAGGCTATTAAAATTCCAACAATTATTGTTCTTTCTATCATCAGCCTTGACATAATTCCCTCTTCTGGACTTCTTGGAGGTCTGTCAATAACTCCCTTTTCTCCAGGCTCGAAGGCAAGTGAAATAACCTGTAAGCCATTTGTCACAAGGTTTATCCAAAGTATTTGGGCTGGAAAGTAGGGAATCGGTAATCCTGTTATAACTGCGCCTATTATGGAAAGAATAGATGCAAGTCCGGTGGGTATTAGAAAAAAGACAACCTTTCTTATATTATCAAATACTATTCTACCTTCTTTGACTGCATTAAATATGCTGGCAAAGTTGTCATCGGTGAGAACCATATCTGATGCTTCCCTTGCTACATCTGTTCCACTTTTACCCATAGCAATTCCTATATGAGCTGCTTTTAGTGCTGGTGCGTCATTAACTCCGTCTCCTGTTACTGCTACAATTTGTCCTTGCGACATTAGTTGTTTGACTATTTTTAATTTGTGTTCAGGAGATACTCTTGCAAAAATTGAAACAGTTTTAACCTCTTCAAATAACTCTTCATCAGTCATTTTCTCTAAATCTTTTCCTGTTAAAACCTCACTTTTTTCATCTCCTATTCCAAGCATATTTCCAATAGCCTTAGCTGTTATGGCATGGTCGCCTGTAATCATTACAACTCTTATCCCCGCATTTCTGCATCCTTTTATGGCTTCAATTGCTTCGGGTCTTGGTGGATCAATCATTGCCTGCAGTCCGGTAAAAATAAGGCCATCCATAGCATAACAATGCTCAATCTCTTTGCATGAGAGTTCTTCTATCTCTTTCGGAGCTTTCACATAGGCAAAAGCAAGTACTCGCATCCCCTCCTTTGCAAATCTGTTAATGATTGAGTTAATTTCCTTTTTATTGAGTTCTTTACCCCATGCGTCTTTACGACATAATTCAATTATTTTTTCTGGTGCTCCCTTGATAAAAATTAATTTTTCACCCCTATGTCTATGTAAAGTAGCCATGTATCCTCTTTCAGATTCAAAAGGGATAGTTTCAAGAAGTTCGTATTTATTTTCCTCTTCAGCCAGAATTAGCCCTGCCTTCATGGCTGAAACAATTAATGCTCCCTCAGTGGGGTCTCCTTCAAGTCTAAATGTTCCATTTTCTTCATAGATGTTAGATTCATTACATAATAATCCAATTCTCAAAGTTTCCACTAAAGCTTCTCTGTCCTTTTTGAAATCAACCTCTAAACCATTATGAAGGATTCTTCCTTTCGGTTCATATCCGCTTCCTTCAACTTCGTATATGTTTCTGCCATCATAAATTAGCTTTACAGTCATCTCATTTTTTGTAAGTGTTCCTGTTTTGTCTGTGCATATAACTGTTGTGCTTCCAAGTGTTTCAACCGCGTGAAGTTTTCTAACTATGGCATTTCTTCTTGCCATGCGCATTACTCCAACAGC
Organism: Thermodesulfovibrio sp.; assembly: GCA_020725335.1. Lineage (GTDB taxonomy): Bacteria > Nitrospirota > Thermodesulfovibrionia > Thermodesulfovibrionales > Thermodesulfovibrionaceae > Thermodesulfovibrio. The sequence continues at coordinate 2,425 of DYFF01000004.1, read as the reverse complement.
AAGAGTGACTGTTACCACCATAGGAAGCCCTTCTGGTATGGCTGCAACAGCGGTTGCAACAGCAGTCATGAACATATTTTTTATTCCTTCACCAATTATTAACCCCATCAAGAAAAGTAATACAGAGGCAACAACTACAAAGATACCAACCAAATTGGCAAATTTTTGTATTTTATCCTGCAGAGGTGCTTTAACTGTCTCTGCTTCTTTTATGTGTTTTGCGATTTTTCCAAAAACAGTATTCATTCCTGTCTCAACTACAACCCCCCTGGCTCTACCGCTTACAACAATAGTTCCCATAAATGCCATATTTTTCTGATCACCATAAGTTATATTTTCTTCTTTTATAGTATGATGATGCTTTTCAACAGGAAGTGATTCTCCAGTAAGTATAGATTCATCAATTTTAAGCTCTACTGCATGAATAAGTCTTATATCAGCAGGCACCCGAATACCTGAATAAAGAATTACAATATCTCCCGGTACAAGCTCTTCACTGTTAATCTCTTTTTCTATGCCATCTCGAAGCACCTTTGCCTTCGGAACAAGCATTTTCTTCAAAGCTCTCACACTTTGTTCAGCTTTGTATTCCTGGAGATAACCAATTATGGAGTTAAGAATTACAACAGCAAAGATTACACCTGCATCAATGTATTCCTTAAGAGCTAATGTAATTATTCCAGCAATAATCAAAATATAGATAAGAGGGCTGGCAAATTGATGAATAAATATTTTGAGTTTATTAATCTCCTTTTCTTCTGCAAGTTTATTAGCTCCAAATTTTTCAAGCCTTTTTTTGACTTCTTCCGAACTAAGACCCTTTTCAGAGGTGTTTAATTTATGGTAGATTTCTTTCAAACCTATTTTATACCAGAGCATACTACTCCTTTCTAATCTTTGATAGATAATATCCAATTGAAAGTGCTAAAATAATTGCTGCTATTCCGAGCATGGTGAGGCTTGAAATCTCTTTAACATCAAGTATGATAACCTTTCTTGCTATAGCAATCATTGCAACAGCTAATACAACTTTGACGTGGTCGACCCCTTCTTTAAGATAAGTTTTCGTTATTGACTCTAAAAGTTCTATGCCTATTATCACAAGCATGAAAACACCAAAAATCTCAAGAAGTTCGTCTAATTCAAGGAGAAAGACAGGAGGTGAAATTATATCTTTTATGATTACATAAATTAATTCAACAGTGGCAAGCAAAAGAACAAAGGCGAGAAGAAATATTATTACACCAATAAGGACTCTCTTGAATTTCATAACAAGATCGAACATTATCAATTATTGTAATTTAAATTGACATAGCAAGTCTATGGATGTTAGTTTATATCATCCCTTTAGGATGAACAAAAATTTCTTAATGATTTAAAAAAAGGAGGTTTTCTATGAAAAGAGAGATTAAAAGAACTTCTGATAAGGCTGCTTTGGTAGAGCTTCTTGAGAAAAAATTAGCAGAGCTACGCAATGGATATATAGAAATTGATGATATCAAGGTTACTTTGCCTGAAGGTTTTGAGGTAGAGCTTGAATACAAAGAGGAACAAAAGGATGATAAAACCAAGTGCAAAGTAGAAATTGAGATAGAGTGGAGCAAATAAAAAAATTCTATATTTCTTTTTCGTAAATTCTCAATGTTTTGTATCTTTTTGCACCAACTACCTTGGTAAGGTTTATTGTTTCATGGTTGTCCTCAAGTATCCATGAAAATTCACATTTCTTGAAGCCATGCTTTACTGCACCTTTGAAGGCTTCTCTTATCATTAGGGACTCCACGCCTTTGAGTCTAAAAGCTTTTTTCACACCAAAAAGAAGAAGCCTAATTGATTGGATTTTTCTTTTTAAGTATAGAGCCTTTATGATGGATAGAGGTGTCAATCTTCCTCTCATTTTTCGTAAGACTTCGTTAAAATCTGGTATAGCACCAAAAAAACCTACAGGTTTGGAGTCTTTTTCAGCAATAATAACTAAGTCGGATATTGCTACGGGTTTAAGTTTCTCTGCCATGTAATCAATCTCTTCTTTTGTTATTGGTATAAATCCCCAATTTTCTTGCCATGCTTCATTGTATACTTCCATAAAAGCATAAAGCTCTTGTCTGAGATTTTTCAATTTTACGGTTCTTGTCTTTATTCCTTGTTTTTCAGCAAATTTGGCAATTCTGTCAATTTTTGTAGGAAGCTTCTCTGGCACATCAACAATGAAACAGAATAAATCTTTGACTTTTTCCATACCATAGGATTCTGCAAGCTCATTGTAATAGGGAGGATTGTAGGGAATCATAAGCATTGAAGGTGTATCAAAACCTTCATATAGAAATCCACACTCCTCATTGGTAGAGAGATTCATAGGTCCGCGCATGATTTTTAGGTTATGCTTTTTAAGAAACTCCTTCACATTATCAAAGAGTGCATGTGC
>DYFF01000003.1 GCA_020725335.1 Thermodesulfovibrio sp. | reverse complement strand
TTGTATTTCTGAAGAGAAAAAACAGAGACTCTTAAAGTTAAGAGAGTCCATAGATATAGTATGGCTAAGTGAAGAGATAGAAAGATTGACAGAGGCTTTATCAGTTTCTTATGAAAATAAACTAAGGAGGTTAAATTATGAGAAAGTTTAATTCTATTTCAAAGAGATTTTATTTTGAGGAAAGACGTAACATATTGAAAGCATAATTTCTCTCTGATATAATCTTACTACAAGATTTTAAATTTGTGGGAGGGGATAAAATGGATGATTTAATAAGAGAAGCAAAAGAAAAACTAATTGTCTCCCCTGAAGTAGCAAGAGAATATGAAGAAAAAAGAGACCTTATGCTTGATTTTGTTAATCAAGAGATGTCTAAGAGACCTGATATTATTAAATTGATTGGCGGAAATCCTCTCCAGATGATGTATGATAACCACAGAAATCATGTAAATTTTATGATTAATGTTTTTAAATATTCTCTTTTTGAAATGCTTGTAAGAATCATTCCTTGGGTCTATAAATCTTATCATAATCATGATTTCTCCTATGATTACTTCCCAATAGAGTTAGAAACGTGGAAAAAAGCTACAAATAAATTTCTTCAAAAAAATTTTGCTAAGGAAATAAATAAAACCTATGACTGGATGATAGAAAAACATCCGATAATGATTGAACTCTCCCAGAGTCAAAGTAGTTTTGTAATACCTCTTGAAGAAGAATGGAAAGCTAAAAAGGATAGATTTTTATCTTTTCTTTTAGAGGCTGATTTTGATTCAGCAGTAAATTTTTCAAATAGATTTATTAAATCCTTAGAAGATATTGAAAATTTCTATCTTAAAATCGTCCAGCCTGCTCTTTATGATGTTGGAAATCTATGGGAAACTGGCAAGATTTCTGTTGCAGAGGAACATCTTGCAACTGCAATTGTAGGAAGAGTAATGGCAAATATATATAGTAAGTTTCCGAAGACAAAAAGGAAAGCAAAAGCAGTGGTGAGTTCATCACCAAACGAGTATCATGAATTAGGTGGAAGAATTGTTGCAGATTTACTTGAAATGAATGGGTGGGATGTCTATTATTTAGGTGCTAATGTTCCTGTTCAGGACTTAATCAAACTTGTCAATAAAACTAATCCCAAGATAGTTGCTATTTCAGTGACGATGCCTTTTAACATCGAAAAAGCAGCTGAATTAATAAAAAAGGTAAAAGATATTAAGACTGCAAAACCTAAAATCATTGTAGGAGGCATAGCCTTTAATTTATTACCCGACATATATAAACAAATAGGTGCAGACTTTTGGGCACCTGATGCTAAAAAAGCAGTTGAGATTGCAAGTCAATTTAAAAACTAAATGAACATAGAAACAATATTTAAAAATTATCATGATGAAATTATCTCATATTTTGACCAGTTAAGCAGTCTGGCACTCGTTCTGATAGACAAAGATAAGAAAATTTTAGACTGTAACAGTGGTTTTATTAAAATTTTGGGATTAAGGGAAAAACCTATTAATTATAACTTGACTAAATTTTTATCAAGATATTCTGAAAAGTTACTGCTGCCAGATAGTGCTTTCAATATGACTACTCTTATTTTTAAAGGTATAGGAAATGTTGAAATACTTTTAAGAGGCGCTATTTTCCCAGTTGATAATTTATATCTTATGATTTTTGAGCAATATCGTCTTACCTATAATGAATTACTTACAAAGATGTCCAAACTTAATGACCAGATTGTCGATATTACAAGACAACTTGAAAAGAAAAATCTTCAGCTTTCTGAGGCTTTAACTACCATAAAAAAAATTACAAATACAGATCCTTTAACAGGGATTCTTAATAGAAGAGCGCTTGAAAAGATAATAAAGAGGGAAATTTCTTTTGCAAGGAGACATAATCTTCCTCTTTCCTTTGTAATGATTGATATTGATCGTTTTAAAAGGATAAATGACACTTATGGACATGAGGTAGGAGATTATGTTTTAAAGAGCTTTGCTAAAATAATACATAAATCAATCAGGCATGAAGATATTCTTGCAAGATTCGGAGGAGAGGAGTTTATTCTATTGTTACCTAATACAAATATAGATTCTGCCTTGGAAGTTTGTGAAAGAATTAGGCAAAAAATAGAGAAAACAAAATTCAAGGGAATTAAAGAAAAAATCACTGCAAGCTTTGGCATTGCTGAGTTATTACAAACAGATGAAGGAGTGGACGTATTAAAAAGAGCAGATGATGCATTGTATGAAGCAAAAAGAAAAGGAAGAAATCGTTGCGAGATAAAATAGAACATGTCTACTTTGAAATAGCTAAGATTAAAAGTCATAAATTTACAAATTGTATAATTAAGCTTTCTGAATTATGGAAAGAAGTTGAAAGAAGACTAAGAGAGAAAAGTTTTTAAGGAATTTAAAGAAGAGCTTGAAAAGTCTTTTCAAGTATTGATTTTATTAAATAAATTTTTTCATTTTATCCGCTTTCTTCTCTGTCACCTTTTTTTTATTTTTTTCAGACTTTTTACTTAGTCTGTCAAATTCTTTTGGTTTTGAAAAAGTTATTGATACCAATAAATCTTTCATTTTTTTCCAAACTTTTTTCATTAAAAAAATATTTATAGCAATAGATATGCCAACCCAAAAAAAAGCTAAAAATAAGAATTAATGATAAAAAAAAAGATAATTAATGCAACAAATTATTGCGTTCTAATATATTTTTTTTGAGAAAGTCTCATTAAGAGACCAATTAAAACTATGTTGCTATCTTGAACTGTTTTAGTTTTCGCTGAAGCTGTTGCCTATGAATTCCTAACAATTCTGCAGCTTTTGAAATATTGCCTCTGCTTTTCTGCAAGGCTGACCATATTATTTCTTTCTCAAAATTATCTACTGCTTCTTTTAATGTTCCATGCAGTGGTTTCTTAGAATGTTGAGCTTTTAATAAATAGGCTGGAAGGTCTTTAACTGTAATTTCAACAGAGTTAGTAAATGCTATAGCTCTTTCAACTATATTTTCAAGTTCTCTTACGTTTCCTGGGAAAGAATAGTTCATTAAAGCATCTAGAGCTTCTTCTGTAATTCCCTTAATAGATAAATCCTTTCTTTTAGATGAATGTTTTTTTATAAAAAATTCAGTAAGTAAGGGAATATCTTCCTTTCTACTTCTTAATGGAGGAATTTCTATATGTATGACATTTAGCCTATAAAAGAGATCTTCCCTAAAAACACCTTCTTTACAAGCTTTTGTAAGGTCTTTGTTGGTTGCAGCAATAAATCTGACATCAACTCTTATTGGATGACCGCCACCTATTCGTATGAATTCACCCTCTTGTATGACTCTGAGAATTTTGGTCTGAAAGAGAGGTGAAACATCGCCTATTTCATCGAAAAATAAAGTTCCCTTATCAGCCCACTCCACAAGTCCTTTTTTAGTGTAATTAGCCCCAGTGAATGCTCCTTTCTCGAAGCCGAAAAGTTCTGATTCAAGTAATGTATCTGGTATGGCTGAGCAATTTATAACAATAAAGGGATTTTCTTTTCTTTCACTTAAGATATGAATTGCTCTTGCAACTAACTCTTTACCTGTACCTGACTCTCCTGTTATAAGTACATTACTATCTGTTAGTGCTGCCTTTCTAATACCGCTATAGATATCTTCCATGATTCTACTTTTTCCAATAAGTCCTTCTATTTCTACCTTTGGTTTGTCCTTAAAACTTTCAAAAATTTCTTTTACTGATTCATTTTTCAGTGGTTTATTTAGGAAATCTGTTGCACCTAATTTCATGGATTTTATAGCCTTTTTTATATCAGCTTTTCCAAAAGTTATCACAGGCATATATTGTTTGAGCTCAATTAGTCTTTTTTCCCAACCTTCTGAATCTATATCTATAAATGCGATATCATAGCTAAAAAAGTTTGTATTAGAGGAAGATTTTAACTTAGTTGTTTTTCTGAGAGTAATCCCTACAGAGTTGAAAATTTCATATAGCTTTTTTGCTTCGTCAGAAATGACAAGAACACTAAAGGATTTTAATAAAACCATTACAGTTAAAAATAGAACATTTAAGGCGACGTTGTCAATACGTTATAATACAAAATGAACTTCATAGAAATCTCACAGGAAGAATTAACACCCCTTATGCGGCAGTACTTCAAAATCAAAGAAAATTACAAGGAGGCTATTGTTTTTTTTAGACTCGGTGATTTTTATGAGATGTTTGGAGACGATGCGGTTATTGCATCTAAAATTTTAGGAATAACATTGACCTCAAGAGATAAATCAAAGGAAAATCCTATACCTATGTGCGGGATACCCTATTTTTCATCAGGCCCATACATTGAGAAATTAATACGAGAAGGCTATAAAGTGGCAATATGTGAGCAGATTGGAGATCCAAGAAGTTCAAAAGGTATAGTTGAACGAGAAGTGGTAAAGGTGTTAACCCCTGGAACATATCTACCTGAAGGCGTTAAGGAAAACATATATATCATGTCTATATATCCCTCAAAAGGCAAAACCGGCATAGCCTTAGCGGATATTACTACAGGTCAATTTTTTCTTTATGAAACTGATAAAGATATTACTGACGAAATTGATAGATTCGAACCAAGGGAGATTCTACTTCCTTTAAGTCTTGAGGATGCTTTAAGATTTGAAGCATTTAGCTATAATAAAACATTTATTGAAGACTGGAAATTTGATTATGTTATTGCCTATAAAAACCTTTTAGAACATTTTAAAGTAGCTTCTCTAAGAAGTTTTGGAGCAGAAGAATTGAGTAATGCCATCTCAGCAGGAGGAGCTCTTCTAAAATATCTTGAAGCCAATAAACAACAAAGAGAATTTAAACAATTAAAAGTTTTAAATCTTTCAGACTTTATGTTACTTGACAGTACTACTAAAAAAAATCTTGAAATTTTTTCATCCCTTGATGGCAGCTTTGAAGGCTCATTACTATGGGTTTTAGATGAAACTCTCACTTCTATGGGTACTCGTTTTTTAAGAAATGCCATAGCTTGCCCCTTAATTAATATATCAGAGATAAAGAAAAGACTGGATGGCGTGGAAGATTTTTATAAGGACTATCTATTGAGACAAAAAGTGGAGAAAGCACTTAAAGATTTACCTGACATAGAAAGGCTTGCTCTCAAAATTAGAACTCAGATTATTAATCCCAGAGAATTAAAATATCTTAATGATGGTATAAAAAGAATTCCAGAACTAAAAGAGGCTCTAAAGGATGCCTCGGAAATGCTTAAAAGCCTCTCCAATTTAATAGACGAGCTAAATGAAGTTGTACTAAAGCTTGAATCTGCTTTAATAGAAAACCCTCCTAATGTAATAACTGAGGGTGGTATTTTCAGAGAGGGCTATAATCGAGATGTAGATGAATTAAGAAAATTAAGCCGTGAAAGTAAAAAATACATTATCAGTATGGAAGCTGAGGAACGAAAAAAAACAGGTATAAACTCTCTTAAAATAGGATATAACAGAGTTTTTGGATATTACATAGAAGTAACAAAGCCAAATCTTCATCTTGTTCCTTCGCATTATATTAGAAAGCAAACCCTTACAAATGCAGAGAGATTTATTACAGAAGAGCTTAAGGGACTTGAATTAAAAATAATGAGCGCTGAAGAAAAACTCAAAATACTTGAACAAGAACTCTTTATAGAATTGACAAATTTATTATCTTCATTTGTTGACAAAATATTGAAAAACGCTGAGATAATAGCTTTTATAGATTTTCTTCTTGCCTTAGCAAAAGTTGCATCAAAATATAATTATGTAAAACCTGAGATCAACGACGGGGATATTATAGAAATAAAAGAAGGTAGACATCCTGTTATTGAAAGACTTATACAGCTTGGTAAGCTTTATGAAGGCAGATTCATTCCCAATGACCTTCTAATAGGGACTGATGAGCAAAAGATAATAATTCTTACAGGACCTAATATGGCAGGTAAATCAACCTATATGAGGCAGAATGCACTTATTGTGCTTATGGCTCAAATTGGTTCTTTTGTCCCTGCAACTTATGCAAAAATAGGAGTTGTTGACAGGATATTTACACGTATTGGCGCATCTGATTTTCTCGCAAAGGGACAGAGCACCTTTATGGTGGAAATGATAGAAACTGCAAATATTCTCAATAATGCAACTAAAAAAAGTTTTATAATACTTGATGAGGTTGGCAGAGGTACAAGCACTTTTGATGGAATAAGTATAGCTTGGGCAGTGGTAGAATACATTGCAGAGAGAATTAAAGCAAGAACACTATTTGCTACACACTACCATGAACTTACTGACCTTGCTTTCAATTTTGATAGCATTAAGAATTATACTGTTGTGGTGAAAGAATGGGGAGATGAAATCATATTTTTAAGAAAAATACAGCAAGGGGGAGCTGATAAAAGCTACGGGATTCAGGTTGCCCGGCTTGCTGGACTCCCTTCGGAAATACTAAGCAGAGCAAAAGAGATTTTGCATAAACTTGAGAAAAAGGAATTTCAGATTTTTTCAGTAAAGACGAAACAGCTTGACCTTTTTTTTCAGGAAGACCCTATAAAGGCGGAACTCTTAAAAATTGACATTGGCTCTCTGAGTCCTCACAAGGCATTAAAAAAGCTTAAAGAATTAAAGGAGATGTTAGGGGAATGATTAAAATTGGACTTACCGGAAATTTTGGTATGGGTAAAAGCACAGTGGCGGAGTTTTTCAAAAAATTAGGGGCATATGTAATAAATACTGATAAAATCGTAGAAGGTCTTTTAGAAGAACCAAAAGTAATAGAAGAGATAAGAACATTGTTTGGCGATGAAGTTTTTGAGGATGGTAAATTGAATAAAAAATACATAGCTAATATAGTATTTGAAAATCCTTTGATGAGAATTTATCTTGAGAATATTATTCATCCACGTGTCTTTGAAAGGATAGACGCAATAATAGAAAAAATACCTCTTAGAGGAGAACCTACTATAGTGGTCGTAGAAGCTCCGATTATTTTTGAGAGAGGATATCAAAATAAATTTGACATAATAATTACAGTTTTTACTGATGAAGAGATAGCTATAAAACGTCTTGAAGAAAAGGGTATTCCGAGAGAGGAAACAATAAAAAGATTGAAATGTCAATTCCCTATAGAGATGAAAAAATCAAAGTCTGATTATATAATAGATAATTCAGGAACTACAGAAGAAACATCGCAACAGGTAGAAGCAATATTTCAAAAACTTATAGCAATGGAGAGAAAATATGCAGGTAATTAGAGGGATTGAGAAACTTGAAGTTGAAAATACAGTTATAACCATTGGAAATTTCGATGGTGTTCATAGAGGGCATCAGAAAATTTTTGAATTTGTTAAAAGGAAGGCAAAACTAATAAATGGTAAAAGTGTGGTAGTAACTTTTCATCCCCACCCAATTAAAGTTCTATTCAAAGAGCATCCATTAAAATTAATCACTACTACAGAGGATAAACTTAAATTAATTGAAAAATGTGGAATAGATATCACAGTGCTTATACCTTTCACTCCTACTTTTGCCCAGATTGAAGCAGAAGATTTTGTAAGAGATATTCTAATCCAGAAATTTAATGCTAAATGGGTTATAGTAGGCTATGATTATAAATTTGGCAAGGGTAGAAAGGGTGACAGAGACTTACTGAAAACTCTTGGGAATTTATATGGATTTAAAGTTAAAGTTCTTAAAGCTTATAAGCGAAAAGGAAAAATATTAAGTAGCACAGCAGTCAGGAATGCTCTAAAAGAAGGCAATGTCAGAGAGGCAAATCTTTTTCTCGGAAGAGCCTATCATATAGATGGGGAGGTTACAAAGGGTTTTGGAAGAGGTTCTTCTCTTCTGGGATACCCTACAGCAAACATATTACCTATTCAAGAGATTATACCTAAAGAAGGTGTTTATGCCGTAAAGGTAACTATAAAACATTTATCAAAAACTTTTAGGGGAGTTGCCAATATTGGTAAAAATCCTACCTTTAACAATGAAAGTCTCAGTTATGAAGTACATATTCTTGATTTCAATGAAAATTTACTTGGAAAGTCTATTAGGATTCATTTCATTGCAAGAATTAGAGATGAAAAGAAATTTTCCTCTCCAGAAGAACTTAAACAAAGTATAGCTATGGATATTAAGGAAGCTAAGAAAGTATTTAGTAAGGATAAAACAAAACTTTTTTTAAACTTTTAGAGTAACAGGGTCTACCTCAATTTTAAGGGAAATTCCTCTAAAACTTTTAATTTTATCGATATAAAGATTCAGGTCTTCTATAAGTTTTCTTTTATCTTGGGAACGAATTATAAAAAATATCTCTTCCTTTTTCTGGGTTTTTAAAGGGCCTATAATTTCTGCTTGGATATGTAATTTTAAAAAATTTTTTATCCTCTCTATTACATCCTCAGACGCAGTCTTTTTTATTTTTATATTTAGTTTGATAAGTCTTACAAATGGGGGATATATAGCTTCTTTACGATGTTTTAATTCATATAGATAAAATTCTCTAAATTTATAGGAACGAAAAAATTTAAAAATTTCACTTTCCGGATTTCTTGTCTGAATAAATATACTTCCATCATTTTTAACAAGATGACTTAATGAAAGCACTTTTCCAAAAGCATTCTCTACAGCTCTATAATCAGGAATAGAAAGAAAGAAATCAAAATCAACAAATACTATACCTTTGAATTGAGATGTATAACTTTTTCTTATTTTCCCTGCCTGCCCAATAAAAACACCCTGAATCTGTTCATTTTCAAGATTGTAATTTTTTATCGATACTCCTCTTTTAGAAAAAATATTTTCGAGTTCCTTCCATAACCTTTCTACCCCTACACCTGTAGGATGGATTTCTATTCCTCCACAATATGGACAACTATCTGGTGTTTTAGTTTTTAAATTACATCTATTGCATCCTACGGTTTGATTATCTTTATAGTAAATTAAACTATAGCTACACTTTTCACATTTTAAAACTTCTCCACATTCAGCGCATCTTAGTAAACTAAATCCTGTTCTGGGAGTAATGACAAGAATTCCTTCTTTTTCATACATTTTCAAGTATAGCAATACTTCAGGATGGAAAATGCCTATGTGGGGCTGTTTTACAATTGTTAACTCAGGATGGGGGTATTGGGAAAAATCGTCTATAAATTCAAACTTACCTCTAATTGAGTTCCAATAAGAGTTAACAGAGGGCAAACTATCACATAAAACAACAGGACATTTATCTAAAAATCCTCTCATTATGGCAGCTTCTCTTGTATTATATCTTGGAGATTCCTCAGCCTTATAAATCCAACTTGATTCCTGAGAAAGCATAATTAAAGATAACTTTTTTATAGGTGCAAAAAGGGCAAATCTTGTGCCCACGATTATTTTTGCTTTATCTTCTATAATCTTTTCAATAGCAGAGTAACATTCAGAAGCTTTCATTTTACTGTGAAGCATTATAGCATTTTCACCGAGTTTATCCCTCAAAAACATGTATATTTCTTTTACCTCTTTTATTTCGGGCAGTATTAAAAGAATTATTTCGTTAAGAGAAGAAAGCTTTTTAGCAATTTCTGTCATTAATTTCATTTCATAAGGAATATTAGGAGATTGGATAAGAAAGGTTTTATATTCTCTTTTTTGCACTGCATTGATAATTTTTAAATAGGTATCTTGATTTATTGATAAATCATCAAGAAAATTTTTCTCTTTCTGATTTTTATGTTCAGTATTTAATCTGTTTTGTTTTTTTTTGCCTTTTAGATATGACATTATCTCTTCGAAAAAGGTAAGTCTTAATACTGTCCCCGTTTCCGTTATATAGTAGAAACTCATCCAAAGAAGAAAATCTATAAAATTCTTTGAGTACACCTGTCCCCAAAGGGTTTCAATTTTTTTTACATCTTTGACTCTTTCCGGTTTATCTAATCTTTGATTTATAACAATTCCATCATATAACTTGTCTTTCAACGGTACAGTTACTGCAAACCCTTTTAAATCATCTTCACTTTCATAATAATAAGTAAGAGTTTTTAATTTGAGGGGAATAGATACATCATAATAAGGCATAACCTAATTTTAACAGTTTTATGTTATAATTTACACAATGATTTTAGTTTTTAAATATTTTCGTTTCTTTATTCTTATAATTGCATGTCTATCAATTTTTGCCTGTAGTATGCCAAAAATTGTAGTTCTGAATGATCCTCTCACAGCAGAAGAACACCTTCAGCTTGGACTCAGTTATGAGAGAAAGGGATTATTAGATGAGGCAATTAGGCATTATGAAGAAGCTTCCAAGAATGATGCAAGGGGTTTTTTGTTAATAGGCAATTTGTACTTAAATCAGGGAAAACATGACCAGGCTGAAGAAAATTATAAAAAAGCAATAAAAAAAGACAGCAAACTTGCCGATGCCTACAATAATCTTGCATGGCTTTATTATATAAAAGGTGAGAGACTCGATGAAGCAGAAGATTTAGTCAAAAAAGCTATTGAACTTGAAAAGGGAAATCAAGATAAACTAAAAATTTATAAAGACACCCTTGATAAAGTAAATAAACTAAAAACAAAGTAGGAGGTGTAAAATGTTTAAGAAAGTACTCGCAGTTTATTTAGCGGTAGCGGTATTTTTTATTGGATTTGTTCAGTCTGCTGGTGCTGCTTTTATCCCTTCTGAAGTAACTCTTAATAGTAAAGTTGAGAATTTGGAAAAGGTTCAGAAATTTCTTGAGATGAAAATTGTATCTCAAAGACTTAAAGATTTTGGCTATTCAGAAAAAGAAATAATGGATAGGCTTAATAATCTTGACGAACAAACTCTACATAGTCTTGCTCTAAAAATTGATGAATTGAAGGTAGCGGGTGATGCTGGGCTGGCTATAGTATTAGCACTTGTTATTATTGCCTTGGTAGTTTTAATTATTAATCTTACCGGGCATAGAGTTGTTGTAAAATAAGGATAAAATTATAGTTGACAAAAAAACCTGTTCAATGGTAAAAAATAAAAGTCAAAGGGATTTCGGTTTTAGGCAGTAAAATTCAAGGCGAAAGGAGGTGACTACATAAGATGAAGAAAATATTAGCATTAGTACTTTCATTAATCCTTATGGTATCCTTTAGCTTTGCTTTAGGATGCAAAAAGGCTGAGGAACCAAAGAAACCAGAAGCACCAGCACCAGCACCAGCACCAGCTCCTGAAGCACCAAAAGCTCCAGAGGCTCCAAAGGCTCCTGAAGCACCAAAAGCTCCAGAGGCTCCAAAGGCTCCTGAAAAAGCTCCTGAAAAACCTGCTGAGAAGAAAAAATAATTTAGCAGGATATAATGAAAGCAACACTGGGATTATTCCTGGTGTTGCTTTAAATTTTCTAAAAGTGTTAAAATTTCAAAGAGTGGGCTAACCCACTCTTTTATTTTGATACTTAAAGGAATTTTTATGAATATTCAAGAATTAAAAGATTTAATAAAAAAATATGCTAAGGAAATTAGTGAAACGGAAGGAGTCAACGTAGTTGATTTAGAAATTCACCCTGGCAGTAAAGGATTAGTGGTAACTGTTTTCATAGATAAAGAGGGTGGAGTAACAGTAAGAGATTGCGAGACTTTTTCACGTTCCTTAGAGGCAATACTTGATGTGGAGGATCCTATAAAAGGCTCATATATTCTTGAAGTTTCGTCTCCGGGACTGGATAGACCACTGAAAAATAATAAGGATTTTTTAAAAAATTTAGGTAGAGATATAAAAATTACAACAAAAGAAAAAATTTCCGAAAGAACTTTTTTCATAGGTAAAATTATTGACGTGGGAGAAGACTGGGTTAGGATCGAAGTTAAAGAAAGCAAGGCAAAGGGAACTAAAAAGGCTCAAAAGAGCGAATTATTATTTATACCATTTGATAAAATTTTAAAAGCACAAATTTATTTAGGTTAAAATTATGGGGAAAGAGTTAAAAATTTTAACAGAACAAATAATGAGAGAACGAGGCATCAATAAAGATGCAGTTATTGAACTGCTTGAAACAGCTTTAATTTCAGCTATTAGGAAAAAATATGGCAATAAATCAATTATTAAATTAAAAATTGATCCTCAAACTTTTGATATTAATATTTTTGAGATAAAAAAAGTTGTCGAAGAAGTATCTGATCCTTTCTCAGAAATCTCCTTTGAAGAAGCCAAAGAAAAGTTTGAGAATAAAGGAATAGGAGATACAGTTGAAATACCTCTCTCCATTCAGGATTTTGGTAGAATAGCTGTTCAAACAGCAAAACATGTTCTTTTTCAGAAAATTAGAGATATAGAACGTTCAGTAATTTATGAGGAATTTAAAGATAAAGTCGGAACTGTTGTAAGCGGAACTGTGCTTAGAAAAGAAAAGGCTAATTTTTATATTTTAGTTGGGAAGGCTGAAGTTATTTTACCAGAAAAAGAGATATTGCCTCAGGATAATTTAAAGCGGGGTGACATTATTAAAGCTTATATTTATGAAGTAAAGCAGACATCTAAGGAGCCTATAATAAAAGTATCGAGAACTCATTCTCAATTCGTGATCGGATTATTTACTCTTGAGGTGCCAGAAATTCAGGATGGCATTGTTAAAATTAAGAATATTGCAAGAGACCCGGGAGAGAGAACCAAAATTGCTGTATATTCAAAAGATTCTTCAGTAGACCCAGTAGGTGCTTGTGTGGGCATGAAAGGAACGAGGGTTCAGTCAGTTGTTAGGGAATTAAAAGGCGAAAGAATAGATATTATACCCTATAGCGAAGACCCGAGCATTTTTATTGCAAAAGCTTTAACTCCTGCTACTGTTCTGAAAGTAGGAATAAATGAATCGGAAAAAACAGCAATAGTGGTTGTAGAGAACGAACAACTCTCTTTAGCTATAGGTAAAAAAGGTCAGAATGTCAGATTAGCATCAAAACTAACAGGTTGGAATATTGATGTTTTAAGCGAGTCTGAATATTCACAGATAAGAATAAAAGAGGCGAATAAAAACTTTAAAGAAGGACTTCAGCAAGAAGACAATGCCTGAAATTAATGCAAAAAACTGGATTAAAAATTCCTATCCAATATTTAAAAGGTGTAGGGCCTAAAAAAGCATTACTTCTTAAAAAATTAGGCATTCACACTGTCTATGATGCCATATATCATCTACCAAATCATTATGAGGATCGAAGAAATAAAAAATTTATTTATGAAATAGTTGCAGGCGATTTTGTTAATATCAATGGTAAAATAGTTCAAATCAATGAGATTATTCCAAGAAATGGCTTAAAAATATTGGAAGTTGTAGTATCTGATGGAACAGGGTTTCTTAAAGCTAAATGGTTCAATCAGAGTTATTTAAAAAAAATTCTCAAGCCCAAAACAGAAATAAAATTATTCGGGAAAATACAATTAGACTTTAGAGGAAATGCTTTTGAAATCCTAAATCCAGAATTTGAAATTATTGATCAGAATACTTTTGAAGAAAAAATAGAGATTTTACCTGTATACAGACTAACTGAGGGGTTATCACAAAAACAGATACGTAACATTATTAAATCTGCTTTAGAATATTCCAAGGTATATTTAGAAGATTATATTCCAGAACAAGTAATAAAAAAATTGAAATTACCCAGTCTCTCTGAAGCTATTTTAAATGTTCATTTTCCTCCCTCAGATATTGAAGTAAAAGCTCTAAACGAGAGCACCACCCCTTACCATAAAAGAATAATTTTTGATGAGCTTTTTCTTCTTCAACTTGGAATCATCCTCATAAAAAATTCGAGGTTAAATGAGAGAGGAATATCTATCTGTGGAAGCGGAAAGCTGATTAAGGATTTCATTAGTAATCTACCCTTTAAACTTACAAAGGCTCAGGAACGAGTTATAGGGGAAATTCTTGGTGATATGAAGAAGCCCACACCTATGAATAGACTTCTACAGGGAGATGTAGGATGCGGTAAAACTGTTGTTGCTTTGGTTGCTATGCTTGCAGCTGTGGAAGCAGGATATCAAGCAGCATTAATGGCACCTACTGAGATTTTGGCAGAGCAACATTTTTATAATATAGTTTCTCTTCTAAAAAATCTGAAAGTGAATGTGATAATTCATACTTCCGAATATGATAAATATGCTAATTTGATATCTTCAGGGGATGCCAACATAGTAATTGGAACTCATGCTTTAATCCAAGAATATGTGAAATTTAAAAATCTGGGATTAGTAATAATAGACGAACAACATAGATTTGGTGTCATGCAAAGATATCTTTTGAAGAAAAAAGGATTTAATCCAGATACTCTTGTAATGACAGCAACCCCTATACCAAGAACATTGGCTCTTACTGTATATGGAGATCTTGATTATTCAATAATTGATGAACTTCCCTCAGGAAGAAAGCCTATAATAACACAGATTATAGATAAAAATAGTAAAAAGATAGCCTATAAAATGATAGAGGATGAAATAAAAAATGGTGGACAGGTATACGTAGTTTATCCACTCATAGAAGAATCTGAAAATCTTGATTTATTTAATGCTACAAAGGGATATGAGGTTTTACAAAAAATGTTTCCCAATTATCCTGTCGGATTAATACATGGCAAATTACCATCTAAACAGAGAGATGAAATAATGAAATCTTTCAGAAGGGGAGATATAAAAATTCTTGTTGCTACAACTGTTATTGAAGTGGGTGTTGATGTACCAAACGCTTCGCTCATGATCATCACTAATGCTGAAAGATTTGGATTAGCCCAGTTACATCAGTTAAGAGGAAGAGTAGGTAGAGGAATGAGACCTTCGAAATGTGTCTTAATCCCCTATAATCTAACTAAAGAGGCAGAACTTAGACTAAAGGCAATGGTAATTTTTAATGATGGTTTTAAAATAGCAGAAGAGGATTTAAACATCAGAGGTCCGGGAGAACTTTTCGGCACAAAACAATCAGGCATGCCGGATTTAAAATCAGCCAATATTATAAGAGATAAAGATTTACTCGAAATTGCAAGAAAAGAAGCTGAATTAATTTTGGGGAAAGACCCTTATTTAAAAGGTTTTCCCCCGCTAAAGGCAAAATTAGAAGAATTCTGGAAAAATAAAATAGACAACTTTACTGTAGCCTAATTTCTATTTTTAGTATATTTCAAGAAAAGTTCTACCTTATTTTTACCATTTCTCTTTGCTTGATACAAAGCCAAATCAGCTTTATGAATTGATTCAACAGGGTCTTCATCAAATCCTATTTCCGTTACCCCTATACTTACAGTAACATGAAGCCTTTCATTTCCAACTTTTATTGCCTTTTTAGCTATCTGACTTCTTACTCTTTCAAGGGCTGATATAGCGTGTATTTCGTCTGTTTCTGATAATATTATTAAAAATTCTTCGCCACCGTATCTCGCGACAACATCGCATCCTCTTAAAGAATTTTTAATCTGTATGGCAACATGGTTCAAGACTCTATCTCCCACAAGATGACCATATTTATCATTTATTTGTTTAAAATCATCAATATCGAGAATTCCTATTGACAAAGGTTTTCCTGTTCTTTTTGAACGAATCATTTCTTCATTTAACCTGTTCATTCCTGTTTTTCTATTATAAACAGAAGTTAATTCATCAAAATAAAGTTGAGACTCGACCTTTTCAAAGGAATGCCTTATTAATTTATCAACTCTTTTTCGAATAGACTTTGTTATATAAAGGTTAGTAGCAATTATTCCAGCAGAAATTAAGGATATAGCAATGAGCAAATCTTTTTTTCATAATCGGTAAGAAGAAATAATAAAACAATCGCAGCTATAACAACAAGCGTATTAAGAGCAAAAAATTTATTAATATTTTTATTAAGATTGATTGATATGATTTGTGGATTCATTTTTTCCTCCTTTAAAACATTTTATTATTTTTAAAGCAAGAATAATGCCACTATAATTACTTAAAAAATTAAATAGATTTAAAGGTTTTAGGTGTCAAAAGGTAGGCAAAAAGTACCTCAAAGAGTCAAAATTTCCTACAATCAAATGCGAGAGGAGGGATTTGAACCCTCACGGGTCTCCCCACTGGATTCTAAGTCCAGCGCGTCTGCCTTTCCGCCACTCTCGCAATATTTTATTTTAAAAAATTTTCAGATATTTAAACCAATGTCTTTTCTATATTGCATACCTTGAAAATTAATCAATTCTACTGCATTATAAGCTTTTTGTCTTGCTTCTTTTATATCTTTACCTAAGGCAGTTATACCCAAAACTCTTCCACCATTAGTTACTATCTGACCTTCTTCATTAAATTTAGTGCCTGCATGAAAAACCATTACATCTTCTAATCCTTTAACCATATCAAGTCCTGAAATAGGTATACCTTTCTTGTACTTTCCAGGATAACCCTCTGAAGCTAAAATTACACATAGAGAGGCATCTGCTTTCCATTTAATTTCTACTTTATTCAGTCTCTGTTCTGCAATAGCCATAAATATATCTACTAAATCTGTTTCAAGTCGTGGTAAAATTACTTGAGTTTCAGGGTCTCCAAATCGGCAATTAAATTCAAGTACGTAGGGTTTATTATTTATTATCATAAGTCCCGCATAAAGAATACCTTTGTAAATAATTCCTTCCAGTTTTAAGCCCCTAATCGTTGGTTTTATTATATTTTCAATAATATCCTTTTCAAGTTCAGGAGTTATAATTGGATTGGGGCTAAAGGTTCCCATACCACCTGTATTAGGACCTTCATCTTTATCAAGAAGTCTTTTGTGATCTTTTGATGTAACCATTGGTATTATATGTTTACCATCAGTAAAGACAAGATAAGACACCTCTTTTCCCTGAAGACATTCCTCTATTACGACTCTATCACCTGCGGAGCCAAAAATCTTTTCTTTCATGATTAATTTTAGAGCATCTATTGCCTCATCGTAGTTTTGACAAACAAAAACACCTTTACCAGCTGCAAGACCCTCAGCCTTTATAACTATTGGCGTTCCTTTTAGCCTTATATACTCTTCTGCATGGGTGTAAGAGGTAAAAACTTTGTAATCTGCAGTAGGTATTTTGTGTCTTTTCATGAAATCTTTAGCAAATACTTTGCTACTTTCAAGTTGAGCAGCTGCTTTTGTTGGTCCGATAATCTTTCGCCCATCTTTTTCAAAAATATCCACAATTCCGTGAGCGAGAGGATCTTCAGGTCCCACTACTGTAAGATCAATCCATTCGTATTTTACAAAATCTAACAGGCTTGATAGATTTTTACTCTCTACCTCTACGCATTCAGCTATATCAGAGATTCCTGCATTTCCTGGAACACAATAGATTTTATCAACAACTCTGGATTGGGCAAGTTTCCACACTATTGCATGTTCTCTGCCTCCTGAGCCTATTACAAGTACTTTCATCTTCTTTCCTCCTCTGTCTTTTTAACCAACCAGTATATAATTCCTATCACAAGTACCGATGCTACAAGCGCAACAATAAATTCAATAGTGTCATGTTTCAAAGTTGCGATCATGACTTCTCTTATTGTGGTTACGAGCGCTACTCCAACGAAAACACTTATCTTAAATTTTCCGCCTCGCAAATGGGCTATTTCTGTATTTATTAGTTCAAGCATAACCCACAAAATTAGAACCGAACCAAGGGCAGTTATAATAGTTTGTTCAAGTCTACCAGTAAATATTTCATATATATCTCTACCGCATAGATATACTACTGCTCCTGTTAGTAATATTAATCCTAAAATAAGAGCAATGCTTGTCAATTGAGCAAAAATTTCCCCAAACTTAACTACTCTACTTTTTACCCTGTAGGCTGCTGAATATCCTCTAACTTCCTCTTCAAGATAAGCCGATATAATTATATCAAGATTAATGTCAAGTATCTTATTTACGGAGATTATATATTTTTCTCTTTCTTCGGGAAGTTCAATCTCCTCACATATAATATCTACAGTGGTATTTCTGATTATATTAATAGCTCTTGTCATAAAATGAGGTTCTACGCCAACTTTTTCATGTCTCTGTCCTATTTTTATGAGACTGTCATAGAAATAATTGTCATATTTACCAGAGAAAAGACTTATAAACCAGAAACGGACAAGTTTCATTACATGTCTTATAAGAGATTCATTTCTAAAAATTTTTTTAGCTGAGTCTGTAGAATTAATCCATTGATAAAGAGCTTCAACAGCTCTATCAACTCTTTTTTCCATTACTATCTTTAGTTCAAGAAGCCTTCTTTCGTCCTCCTTTGTGAAATAATAATTTGCCTTTATTTCCTTGAAAGGTCTCATATTAGTGCCTAAAATGTCTTATCCCTGTTAAAACCATTGCTATGCCATACTGATCTGCTGCATCAATCACTTCCTGATCACGAACAGATCCTCCGGGTTGAATTATTGCAGTAACGCCGTTTTGTGCAAGCACATCAATGTTGTCTCTAAAAGGAAAGAATCCGTCAGAGGCAACGACGGTTCCTTTAAGAGGGCTTAAAGCATGCATAGCTCCGATTTTAGCTGAAAAAACTCTACTTGTTTGTCCTATACCAAGCCCTACTGTACAGTCCTCTGTTGCATATACAATGGCATTAGATTTTACATGTTTGCAAACCTTCCACGCAAATTTGAGTGCTTTCCATTCATCTTCTGTAGGTTGTCTTTTGGTAACAACTTTAGAATGGGCAAATTCATCTTCCAATTTATCCCACTCTTGAACTATAAATCCACCGAGTATTCTTTTTAAGTCAAAGCCAGAGGGAATAATTTTTTCTTTCAATGCGGGGAATTTAATAACTCTAAGATTTTTCTTCGTCCCAAAAACCTCAATTGCCTCAGCTTCAAAGTCTGGAGCAATAATAACCTCATAGAATGTCAAAATGACATCTTCTGCAGTTTTCCTATCAACTATTCTATTAAAAGCGATTATTCCACCAAAAGCACTTACTGGATCGCATTCGAAGGCTTTTTTATAGGCATCAAGGAGGTTGTTACCAGTAGCAACTCCGCAGGGATTATTATGTTTTACAATAACGCATACAGGTTCATTAAACTCAGCAGCTAAAAGCACTGCTGAATGAGTATCAAGATAGTTATTAAAAGACATTTCTTTTCCTTGTAAAACTTCTGCATCTATAAGAGAAGGTTTTTCATTCAAAGAATAAAGAGAAGCTTTTTGATGAGGATTCTCTCCATATCTCAAGGTACGTACCATTTTTAATGGCAATGTCCATTCCTCTGTGAAGGCTGACGGGGATTCAGAGAGTTTGCTGAAATAATCAGCTATGAGGGCATCATATCTTGCAGTATGAGAAAAAACCTTTTTGGCAAGTTCAAATCTTCTCTCAATAGAGACTTCTCCTTTTTTAATATCCTCAATTATAGAAGAATAATCATCAGGGTCAACAATTACTATCACATCTTTGTAATTTTTTGCAGAAGCTCTAAGCATTGTAGGTCCACCAATATCAATATTTTCAATAGCTTGCTCAAGAGTTGTACCTTCTTTTTTTATTGTTGATTCAAAGGGATATAGATTAACTACAACCATGTCAATAGGGTTGATGCCCAATCTATCCATTGCATCAATATCCTCTTTGTTATGTCTTCTTGCAAGAATTCCTCCATGGATGAATGGATGAAGAGTTTTTACCCTGCCATCCATTATTTCAGGAAATCCTGTATATTTAGATAC
Source organism: Thermodesulfovibrio sp. (assembly GCA_020725335.1). Lineage (GTDB taxonomy): Bacteria > Nitrospirota > Thermodesulfovibrionia > Thermodesulfovibrionales > Thermodesulfovibrionaceae > Thermodesulfovibrio. The sequence goes on along the minus strand of DYFF01000003.1, from coordinate 145,849 downwards.
ATCTATTACATTAATTCCTGATTCTCTTAAAAGTTTTGCCGTTCCTCCTGTTGAAAGTATTTCAACTCCAAGCTTACTCAATTCCCTTGAGAAATCAACTATACCTCTTTTGTCCCATACACTTATTAATGCTCTTTTTATCAACCCTGCACCTCCCTATGATATTCCTGAATAGATTTAATACTTATAGGATGTTCTTTAAGTCTTCGAATAGCCTTAACAATGGCATTTGCTCCTGAAATTGTTGTAGTATAGGGAATTTTATATTGCAGAGCTCCTCTTCTAATGTACATAGAGTCTCTCTGCGCCTGCTTTCCAAAAACTGTGTTTATTATGAAACTAATCTGTTTGTTTTTAATTAAATCAAGCACATGAGGTCTTCCTTCTTGAAGTTTATTGATTGTTTCCACCTTTAAACCATTATCCATCAAAAACTTTGCAGTTCCCCCTGTAGCTATAACCGTAAATCCAAGCTCTATAAATTCTTTTGCAATGTGAACAACATGAACCTTATCCCTATCCTTGACGCTTATAAATACTTTACCACTTAAAGGAATTTTCCCCATTGCACTCATTTGTGCTTTTGCATAGGCAAGTTCGAAGTCTTCATCAATCCCCATTACTTCTCCTGTGGATTTCATCTCGGGTCCAAGAATTATATCTACTTCTGGGAATTTATCAAAGGGGAAGATTGCCTCCTTTACTGTTACATATGGAATTTTTATATCACTGAGGAGACCAAGTTCTTTTAATGTTTTTCCTACCATTATCTTTGATGCTATTGCTGCTAAAGGCACCCCTATGCTTTTACTGACATAGGGGATAGTTCTTGAAGCTCGAGGATTTACCTCAAGAACATAAACATCAGAATCTTTGATAGCATACTGAACATTCATGAGCCCTTTTACTTCAAGCTCTTTTGCAATTGCTATGGTTTCTTCCTTAATCTTTTCAATTATTTCCTCTGAAAGTGAGTAGGGAGGAAGAGAACAAGCAGAATCACCCGAGTGAATGCCTGCTTCCTCAATGTGTTGCATTATGCCCGCTACAACCACGTCAACCCCGTCAGAAATAGCATCTACATCAACCTCAATAGCATCTTCCAAATATCTATCAATTAGCACAGGATGGTCTTCGGAGGCTTTAACTGCCTCTCTCATATACCTTCTCAAAGATTCTTCATCATAAACAATTTCCATAGCTCTTCCACCAAGCACATAGGAAGGTCTCACAAGGATAGGATACCCAAGTGAATCTGCTATTTTTAATGCTTCTTCAAGAGATGTAGCTGTTCCACTTGGTGGCTGTTTTAAAGCTAACTTATCAACAAGTTCTTTAAAACGTTTTCTGTCTTCTGCCCTATCAATAGCATCTGCCTTTGTGCCAAGAATATTTACTCCATGAGCCTCCAAAGCTTTTGCAAGTTTTAGAGGTGTTTGTCCCCCAAACTGAAGTATTACACCAAGAGGTTTTTCCCTTTCAACTATGTGTATAACATCTTCAAGGGTTAAAGGTTCAAAATAAAGTCTATCAGATGTATCATAATCTGTACTTACTGTTTCTGGGTTACAGTTTATCATGATAGTTTCATAGCCAAGCTCTCTTAAGCCAAAGACTGAATGAACACAGCAGTAGTCAAATTCAATCCCCTGTCCTATCCTGTTTGGACCTGAACCAAGAATAATCACTTTATTTTTGTTTGACGTGGGAGGAGCATCAGAGTCATAACAGGCAGAAGAGTTTAAAGAATAATATTCTTTCTCATAACTTGAATACATATAAGGAGTATGGGCAATAAACTCGGCAGCACAAGTATCAACCAGCTTATATACAGGAATAATTCCATGGGACTTTCTTAAATTTCTTATGGACCATTCTTTTTTACCCATTAAATAGGCAATTCTTCTGTCTGAAAGTCCACACTGTTTCGCATTTAATAGGAGTTCTTTTAGCTCATCTTCTTTCATCTTTATATTTCTTGAAAACCTGATGTTTTCTTCAACATCTATTATCTCCTTTATATTATGTAAAAACCAAGGGTCAATTCCGCTTAATTCATATATCTCCTCTATGCTAAAACCTCTACGTATTGCCTCTCCTATGTACCACAGTCGCTCTGCATTGGGATTCTTAATCCTCCATCTTATTTCCTCAGAGGATACCTTTGTCTCTTCTAATCCGTAAGACCCTATCTCTAAAGAACGGATGGCTTTGCCAATTGCTTCCTTAAATGTCCTTCCGATAGCCATTACTTCTCCAACAGATTTCATCTGTGTAGTAAGAATAGGATTAGCTTCAGGAAATTTCTCAAATGTAAATCTTGGTATCTTTACAACCACATAATCAAGAGTTGGTTCAAAGCTTGCTGGAGTAACCTTTGTTATATCATTGGGAATTTCCTCAAGTGTATACCCAACAGCTAATTTTGCAGCAATTTTTGCTATAGGAAAACCTGTTGCTTTACTTGCCAGAGCGGAACTGCGAGATACTCTTGGATTCATCTCTATTATGACCATTCTGCCATTTTTAGGATTTACAGCAAATTGAATGTTACTCCCTCCAGTATCAACACCTATCTCTCTAATTGCTCTTATAGCACTGTCACGCATTATCTGATATTCTCTGTCTGTAAGTGTCTGAACAGGCGCAACTGTGATGGAATCTCCTGTATGCACTCCCATAGGATCAAAGTTTTCAATTGAACAGATGATGACAACATTGTCTGCACTATCCCTCATAACCTCAAGCTCAAATTCTTTCCATCCAAGTAGACTCTCCTCAACAAGAACTTGACTTGCAGGGCTTAGTTTTAATCCTCTGTCAAGAAGTTCTTTATATTCTTCAATGTTATATGCTATTCCTCCACCTGTCCCGCCGAGAGTAAATGCAGGTCTAAGGATTGCGGGAAAGCCTATCCAGTCAATTACTTCAAGTCCTTCTTTAAGGCTGTTAACAGCTGCTGAACGAGGCAGATCAAGTCCTATCTTTGCCATTGCATCTTTGAAAAGTTGTCTATCCTCTGCTTTTTTAATAGCCTGCAGATTTGCTCCAATGAGCTCAACAGAGTATTTATCAAGCACACCAGAATTGCCAAGTTCCACAGCAAGATTAAGAGCGGTCTGCCCTCCGAGCGTAGGCAAAAGAGCGTCAGGTTTTTCCTTTTTTATTATCAGTTCAAGAATTTCAGCAGTCAAAGGTTCAATATAGGTAGCATCTGCCATTGAAGGGTCTGTCATGATAGTGGCAGGATTTGAATTTACCAGCACTACTTTATAGCCTTCTTGTTTTAAAGCTTTACATGCTTGAGCACCAGAATAGTCAAACTCACATGCTTGCCCAATTATTATTGGCCCTGAACCTATTATTAATATTTTTTTAATATCTGTTCTCTTTGGCATATTCTTTTAAAAATTCCTCCAATCCTTTTAGTCTTTACCCTTTATTTAACCGATTAATCTCCTTTTTAAAATTTTTTAAAATTAGGTTATATTTTTTCATAATCTTTCACAATTTCTCTAAATCTTTCGAAAACATCAAGAGCATCATTTGGACCAGGTCCTGCCTCAGGATGGTGTTGAACTGAGAAAATGGGGTATTCCACATGTTCCATCCCTTCTTCTGTTCCGTCATATAGGTTTTTATGGGTTAATCTTACCTGACCATTTAAACTGTTGATATCAACACAGTAATTGTGATTCTGTGCTGTAATTGCGATCCTTTCTGTTTTTAAATCCTTCACAGGATGATTTCCTCCATGATGGCCAAATTTTAACTTATATGTTCTACCTCCTAAAGCAAGGCCGATTAGTTGATGACCAAGACATATACCAAAAAGAGGTTTTTTGCCAATTAATTTTTTTATATTTTCCACTGCATAAGTAAGAATTTGAGGGTCACCAGGACCGTTACTTAACATTATACAGTTAGGGTTCATATCAAGCAGAACTTCAGCAGGGGTTTTGCCAGGTGCAACATAAACTGAAAACCCAACTCTTTTTAAATTTCTCAGTATGTTAAGCTTAACTCCATAGTCATAAACTATGCAGAGAGGGAGGTTGTTATCTTTATAAAACCAATAAGGTTCTTTACACATCATGTTACTTACATGGTCAATTTCTGAAATATCAGGATGTGTTACAACTTTCTGTTGAAGACTTACAGGATCAAGGTCTTCTGTTGAGATAATCCCCATCTGAGCACCTTTGTCTCTTAAATGTTTTGTTAGGGCACGAGTATCAATTCCTTGAATACCAACAATATTATGCTTTTTTAGATATTTCCCAAGGCTTTCCTCTGCTCGCCAGTTGCTCGGATAATCCTTATATTCTCTTACTACAAAGCCCTCTACCTTAGGACCCCCAATAGATTCAACATCTTCTTCATTTACGCCGTAATTTCCAATCTGTGTATAGGTCATTACCACAATCTGTCCTTTATAAGAAGGGTCTGTAAGTATTTCCTGATAACCTGTCATAGAAGTATTAAAAACTACCTCTCCTATTGATTCTCCTTCTGCTCCAAAGGAGAAACCTTCAAAAATAGTCCCATCTTTAAGGACTAAAATTGCTTTTTTCATTAATTTTCTCCTCTCATATCAAAAATTTTCTTTCCTTTAACTGTAAGCAAGACTTTTCCCTTTAACTCCCAACCATCAAAGGGCGTATTTTTGCCAAGTGACGAAAAATTATCCTTATTTACTGTCCATTTTTTATTTATGTCAACGAGAATTATATCAGCCTGACTTCCTTCAACTATTCCCTTTTTATGTATTTTTAAAATTTTTGAAGGATTGATAGTTAGCTTTTCAATAAGTTCTCTAATGCTTAAAATACCTTCATGTACAAGGTTAAGACTAAGGGCAAAGGCTGTTTCAAGACTTGAAATACCATTTAATGCTTCCTGAAAAGGTACTTTTTTCTCGTCTATGTGATGTGGGGCATGGTCTGTAGCGATAACATCAATTATTCCATATTTTAATGCTTCTTTTATTGCTTCACGGTCTTTTTCTGAACGTAAAGGAGGATTTACTTTAGCGTTAGTGTTGTAATTTTGCACAGCATCCTCTGTAAGAGTAAAATAATGAGGACAGGTTTCGGCTGTGACAAATACACCATCTTCCTTAGCTTTTTTTATTAATTCAATAGAACCGCTTGTTGAGACATGGGCAATATGAATAGGTGTTTTAAGATTTTTACTTAAAATTATATCTCTTGCTATCATTACCTCTTCTGATGCTTTAGGAATTCCTTTAAGCCCAAGATAAAAGGAAAGTTTTCCCTCGTTCATTACCCCATCTTCACTTAAATTCAAGTCTTCGCAATGTGAAATTATTGGGGCGCCTACTGCTTTTGAATATTCAAGGGCTCTTCTCATAATAAGAGAGTTCATTACAGGCATGCCATCATCAGAAAAAGCAATACAACCTGCTTCTTTTAACATAGCCATATCAGAGATTTCATCTCCTTTAAGTCCTTTTGTTATAGCTCCAATTGGATACACGTCACAACTACCTTCTTCCTTAGCTTTAGCAAGTATATAATATGTAACTTCTGGATTATCATTCACAGGATTAGTGTTTGCCATACAACATATAGAGGTAAATCCACCCTTTACAGCAGCAAGAGTTCCAGTGCGAATGGTCTCTTTATATTCATATCCTGGTTCTCTTAAATGGGTATGAATGTCTATTAACCCTGGGAAGACATAAAGTCCTTGGGCGTCTATCTCTAAAATAGAGGGTGAGGTTCTAAGGTTTAAGGTAATAGATTTAATTTTCCTCTTAAACTTAACATTCGAAATTATACCTTCATCAACAACTATATCAACAATTCCCTCTTTATTCGTAAAGGGATCAACTATGGAAGCGTTATAAATTTTAATAATCAACTAAGCCTCCTTAGGTGTTAACAAATAAATCACAGCCATTCTCGTAGCAATTCCATTTGTTACCTGTTTTAAAATAATGGAACGTGAACTGTCTGCAATCTCTGTTGAAATCTCTACACCTCTATTCATAGGACCAGGATGCATTATGATTGTATCATTTTTAAGATAAGAAAATGCCTCTTTCTTTACTCCCCATACATGGGAGTACTCTTTTAGCGAAGGAATGTATGCTCCCTTTTGTCTTTCAAGCTGAACTCTTAGAAGCATTACCACATCAGCATTTTTTATACCTTCTTTTAGATCATAAAAAATTTTTACGTTATCAGGTGCTTCTAAGGGGAGTAGAGTGGGAGGTCCTACGAAATTTATTTGAGTATCAAACTTACTCAGCAGATAAAGATTTGAGCGAGCAACTCTACTATGATTAATATCTCCGACTATAGCTATTTTAAGTCCATCAAGTCTTCCTTTTACTTCAATAATACTGAAGGCATCAAGCAATGCCTGTGTAGGATGCTCATTTGTGCCATCACCTGCGTTTATCACAGAAGCTGGTGTATGTTCTGCTACAAATCTTGCAGAACCTGAAGAAGAATGCCTCATGACGATATAATCCACATTATATGCCTCAATTGTTTTTAAGGTGTCATAAAGAGTTTCACCCTTTACAACACTGCTTGTGCTAACAGAAAAATTAAGCACATCAAGACTAAGACGCTTCTCAGCAAGCTCAAAAGATGTGCGTGTTCTTGTAGAAGGTTCAAAGAAAAGATTAATAGCTGTTTTACCTCTTAGGGTTGGAACTTTTTTAATATCTCTTTGAAGGACTTCTTTAAAAGCTTTAGCTGTATTGAGGATTTCCTCAATTTCATGCCTTGAAAGCTCTTTTATTCCTACAAGGTCTTTCATTGTGTAATTAGTACAACTGAATCTTTCCCTGAAATTTCCCTCAGGTAAACTTTTATCTTTTCATTCCTTGAAGTAGGGATATACTTACCTGTGTAGTTTGGCATAATTGGTAGTTCCCTATGCCCTCTATCTATCAATACAGCAAGTTGAATTTCTGATGGTCTACCAAAATCCATGAGTGCATCCATTGCAGCACGGGTAGACCTTCCTGTGTAGAGGACATCGTCAATTAATATAACCCTTTTTTCATCAATGTTAAAGGGAATATTAGTAGGTTTAATAGCCTTCCGTTTTTTTGATAGATTAATATCGTCTCTGTAAAAAGATATATCAAGAACACCTGTTGGCACATCCATACCTTCTGTTTCCTTTATTTTTCTCTTAATTCTTTCAGCAAGATATACGCCGCCTGTTACAATCCCTATTAGGCAAATATTTTCAGCTCCCTTGTTTTTTTCCAATATCTCGTAGGTAATCCTGGTTAGGATTCTTTCTATTTCCTGCTCATTGAGAAGTTCTTTTTCCATAGCGAGAGATAAAACCTTAAATCAATAAATTATACACGATTTAGAAAAATTTTTCTATGTTTGAATTGAATCATTAAAAATCTAAATTAAAATTAGTCTCTGCCTTAAATAGAGATTTTATTTTGAAAAAAGACGTAAAGCTATGCTGCTTTATAATTTTAATTTAAGTTATAAGCTCGGCTTTTTATTGTTAAATTTGTTCAGCTAATTTTAAAGAATTTTCTATACAGTCATTAACACTAACACCTTTATAAGCATTACCTGTTAAGTAAAGGCCGGGAAATTTGGAAAGTGCCTGCTGTATGCGATTTAGTTTTTCTTCATGCCCTAATTCATACTGAGGAATTGCTTTTTCCCATCGGAATATTTTTATAAACTCAGGTTCTCCTTTAATATTCAAAAGTGGCTTTAACTCTGACAAAGCTGTATCAATAAGCTTTTCATCAGGCAGCATTGCAAGTTCTGGTGCTCTTCTTCCTCCAATCATGCTTCTAAGTAGAACATAGCCTTCAGGTGCTCTGTTAGGGAAGATGCTTGAGTCAAAAAGAGTTCCAAGAATTTTTCTCTTCTCCCTATTAGGAATTAAAAAGCCATAGAGAGAAGTTCCAAAGCCTATTTGCCCCTTTCTAAATCCAAAAGCAACAACACTTAAGGGTGGATAGGGTATGGTTTTTAAAATACCTGAGATTTCTTTATCTAATTCTTTCAATATCTCTGCTGATTCATGGGCAGGACAGGCAAGTATAACTTTCTCTGCCTCAATACTGCTTCCATCATTTAGATTAACTGTGAAGTGATTTCCTTTTTTTTCTATACTTAAAACTTTCTTCTCACTTAAAATTTTTGAGGAGAGATAGTTCTCAAGGCTTCCAATGAGTTCACCCATTCCTCCGCTAAAGGACATTAAAACAGCTGAGGGCTGAGCTTTAGCATCCTTTTTTTCTTTTTTAAGGGCAATTAATCCCTTTATAAGTCCGCCGTATTTTTTTTCAAGCCAGTAAACTTTAGGAAAACAGCTTTTCATGCTCATTTTTGTTGGGTCTCCTGCGTAAATTCCCGTTGACATGGCATCAATGAGTTTTTCGTAAAATTCTCTTCCAACTCTTCGGGATACAAAGCTTTCCACAGTTTCGTCTAAATCCTCTTTTACTGGCGGAGTAAAGTATTCTCTGAGCATTCTTATTTTCCCAGAAAAGGAAAGAAGAGGCGATAGAAAAAACTTGAGCGGATTATCAGGAACTCTTGTAAGTTTTCCATCAATTAGAATGTATCTGATTTTTGAATCTTCGCTTCCTTTAAGAGGTTCTAAACTTAACTGGCTTGCAAGATTTAAAGTAGAAGGTTTATTACTCAAAAAGCCATTAACACCACCTTCACAAAGAAAACCTGAAGCTTTTTCTGTAATTATTTTCCCACCTGCTCTCTTTTCTGCTTCAATTATTTTTATGTTAAGCTGGGGATTTTTCTTAAGTAAAAAATAGGCAAAGGAAAGCCCTGAAATGCCACCACCTACTACAACTATTTCTGTTGTGCCCATTTTATGATTGCCTCCACCATGTCTTTTATTGTTGATTTTTCAGGAATTATGTTTACTTTATAGCCTGCATCTTCAATTGCCTTTGCAGTAGTTTTGCCTATTGCAGCAATAACAACTTCTTTGAGCATATCTCTGGCATCATCTTTAAGAATATCTATCAAGTTATTAAAGCTTGAAGGAGAAGTAAAGGTAGCGATTGTTATTTTGCCCTCTCTTAGAAATCTTGCAAGTCTTTTCCCATGCTCTGTAGGTTTTACTGTTCTGTATGTGATAGGTGCATCTACTTTGATTCCATATTTTTCCATTTCTTCAACAAAACCTTTTAATGCAATATCTGAACGGGGATAAAGAATTCTTTTCCCCTCATTTTGAGCCGAAGCGAAGCGAAGAATCTCTTCCCTTATAGTTTTTGCCATAGCCTCTGAATTAAATTCCTCAGGAACTATATCAGCATTTATACCGTAATCCCTTAAACTTTTTGCAGTCTCCCGACCAATTGCACATATTAAAATCCCTCTTAAGTTTCTCATATCTTTGCCAAGTGTCATAAATCGTTCAAAAAAGAATTTAACCCCTCTTGGTGAGGGAAAGACAATAAATTGATATTCTTCAATTTTCTCTATTGCTCTATCTAATTCTGTATAATCTTCTGGTGCTAAAAAGGCTATTGTAGGAAATACGAAAAGTTCAGCTCCCATGTCTTCAAGGGATAGGTATTCCTCAGTTAACTGTCTTGTAATTAGAATTCTATGCCCATGAAGTGGCTTTTTTTCATACCAGTTTAACTTCTCTCTAAGAGAGACCACATCACCGATTACAAGAATGGCCGGAGGAGAAATTTTATGCTCCTTTGCAAGCTGGGCAATCTCAGAAATTGTTGCTGTTAATACCTTTTGTTCAGGTCTTGTCCCCCATCGGATTATAGCAGAGGGAGTCTCTGGTTTGAGTCCTTCCTGAATTAGTTTGACTGTGATTGTTTCAAGGTTTCGCACACACATCAGAAAAATCATTGTTTCAGCTGCATTGGAAGCTCTGATATGGGTGAAAATTCTGTCTTGTTTTGAAAGGTCTTCATTCCCTGTGATTACTGTAAAAGCAGAAGAAACTTTCCTATGGGTAACAGGAATGCCTGCATAAGCAGGAACAGCAATTACAGAGCTTATTCCGGGAATTATCTCAAACTCTATACCTTCTTCGTGGAGAATCTCTACTTCCTCTCCACCTCTACCAAAAACAAAGGGGTCACCACCTTTGAGTCTGCATACTCTTTTGCCTTCCTTTGCTTTTTGCACTAAAACTGCATTTATTTCATCCTGAGTCATTTCATGATGTCCACCCCTCTTACCTGCATAGACAAATTCGGCACCTTCCTTTGCATAGGTTAAAAGACGAGGATTTATGTGGAAATCATATACAATACAGTCAGACAATTGAATGGCTCTAATACCCTTTAGAGTAATTAAGCCTGCATCTCCAGGGCCTGCCCCTACAAGATAAACCTTACCTTTATTCACCCTTATCTATTCCTCCATATATGTTCAAAGCAATTCGCCCTGCAAGGCAGAGATAAGATAGCTCTTAATATTTTAACTTAAATTGACTGGGATTGCTAAAATTATTCAAACTTATGAATCTTGCCAGCCGTATTTGCCTATTAGTGGAACAAAGGCAACAGGGATTAGATAATGTTCTTCAAGTTTGCCTTCTTTTTTCTCTGCCTTAAGCATGTATTGGGAGTATCTTTCACCGACAGGAGCAACGATAATACCCCCTTCTTTAAGTTGAGCAATAAGGGGTTCGGGAATTTTGGGAGTAGCAGCTGTTATTATTATTCTGTCAAAAGGTGCTTCTTGGGGTAACCCTTCTGTGCCGTCTTTTATGTAAACTTTGATATTTTTATAGCCTAATTTTTCAAATTTTTTCCTTGCTTCCTCAGCAAGGGCTTCAATTCTTTCAATTGTGTGAACTTCCTTTACGAGTTCTGCAAGAATTGCTGCCTGATATCCTGAACCTGTACCAATTTCAAGAACCTTTTCGTCTCCTTTAACCTCAAGTAATTCTGTCATTAAAGCTACTATATAGGGCTGGGAAATTGTCTGACCATGACCAATTGGTAGCGCTCTGTCATCGTAAGCATCATCCATAATATCTTCTGGCACAAATAGATGTCTCGGGATTTTTTTCATTACTTCTATAACGCGTTTATCCTTTATCCCTCTTTCAACAATTTGTGTTTCAACCATCCATTCTCTTAATTTTTTGTATCTATCCATGGCGATTAATTATCTCCCTTGCTACAAGAATACCAGATGCTGAGGCTTGAATCAAGCCCCTTGAAATACCTGCACCATCGCCAGCAGCAAAGAGGTTTTTTATTTCTGTTTCAAGACATTTGTTTAATTTAAGTCTCATGCTATAGAGTTTCACCTCTACTCCATAAAGCAAAGTTTGAGGAGAATTTATCCCAGGCATTATTCTATCAAGAGCTTCAAGCATTTCAAGGATATTTACAAGATAACGATAGGGCAAAACAAAGCTTAAATCTCCAGGCGTGGCATCTTTAAGTGTTGGCTTAACAGGATTGCGGGATATTCTCTCTATGGTTGACCTTCTTCCTTTTTTCAAGTCACCAAGTCGCTGAATTAAGACTCCTTGTCCAAGAAAGTTTGCCAGCCTTGCAATGTATTGTCCATATAAAATAGGTTCTCTGAAGGGTTCTGTAAAGTATGTACTTGATAAGATGGCAAAATTAGTGTTGTCTGTTTTTCTGTCTGCGTAACTATGACCATTTACAGTCCATATACTATTAATGTTTTCTCGCACAACTTCACCGTAGGGATTAACACAGAAAGTTCTTACCATATCATCAAAAGTTTTTGAATAATAGATAAACTTTGGCTCATAAAGAATACTTGTAAGGTTTTCACATATAGAGGCGGAGACCTCTACTCTCACGCCAATATCAACAGGATTGAGTTCAGTTCCTAATTTAAGCCTTTGGGCTTCTTCACTGAGCCACTTACTACCGCCTCTTCCAGGAGCTAATACAACATATTTCGCTTTAAGCTGATTTCCATTTGTAAGTTCAATCCCTTTTACTTTTCCCTTTTCTACAATTATTCTATTTGCTGATATATTGAAAAGGAAGTCAACTCTTTTTTGTAAAGTTTCTTTCATAGCCTTTAGAATATGAAAACATTTTTCTGTGCCAATATGCCTTATTTTTGATGGAACTAATAGAAGTCCTTTTTTGGCTGACTCGGCTTTAATTTTTTCAAAAGTTTCTCTATCTGGCTCAAAAGTTTTACTTGGAGCACCAAATTTAAGATATAATTTATCTACGTAATCAATGGTTTTTGAGAGTTTTTGCCTATCAATGTATTTATCTAAAAATCCTCCGATAGAAGGAGATAAATTCAATTTGCCATCGCTGTAAGCACCAGCACCTCCCCATCCACTTATAATGTCGCAGACAGGGCAGTCCATGCACTTTCCCGTTTCCTCCATAGGACATTTTCTTTTTTCAATGCTTTTGCCTTTTTCAATGATTAAAACTTTTAATGAGGTGTTTTGAATTATTTCTAAGGCTGTAAATATTCCTGCAGGTCCTGCACCAACGACTATTACATCATATTCTTTTTTCAATTTCATTTTCTATAAGATAATCTAAAGCCTGATGATTGGTTAAATCAATATGGAGAGGAGTGACTGACACATATCCTTCCATAATTGCCTGAATGTCTGTGTTTTCCATCTTTTGCCAAGAAACAACTCCTCCACCTATCCAGTATTGTTTTTCTCCCCAGGGTGAATAAATTTCATGAATGGAGTTTTCATAGGACCTTTTTCCCTGCTTTGTTACTTTTATTCCATTTATTTCTTGCAAGCTTTTATTAGGAACATTAACATTTAAAAGAGTGTCGGGTGGAAGACCTTTTTCAATAATAAACTTGGCAAGTCTGATTGCAAAATGGCTTGCTGTTTCATATTTGAAGGGTCTATCTCCAACAAGTGAAATGGCAAAGGAGGGCACACCAAGAATAGTTCCTTCAATGGCTGCAGATACTGTCCCTGAATAAGTCACATCTTCACCTAAATTAGCACCCTTGTTTATACCTGACACTAAAAGGTCTGGTTCACGGGGTAAGATTTTTTTTACACCTACAACCACGCAATCAGTGGGTGTTCCGTTTACGCTGTAGCATCCTTCTTTTATTAAGTCGACTTTAAGAGGTCGGTGCATTGTGAGGGCATGGCTTACTGCTGAACGATCTCTGTCTGGTGCAACTATGTAAACTTCACCAAGTTCTTTTAATGCCTCTGCAACAGTTTGTATCCCCTTAGAAAAAAAACCGTCATCATTGGTAACAAGAATCAAAGCCATGTCATTTATTCCTCTGTAAAATGTAATCGGATATATTAAAAAGAGTTTGTCTATGTGGTGAAGGAGGGAATATCATAATTGCATCTTTTGCTTTTTGAATATATTCTTTTGCTATCTCCATAGAGGAGGCTATGGAATTATATTTTTTTAGATAGTATAAAATTTTTGAAAGATTTTCTTCAGAGAATCTCTCCCCTTTTATAATCTCAACAATTTCGTCCTTTTCCTTAGCCATTTTCAAAAGTTCAATAAGGGGAAGGGTAATTTTACCTTCCATTAAGTCTTTACCTAATTTTTTACCCAAATCTTTTTCCTCTGCCACATAGTCAAGAATGTCATCTATCATTTGAAAAGCTATACCCAAGTTATGTCCGAAGTCTGTTAAAGCTTGTATTTTTTCTTGAGGTAGATTGGCAAGAAGTCCTGCAATTCTGCAGGCTGCAGTAATAAGTCCAGCAGTTTTGCCTGTTATTATTTTTATATAGTCCTCAAAAGTAATCGATGGGTCTCCTGCTTTCATAAGTTGGAGGATTTCTCCCTCTGCCATTTGAGAAGTTGCACGAGAAAGGGCTTCCATAATCGGTAAACTTTCCTGTGCCACACTCAGATGCAGAGCCTTTGCATAGAGGTAATCTCCGAGAAGCACAACAACCTGATTACCCCATATTCTGTTAGCAGACTTTCTACCTCTTCGTATTTCTGCCTCATCAACCACATCATCGTGTAGAAGACTGGCGGTGTGAAGTGCTTCTATTACTGCAGCGAGTATGACTCTTTTGTACCCTTTATATCCAGCAAGGTCAGCACTGAGAAGTAAAAAAAGAGGTCTTAGCCTTTTGCCACCTGAATTTATTATATATGCACCTATTGTGGGTATTAAGGTTGCTTCAGATTGAAAAATATTGGCAAGTTCCTTTTCTACTTCCTTTAATTCTTCTTCGTATTCTTTGAATATAGAGTTGAAATTCACAGTTTAAGCCTCAGTTTTTCTATTTTTTCTGAATTGTTTATATATTTAATGTGATTAGGCAAGAAAGCTCCTTTTTCAGTAATGATTGCAGTTACATATTTTGCCGGAGTTACATCAAATGCCATGTTTATGACTTTTATACCTTCTGGTGCAATAGGAACATTTTTTATTTTTGTTACTTCATTTGGGTCTCTTTCTTCAATGGGAATTTGCACTCCCGATTTGATCCTTAGGTCTATGCTTGAAGTGGGAGCAGCAACATAAAAGGGAACTTTGTTTTCCTTGCAGAGCACTGCTAAAGAGTAAGTGCCAATTTTGTTTGCGACATCACCATTTCTAACAGTTCTGTCTGTGCCTAATATTACAAAATCAATCATGCCTTTTTTAAGGAGTACGCCTGCAGTGTTGTCTGTAATAAGGGTAACATCTATACCTGCCTGCAAAAGCTCAAAAGAGGTTATTCTTGCACCCTGAAGCACAGGCCTGGTTTCGCAGGCAATTACCCTGAAATTTATACCCTTTTCTTTTGCAAGATACATAGGAGCTGTTGCAGTGCCGTATCCACCTGTTGCAAGTGCTCCAGCATTGCAATAAGTCATCACAGTACATCCATTTTTAAATAGAGGAAGGGCGTATTCTCCTATTTTTTTATTTATCTCTATGTCTTCCTCTTGAATTTTTATAGCTTCATTTTTTAAGGCCTTTTTTAACTTATCAGGTGAGAGGTTAAGATTGTTTTTAATTAGTCTTTCCATCCTTTCAATAGCCCATTTTATGTTGACTGCTGTGGGTCTGGTACTGATAAGTCTATTAAAAACAGGCTTTAGTTTATCATATATTTCTTTGGCTGTTGAAGCCTTTATGTTCATACAGGCAAGAGCAATTCCCATTGCAGCAGCTATTCCAATTGCAGGCGCTCCTCTTATTGATAAATTTTCAATTGCCAGAGCAACCTCTTCGTAATCAGTACACTCTAAGTATTCAATTTTTTCAGGAAGTAGTCTTTGTTCAAGAATATAAACTCTGTCCTTTACCCATTTTATTGCTTCAAGCATAGGCATATTATAACAATTTTTTAGAGGTTAAATCTTTCAATATGCAAATAACCTTCTCCTAAAAAATTTCTCAAATTTACGCATTAAATTATTTAGAATTAAATGACGATTTTAAATCTAATACGAAAAAAAGGGGGTGAAAAAAGTTGACAAAAAATAAAAGTTTGTGGCAAAAATTTTGATAAATAAAAAAAGGAGGAGTTGCCATGAAACACCTAAGAAGTAACAAAGGTTTTACCCTTGTTGAGTTAGCAATTGTTCTTGTAATCATCGGAATCATTCTCGGTGCAGTGCTAAAAGGACAGGAGCTGATTTATAACGCAAAAGTAAAAAGAGTGCAAAGTCAAATTAAAGAATCAATAGCAGCATTTTATACCTATTATGACAAATATGGTTATTATCCTGGTGATGATCCGAGTGCTTCCAGTCGTTGGACTGGATCTCCTAATGGTAACGGAAATGGACTTGTTGAGGGTGGATATTGTGATACTGCTGGTGAGGAATCTTGCAATCTTTGGAGACATTTGAGATATGCAAACATAATAAGTGGAGATCCGGCAGATGCTACACCCGCAACCCTTCTTCCAAAACATACCTTTGGGGGTAATATGGATATGTTCACTGGAACTTATACTGTAGGTGGAGTAAGCCGTTCAGGACTCTGGATCACATTAAGAAATATAGAGACTCAAGCTGCTGAGGCTATTGATAGAGCCATGGATGATGGAAAGTGTACAACTGGTTCAATCGCAAGATACGCTGGAACAGCATGCAATGGTGATGCCTATCCTTCCTCAGGTTACTTAGATATTTGGATGAGTTTCTAATCCATAGGGAGGCATTGCCTCCCTTTTAATTTATGCTTTTACTCACTGGTCTTATTCTGGTTGTTGTTGGCTATCTAATTTTATTCACTGTTCCTTCTGATGCTACCTTTGAAAGAATGCTTATTCAAGCTTTCGTAGGTATGGGAATAAGTATAGCTGGTGGGATTTATTTAATGATTTATATTTATAGAAGAAGTAGATAAAAAATCTGCTATAATACTGAAATTGTTACACTTTTATTTTCGAGGAATATAGATGACTACAAGAGAAAGATATCTCAAAACAAAGAGGATAAATTTAAACTTAAAAGAGGATGATATTATAAAAGATTTTGAGGATAAAGTAAAATAGTGTGTAAAAAATGAGCAAAACTGCATACATAAGCATAGAAGGAGCAGATGTTCAAGTTTATATAAGCACTGGTAAAACTCTCAACGAAGAAAATTTTTATAAGTTTGAATTAAAGGATTTGCCCGAATTTGTTAGAAACAAAGGCGTAAAAGAACTTATAATTTCTCAATTTCTTCCAAATCTTATAACTTTTAGATTTAATTTGCCCTTTGCCTATAAGAATCTAAAGAAAAAGAAAATTTTGGATGGAATTGTTATGGGAGAGATTAGAAAAAGATACCCTGCCCTGCATAATTTCTCATTTATATATAAACTCTATGAAGGTGCTGCCGGAGCTTATGTAAGATGTTATCTTTTAGATGAAGCGAACTTTGACACTGTTAATAAACTTATAATTGAAGGGTTGAATGTAAAAGCCTTTTATCCAAACTTTTTACCCCTAATTGAACTTCTTAAAGTTCGTGAAGAATTAGTTAAACATGACCAGATTATTTGCTTGTTTTCAGGCAAGTTAAGATATATTTTTGTTTTACACGGTGAGGAACTTATTTTACAAAGAAGTTTTGAAAGTTCTGTAGAGAGTTTAGGCGACGAGGATGTTATTAACATAAACATGACTGTAAGTTATTCTATACAGAATTTAAGAATAAAACCTGAAAAGGTTATTTTCATAGGTGAAAGACAGCAAGAAATAGAAGGTTTGACAATCTCCTATGACTTTTTAGAAATTCCTGAAAATATCAACGCGCTTACCATTCCTTTTTGTCTTTTTAAATTTCAAAGCCAACTTAAAGGTAAAGAGTTTTTTTTGCCAGAATATAAAAAATATTTATCCACAAGCAAATACATCAACTATGGAATTGGTTCCCTCCTTTTAGCGTCTATCTTATTTCTATTTTATAATCTCTATATTTTAAATGAAATTAATGGTCAATGGAGAATTCTCAA
The DNA here is from genome assembly GCA_020725335.1 of Thermodesulfovibrio sp. Lineage (GTDB taxonomy): Bacteria > Nitrospirota > Thermodesulfovibrionia > Thermodesulfovibrionales > Thermodesulfovibrionaceae > Thermodesulfovibrio. The sequence goes on along the minus strand of DYFF01000003.1, from coordinate 128,455 downwards.
TTTTTACAGAAATGAGATGGCATTAAAGGAGAGAGATTTTTTAGTTTTGCAGGAGCAAATAAATTATTTTGAGAAAAATTTAAGCCCTTTCATTAATCTGCAGAATAGAAAAAACTCTGAAGGTGACATTAGGGGTTCTATTTATCCTATAAGTGAGGCTTCGAAAATAAAAGAGGTTCAGATTAATTCTATTGACATTGAAAATAAAGTGCCACAAAAGATTAAGATTACTGGGAATATCGCAGGTTATAGTTTTACTGAGAGACAGAAAGCTTATTTAGATTTTAAGAATACACTTGTTGAAAAGGGTTTTAAAATTTCAAATGAAAAGTGGGATATTACTAATGGTGATTTTACCTTAGAGGGAGAATATGAAGCTCGGCGAACTTTGCCATAATAAGAAAAATAGGAAGATTCTATTGTTGTCAGTGTTATTTTTAATATTTTCTATCTTATTTTCAACATCTTTATATTTAAAAAAGGTAAAAGTTGCATTACAACAAGACATAAAGCAACTTGAAACAGTAAAAGCAAAAATTTATAGAAAATATGAAATAAAAAGATACATTGAAAAATTCACAATGCCTCAAATTAATAATAAAGAGATTGCAGTAGCACAATTTTTTGATACCCTTAATTCAAAATTTAAAGAAGCAAAGTTTGAGCTATCAACAGAGAAAAAGGAAGGGGAAGAGATAGTTTTATCCTTTTCAATTAGGGGTGATAGTAGTTTTAATAGATTTATAGATTTATTAAGTTTCCTTAAGCAAGAGATTTACCCAGCCTGTTTTGTAAATTCAGTTTCGCTCAAAGCAAAAGAAAATTTAGTAACCTTCGAACTTAAAGGAGAGCTAAGGTTAGTAAAATGAAAAAGTTGAATAAGCTAAATGTAATAATATTCATAATTTCCTTTACTCTTCCAATGTTAGCCTATCAGCTTAAACCACCTAAGTTTTTAAATCCTCTTGAGATAAAAATTGCTCAATTTCAAGAACCATCAAGAATTGAGATTAGTGAGAAAAATAGACTTAAAGAGTTTATTTTAGATGATCCCTTTAAGCTTACTGATAGAGGCAAAAGAGCAACTCAAGGAGATTTAGCAAAAAGGCAATCAGAAATGCCTTATGTTTCACTCATTTATCAGGGCAAGAAGAAATATGTTATGTTCGGTGATAGCATTGCTAAGGAAGGAGAGAGAGTAGGTGATTTTAAAGTAGTTAAAATATTAAACGACAAAGTTTTAATAAGGGATAAAAAAGGAGAGAAAACATGGTTAAAGCTGGAAAATTATTAATCCTTTTGGCTTTATGCCTTTTTATTTTTAGTTGTAATAGCAGAAATATGAAAAGTGACATTCAGATACCTCAGGTTGATTTACCTAAAAAGGATTCTCAATCTGGGCAAATTATACAGCCAAAGCCTGATTTCAGGGTGGAAAATCCACCTATCAATCCTCTTCAACTAAAGAGAATATCAATCAATGTAAGGGCAACTGCCCTAAGAGATGTGTTGTTTGTCATAGCAAAGGATGCGGGATTAAATCTCATCCTTGATAGAGATGTTGACCCTGATTTGCCTATTACAGTTATTGTTAGGGATGTGACACTTCAGGATGCTCTTGATTCTGTTATCGCTTCAACAGACTATTTCTATAAAATTGAAAGAAATATGCTGAAGATTTCAGCAACTGATACACGAATATTTCATCTAAATATATTTCCTGTGCATCAAACTTACTCAACTGAAGTAGGAGGAGATATTCTCGGTGGAGTTACTGGACAGCTTACAGGTGGTACTACAGGCGGGGGTGGTACAACTTCTACAGAATTAAAAGGTAATGTATCTAAAACAGAAAAATCAGATGATTCTGCTTATAAGTTCTGGGATAGCATTGAAAAGGCTCTTTCATCTATACTCGGCATACGAACTCAGTCAAATATAGGTTCTCAACAACTAACTCAAACAACAACAATACAGCCTCCAACTGGACAGATACAGCCTGCAAGGGCAGTTATTCAACCAGTTATAACAACTCAAGAACATTTTGTAATAAATAGACTAACGGGCACTATAATGGTCACGGCAACGAAGAAAAATATGGAAAGAGTTGAACAGTATCTCAATACTATAAAGGCTGTAATGGGCAGACAGGTTTTAATTGAGGCTAAGGTTATAGAGGTATCGCTTTCTGATTCACTAAAATATGGAATAGATTGGTCATTTTTGAGAGAATGGTCCCATGGAACTCATAACTGGAGTATCGGTGGAAGCACTAAGGATTTTACATCAGTAGTGCCTTCTACTTCTCCTTACTCCGATATTAGATTTTCTCTAACAACAACTGCTATAAGAGATTTTTCTTTTGTCATTAAGGCTCTCTCAGAATTCGGAGATATAAGGACACTTTCAAATCCACGTATTAGCATAATGAATGGTCAGACTTCATTGCTTACTGTGGGAAGAAACTTTACTTTTATTTCTAAAGCAGAAAGTAATGTAACTACATCTTCTGGAGGAAGTCCCATAATAACTTATACTGTTGAAACAAGCAATCTTCTTTCAGGATTAATAATTGGAATTGTGCCTTATATTGATGAAAAAGGAGAAATATCTCTTACAATAACACCTGTTATATCAAATCTCATCAATATCTCTGAAAAAACTTATGGTTCTACAGGAGCTCAAACAATAATACAACTCCCCGTTGTTGACTTGAGAGAATTAAGCACTACTGTAAAAGTAAAGGATGGCGAGGTTGTAATAATCGGTGGACTTATCAAAAAACAAGAAGGAATTTCAGAAAGTAAAACACCTATACTTGGTGATATTCCAATAATTGGTACTCTTTTTAAGGGACATGACAGAATTCAGTCAAATACCGAGCTTGTTATACTACTTCAGCCGAGGATTATTTCAAAATGAGACTTGGAGACCTTTTAATTGAAAAGGGCTTTATCAATGAAGAAGAGTTAAACATAGCTCTAAGCGTTCAGAGAATAACAGGACATGTTCTTGGTAAATGTTTTGTAATTCTTGGTTTCATATCTACTCAAGAACTTGCTGAAGTTTTAGCAATTCAGCATGGACTTGAATATGTAGATGTAAGACAGTATCCTATTCAGACGGAGCTTTTGAAAAGATTTCCAAAAAATATGACAGAAACGACAAGATTTCTTCCTCTTGAGGAAGTTGAAGAAACAGTAAAAATTGCTGTTGTTGACCCAAGTAACATTGTTGCAATTGATAGAGTAAAGACAATTATGGGTAAAAAGGCAACGCCTTATCTTACTGATGAAGAAGGCTTTGCAGAGACAATTGAAAAGGCTTACTATTTTCTTGAAAACCCTGCCGAGCGAGTTATTGATGAAATTAACGATATTACGTTGACGACAGGTACACTTCCTCCAGATAGACTTCCGCAACTTGTAGAGTCTATTCTGGCAGAAGGGATAAGGAGAAATGCAACTGACATACATATTGCAATAAATGCTGGTGTAGTGAGCATATCTTATAGAGTTGACGGAATACTTCACTATGCTTTTTCTCTACCAAGAACTATACAAAGCGGTATCATCTCCCGTATAAAAATTCTCTCAAGACTTGACATAGCAGAGCAAAGACTACCGCAGGACGGCTCCTTTGTATTTGATTTTCTTGGCAGAAGATACGAAGTGAGAGTTTCTACCATTCCTACAATTGCAGGCGAAAGCATGGTTCTTAGAATTCTTCTTGGTAGTTCAGAGGCAATATATAGCCTGCCAAGGCTTGGTTTTAATGAGTCACTTGTTGAAGGACTTAGAAGTTTGATAAAAAAACCACATGGAATAATGCTTGTAGTAGGTCCTACAGGCTCTGGTAAAAGTACAACCCTTTATGCTTTATTAAGACAGGTGGACAGACTTCGTAGAAGTGTTATTACTATTGAAGACCCTGTGGAATATAGAATGAGCTTTGCAAAGCAAAGTGAGGTCAATGAAAAAATAGGCTATGACTTTGCCCTTGCAGGAAGAAATTTCATGAGGCATGACCCTGACATTATTCTTCTTGGTGAGATAAGGGATGAAGAAACAGCACGCATAGCCATCAGGGCATCAATTACAGGACATCTTGTTTTAAGCACTCTTCATACAAACGATGCAGTAAGTGCTGTGCCAAGACTTTTTGATTTAGGAGCAGATAAGTTTCTTCTCAGTTCATCTTTGCTCGCAGTTTTAAGCCAGAGGCTTATAAGAAAGATATGTCCTTTTTGTAGGTCAGAAAGAGATTTAAATGAAAAAGAAAGAGAAGTTTTTAATTCTGTTGATTTTAAAGTCGACAAGGTTTATTATGGTAAGGGCTGTAAAATGTGTAGAAATACAGGCTATCTTGGAAGAACTGCCATAGGGGAATTAATGACTGTAAACGAAGAGATAAGAGAGATGATTTATGCAGGCGCTTCTTTTAACACATTAGTTCAAGCAGCACAGAAAAATGGTATGATCCCTCTTAAAATTGATGGATTGCGGAAAGTTATTGATGGTCTTTCAACACTCTCTGAAGTTGAAAGAGTTGTAGGATGAATATTTATAGGTACAAAGCAATTGATATTAGTGGTAAGATTCTTACAGGTTTTTTAAAAGCTCAGAATGAGTCTGTTGCAATTTCAAATCTTACGCTTAAAAATTTATATATCCTTTCAATTGCTGAAATTCCAAAGTTTTTATCTCCCTTTGTTCCAATTTTTTCAGCAAAAGTAAAAAATATTGAACTGATAGAGTTTGCCAAAAATCTTTCAATAATGCTTAAAGCAGGTATACCTCTTACAACAGCTTTGTCAGATATTGCTGAGAATATGACAAAGGAAAAATTTAAGAGAGTTATTGTAGATTTAAGAGATCTTGTGGAAAAAGGTGTGTCTTTCAGTGAAGCAATTGCCTATCATAGCGATGTTTTCCCTCAGATTTTTCATTATCTAATAAAAATAGGCGAGGAAACGGGGCGTCTTGATAACAGTCTTGACGATATAGCAGAACATTTTCAAAAGATTGAGGATTTGAAAACAGCAATAAAAAGAGCATTGATATATCCAATTTTTGCAACTGTTGCCTCATTAAGTGCCATGGGTTTCTGGATAGTCTATGTCCTTCCAAAGATTGTAAGTGCTATGAAGAGTATGGATGTTAAGATTCCTTTTATTACTATGGTGCTTGTTGAAGTGGGGATTTTATTTCAGAAATTTTTTTATCTCATTCCCTTCATTATTTTATTAATTTTTATGTTTTTTACAATTCTCAAAAAAAATGAGAAATTTAGATGGGCAAGAAGTTACTTAAGTTTTAAGCTTCCTATATTTAAACAGATTTTCTATACTCGTGCTGTTGCTCTTTTTTGCGAACAGATGAGAATACTTATGGGAGCAGGAATTCCTATTGATAATGCCTTGGACATGACTGCTGATGTGATAAACAATGAGATTATGAAAAGAGCCATTTCTAATGCGAAAGAAAAAATCCTAACAGGGCAGGGCATATCTCAATCCTTAAAGGAAGAAAACATTTTCCCGCCCCTTTTAATAAGGCTTGTAAATGTGGGTGAAACTTCTGGAAGGCTTGAAGAACAGTTAAAATTTTTGAATAACCATTACACAGCTTACCTGCGTGAATACTCTGCCAGGCTTGGCAAGGTTATAGAACCTGTTATGATTGGTGTGATTGGTTTGTTCTTTGCGATAGTTCTTGTAAGTTTGCTCAGCCCTCTTTATGACCTTATATCAAAACTCGGGAGAGGATGATGGAATATTTGAATTTTTATAAATTCAGGGAAGATCCTTTTGGTATAACGCCAGATCCTGATTTTTTCTATCCATCCAAGTGGCATACTGAGGCTCTTCAGTCAATGGAGTATCTTATAACAAAGGGTGAAGGATTTATGCTTCTTACAGGTGAACCAGGCACAGGTAAAACAACTCTTATAAGGACATTTTTAAAAAACTTTTGTAGCACTCTTTCTCCTGTTGTAATCTATCATTCCACATTAAATCCTAAGGAATTCCTCAAAGCTTTGGTAAAATTGATAATTAAAGAACAGGATACTGTAAGTGATAAAGAACTTGATAAGACAGAACTTTCAAATATTTTAAAAGAAGAATTCACAAGAAGAAAACTTTCAGGGACAAAAAATTTGATAATTATTGACGAGGCACAGGACTTACCAGAGGAAACACTCACAGAGATAAAACACCTTTCAAACATTGAATCAGACAAGGAAAAGCTATTACATTTTATACTTCTTGCTCAGCCATATTTTGAGGAGAAGTTATCCCGAAAAGAATATGTCCAGCTTAATCAGAGGATTAGTTTGAAAGTAAGGCTTTCTCATTTTGACAGAGAAGAAGTTGAATCCTATATAAAATTTAGACTTCAGCGAGCAGGAGAAGCACCAGTGACTTTTGAAAAAGGAGCAATCAAGGCAATTCATAAAGCTTCAAAGGGAATTCCAAGATTAATAAATCTTATATGCTCAAGGGCATTAATGGTTGGTTACTTGGAAAGCTCTTATACAATAAAAAAATCTTATATAAAAGCAGTCTTGAAACATCTTAATTTTTAGTGTTTATAAAAGCGAAAATATCTGCTATCTATAATTTTTAAGCCTCTCAAGAGAATTTACTGCTGATAAATCACCGAGTTGATAAAGTTTTTCATAAAGCTTAAGGGCTTCTTTATAATCTCCTTTCTGTTCTTTGATTAAAGCAAGATTGAAAAGGGCATTTTTATTTTCAGGCTCAAGAGAAAGGACCTTATTGAAACTTTCCTCTGCTTTAATTAGTTCACCCATTTTTGCTTTGATAACTCCATAATTAATAAGTATTTCTTTATTATTTTTACTACTCTGAATTGCGAGCTCCGCATAATGATTTGCATTTTTTAAGTTGCCAGAGAGTAAATAAAGAGTAGAAATTTTATTGAGAATTTTTGTGTCTGCCTTTCCAGAGTAATTAATATATTCTTTGTATTCATTTATTGCTTCATTTAGCATACCTTTCTGTTCATAGTCTTGCGCTCTATAAAGGTAATCTGCTCCCTTGAAAGTATCAACTGATGCGAGTGTTACCTCTTTTTGTGCAACTTTGTTCTCAATTTTATTATTTTGTGCAGTTTTTATAGGTTTGGTTTGCTTTTGTTTTTTTTCTGAAGGAGTTATTTGTTCTGTTATTTTCATTTCTTTATTAATTTCCTTTGCTTGGTCTGTTATTTTGTTTTCAACCGGAACTTGAGGTATGTTTTGAGTAACTGTTTGCTTAGTATTAGTTTGATTCTTTATTGCTGATGAAAAGTATTGAGTATAAAAATATACAACCCCAAATCCTGAAATTACTAAAAATAAAGAAAGCCCTAATAGAAGAAAAAACTTTTTTGAAGGTTTGCTTCCCCTAACTATTCTAAGTAACCCTGGTGGTATGTCTTTCTTTTTTTGCTCTATCATCTATCAGTAAATCCTGAAGTTGTAAAGTTTACCTGACAATTTCCATTAGTATCGGCAGCCTGAGCCTGAGAGTAAGTTAAAGTTTGTAGTAGCTGTCCGGGTGGGCAATTAGCATGAGTAGAATTATATCTACTTATGCTTCCACCAGCTATTAATTGTTCAGAAGTAGTTATTTCAGAACCATTTGCTACAGTGAGGCAAGAATTTATCCTAAAATCAAATGTTCCACCTGTCTGATTCCAAACTCTATATGAAGCGCATCCAGTTCCTGCAGAAGAAGGATTTATTGTTAAAACAAAAGCCCTTGAAGCTAAATTACCTTCGCTATCTTTGCTATAAAATTTTAAATTATATGTCCCGAAGGCATTAGGAGTTCCTGTAATTGTGAGACTATCGGACTGTCCCCAATTAGTATAATTAGCACAATCAGTTGATGTTGTTGAAGGATTAGCATTTAATCCAGAGGGTAAGCTTCCTTCTCGACACCATTGATATCTGCCTCCTGATGTAAAAGGAACTCCGCCTTCAGCATATACGGTTGCATTATATTGAGACCCTACATAGCCGTAAGGCAACTCATTGTTTAGTATCTTTAATTGCGCCCCTTGACACCCTACTTTTATCCTTAGTTCATCAAGGGTAATCCATTTAACAATATCATCATAGGGCTCAGGACGATTAAAGTCAACAGAATAATTATCAATATTTGGAGCATCGGGATAGGGAATCTGTATAGTTGTTGAGTTATTTATTTGTTGTGTCCCAAATGTCTGATTATTATAATTTTCTCCACTGCTAATAATAATGAAAGCAACATTCGCAATATCCTGATAATTATTCGCGTCTTGAAAGACCCTTACTGTTATTTTTGTTGTTCTTCTATCACAAATCCTATGTTCTGTGCCAGAGGGTGACTGGACTAATTCGTTGTCAACAACATAATAAAATTGCTTACCCCATGAATCATTTCTGCTACGTATAACACATCTAAAGTCATCTCTGTAACTATTACAGTCCCCATTAAAATTTGGATAAAATTTTGGCAATCTCTTATTCCCTGCTGACCAACTTGTGATTGCCTCTATGTTTCCACTCAAATTCTCCTTTGTTTCGTTAATTTTAGCCCTTTTTGTAAGCGGACCAATAAGGCTTGCGCCGAGGCCAATTAATAAGCCAAGAATTACAAGAACTATAGCAACTTCAACAAGGGTTAGCCCCTTTTGTTTATAGTCATCTGGTAGAATTGATTTTAATATATTTTTCATCGGGATATTTTCTCTCTTAAATTGTATAATAAAACTTAATAAAATTATAAACTATCATATTATTCTTTTCAATAGATTTTATTGCGAGAAAATATATAACTTCTTGAAATATTATTTATTTTTGTTGATAATTAAGATATGATTGATGAATTCTTGCAATCAATCCTTATCATTTTTGGTGTATCAGGTTTAATAATCTATGTGCTTGGTAAACTAAAGATTCCTCCTATAGTAGGGTTTTTAATTGCAGGAACAATTATAGGTCCTTATGGAATGGGACTTATAAAGGACCCTCATGAGGTTGAGATAATTGCAGAAATTGGGGTTATTCTCTTAATGTTTACTATAGGCATAGAATTTTCTATTCCAAGATTAATATCTTTGAAAAAAGAGGTTTTTCTCTTAGGCACTCTGCAAGTTATGATTACAATACTTGTTATAACCCTAATCAGTCAGTTTGCACTTAATGCTGAACTTAATAATGCTATTTTTTATGGATTTATTATTGCTTTAAGTAGCACTGCAATTGTCATGAAACTTCTTGCTGATAGAGGAGAATTAAATACTCTTCACGGTAAGATATGTTTGGGGATACTTCTATTCCAAGACCTTTGCGTTGTACCACTAATGCTTTTTACTCAAATGCTTGCTGGGAAAGGAGAGAGTTACTATAATTTCTTTACCGTAATTATAAAGGCATTTGTAATTCTATCAATTGTCTTTGTGTTTTCAAGAATTGCTGTGCCTTACATACTGCATGAGGTGGTGAAAACTAAAAGTAGAGAACTTTTTATAATTGTCACTATTTCAATCTGTGTTGGTACAGCCCTTTTTACTTCAAAATTAGGGCTTTCTCTGGCGCTTGGAGCTTTTTTGGCAGGAGTTGTTATTTCTGAATCTGAGTATTCTGCACAGGCAGTATCAGATATTTTACCATTTAAAGAGACTTTTTCGGGGATTTTCTTTATTTCTGTAGGAATGCTTCTTAATCTTGAGTTCATTAAAAATAATTTATTACAGGAAGTTGTATTGGTAGGAAATATTTTTCTTATTAAAGCACTTATTATAATTTTAATCTCATACATGTTCATTCATTCTCTAAAGGTGTCTCTAAAATCAGCTTTTTCACTTTCTCAGATAGGAGAGTTTTCATTTATACTTGCTTTTACAGGGAAAACAACAGGCCTTTTAGACGATTATGCTTATCAGAGTTTCATTTCAGCATCTGTAATGACAATGCTTTTCACTCCTCTGATAATAAAATACTCGCCCCATTTTATCGATCGTCTTGTGCAGATGAATCCATTTAAGCATCTTGAAAAGGCAGGTAAAATTAAAGAGTCCGAAGTCATTGTAAAAAAATCTAATCATGTTATCATTATCGGTTTTGGTTTAAATGGAAGAAATCTTGCGAGAGTACTTAAAGAAACTAAAATACCATATACAATTTTAGAGTTAAATCCTGATACAGTAAGAAAAATGAGGAAAAAAGGCGAACCGATATATTATGGAGATGGTACAAGTCCAGAAATATTACATAAGCTTGGCTTAAAGAGAGCAAAGGTTCTTGTAATTGCAATATCTGATCCTAATGCTACAAGAAGAATAGTTCAAATAGCAAAAACTGATAATCCTAAAATACATATAATTGTAAGAACCAGATTTATTTCAGAAATGGAAGAGCTAAGGAAGTTAGGAGCTGATGAGGTTATTCCTGAGGAATTTGAAACTTCTCTTGAGATATTTGCAAGAGTGCTACATCTTTTCGGAGTCCCAAGAAATAATATCCTCCAGATGATAGAAACAATAAGACAAGAAGGATATGAAATTCTGAGAGTATCAGAAATACCCAAGACAAGAGCTGGAATAGAATGTGTTATTTTTGAAGGATTAGATATTGATAGTTTTCTCATTGAAAAAAATTCATGGCTTGCAGGTCACTCATTAAAATCTCTCGACCTAAGACATAGAGCAAAAGTTACTGTTATTGCTGTGCAGAGAGGTCAAGATACTATTTTGAACCCTTCTGCAGACTTTGTTTTAAAAGAAGGTGATGTGATTATTTATGTTGGACACAAAAAACAATTAATAGAGGCCTTAAACTTTTTTCAAAAGTCTGAAAATAACTAAAGGTTATCTTATAAAATTAGTGAATATTTTATTTTCTCTCTCAGGAGAGATTATTTTGTCTTTTCCATTTTCTACAAGTTTTAGTAACCATGCCATATTTTTCCCAAGAATTCTCATAATTTGTATACCCTCTTCATCTTTTAAAACTTCTCCTGGATTTCTCCCGAATATTACATTCCAGTAATTGGCTGAGGGAACAAGCATTTCAGCATAATGTAAATAGTGGCAAAGTTGATCAAAAGTACTGACACCTCCAGAACGCCTATCTGCTACTACAGCTGTTGCAACCTTTTGCCTAAACAAACCTCCATTTACTGCAGATACAAAAAAAGCTCTATCTAAAAAACATTTGAATGTTCCTGCAATCCCTGAAAAATAAACAGGAGACCCGAGTATAATACCATCTGCTTTTTTAATTTTCTGAATCCATCCATTGACTTCATCATCTATAGAACACTTTTCATTCTTATTCTGAGCGCATTTATAGCAGGCAATGCATCCTCTTATTACTTTACTGCCAACGTGAACTATTTCTACCTTTATGTTTTCTTTTTCTAATTCCTCTGTGACCATCTTGATAGCATGATATGTATTACCATTTTTTCGAGGGCTTCCGTTAAAGGCTACTACTTTCATAATTCCTCCTTATAAAATAAAATACGGAGAGGGAGGGATTCGAACCCTCGGTGGAGCTTTTTAGACCCCACACGCGATTTCCAGTCGCGCCCGTTCGGCCACTCCGGCACCTCTCCAAAATAATTAGTATTTTAGCACTATTCAGTTGCTAATTTCAAAATTAAAAATAAAAAGGAGACCTGATAAGGGTCTCCTTAAAGATATGGGAAATCATTAAGCTTTTTTATGACAGTCATTACACTTAGTAGGCGCGTTCTTTCCTGATTCATTTTCCTTTTTGTGGCAGTCTATACACTGTTTATGATAGGCATCCATTCCTTTAATGCCTCCACCCTTTGTTGCTGCAACATCACCTGATGGGTCATGACAAGTAATACATTGTGTTACCTTTTCGGCTGGATTAGGATCAGTGTGATGACAATGTTTGCAGTCTATTTTGTATTTTTCAGCATGATTTTTGTGGTTAAACTCTGTTGGTGGAAATTTTGCACCTTCCCAGTGGAGCTTGTAAACATCCTTAGGTTGAGCGTAAACAAAGGAAATAGCAAAAACAAAAAATACGGCAATAAGAACTATAAAACCTTTCTTAACCTTCATCCTTATCACCTCCTTTCGTAAAAATTTTTATTTTTAATGCTCCTCATGTTCTTCTTCATAACCTGTAAACATTGCTTTTATATGAGCCATTGGAGTATGTCCAAGTGTGGCAAGATAGAAATGAACAATGATGAAGGCACTAAAGAAAATCCATAGTCCTGTGTGAATCAATGAAACAATCTGAATGCCTCCAAAAAGTTTGGCTAATGAAGCAAAAAGCTGAGGATCCCATAAAATCAAGCCTGTTATAATTTGTATTGGTATCAGCAATGCCATTATCATCAAGTATGATATTTGCTGCATCGGATTGAATTTACTCTCTGGAGTTGGATGATGAGGATTCTTATCCCCAACCATGATACCATATCCATAATATTTTGCCTGCCTTATTGATCTTTTAATGAATTCTATCGGTTTCCAGAAAGGAGGTATATATATTTTAAAAAGTTTACCAGTGAAGAGATAATAAAGTAGCCAGATAAAGTAGTTAGCAAGAAGTATAAAGCCAAGCCAGCTATGAATGTCTACAGCTGTCTCAAAGCTCATTAATCTCATTGAATCAACAAATCTAATCTGAGCACCTGTGAGTATTAATATTACAAAACCTATAGCATTTATCCAATGCCAAATTCTTATGGGTAATGGATGAAGATAGACCTTTTTCATTATTTTCCCTCCCTTTTCTTTCTTCTGATTGGAGCTGTTAAAATTCTTAGGGTTATGTGTCCAATAGGAAAAGCAATACCGCCAAGAAGAGCGATGAAGAAGAGAATATCAAGAATTTTTATTTTAGTTAGTCCTAATACATAGAAATCTTTTATGTTTGGAATTGCGTATGCAGAATTTACAGCTTTACTGTCAACTTCAAATTTTACAGCTTTGTCTCCTTCTTTATTAATTTCAAGTTTTGTCTTAAATGAAGCATTTGGATTATGACAATAGGCACAATCTTTAATGGATTTATTTTTCGGTTCTATTTTGTGTGCATCATTTGGATTTAATACATCTATTCTCCCTGCGAGGTTAGCATTAGTTTTTGATTTCATTGAAGACATAAATTGCCATAACTCTTGTTCCTGAACTTTTCCATCTCCATTTTGATCAATTTTACCTTTTATTGCCTTTGCGTCTATATTTAAAGCTTTAGCTACTTCGTCTTCTTTTATAGGTTTACCCTTTGCCCTGTCCACAAGCGTTAGTAATATAGCTTTTTCAACTTTTGTATGACAGGAAGCACAAGAGGCTGAATTGAAATGGGCATCTACAAAGGAGGTAAGTCTTACAGGTGGATTCCATAACCATTTATTATGACTTGTTTTTACATCCTTATGGCATTTTGCACAGGAATCACCGAGTTTGGCAATATTAGTAGGAAGAACATCATGCGAGTTATGGCAAGAAGCACAACTTGGTGCGTTTTGTTTGCCTTGATCTATTGCTTGCTGATGAACACTATCTTTGAATGCCTTACCTGAATCACCATGACATTTTATACATAAATCTGAGCTTGCTTTTTTATCCTTAGTGATAAAGCCTACTTTATGATAGTCATGACATTTAAGACATTCTGGAGACTGTTGATTGCCTTTCTTTAGAGCTTCTGCATGAATGCTTTTATCAAATCTTTTAACTGCATCTTGATGACAGTTATTACAAATGTCTTTTGCTTTTGCTCTGTAATCACTTATGGATTCGAATGCTCTTATAGGATGCTGTGTGGTAGAAAATTCTTTATGACATTCAGTGCACTTTAGTTTTTTATGAGCTGAATTAAGGATATCAGATTCTTTTACTTGAACTGATAGTGTTTCACCATTTTTCATTTTCTTGGAGATAGCTCTACTGTGACAGCTTAAGCAGTATTGATTTTCAGGCATTGCTTTGGCAACTTTTGCTGGTTTAACACCATGATAACCGTGACATTCAATACATGTTGCTGTTTTAGATAAGGCATAGTGAGCAGGATTTTTTTGAAGTTCTTTATCAGTATGGCATTTTGTGCAGATTTTATTCATCTCTGTTCTATATTGTTTTTTGTCTTTAAAGTTATAAACAGGATGTTTTGCCTTCGAAAAATCATCATGGCAGACAAGGCATTGAAATTTACCGTGTACTGATTTTTTTATTTCTTGCTCATTAACTTTAAGGCTAATTTTTTCCTTACTTGGTAAAGTTTTGCTAATATCAAATTGGTGACAGCTCATACAGTATTCTGTAAAGCTTACTTTATTTTTCCATTCTTTCATTGAAGGCATGTAGTGACTGTTATGACACTGAGAGCAGTAAATTTCTCCTTTCTTGACAATTTCGCCATGAACTGCTGGTTTCATTAATGCATTTTTTGGATGGCAGTTAAGACAGTTTGGGGAAAACTCTTTAATATAGTCTTTTTTACCTGTAATTTTTCTTGGTTTAGGATGATTCTTAAGATTTATACCTGGATGACAGGATGAGCAATCCATTGCGCCATGAACTGATTTTTCAAATTTCTTACCATCAATAAAAAGAGAGATTGCTTCTTTACTATCCAATTTTTTCTGAAGAGTACTGATTCCATGACATCGCAGGCAAGATTTAGTATCATTTGATACCGCTTCTTTTAAAGGAACTAAGTAGGAGATTAAGAAACACATTATTACTAATCCAACAATACCAATTGCCCTCATCCCACACTCCTTAAATATAGATTTAAAAATAAGGTTGGAAAATTATAACACAAATGGGAGAGAGAATATCAATTAAAAATATTGTTATAAGTTATAAAACTTTTTTAATAATTTGATTAATACTTCTTATAAAAAAGAGGGTCTTGGCAAATTTTTTTAATACAGGCTTTTATCGCCTGTTCAATTTGGTTGGCAACTTCTTCGTTGAAACCTACAATACCTCTATCACCAACAAAAGTAACAGGTATTCCATTAGGATTTATTCCATAAGATTTTGACATTGTCATTAAAAGTTCGCGTGAGGCAGGATTTGACCAGACTTCGTAATCTTTTATTTCAAGTTTTGGATATTTCTTCTTGATTGCTGATAAAAATTCTTTTTCTTTTGCACAGTGAGGACAACCATCACCCCAAAATAGATATAGAACTACCGATGTCTTACTTTCTGCATATAAAGGAATAGATAATACCAGAGAAATATAAAATATAATTGTAAAAAATATAATAATTTTATTTTTCTTCATAAAAAAATATAGCACACCTTTTATAAATTAAGCAAATCTTTGCTGATTGTACCTTTTGACAGGTCTCTAATTTTATCAAATATTTTTCGATATTTATAAATAGTTTACCTATATCAGTAATTTTGGGTTATTATAAAAAATTGACTGTTTTTATAAAGTATAATTCGGAGGGTTCATGTCAAAGCTTGAAAAATGGAATGAGAAAATTTGGAATTTTTTTGCTTCTGTTGATCTTGCAGTAGCTTTATTTATTGTAATTTCTATTGGTGCAGCAATAGGCACAATTATCCCTCAACAGTTAGAACCAGAGCCTACTATCAGATTTTTCTTAAAATTTCTATCAATGAATAATGCTACAAAAGCATATGAAATAGTGAGTCTTTTAGATTTAAACAATCTTTATCATAGTTGGTGGTTTACCTTTCTGCTTTTTATGTTTGCTCTTAATCTGATAGTTTGCTCAATTGATCGTCTTCCAAATCTATTAAAGTCTTATAAAACTGCTCCTCAACCCCTCCCTCATGAAATATTAGAAAGAATGCCTGTAAAAAGGGATATAGAATTATCCAATAAATCAAGCATAGCTGATAAAGTTTTAGATATTTTAAAAAAGAAAGGTTTTTCTACTAATATTTTTCAAACTCCTGATGGTGTTCAATTACAGGCAAAAAAATGGAAGAAAACAAGACTTGCTGTTTATCTTACACATTTAAGTATTCTTATTATTCTTGCTGGGGCACTCTTAGGCACTTTTTTTGGTTTCAGAGGACATATGAACATAGTAGAAGGTACGGGTCTTGACTTCGCAATTTCTGATGAAGGTAAAACAATCCCTCTTAATTTCCAGATAATATGTGACAAGTTTGAAGTAGATTATTATGAAAACTCAGCAGTACCTAAAGCTTACAGAAGCTATTTAAGAGTTTTAGAAAATGGTCAAACAATAAAGTTTAACGGCAAAGACACTGTAGTAGTAGAAGTCAATCAACCTTTTTCATACAGGGGAATAACTTTTTATCAAGCAAGCTATGGTTTTCAGCCAGCAGAACATGCAGAGTTTAGATTTACCTACTTTGATGAAAGTGGGAAAGAAATTACAATTAAATCAAAGTTTGAGGAGAAATCTAAAATTCCAGGCAAGTCAGTTACCCTTAAAGTTATAGATTTCTCTCCAGCTTTAGGCATAGATGAACAGGGAAGATTATTTAATATGACAACGGATATGATAAATCCAGCAGTTTTTGTAGAATTTGATATCGGTGGAAAAAAGACTCACCACTGGATACTTAAGAAAATACCAGAAACTTGGGAAACTCCCTATGGGAAAATAAGATTTGATGAACTATGGGGAGCACAGTTTACAGGAATACAAATAAGAAAAGATCCGGGTGTTCCTTTAATCTACGCAGGTTCTATATTACTTTGCATAGGACTTTTTATATCTTTATTCCTTCGCCCAATTAATTATTTTGTTACAATACATAAGAATAGAGTAATCTTTTATTCTCCTTCTTCGAAGGGTAAAGTTATTATTGAAAAACAGCTTGATGAATTAATTAACAAACTGAAAGGAGATAAAGAATGAGTTATCAGATAATATCGATTGCAGGTTTACTTTACATAATTGCTATGCCTCTATATATTGTCTATTTGCTCACAAAAAACAATAAGATAGGCTATCTCGCAACAGGAACGCTTTCACTCGGTTTATTAGCACATATTTATGGCTTTATTCAGAGATTTAAAGAAATGTATGCGATTAATCACTCATTTATGAGAAGTATTCCTATTACAAATCTGTATGAAAGTTTGGTTTTTTTTGTTTTATGCCTTGTTATCGGGTATCTTTTTATTGAATGGAAATACAGAAAGAAAAGCTTTGGGGTATTTGTTTCAATTATTGCTGGTATATCAATTGGACTTACAGAATTGCTTGGGGTAACAAAAGAAGTTCAGCCACTTGTTCCTGCGCTTAAAAGCAATTGGTTACTCGCTCATGTCACATTAAGTTTTATATCCTATGCAGCCTTTGCTATAAGTTTTATCACAGGGTTGCTTCATATTATCATCAGTTCAGAAAGTAAGAAATCCTTTAAATATATTTTTTCAACTACCCTCTTAGGTTTGATGGTTTTTATATTATTTTCTATGCTAATTGATATTGCGACAGCAGGAAATCCAAAGGCTGTTAGGATATTCCATTCTACCTTAGGAAACGCTTCAGCTTTTATTTCAATTTTAAGTTGGATAACAATGTTTGTTTTCATTATAATTTTTTGGAGATTTGGTGAAGTTATAGTAAAAATTCTAAAAGAGCTTAAAATTGATGCAAACTTTCTTGAAGAAATAACATATAAAGGAATTGCTTTTGGGTTTCCTATATTTACAATAGGCGGACTTGTTTTTGGTGCAATCTGGGCAGATCAGGCTTGGGGTAGATACTGGGGCTGGGATCCTAAGGAAACTTGGTCACTAATTACCTGGTTTGTATATGCTTTTTATCTTCATGCTAAATTTATTAGAGGTTGGAGCGGAAGCAAAACTTCAATGGTTGCTGTGTTTGGCTTTATTGTAACTCTGTTCACTTATCTTGGAGTAAATTTATTTTTAAGTGGATTACACTCTTACGGAAGCATGTAATAGATGTTAATACTTGGAATTGATACCTCCTGCGATGATACCTCAGCTGCTGTTATAGAGGACAGAAAAATACTTAGCAATATTGTATCATCGCAGATAAAATTTCACAGCAAATATGGCGGAATTGTTCCTGAAATTGCATCCCGCAAACATATGGAATGGATTTGGGATGTAACAGAAAAAGCTCTAAGTATAGCTAATGTTAAATTAAAGGACATTGACTTAATAGCTGTCTGTAATGGACCGGGCTTAATTGGTTCACTTCTTGTAGGATTATGTTTCGCAAAGTCTATAAGTTTTTCAGCAAGAAAGCCTATTATTGGAGTTAATCATCTTGAAGCTCATATTCAAGCTGTTTTTTTAGAAGAAAAATATCCAGAGTTTCCTTTTTTAAGCCTTATAGTTTCAGGAGGCCATACAAGCCTTTATAGAGTTAATGATTTTGGTAAATATCTGGAACTTGGCAGAACGCGGGATGATGCTGCTGGTGAAGCTTATGATAAAGTTGCTAAAATGCTTGGACTAAGCTATCCGGGTGGGCCTATTATAGATGCTTTAGCGCAAGAGGGAAATTCTAAAAAATACAAATTACCAAAACCTTTTTTACACGGAAGTTTAGATTTTAGTTTTAGTGGCTTAAAGACAGCAATAAAAGTACTGATTAAAAGTCTAAATATTCAGGAAGGCAATCCACCTGAAGATTTTAAAAAAGACCTTTCTGCATGTTTCCAATTTGTTGTGGTGGAGGTGCTAATAGAAAAGATAAAAATGGCATTGAAACAAGAGGCACTTAATAGAGTAGTAATAACAGGTGGTGTTGCTGCTAATAGTGAATTAAGAAAAAGAGCAATGGAACTTGAAGGGGATGGTATAGAAGTTTATCTACCATCAAAAGCCTTATGTACAGACAATGCAGCAATGATAGCTATTGCCGGCTTTCATAGATTTCAAAAAGGTGAAAGGTCAGATCTTTTTCTAAATGCTCGCGCCTATTTGCCCTTATAATCTTTTTAAGGCTTGCTCTAATGCTTCAATTTCTTCTGGTTTATGTGCAGCTGATACAGTTAGTCTTATCCGGGGAATTTTAACTGTAGGTGGTCTTATCACAGGTGCATAAATATTAGAGTCTTGTAAAAGTCTGGATGCATGCATAGCATCTTTGATATCTTCAAAAATTATGGGAATAATAGGAGTTTGAGTATTAGTTGTTTTTAAACCCAGACTTTTTATTATTCCTATCACTTTATAAGTATTTTCCCAAAGTTTTTCGACAAAACTACCATCTTGCATTACAATCTTTAAAGAAGCATAGGCAGATGCTACTATACTTGCAGGTAGAGCAGTTGAAAAGATAAATCCGCGAGAAGAATTAGTAAACCAGTCTATTAGAGTTGATGAACCGCAGACAAAAGCTCCAAAGGAACCTAATGCTTTTGAAAAAGTTCCCATTTGGATTATAAAACTATCCGAATTTAAATTAAAATGTTTGAGTGCTCCAAAACCTTGTCCTAAAACCCCAGTTCCGTGAGCATCGTCAAGATAAAGTAGGGCTTCTTCATTTTTGCATAGTTCATAAATATCACTAATAGGGGCAATATCTCCGTCCATACTAAATACTGTATCGGTTATGACTATTTTTTTTCCTTTACAGAATGAATTTTTTATTAACTTATTTAAATCATCAATGTCTCCATGTTTGTATATAACTTTCTCTGCTCTGCTCAATCTACAACCATCAATTATACTTGCATGATTTAATTCGTCTGTAAAGATAATGTCATTTTCTTCAGCAATAGAAGGTATTATAGATGTATTAGCCGTATAACCTGAATTTAAGATAAGAGATGCTTGAGAATTTTTAAAAGCACATAGTAACTCTTCTAATTTTTTATGAATTACTGTACCACCACCGAGTAATCTTGAAGCTCCACTTCCTATCCCAAATAATTTTATTGCCTCTATAGATGTCTCTTTAACAGCTGGATGTTGACTTAATCCAAGATAATCATTAGAAGCAAAATTTATAAATTTTTTTCCGTGTATAGTAATTTCCATTCCAATCTTTGAGTCTATATCTTTGATTGAACGATAAAGGTATTTTTCTCTTAACATTTCAAGTTTTTTTTCAAAAATTTCAAAAAATTTTTCTGACATAAAAAATACCTCTTGACAAAATTTTCACCTTCGTATAATATTGGTGGTAAATGGTGGTAGAAAGTGGAATATGATATCTTTCATAGGAAAATATTACCATAATTTAGATCAAAAGGGAAGAGTTATAATGCCGGCTTCTCTTAGAGAGGTTCTGGCAAGTAAATACTCATCGGGAAAACTTTATTTAACAAATGCTCCTTTTGATAAAGCATTGCATCTATATCCTCTTGAAGAGTGGCTAAAAATGGAAGAAAAAATAAGGGAACTACCAAGGTCTGATGAAGCAGTAATGTATTTTTTACGAAGGGTTATAGCTTCAGCAGTTCCTTGCGAGCTTGATAAGCAGGGAAGGTTACTCGTTCCCTATGAACACAGACAGGATGCGGGTATTAATTCTGAAGTAGTCATAGTAGGACAGATTGAAAGAATAGAAATCTGGGATAAGACAACATGGGATAACATTACAGACCCAACAAAAGTAGATATAAAGAGGATACAGGATGCCCTTGCTAAGTATGGAATCTAAAAAGATTCACATTCCTGTGATGGTAGAAGAGGTTATTCAGATTCTAAACATAAAAGAAGATGGAGTATATGTTGACGCTACCTTAGGATGTGGCGGACATTCCTTAGAAATTCTTAAGAGACTCGGGAGTATGGGTAGATTGATAGGATTAGACAGAGATGAAAGAGCCATAGAATGTGTGAGAGAAGTTATTAATGATGAAAGGGTGGTTTTGAAAAAGGTAGGATTTTCTCGAATTAAACAAGCTCTAAATGAAATGGGAATTGAAGAAATTGACGGCGTTCTTTTCGACCTCGGAGTTTCCATGCTCCAACTTAAAGATTTATCGAGAGGATTTAGCTTTCATTCCGACGAGATGCTTGACATGAGAATGGATCAATCAACTTTGCTTACAGCATGGGATGTGGTAAATAAATATCCTGAATATAAACTGATTCAGATACTCAAAGATTATGGTGATGAACCCTTTGCGAGAAGAATTGCAAGAGAAATTATAAGACAGAGACAAAAAAAGACAATTGATACTTGTAGGGAATTAGCTGATTTAGTTAAGGCAATCATTCATAAAAAAGCTAAAATTCATCCAGCCACACAGGTTTTCCAAGCAATAAGAATGGAAGTCAATAGAGAAATAGACGAGCTTCGTGAAGGATTAATAAATTCGTTGAATATGCTTAAAAAGGGTGGAAGAATATGCATTATATCCTATCATTCTGGAGAAGACAGAGTAGTAAAAAATTTTTTCAAAGAAGAAGGGAAAAAAGGCAACATTTTGATAATAACTAAAAAGCCAATATTCCCCTCCTTAGAGGAAATTGCTAAAAACCCTTCAGCAAGAAGTGCAAGATTAAGAGGAGGTGAAAAATTATGAATAGATTTGTTTGTAAGTGTAGATACTTTAATATTATATTTTGTTTATTTATTTTTCTTATTATTTTATCTGTATTTGGTATTCTGTGGATACGGTCAAATGTGGTTGCTGTTGAATATAAGCTAAGTCAACTGGAGGAAAAAAAGAAAAATCTACTCAGAGAACAAAAAATGTTATTGGCTCAAAAATCTTCTCTAACAAGTATAGCAAGACTTGAAAGGGGAGAACTTTTTTCTCTCCATTTCCCAGATAGAAAGAAGGTTATATATATAACTCAAGATTCTAACACGTCAGTGAACAGGGTTAGTTTTAATAAGAGAGATTAAAAATGCTCTCAAGGATTAATATCCTAAAATATTTTATAACCCTTTGTTTTTTAGTTATAGTGTTTAGACTTTTTCTTATAATGTTTGTCGAGCACGAAGTCTATCTACAAAAAGCTAATATGCAGCATGTGAAAAAAGAGGAAATTTTGCCCAAAAGGGGTAATATTTATGATAGAACCGGCAGAGATTTAGCTGTTTCCTTAGAGAGAGATTCTCTTTTTATTGATCCTGTTTTAATTAAAGGCAACGAAACAATAAATGTATTAAAAAATTATATAAAAAATGTTGATTATAGCGAAATCATAAATGATGCTGAAAATAATAAAAGATTTATATGGATAAAAAGAAAGCTCGATGATGAAACAGCAAAGAAAATAAAGGAATTAAAGCTTCAAGGAGTAGGTTTTATTACTGAACATATACGATATTATCCAAAAGGTTCAATAGCTTCTCATGTGGTAGGTTTTGTAAATACTGATGAGGAAGGTATTGAGGGATTAGAAAAATATTATAATAAGTATCTTAAGGCTGAAAAAACTTCGAAAATAGTTCTAAGAGATGCTACAGGCAAGAAATTATCTGATGGTAACTATGGGGAAATCAGAGGTAATGATGTTTTTTTGACGCTTGATGAGGGATTGCAATATATTGTTGAGAAACATCTGGACGAAGCTATGAATAAATGGCACGCTTCTTCTGCCACTATAATTATGATGGAACCTTTTACAGGTGAAATTCTTGCTTTAGCAAATAGACCAAATTACAATCCAAATGATTTAAAAACAATCAAGAATTTATCTGTTATAAGAAACAGATCAATAACGGACTTATACGAGCCTGGTTCCACATTTAAAATAGTAGCCGCATCTGCTGCTTTAGAGGAAAAAATAATAAAACCAACTACAAAGATAGATTGTGCTCCGGGTTTTATTGAAGTGGGAGGTAAAAAAATCAAGGATGTACATAAATATGGGGTGCTTACTTTCGAAGAGATTATTCAAAAGTCCTCTAATGTAGGTACAATAAAAATTGCAATGATGCTTGGTAGGGAAAAGTTGTATGATTATATTAAGAAATTTGGTATAGGTGAAAAAACCGGAATTGATCTTCCAGGAGAGATATCAGGGCATATTAAACCTGTCAGTAAATGGTCTGGTACTTCAATAGGAGCTATACCTATAGGTCAAGAAGTAGCTGTTACTGCTCTTCAAATGTTACGAGCATATTCTGCTATTGCAAATGGCGGATATCTTGTAAAACCATTTATTGTCTCCGAAATACGTTCTCCAGATGGAAATATTTTATATAAAGCTGTTATTCAAAGAGATAGGATTTTATCTGAGAAGACTGCTTATACTATGAGAGAAATTCTTAAAAGGGTAACTCAGGAAGGTGGCACAGCAACAACAGCTAAGGTTGAAGGAAACAATGTAGCAGGAAAAACTGGAACAGCACAGAAGTATGACCCTAAAATAAGGAAATATTCAAAAGATAAATTTGTTAGCTCTTTTGTAGGATTTATACCCGCTGAAAATCCTCGTATTGCGCTAATAGTTGTAATTCATGACCCTAAGGGAGCTCATTACGGAGGAGTTGTAGCTGGGCCAGTTTTTAAGGCTATTTCTGATGAAGCATTAGCATATCTTAATGTTCCAAGAGATGATGCAAAGGAGAAGGGACTTGTTGTTACCATAAATAATAATGAAACTAATAGCAAGGTTATGGCATCAAGATGAAACTTTCAGAAATTCTCAGAGAAGATTTTGAAGTGAGGGGAGATATTGATGTTGAATTTAATAATGTGCAATATAATTCAAATGAAGTAGGGAAAGGTACTGTATTTGTTGCTATTGCAGGACATACCATAGATGGCCATAATTTTATATATGAAGCCTTACAAAAGGGTGCAGTAGCTGTAGTATATGAAAAGGCTCGTTATAAGCCACTTAATAATGAAGATATCACATGGATAGGTGTTAATGAATCAAGAGATGCTCTTGCATGGATTGCCAATAGATTTTATGGTTCTCCTTCAAACAGCCTGCATCTTATAGGTATAACCGGGACAAATGGAAAAACAACCACTTCCTATCTAATTAGAGAAATTCTTAAAAATGATGGCAAGAAAACAGGGGTGATAGGAACTATTAAATATTTAATAGATGAAGATGAGATAATAGCTAAGCATACAACTCCTGAATCCTTGCAATTTCAGCATTTTCTTTATGAAATGGTACAGAAAGGGATAAAATATGCGATTTCTGAAGTATCATCACATGCTCTTTCTTTAAAAAGAGTTGATTATGCTAATTTTGAAGTAGCAGTTTTTACAAATCTTTCCCGAGACCATCTGGATTTTCATAAGGATATGGAAGATTATTTTCAAGCAAAAAGAAGACTTTTTACTGAACTACTTAGAGACGACGGTATTTCCGTGATAAATATTGATGATGATTACGGGAAAAGACTTGCTGAGGAATTAAGTAGAAATAAATTACTTTATTCAATTGGAGATAAATCAGCTGATATTTATGTGGAAGATTATAAACTAATGTTCAATGGGACTGAAATAAAAGTTTGTATTAATGGAGAAAGTCATTTTATAAAAACACCTCTTTTAGGAATCCCTAATATTTATAATGTGCTAAGTGCTATATCAGTTGCTTTATATCTTAATGTTCCTTTGAATACGATAAAATCAGCCCTATTAAATGTTAAAGCTCCAGAGGGAAGATTTGAGAATATTGATGAAGGTCAGGATTTCCTTGTATTTGTGGATTATGCACACACACCAGATGCGATTGAAAGACTTCTTAAAAGTGTAATAAAGCTTAGAGAAGGAATCGGGCATGTTGGACGCATTATAACTATTTTTGGGTGTGGTGGTAATCGTGACAAAGGTAAAAGACCTCAGATGGGCAAGATTGCGTCAGAATTGAGTGATTATGTGATTCTTACATCAGATAATCCAAGATGGGAAGAACCAAGACAGATAATAAGAGAAATTGAAGAGGGAATCTCGAAAGATAATTTCATAGTTGTTCCTGATCGAAGCAATGCCTTGAGCATTGGTATTAGTATGTGTGAAAAGGGAGATATTTTAATTGTTGCAGGTAAAGGGCACGAGGACTATCAGGAGATAGAAGGAAAAAGATTCCCCTTTAGTGACAGAGAGATATTAAGGAAAATTTTAAGGGAGTTAAAGAAATAAAAAATGTTTACTATTAATGATTTGATAAAAGCTACAGATGGGAAAATTCTATCTAAGTCAGAAAAAATCTTTAATAGCGCCTCTATTGATACAAGAACAATAGGACAGAATGATATATTTTTTGCACTTAAAGGCACAGTGAGAGATGGCCATGAATTCGTAATGGATGCTTTAGGTAAATCTCATGGTGCAGTTATTTCAAAAGATGTGGATGTAGATTTTTCAGGGAAAACCGTTGTAATGGTTAAAGACACACTTAAAGCATTACAATCATTAGGAAGATATTTAAGAAGTAAATTTAAAGGCACGGTAATTGCTGTAATAGGAAGTAATGGTAAGACAACAACAAAAGAGCTTATTGCTGCCTGCCTGTCAAAGAAATATATAGTTTTAAAAACTGAAGGCAATTTAAATAACAATATTGGAGTTCCCCTCTGTTTAAGTAGACTTGAAAACAATACAGAAATAATGGTTCTTGAGCTTGGCACAAACAGAAAGGGAGATATAAGAGAACTTTGCGAAATTGTTCGACCTCAATATGCGGTAATTACTAATATAGGTTATGAACATATAGAAGGGTTTGGTTCTTTGGAAGGAGTAAGAGATGGTGAATTGGAAATTCTTTCTTATGTTAAGACAGTTTTTGCTAATGGCGATGACACAATTTTAATGGGAGGACTTAAAAATTGGAAAGGAAATGTGATAACTTTTGGATTAAATCAGGAAAATGACTATTATGCAAGTGATATAGATTTTAAAAATCATGGGATAGAGTTTGTTTTCAATACAGATATTACAAGCTTTTCAGTTAAAGCTAAGCTTATAGGTTTACATAATGTTTATAATATAACTTCTGCATGTGCTGTAGCTGTACATTTTGGTATATCAAAGTGCATGATAAGGGATGTATTAGAGTCCTTTGCTCCTCCGAAAATGCGAGGAGAAATATTTCAGATTAATGGAATAGAAATATTTTTTGATGCCTATAACGCTAACCCTTCCTCGATGAGAGTAGCTCTTAATGAACTTATAAGGAGAAAAAAAGATAGAAAAGCTATTGCTGTTTTAGGAGATATGCTTGAACTTGGTGAATATACTGAAAAGGCACATGAAGAAATAGGCAAGTGGCTTAAAGAATCAGGAATAGAGAACTTCATCGGGGTGGGAAAGTTTATTAAAAATGCATTAACATATGTAAATGGAAATGTATTTGAAAACTCTGAAGAAGCAGGAAAATTTCTTAAGGAACAGCTTACAGGAGGAGAGATAATATTGATTAAAGGTTCAAGAGCTATGAAAATGGAAAAAATTTTAGAAATTTTAAGGCAAGGGCATATAGAATGATTTACGAATTATTCTATAGCTTAAGTGATCAGATTTCTGTTTTTAATGTCTTTAGATATATTACATTTAGAACAATGCTTGCTATTTTAACATCCTTCTTTTTTACTTTTTTCATAGCTTCTGCATGTATAAGATGGTTAAAGAAATTAAGTCTTACACAACACATAAGAGATGATGGTCCAAAAAGTCATCTTAAGAAAGAAGGTACTCCCACGATGGGGGGTATTATAATTATTGCTTCCGTATTATTTTCAGTTTTGCTATGGGGTAATTTAAGAAATCACTATATGTGGATAATGATTTTAAGTTTTCTCGGATTCGGCTTAATAGGATTCATTGATGATTATCTAAAAGTTTCCAGACAGAACTATAAGGGGCTTCCGGGAAGATATAAATTAATTGCTCAGTTAGTTTTAGCTACAGCAGTCACTCTATTTTTATATTTTAATCCTAAGGATCCCTATACAACAGTTCTAAGTATACCCTTTTTTAAACAATGGCTAATTGACTTGGGAATTTTTTATTTACCTTTTGCTATTTTTGTTATTGTTGGTTCTTCTAATGCTGTTAATTTAACTGACGGAATGGATGGTCTTGCTGTCGGACTTGTTGGTATAGCTACTATTGTAAATGCAGTATTGCTTTATGTATCAGGGCATGCTGTGTTCGCGAAATATCTATATGTTCTCTATATTCCAGGGACAAGTGAACTTGCTGTATTTTGTGGTGCTATGCTTGGAGCATGTTTAGGATTTCTTTGGTATAATGCCTATCCAGCAGAAGTATTTATGGGTGATGTTGGTTCTCTAAGTCTTGGTGGAGCTCTTGGAAGTTTAGCAGTTATAACAAAACATGAAATTGTTCTTGCTCTTGTTGGAGGCATTTTTGTTGTAGAGGCTATTTCTGTTATTCTTCAAGTAGGTTACTTTAAGTTAACAGGTGGTAAAAGAATTTTCCGTATGGCTCCGTTACATCATCACTTTGAATTGAAAAAATGGCCAGAACCGAAGGTTATTGTTAGGTTTTGGATAATAGGTATTATTCTTGCCCTTTTAAGTCTTTTAACTTTAAAACTGAGGTGATTCTATGAAAAGTCAGGAAAAAGTATCAAGGCGGAAATTATATGTTAAGGTTATCATATTTTTTTCCTCTTTAATTTTATTCTTTTTTAATTCAACAGCCTTTGCAGATGATATGGATGCTCCTACTGCTGTGGTTGTAGATGCACATACAGGAAAGATTTTATACGGTAAGAATCCAGAGCTTAAACTTCCACCTGCAAGTACAACAAAGCTTGTTACTGCAATGGTTGCTCTTGAAAGACTATCACCGGGGAAGAAGATCACTATCTCTGAAAGGGCGGCAAAGACTCCAACTGTTGCTCCGAGATTAAAAGAAGGAGAGATATATACCGTACATGATTTGATTTATCTTGCTCTTATGAGATCTGTAAATTCTGCCGCAGTTGCTCTTGCAGAAGCTGTAGCAGGGTCTGAAGAAGATTTTGTAAAACTTATGAATGATAAAGCGATTAAAATCGGAGCAAAAGATACTAAGTTTGCTAATGCTTCAGGATTGCCTGGAAAAGAACAGTATACAACTGTTTACGATCTTACAAAAATTATGTCCCATGCTTTATCTTATCCCTTGATAAGAGAAGTAATACAAACCCGTGTTTATGTTATCCATTCTGAAGATGGGAAAGAACATTTTATTCAGAATACTAATCAACTATTATGGACAGAGGACAACGTAATAGGAGGTAAAACTGGTTATACAAAGAGAGCAAGACATTGTTTTGTAAGTGCTGCAAGGATTGACAATAGACTTGTATATACTGCCCTTTTAGGAGTTCCAAATAGAGATAAACTTTGGAGAGATACACAGCTACTTTTAGCAAGAGCAGAAAACGTATTATCAGGTAAAAGTGAACCACTTGTTCAAGTTACAAATGAAAAACCTATTTTAAAAGCTTCATATAAAAGAACGGCATTATCTGTTAAGAAAAAAGATGTCATAAAAACTCAAAAGAAGATAAAAGGTAATCAAGATATTAAGGCAAAAAAGGTATCCAATAAAAAGTCAAAACAAAAGAGGAAAGGGAATGCAAAGGTTAATTCACAGTCTATCTGAATTAAAAGATAAAAAAATTGCTATAGTAGGGCTTGGTAAAAGCGGTATTTCTTTGGTTAAACTTCTTGCAACCTTTGGTGCAAAGTTAATTGTAAATGATAAAAAAAAGGAAAAAGAAATAGATGAAGATTTAAGCTATCTTTCAAATAAAGTTTATAAGATATTCGGAGGTGGACATCCTCCTGAGGCTTTCAGTGAAGCAGAGCTTATTGTAGTAAGTCCTGGGGTTCCACTAAGCACACCATCTATAGTTTCGGCAATATATAACGGAATCCCTGTGATAGGTGAAATAGAATTAAGTTGGGAGATACTTAACATTTTAAAGTCAGATATAAAGATAATCGGTATAACAGGGTCAAATGGTAAGTCAACCACATCTACACTTGTCTATGAATTTTTAAAAAAGGATGGCAAAAAGGTTGCCCTTGCAGGAAACATAGGTTTTCCAATGGCAGAAGTAGTTTATGAAATTTATAGAGGGCAAATTGATATAGATTATCTTGTTCTTGAACTTTCGAGTTTTCAGCTTGAAGGAATAAAGAATTTTAAGGTTCATTCTGCAGCTATTCTCAATATAACACCTGACCATATGGACAGATATTCTGGAATGAAAGAATACATTGAGGCGAAAGCTAAAATATTTCAGAATCAGGGAGGAGATGATTTTCTTATACTTAACATGGATGATAAAAATACAGTTTCTTCAATTGAATATTTAAGAAATATTTATTTAAAAAAAGGAAAACTTCCCCATGTTTTTTATTTTAGTAGATTGCAAAAAGTTTATGGAGCTTTTTTAGAAAATGACACTGTTAGATTTCATGTAAGAGAGGAACTCTCAGAAGATATAAAAAAAGAAATGGAAAATACGGTACTGCCTGTGAATTCCTTTAAAATCAAAGGGGTTCATAATATTGAAAATATTATGGCAGCTTCTCTTCTTGCTTTTTCTGCAGGATGTAGAGGTGAAGCTATAAAAGGAGTTTTAACAGAATTTCCGGGATTACCACATAGAATGGAACTCGTCAGAGAGATTGAAGGAGTAAGTTACATAAATGATTCAAAAGGTACAAATGTTGATGCTGTGGCTAAATCTCTTGAAAGTTTTCCGGGCAATGTGATTTTAATAGCAGGTGGAAGGGACAAAGATAGTGATTTTACAATCTTAAAGGATATTGTGCAAAAAAAAGTAAAAGCGTTGATTCTTATTGGAGAGGCAAGCCAGAAAATAGCGAATGCTTTAGGTGAAGTTGTGCAGCATTATTTTGAAAAAGACATGAAATCTGCTGTTATTAAGGCTAAAAATATAGCTACTCAGGGAGACGTTGTGTTACTTTCTCCTGGTTGTGCAAGCTTTGATATGTTTAGAAACTTTGAACATAGAGGTGATGTATTTAAGGAGATAGTGAATTCTCTATGAATAAAAGTTCAATAGATAAGTCTCTTATATTTGCTGTAATAGTTCTTATAATTATAGGTCTAATATCAGTTTATAGCTCAACTTCTGTTTTAGCTTCAGTAAAGGCAAAATATGCGGAAAGAGGCGGATTAATATATTTGCAGAAGCAGTTGTTTACCCTTGTTATAGGTTCTATTCTGATAATTACATTTATTTTTTTCCCTCGGGAAAGATTAAAAACTTTAGTTTTTCCATTATTAATCATTTCTTTTATAATGCTCATTCTGGTGTTTTCACCCTTAGGGGTTAGCGCTGGTGGAGCGAGAAGATGGCTTAAGCTATGGCCAACTGTTTTTCAACCTTCCGAACTTGTAAAGCTTGCGATGGTTTTTTTCCTTGCATGGTTTTTAAGCAGACCTGATTATGATAAGAATAAAATTATGCATTTTTTAATTCCAGTAGGATTAATGGGAATTTTTCAATTGATTTTTCTAAAGCAGCCTGATTTTGGTGCAGCCATGACTCTTGGAATTATAACTTTTATAATGCTTTTTCTTGCTGGAATAAGTTTAAGGTATATTGGAATCACATCCATACTTGCCTTGCCTGTTATATTCTATCTTGCTAAAGAGCCTTATAGATGGAAAAGAATAACCTCTTTTCTTGACCCATGGACTGATCCGCAAGGAAGCGGATTTCAACTTACTCAGTCTCTCATAGCACTTGGAAGCGGAGGGGTTACGGGGCAAGGGCTTGGTGAGGGAAAGCAAAAGCTTGCCTATTTGCCTGAGATTCATACAGATTTTATTTTTGCTCATATTGGTGAAGAAATGGGCTTTGTCGGAGCATCTTTGGTTGTTGTTCTATTTTTTATTCTATCTATGAGAGGTTTTAAGATTGCCATAAAACAAAGGGAATCATTTTACCATTTTCTTGCAATAGGTGTTACAGTGATGATTTCTATTCAAGCTTTAATAAACTTTGCTGTTGTAACGGGACTTGCACCAACAAAAGGATTGCCCTTGCCATTTATAAGTTATGGTGGTTCATCTATGGTAATTAGTCTTATGGCAGTAGGGATTTTGCTAAATCTTTCAAAGGTTGACTCTCAGTTTTTATTTGAAGAATTACCAACAAGCAAGACAAGATTGAAAGTAGCATATCGGTATTACTATAGGGGGAAAAGGTTTTCATGAAGGTAATAATAGCTGGAGGAGGAACTGGCGGACATCTATTTCCGGGTATTGCCCTTGCGTCTTTCATACAGACAAAATATCCTGAGGCAGAGATAATTTTTATTGGAACAGAAAAAGGATTAGAAGCAAAGGTAATCCCTCGATTGGGCTATAAATTAAAACTTATTTCTGTAAGAGGTTTTGTAGGTAAATCTCTAAATGAAAAAGCGAAATCCATATTAAAGCTTTTAAAATCTATATCAGAATGTAAAAATATTATAAATTCTTTTTCACCTGATATTGTTTTTGGAGTAGGTGGGTATGCTTCTTTACCAATGGTTTTTACTGCTTCATTAAAAAAAATTCCCACAGTTATTCTTGAGCAAAATACTGTACCAGGACTGGCAAATAAGATTCTTAGTAAATTTGCAGATGCGATTGCTATAACATATCCAGAAACTATAGATTATTTCCCTAAGGAAAAGGTTTACCTTACAGGCACTCCTATAAGGAGTGAGATTTTATCAGGGGACAGACAAAAAGCATTGGAAATATTTGGTCTTGAAGAAGGTAGATTAACTTTACTAATTTTTGGAGGAAGCCTTGGAGCAAGAAAAATAAATAAAGCAATTACTGAGGGACTACCCTATTTAATTCCTCTAAAAGATAAGATTCAGATAATTCATCAAACTGGTGAGGCTGACTATAGTTGGGTATCAAGAGAATATAAAAACCTTTCCTTTAAAGCCACGATTTTACCTTTTATATATGATATGGCAGAGGCTTATGTGTTAGCAGATTTGATAGTTTGCAGGGCAGGAGCATCAACTGTTGCAGAAGTAACAGCTTTGGGCAAAGCCTCGATTTTAGTTCCCTATCCATACGCAGCATACAATCATCAGGAGATTAATGCAAGAAGACTACTCAGTAGAGGAGCCTGTGAGATGATTCTCGATAGAGACCTCAATGGTGAGATTATCTCGAAAAAGATAAATAAAATCTTAACAGATGCACAAATTAAAAAGGAAATGGAGATGGCTTCTCTCGCTTTTGGCAAGATAAATGCTTCAGAAAAAATTGTAGAAATTGGACAATCTCTAATCAAGAGGAGGAAATCTTAATGTATCAGTTTAAAAAGATTCACTTTGTTGGAATTGGTGGAATTGGCATGAGCGGAATTGCAGAAGTTTTAAAAAATATGGGCTATGCTGTAACAGGCTCTGACATAAAAGAGTCAGAAACAGTAAAAAGACTTAGAAGCCTTGGAATAAAAGTATTCATAGGGCATAGTGAGGACAATCTAAACGAAACTGACGTAGTTGTTTTTTCTTCTGCTGTAAAACCTGACAATCCTGAAATTATTAAAGCAAAGGCTATAGGAGTTCCTGTAATCCCAAGAGCAGAGATGCTTGCAGAGCTATGCAGACTTAAATATTCAATTTTAGTTGCAGGAGCCCATGGCAAAACTACTACAACATCACTTATTGCTACAGTGTTGAATGATGCAGGATTTGACCCTACAGTAGTTGTGGGTGGAAAGCTTAAATCTCTTGGAACAAATGCAAGACTTGGGCAAGGTGAGTTCCTTGTGGCAGAGGCTGATGAAAGTGATGGTAGCTTTCTTAAATTAAACCCTGCTATATCAGTAATCACCAATATTGACAGGGAACATCTTGATTATTTTAAAAATTTAAGACGCATAAAAAGAGCTTTTCTTGAGTTTGCCAATAAAGTTCCTTTCTATGGAGTTTCAATACTATGCAAAGAATGTAGACACATAAAAGATTTAATTCCTCACCTTAACAGAAGATATTTGACCTATGGATTTGATAATTATGCTGATTTTTATGCAAAAAAAATTGCCTATAAATCTCCCTATGTATCCTTTGAAGCTTATTATAAGAATAAATCAATGGGGGAATTTGCTATTACAGTACCAGGCAAACACAATGTTTTAAATGCTTTAGCAACAATAGCTGTGGCAAAAGAACTGTCTGTTCCCTTCGACAAGGTCAGAGAGTCTTTGAAGAACTTTACAGGGATTGGAAGAAGATTTGAGTTCAAAGGAGAGAGAAAAGGAATAAGATTCTATGATGATTATGGACATCATCCAACAGAAATAAAAGCAGTTCTTAAGACAGCTTTATGGTTAAAACCAGAAAGGCTATGTGTTGTATTTCAGCCTCACAGATATACAAGAACAAGAGACCTTATGGAGCAATTTATAAGAGTTTTTAAGGGAGTACTAAGAAAAAAGGATATTCTCTTTTTGATGGAAATATATCCTGCAAGTGAGCCTCCTATTGCTGGAATAAGTGGAGCAGTTCTATATGAAAAGCTTAAAAATGAAGGTGTTAATGTGAAATTTAATCATGATAAAGAAGGAATAAAAGAGGACATCTCTCAAGAGTTAAGGGATGGAGATATTCTTTTTACAATCGGAGCAGGTGATGTTTACAAAATTGGAGAGGCAGTAAGAGATAGGCTATGAATAAAATAGAGCTTTTTTTGAAGGAAAAGGGAATTTTTTATAGAAAAGAAGAACCTCTTGCTCACTACACAACTCTTGGCATAGGTGGCAAGGCTGATATTATTGTTTTCCCTGATGAAGGAAATATTTTGAATTTAATGGAAATCATAAAAAATGAGGCAATACCCTCTTATGTTATTGGTGGGGGTAGCAATTTGCTGATAAGTGATAGAGGATTTAAAGGCGTGATAATTAATACAAGGAGAATGGACAACATTAGTCTCGATCAATTTACCCTTACTGTGGGAGCAGGTGCAAGGCTTGGAAGAATTATTGCTCTATTACTTAAGAAAGGACTTTCAGGCATGGAAGGACTTATAGGAATTCCTGGTACTATAGGCGGTGCAGTATTTGGCAATGCAGGCTCCTTTGGATATGAGATAAAAGATTGCCTTGAAGAGATAGAGATTATTGATTCACGTTTAAAAGAGAGGATTATAAAAAAATCTGAGATTAAATTCCAATACAGGAGTTCGGGATTGCCTGAAAATTCGATAATAAAAAGGGTAAAATTCATACTTAAAGAAGAAAAGGAAGATATTTTCAGTAAGATGAGGGATTTTCTTATCAAGAAAAGGCAGACACAGCCTCTTAAAGAGCGTTCAGCAGGATGTGTATTTAAGAATCCAGAGAACACTTCAGCAGGATTTTTAATTGACAAAGCAGGATTGAAAGGGACAAGAGTAGGAGATATTATTGTAAGTAGTATTCATGCGAACTATTTTATTAATGCAGGCAAAGGAAAGGCAACAGATTTTTTGAGATTGATGGAAATTGTGAAAGAAAGAGTTTTAAAAGCCTTTTCAGTGGAGTTAGAACCTGAAATAAAATTTCTGGAGGCTTAAAATGAAGGTGGGAGTCATAGCAGGAGGACTTTCTTCTGAAAGGGAAGTCTCTTTAAAAAGTGGGCAGGCGGTATTCAATGCTCTTAAAGAGCTTGAATATAAGGTAGTATTTATAGATGCAGGCAAAGACCTATGTGAAAGGTTGAAGTCTGAAAAAATTGAAGTAGCTTTTTTGGTGTTACATGGTGGTTGGGGAGAAAATGGCGGTATTCAGGGAATGTTAGAGGTAATGGGGATTCCCTATACGGGTTCAGGAGTATTGGCTTCAGCTTTAGCAATGGATAAGGAAGCTACTAAGAAAATATTCCTATACCATGGAATACCCGTTCCGCCATTCAAGGTGGTATATCATGAAGATTTTCTAAAGCCTTCA
Organism: Thermodesulfovibrio sp.; assembly: GCA_020725335.1. GTDB lineage: Bacteria > Nitrospirota > Thermodesulfovibrionia > Thermodesulfovibrionales > Thermodesulfovibrionaceae > Thermodesulfovibrio. The sequence goes on along the minus strand of DYFF01000003.1, from coordinate 93,646 downwards.
GCCTTCAGCCTTCAGCCTCTTAATTTCCCCTGTGTTGTAAAGCCTGCAGAGGAAGGTTCATCTGTAGGAGTTAGCATTGTTAAGAACAAAAGAGAACTTAAAAAGGCACTTGTTGAGGCTTTTAAATATGGTGAAAGGGCAATTTTAGAAGAACTTATTGAGGGAAGAGAAATACATATCGGAGTTCTTGGAGATAGAGCCTTAGGAGGAGTTGAAGTAAGACCTAAAAAGGGATTTTATGATTATGAATCTAAGTATACAAAGGGAATGACTGAGTATATCTTGCCTCCAGATATTGATGATACTTTATATGAAAGGCTTAAGGATTTAGGGTTAAGAGCTCATAAAGCCTTAGGATGCAAGGGAGGCACAAGAGTAGATATTATTGTTGACAGACAAGGTAATCCCTATGTCCTTGAAGTTAATACAATTCCTGGTATGACAGAGACTTCTTTATTGCCTAAAATAGCTTCTTTAGCAGGTTATGATTTTAAGGGTTTGGTTAAAGAAATATTAGAACTTGCAGTGAAGGGAAATGAAAAATAGGAAGATAATTTTAATAGTTACAGGATTTATTATTTCAGTTTTATTTATTCTTTTTCTATCTGTAAAAGTGCTCATAGTTAGAAACATAGTAATTACAGGTAATAAAAACATTACTGAGCAACAAATAAGGAACGCTTTAGCTCTAAAAGAGGGTTCTTCTATTATTTATCCAGGATCAAAAACTCTCTATGAAAGACTTAAAAAAATTTCTTGGATAAAGGATGTGGTAATTAGAAAAGATTTGAATGGAACATTAACAATTCATATAAAAGAATCTACTCCTGTTGCCATAGCAATGGCTAATGAAAAAGCTTATTTAGTTGATTATGAAGGACACGTGCTGGAGGATTTTACAGAAAAATTAAAAGATAACCAGATTTTCCTTCCCCTTTTAAAAGATATTGATCCCTTTAACAATAAAGACACTATTCAATCAGCTGTTGCCTTACTTAATTTTATAAATTCAAAGGGGCTTGTAAAATCTAAAGATGAAATAACTATAACAGGAACTCAACCAGATAATCTGACTATAAATATGAACAATATCAGGATAATTATTGGTAATGGAGACTGGGAGAACAAATTTGCCAAATATATGGTAGTAAATTCTGAAATTCAAAGAAGAGGTTTGAATGTGCAATATGTAGATTTAAGATTTCCCGATAAGGTTATCGTAAAACCTTTGGAGTGAAGGGATACAAATGGATGAATTACTAAAAATAGTAGATATAGGGACATCAAAAATATCTATATTAGTGGGAAAATTTGACGGGCAGAAAATAGATATTATCTTTATTAGTAGTTATCCTTCTTCAGGAATAAAAAAAGGAAAAGTCGTTGATATGGAAGCATTGACAAATTCCATTAAGAGAGCCATCGGAGATTGTGAAGGGAAATTAAACATAAAAATCAAAAAAGCCGCTATTTGTTATTCTGGAGTAGATATAAAAGGAATCCATAGCAGTGGCAATATAAGAATAAGGAAAAAAATGATAACTGAAGAGGATGTAAATTTTGCAATTGATTCAGCTTCAGCAATGGTCATTCCTCAGGACAGAGAGGTCATACATGTCTTACCAGTAGAATTTATAGTTGATGAAAATACAGGGATTAAAGATCCTATTGGTATGAGAGGACTTAGACTTGAAGCAAAAGTATATATTATTACAGCAGCTTCTAATCAAATTCAAAATATTTTAACATGTTGTACTAAAGCAGGATTTGAAGTGGAAGAGGTAATTCTTCAAGGAGTAGCTTCTTCAGAGGCTGTTCTTAGTCAACATGATAAGGATTTAGGATGTTTAGTCATAGATGTTGGAGCAGGCACAACGGATATATCAATTTTTAGTGACGGATATATAAAATATCTATCAAATTTCGGAATTGCAGGAAACCACATAACTAATGATCTTGCAATAGGTCTTAAGATTTCTCATACCGAAGCAGAAAGAATAAAAAAACAATTTGGGAATGCTATTCCTAAAATAAATTTCCTCTCTACAGGAAGTAAGTTGAGAGAAAATTATATGATAATTGAAGATTTAAATTCACCTAATAGTACAACTGAAATAGAAATCATAGGAACTGACAGAAATCCGGTCAAAATTCCCTATTCCGTGATAAATGAGATAGTCAATGCCCGTTGTGAAGAGATTATTGATATAATAAAGAATGAAATTAGTTCTCTACAAGAAGAGATTAATATCTCTTCTGCTATTCTAACTGGTGGTACATCTCTTTTGCAGGGTTTTGCTCCTTTAGCTGAAAGCCTACTGTCCTTGCCTGTAAGAATTGGAAGACCTGATGCTGGCTTGATTTCGCTTTTCTCTGAAATGGGATGGGATGATAGCTTAGTATATGAAAACGAAATATTAGCTAATAGTTTTTCTCCCGAATACTCTTCACTTATTGGTGCCTTTATCTATAGAACAAGAGAAAAGATATATAATGAAACAAGTAATGATTTAAAAAAAATTTTTGAAAAAGTTAAGAAATGGATCAATAGTTTAATTAATAAATAAGGAGGCATGCCATGTTTGAAATTGAAGAGTCAGAGAGACCTATTGCAAAGATAAAAGTTATTGGTGTTGGAGGAGCAGGAACTAATGCAGTGAATGCTATGATTTCCTCAGGGGTTCATGGTGTGGAATTCATTGCTATAAATACAGATATTCAGCATCTTGAATTTTCTCTTGCACCTATAAAAGTACAAATTGGAAAAGAGTTAACAAGAGGTCTTGGAGCTGGATCTGACCCTGAATTAGGTAAAAAAGCAGCGTTAGAGGATAAAGATACATTACTATCGTGTATAGAGGGTTCTGATCTTCTTTTTATCACAGCTGGAATGGGTGGAGGAACTGGAACTGGTGCATCACCGGTAATTGCATCTTTAGCTAAAGAATTAGGAATTCTTACTGTAGCTGTTGTTACAAAACCTTTTTATTTTGAAGGGAAGAAGAGACTTCACAATGCAGTAGTTGGTATTAAAGAACTGAAAAAATACGTTGACACTATAATAACCATTCCAAATGATAAAATTCATCTTGTTGTTGAAAAAGGAACCCCTTTAGTTAAATCTTTTGCTATTGCCAATGATATTTTGAGGCAGGCAATTCAAGGAATTTCCGACCTTATTTTAAGCCCTGGATTTATAAATAGAGATTTTGCAGATGTGAAAACTATCATTGAAAAATCTGGTAAGGCTGTGATAGGTCTCGGAACTTGTTCAAAGGAAGAAAACGCTAAACAAGCGGCCTTGAAAGCAATTAAAAACCCTTTACTTGAAGAGACATCTATTGAAGGTGCAAGAAGGATTCTTATTAATATTACAGGTGGTTTTGATTTGACACTTGATGAAGTTCAAGAGATTGCTGCTACTGTCTATGATGTTGCTCACGAAGAGGCAAATATAATATTTGGAACTGTTGTTAAACCGGAAATAGAAAATGAAATTTATGTCACTGTAATTGCAACAGGGTTTGAGGATAAACCTGAAGAAATGGAGATATTAAAGACAGAAAAATGGATGCCAAAAAATGTTGGAATATCTCTAAAAGAAACAAAAAAAATCATATCTAAAGATATTAATTCCATATCATCTTTTAAGAAAACTTCCAATAATTGCGATTTGTTTTCGACCTATAATAATTTAGAAAAATTGGATAAAAAAGAAGCAACAGAGGAAAAAATTAATGATAATTTAAATTTATCGGATAAAAAAGAAGCTTTTGAATCTAAAGATTATATAGTATCAATAAATAACGATAAGGAGAACATTGAATCATCAGAACTAAATAAAGAAGCAAAGGAAATTTCAGAAAAAATTCCTAATGCGACAGAGAAGATAGATATATTAAAAGAACCTTCATTAGAGGTACCTGACAATATTGAAGATGAATCAGATATTCCAGCTTATCTGAGAAAAAAATGTAAAATTTTTCATGAGAAAGATAGTTGAAAAGATTAACTTTCTTCTTAACAAAGAGAAAGGTACAATAAAAAAAGACCATGGTGGAAAAACAAAAATATGTCTTATATATCCGAATATCTATAAAATTGGAATTAGTAATTTAGGTTTCCAAGCTGTTTATAGACTTTTCAATGAGAGAAAAGATGTAGTTTGTGAGAGAAGTTTTCTCCCTTATCCAGAGGATTTTTCAGAATATAGTGATATTGCTCTTTTTTCCTTCGAATCAAAAAAACCTTTACATCAATTTGATATCTTGGCATTTAGTTTATGTTTTGAGAATGATTATCCTAATATTCTAAAAATTCTTGCTCTTTCTAAACTGCCGATTTTATCTAAGGATAGAAAGCCTTATCATCCGCTTTTAATTGCTGGAGGTGTTCTTTGTTTTTCTAATCCAGAGCCCATAGCTAATATTTTTGATGTAATTTTTGTAGGAGAAGGTGAAGAATTAATTGATAATTTTTTGAATATCTATAGTAATGTAAAAAATTCTTCATATGAAGAAGATTTCAAAAAGAATCTAAAAGAGCAACTCATAAAATTTGAGGGGTTTTATATACCCGAGGCATATGAGGAAATCTATGAGAATCATGGAAAGATTAGGGAAAGAAAAATTTTATGGAAGAACGCTCCTGAGAAAATAAAAAAAATTTACTGTAACGATTTTACCAATAAATTTACTTTTTCACAGATAACTACCCCAGAGTCTATTTTCTCAGATATGTTTCTGATTGAGACAATGAGGGGATGTCCTTTTAGTTGTAGATTTTGTCTTGTTGGACATATTTTTAATCCGATTCGGAAAGCATCATTTAAAAAATTAAAACTTAAAATCAAGGAAATTAATGATTTAGATAGACAAACTGTAGGTCTTATTGCTCCCTCTCTTTCTGCCTATAGAGAGATTAGCGAATTATTGAAAGATAAAAACATTGAGCTTTCATTTACTTCATTGAGAGCTGATAAGCCAACAATTAATATTTTAGACTATCTTGTCAGAAGAAAAACTTTAACCCTGGCACCTGAGGCAGGCTCAGAAAGGCTTAGAAGAATTATAAAAAAGGGAATATTGGAGGAAGATTTACTACTGATAGCTGAGAAGCTTGCAGAGAAGGGACTTGAAAGTCTTAAACTCTATTTTATGATAGGATTGCCTTTCGAGAGAGATGAAGATATAGAAGAGATTATCAGACTAATAAATAAAATAAGAATAAAATTCCAGCGAAAAATTACGGCAAGTATAAGTATTTTTGTTCCTAAACCTCATACTCCTTTTCAGTGGCATAGGATGGAAGATTACGAAACAGTGAAAGAGAAGTTGAAAAAATTAAAAAAAGACACAATTAGAATTAAAGGTTTTAATCTTTTACATGAAGTTCCTAAATACTCATATATGCAAGGATTTCTTGCGAGGGCAAACAGAACTGGCTTGTCTATGATAAAGAGAGTTTCAGAAGGTGAAAACTTCAATAGAATTTTTGAAGAAGTAAAATTTGAATTATATTCAACAAGGGATTTTAATGATATATTACCTTGGGATTTTATTGAACATGATGGATTAAGTAAAGAGTATTTATGGGAAGAATATAAAAAAGCAGAATCAACTGCCTATGAACTCTCTTAATAGCTTCAATGTCTTTTCTGTAGCACCTGAATTTTTAGATAAAATTTTATGAGCTTTTTCTGCTAATGTAAATCTTTTTTTAGGTTCTTCAATAAGATTTTTAATTGAGTCTTGAAGATGATATTGGTCTACCATTATACATGCTCCTTCCTTGAGGAATTCTTGAATAAAAGGGAAATTATGCATATAAGGACCGCATATAATTGGCTTCTTCCAATAAGCTGGTTCAAGAGGATTTTGTCCTCCATGTGGTATAAAGCTTCCACCAATAACTGCTATATCACATATTCTATATAGAGACCCAAGAATTCCTATTTTATCAACAAGAACAATGCAGGCTGATGCCTCAGTGCTTAAGGTTGAAGGAATTTCAGTCAATTTGTAAAAGAAAAATTTTTCATTTGAGTCTGCAATCTTTGTTTTAATAAGAGTTTCAACTTCTTCAAATCTTTCTGGATGTCTTGGTGCTAAAATAAGCGTTCCATTTATAGAGAGATTTAGAAAGGCGTTTAATATTAGCTCTTCTTCAGGTTTATGAGTACTTCCAGCAAGAATTATAGGTCGGGGAATGAAGTTTTCCCATGTGAAAGCAATATTTTTTAACTCGATATCAAACTTCATGTTTCCTGTAATATAGAGTTTCTTTTTGTTTGCTCCGAGTTTAATAAATCTTTTTTTATAAATTTCTTCCTGAGCACAAATTAAACTAAATTTTTTTAGTAGGGGCTTAATAAAAAATTTTATTTTGCTATAACCTTTGAATGACCCTTCACTTAATCTTCCGTTAATAAGAATAAGGGGGATTTTTTTTGAAGTAAAAAATATCAGGTTTGGCCATAATTCTGTTTCTGTTAAGATTACAGCCTTTGGATTAAAAAATTTAAGGGTTCTTTTTATTGCGCATGGAGTATCAAACGGAAGATAAATTATCTTTATTTCATATCTGCTAAATTTTTGAAGAGCAACTTTTTGTCCTGTATCAGTTATAGTACTCAGTATAATTTCGTATTTTTGTGCTAATTTTTTTATTAGTTTTGTTAGAGCTATAACTTCTCCTACAGAGACTGCATGAATCCATATTTTATGTTTGAAGCTTGATTGGGAGGTCTTAGATAAAGTATGTTTAAAAAATCCTAATTTCTCCTTAATCCATCGGGTTCTTATCTCCTTAGGTCTTTTAAAATATTCTTTAGGAAATAAAAATAAAAGGGCGATTAAGTAAAAAAGAGTATATATCAATAAAAAAACTTTTTGCATATGCTGTACACTTCCTTTGAAGCCTCTCTTCCATAGAAATATCTACTTATAGCTTTGAGAAAGTCAATTATGTCTGCTCTATAGTAATGGTCATATAACATTTTATTGATTTCTTCAGTTATCTTAGATAGTTTTAGCTCTTGTATGAATTCAGGGACTCTGATATTACCTTCCCCTAAAAAATCTGCTATAACGTTAGGTAAAGCAATATGCTTTACACCCTTTATTAAAAGTTTTCCAATGACATAGGAAAGTGGACTCACCTTGTATATAACAATCATGGGAACATTAAGGAGTGTTGCCTGTAAGGTTGATGTGCCAGAAGTAATAACCGCAAGGTCACTCATTGCAAGAGCTGTAAAAGATTGTTCATTAATTATTGTTACATTATCCTTCTCTGAGAGTTTTTCCTTCGCTTCATTGGGAAAATCTATGTTTGGAGCTTTTGGTATTATAAAATGAATTTTCTCTTTATCAAATAATTCTACGAGATTTAACATTAATGGCATAGTCCTTTGTATTTCTGATGGTCTACTTCCGGGCATTAATGTTATAACTATTTTACTTTTTATTTTGAATTTATCCTTTATTATTTCTATATCTTCCTTTGTTAAGTCATTTTCCTTTATAATCCCCAAACGTTCTAATTCTTCTTTCATCACTTCATACATAGGATGTCCTACATATTTCACAGGAATATTAGCCTCTCTGTAAATATTTTCTTCAAAGGGCAATATTACTGCCATATAGTCAACATATTTTTTTATTGTTTTTATTCTACCTTTCCGCCATGCCCATATTTGAGGGCTGACATAGTAAAGTACTTTTTTGCCAAGTTTTTTTGCTTTACTCGCGAGTTTAAGGTTAAAATCAGGGAAATCTATTAGAATTAATCCATCAATTTTTTCCAGAATCGCTTCAGCTTTTTTCAAGTTTTCTTTTATTTTTTTTATTTGGCCAAAGATTTCAAATAATCCAAAGGCATGAGTTATATCTCCAATAATATTTACTCCTTCTTCTTTCATGCGAATTCCGCCTATACCAAAAAGTTCAAAATTTTCTCTCAATTTTTTGGCAAGCAGAGCTCCATAGAGCTCTCCAGAGGACTCACCAGCAACAATTAGGAGTTTTCTTGAAAGCATCTCAGTATTATTTGAGATATGTGGAAAATTTCTTCATCAGGGATTTCAGGGTAAATAGGAAGGGATAGAATTTCCTGAGAAACTGCTTCTGCTATTGGAAAATCTCCTGTTTTATAACCAAGAAATTTCAGAGCATTTTGTAAATGCATTGGTATAGGATAGTATACTACAGAAGGAATACCATGAGTATTTAAATTTTCTTTTATTTTGTCTCTTTCTTTTGAACGAATGCTATAAAGATGATAGACATGATAGGTATTGTCAGGTTCCTTAGGTGTTATTACTACTTCATTTAGAAATTTTGTATAAAGTTCTGCTTTTTTCCTTCTAAGTTCATTATATTGGTCAATATATTTCATTTTAACTCTTAAAATACCTGCTTGAATTTCATCAAGTCTTGAATTAACTCCAATTGTTTGATGGATATACCTTCCTGGAGAGCCATGATTCCTTAATATTCTAACCTTTTCAGCTATTTCAGCATCATTTGTTACAATCATCCCTCCGTCTCCAAAGCATCCAAGATTTTTGCTTGGATAAAAACTAAAACAACCGATATCTCCTAAACTTCCTATTTTTTTATCACCTATTTGAGCACCAAACGCCTGTGCAGCATCCTCAATAACCCACAATCCATACTTTTTTGCAATTTCATTTATCTTTTTCATATTTACAGGGCATCCAAATATATGCACTGGAATTATTGCTTTTGTCCGCGGAGTTATTTTTTCTTCAATTTTATCAACATCTATATTATATGTAGTCTCTTCAATGTCTACAAAAAAGGGTTTTGCTCCCACATAAATAATTGCTTCAACAGTAGCAAAAAATGTAAAAGGAGTAGTTATGACTTCATCTCCTTCCTTAATATTTAAGGCTCTGAGAGCTAAATGAAGAGCATCTGTTCCTGAAGCAACACCAACTGCTTCTTTAACTCCTAAATAGTTTTTAACTTCATCCTCTAAGGCTTTAACATTTTCTCCGAGAATATAATGAGAACTTTCAAGAATCTTATTTATACATTGAAGTATCTCATCTTTTATATTCACATATTGAGCTTTTAAGTCGATGAATGGTTTCATTAAGTAGTTCCTCCATTTATTTGATTTATTATTTTTATAACTTCAAGGATTTCAATTAGAGTAGGTGCTTTTTTAGAAAGACTTTTTTCTTTAACTGATTGAAGGAAATCTCGTATTTCTTCATAAAGAGGTTGCTTTTCTTTATCTTTAATAGGGAGTTCAATTGTCTTGCCGGATTTATCAATTTTTATTATTGTCTTTTTTATTAAATCTGCATGAATGACATAATCATTCTCAATAACAGAAAAGCATCTCTGAAAATCAGAAGATACCCTACTTGCTGTAAGATTAGCCTTTAAATTTTCGTTGTTTACATCTATATCAAGCCATACTGTAGCAAAGTCAAATTTATCTGTAATTAATTTTTTTCTGAAGACTTTTAAATCTTTTAATTCATAGCTTCCCTTTTCTTTAAGTAAGTTCCATAATAAATCAAGGTCATGTATCATTAGATCAAAAGTTACATCCGTATCTGTTGCTCTTCCTAAAAAGGGAGAAAGCCTTTGGGCATTAATAAAAATAGGACTCTTTATATAATCAAGAAGTGTGTTAATAACAGGGTTAAATCTCTCTATTAAACCTACTTGAAAAATTATTCCTTTACTAATTGCCTTATTAAGCAGGATAGACGCATCTTCTGGATTTTCGGTTAGTGGTTTTTCAATAAAAATATTTTTCCCTGCTTCAATTAATTCCATAGCAATTTCAAAGTGAGTATTTGTAGGTGTTACTATGAAAAAAGTTTCTGCTTTGTCTAATAGGTCTCTGAAATTTTCTGAATATTTTAATCCAAACTCAGAGGCAACTTGGTGGGCTTTATTAGTATCTTTATCAGCTATTCCAACAATTTCAACATCTTCCATCTGAGAGAGTATTTTTAGATGCCTCTGCCCGAAATATCCTGTCCCTATTACTGCTATTTTATGATTCATTGATTATTCTATCAATCTCCTCTTTTGTTTTTTTAAAACCATACTGTCTCAAAATTGACACAATTTGTTTTGAAGCTATTTTTCTGAAAATTTTTCTTCTTTTTTTTGCATCAGAGATTTTCTTTTTTAATTCCCTTCGAAGTTTTTTGAGATACCTTACATATAAAGCAAAATCTTTGCCATAATATTTTTTAATTTCCTCTCTTAAGGTTTTACTAAGAGCAGGGAATTCAGTAGAAATAGCTACTGTTAGTCCGTCTTTTTCAAGGATTGCAGGAACTATGTATTTAATATTATTATTTTTTACGTAGTCTTCTCTTTTTTCAACGCTATTTACAAGAAACTTAGCATCGTTTACAATTTGTTCATTAACTGCACTGTTTGAAGTCGCGGCTACAACTATAAGAGCATCTTTCAAATCATCTTTTGTATAGAGTTTTTTTATATGTGAAATTTTATTTGATTGAATAAGTTTTTCGATACTTTTTGTAACCTTTGGACTTATTACTGTAATGTGAGCGCCATAATTAAGAAGTGTTTTAATTTTTCTTTCTGCAACAACGCCTCCTCCTATGACAACACATTTTTTATCCTTTATGTCAATGAAAACGGGGAATAAATCAGACATTTATTGAATTTTTAATCCCTCAGCTTTTTTGGCAAATTGGCTATCTGGAAATTTATTCTTGAGCATATTTAAATATTGTCTTGCCCTGTCTAACATCTCCATTCTTTTGTAAGAATCCGCAAGGAGATAAAGGGTTTCATCAAGATTTTTGAAATCTGGATAATTTTTAACAATTCCTTCAAATCTTCCTATTGCTGCCTTATAAGACCCTTTTTTATGATAAAATTTACCGATTATTAATTCTCCTTCAGCAATAATGTTTCGGCATTTCTGAATCCTCAAAGGGAGTATTTCTCCGTAAGGGTGTCTTGGATACATTTTTTCAAGCTTAAGAAATTCCTCGAGAGCTTTTTGAGCTGTACCTGCTCCTCTTTCTGCTCCCTCAATTTGTCTGAAATAAGCCATTGCAATACTATATTGAGCATAGGGAGCATAGGTAGATTCCGGGTAAAGTTCTATAAATCTTCTATATTCAGTTACTGCGAGCTCAGTTTCATCTTCTTTGAGATAGGAATCTGCTATCTTAAGCTGTGCAAGAGGTGCATATTCTTTTGCAGATTCTCTGTTTTTTATTTCAAGCAAAAGCTTTCTTGCTTCCTCGTACTCCTTTTTACTGATTAATTCATCAGCCTTTTTTAGATATACCACTGGATCAAATTCATCCTTTTTTACCTGTGTTTTTCCGCCACAGCTGAGTATAGTTAACGATAAAAAACAAATGAGACAGAGACAAATTAAAGTTTTTGCATTTTTTACCATTGAAACACCTCTTAATTAAACGGTTTTTTTTATTTCGAAGTCGGCTAATCCCTCAGGTTCTTCCCAGCATATTTCAATATTGTCAACCTTTGCATATGGCGGACCTTCTTTGCATCTTTCTATGGCAATTGAAATTTTATCTTCATCACCTTCAAATACTGCTTCAACCCTTCCATCTCTTAAATTTCTTACCCAACCTTTTAATCCCAAAGAATCTGCTACATCTTTAGTAAAGGCTCTATAGAAAACCCCTTGGACCCTGCCGCTTATCAAAAGATGAGCTTTTTTCATTTCTCCCTCCATTAGTAACCCCTAAGTGTTCTAAGCCTTTTTTGGGCATCTGCTTCCCAACCCCGTTTACCGTCAGAAATTTGAATTGCCGTTGTAAGGCTCTCTATAGCCTTTCCTCTGTTACCAATAGCCTGATAGTCTACTCCAAGATAATAATATAAATCTGGATTGTCATTTACTAAACTTTTAGCTTTTTCAAGAGTATTAATGCTTGCACTCCACTGATTTAATTGATTTTGAGCAATGCCTTTAATAAGCAAGGGTTTAAAATAAAGATTATCTATTGTTATTGCTCTATCAGCATCACTGATTGCCTCGTTATATCTCCTAAGATTAAGATTTACAAGTGCGCGATAAGTATATGCTTGGTTGCTTCCGTAAATCTCTATTGCTCTGTTAAGGAGATTCATTGCTTGATTATAATTTTTTGATTTTATGTATTTTTTTGCTTCTTCAACTTGATCGAAGGATTCCTTTGTTGACTTTAGGATTGATTGGATTTTGTCAAAGTTTGTACTATTTTGCTTTAATCTGTAAGAGTCAGGATATTGCTGAGCAATCATTTGCTGCACATTTCGAATTCTTGTATCAGGCAGAGGATGAGTGCTTAGCCATTCAACAGACATGCCCCTTTCAAGAGATTTAAATTTCTCAAACATGTTCAAAAGACCTTTTGGATCATAACCAGTTTGGTAGGTAAATTTCACTCCCAAAGCATCTGCTTCGTTTTCTTGGTCTCTACTAAATTTCAACTGAAGCAATCCTGCTGATACTTGTGCAAGACTCATAACTGCAGATGCATAATCACTCCCTTGCAGAGCAATACCAAGAATGCTTACGAGAATGCTCATGCCGTAGGTTTTTTCAAGAAATTTAGCATGATGCCGTGCATTTATATGACCTAATTCATGGGCGAGCACACCCGCAAGTTCGCTTTCTTTCTCCATTTTTAACAGAATGCCTCTTGTAATAAAAATTGGTCCACCTGGTAAAGCAAAGGCATTAATGTCAGGAGAGTTTACAACATAAAATTGATACTCTACTTTTCTGGGAGTCGCATTTGCTATTTTATTTCCAAGTTGCTTTATGTAGTTTTGCACTTCTTTGTCAGGATATAGCCCGTCATTTTCATTTATAGCTGATGGAACTACTTTTTGCCCAATTTCAATTTCTTGTTGAGTTGAAAGGAGTGTATATGTTTTTTTGCCAGATACAGGATCAATTTCAGCAACGCAAGAGAGAGAAAAAATGGATAGGATAAATAGAATAAAAAATTTAAAAAATTTCTTCTTCATCAACAACCTCTCTTTTAATTCTTCCAACCAATTCTTGCAACGCTGGAAAAACATCAGTTCTAAGTCTGCCTGCTACCATAACTTTCATTATATCATCTCCTATCTTTAGTTCTCCTTGGTTTATCCATACTTTTACATCTATAATTCCCTCTTTTTTTCTTATGTCATGAATAACTTCATCGAGTTTCTCTTGGTTATAAGAAAGTTTCATGCCTTTGACATATTTTCCCTCTTTTGAAGTTTCCCTTACAATACCATTATGAATTAATATCATTCCAGCAGATTTACTTTGAGGATTTTTTTTGATTTCTTCTATCCAGGCATCTATCATATAATGTATTTTAACAAAATTATACATCTAACTTGAATATTTTTGAAAAATTTTTGTATCTTAATAATAGCCGGAGTGGCGGAACTGGTAGACGCAAGGGACTTAAAATCCCTCGGAGGGTTCCCTCCGTACGAGTTCGAGTCTCGTCTCCGGCATTATTTTATTTTGGAGGACATAATGATAAAAAAGGCTGTCCTTCCTGTTGCTGGGCTTGGTACAAGATTTCTTCCTGCTACAAAAGCATCCCCTAAAGAGATGTTGCCAATACTTGATAAACCCATAATACAGTATGCTGTTGAAGAATCTCAAAAAGTGGGAATAACAGACTTTTTATTTATAACAGGAAAACATAAAAGAGCCATAGAGGACCATTTTGATAAGGCAACAGAACTTGAGGAAAGACTAATAAAAACAGGAAAGGATGAACTATTAAAAAAGATTAACTCCTTTGAAAACCTTAATTTTGCATACATCAGACAAAAGGAACCAAAGGGACTCGGTGATGCTATACTCTGTGCAAAGCCTTTTATATTTGAAGAAGCTTTTGCAGTTATATTAAGTGATGATGTTATTGACCCTGATTATTCTGTTTTAAAAGATATGATAGATATTTACAAAGATAAAAAAGCTCCTGTAGTTGCATTAGAAGAAGTCTCTAATGAGGAAGTCTCAAGATATGGAATTGTAGCTGGAGAAAAAATAGGAGAAGACTGTTATTTGATAAGAGATATGATTGAAAAACCTGAAAAATCAAAGGCACCTTCTAATCTGGCTATTATTGGAAGATACATATTGACTCCATCTATTTTTAAGTATCTCGAAGTGTTAGAACCTGGCAAAGGAGGAGAAATTCAGCTTACAGATGCTTTAAGAGCATTACTTAAGGAAACCCCTATATATGGATATCGAATTAAATGTCAAAGATATGACGCAGGAGAGAAATTTGGTTATCTAAAAACCATAATTTATTTTGCCCTCAGAGCCCCAGAAATTTCTGATGATTTTCGAAAATTTTTAAAAGATCAGTTATCTTGTATTTAATTTTTTAAAAATTTTTTTAAAAATACTCAAAATTTTCAAAAAAACTGTTAAAATTAAAAAGAAATATTAAAAATTTTTAAATGGAGGAATAAATGGAAGATATAAAACAAGAGCAAGATAAAAATAATAATGAAAATATCAATGGTAAAGAGGTAGAGATTCCAGATGAATTGCCCGTATTAGCTGTAAGAGATATAGTAATATTTCCATATATGATAATTCCTCTTTTTGTAGGCAGAGACATTTCAGTTAAAGCAGTAGAACATGCTCTTAACACAAATAGATTAATTCTTTTACTTACTCAGAGAGATTTTAGTGTAGAAGTTCCTCAACCTTCAGACCTTTATGAAATAGGCACAGTTTGCATGATAATGAGAATGCTGAGACTCCCTGATGGCAGACTAAAAATTCTTGTTCAAGGTATAAGTAAAGCAAAGGCAATAGATTTCTATCAGTCAGAAGGTTTCTATGTAGCTAAAATAGAGAAAATACAAGAGGAGGTAATCAAGGATATATCAATAGAAGAGGAAGCCTTAATAAGAACAGTAAAGGAACAGTTGGAGAAGGTAATATCACTTGGTAAAAATATTCCACCTGATGCGATGGTAATCATTGAAAATATTGATGAACCAGGAAGATTAGCAGACTTAATAGCTTCAAATCTTGGGTTAAAGAGTGATCAAGCTCAGGAAATTCTTGAGCTCACTAATCCAATAGAAAGATTAAAGAGAATAAATGATACTTTAAACAGAGAAATTCAACTTCTCACAATTCAACAGAAGATACAAAAAGATGCAAGAAATGAAATAGACAAAACACAGAGAGAGTATTTTTTAAGAGAGCAATTAAAAGCAATACAGAGAGAACTTGGAGATATAGATGAGAAGGCTGAAGAGATAAACGAGTTGAGAAAGAAAATAGAAGAAGCTAAAATGCCTGATAAGGTAAAGGAAGAAGCTGAAAAGCAACTTAAAAGGCTTGAGAGAATGCATCCTGAAGCAGCAGAATCAGCGGTTGTTAGAACATATCTTGAGTGGCTAACTGAACTGCCATGGTCTCGCTCTACAGAAGACAAACTTGATATAAAAGCAGCGAAAGCAGTACTTGATAAGGACCATTATGACCTTGAAAAAATTAAGGAAAGAATACTTGAATATTTAAGCGTAAGAAAACTTAAAGAAAAAATGAAAGGACCTATTCTTTGCTTTATTGGTCCTCCTGGGGTTGGAAAAACTTCTTTGGGACGTTCTATTGCAAAAGCACTTGGAAGAGAATTTGTAAGAATATCACTTGGTGGAGTAAGAGATGAAGCAGAGATAAGAGGGCACAGAAGAACTTACGTGGGTGCTTTACCGGGTAGAATAATTCAAGGAATAAGACAGGCTGGCACAAACAATCCTGTTTTTATGCTTGATGAAATAGACAAACTGGGTATGGATTTCAGAGGAGACCCCTCAAGTGCTCTTCTTGAAGTTCTTGACCCTGAACAGAATAATAGCTTTGTAGACCATTATCTTGCTGTTCCCTTTGATTTAAGTAGAGTTATGTTTGTATGCACAGGAAATATAGCAGACACAATACCTTCTGCTTTAAGAGATAGAATGGAAATTATATACCTTTCAGGCTATACTGAGGAAGAAAAGCTCCAAATTGCTAAAAAATATCTAATTCCAAAACAAGTTGATGAACACGGATTGAATTTATCAATTCTTAAAATTAGTGATAAAGCAATAAGGTATATAATTACTCATTATACAAGAGAGGCAGGAGTTAGAAATCTTGAAAGAGAAATTGCCAATCTTTGCAGAAAGATAGCCAAATATATTGCAGAAGGCAAAAAGAAAAAGTTCTATATTACTCCAGAGAAGGTTTCAAAATTTTTAGGAGCACCTAAATACCTTCCAGAAGAAGAGCTTAAAAAAGAAGAAGTCGGTGTTGCTACAGGACTTGCATGGACTGAGGCAGGGGGTGACGTGATTTACATTGAAGCAACCACTATGAAAGGGAAGGGCAATCTTATTCTTACAGGCCAACTTGGAGATGTCATGAAAGAGTCAGCACAGGCTGCATTAAGTTATGTTAAGTCAAAATCAAAGGAATTAAAAATAGATGAAAAGCTTTTCAGCACAATGGATCTTCATATACATGTGCCAGCAGGCGCGATCCCGAAGGATGGTCCTTCTGCAGGAATCACTATGGCATCAGCAATTGCTTCAGTTTTTACTGGAAAGCCTTTAAGAAAAGACATTGCTATGACAGGTGAGATTACTCTAAGGGGAAGGGTTCTTCCTATAGGTGGACTTAAGGAAAAGGTTCTTGCAGCAAAAAGGATGGGAATAAAAACAGTGATTATTCCAAAGAGAAACAAAAAGGACATTGAAGAATTGCCAAAATATGTGAAAGAGGGAATGAAATTCGTTCTTGCTGAATCAATGGATGAGGTTCTAAAATATGTATTTTCAAAGGTTAAAACAGGAAAGATAAAAGAGCAGAAGGTAGCAGTATAATTTTGATGAAAAAAAACGAGCTTGAAATTGTAAAGGAGATAAGGAATAGATTTTTCTTCCCCGAAAGTTTAGGAATTGGAATAGGAGATGATTCGGCTTTAATAAAGCTAAAAAATCCTGCTCTTTTGACCACTGATTTAATGATTGAGGGAGTTCATTTTGATTTTGCCTATACCTCTTTTTATCATCTTGGTTTCAAGATAGTATCTATTAATGTAAGTGATATTTATGCTACTGGGGGAGACTTTAAAGGTTTTCTTTTTTCTGCAGGCTTACCAGAGACTATTTCTGATGAGGAACTAAAAGACTTATTTGATGGCATAGATAAAGCTTTAAGCTATTATGATGGATACTTAATCGGTGGAGACCTTTCAAGAAGTGAAAAAGTTGTTCTTTCAGGTGTTGCTTTAGGTGAATGTGATAAACCTGTTTTAAGAAAAGGTGCTGAACCAGGAGATACTATTTTTATTACTTCTCCAACAGGATTATCATCAGCAGGATTGAGTTTGCTTAAGAGTTTCAGTGAGGAAGAAAAAAGTTTGATAAAAAAGATCAAAGATTTTGATAACTTCAATGAATTGAATGATAAATTTGGCTCAAGCATAAATGAACTTATTGAAAGACATCTCATGCCAAAGGCACGAAATCCTCATAAATTCAGAAAGATTGCAAAGGCTATGATGGACATAAGTGATGGTTTGCTCATTGACCTATATAGACTCTGTGAGGAAAGTGACGTTGGTGCTGAGATTTATTTGGATAAACTTCCTGTTATTTCTTCTATATTAAAAACAGCAGAGTATCTTAATACTGACCCAATGAATTTTGTACTCTCTGGTGGTGAGGATTATGAGCTTCTGGTTATTTCTGCTGAAGATAAGGCAATTGAGTTTGGTTTGATTCCTATTGGCAAAATAGTGGAAACTAAGGGCATATATCTTTTGGACCCCCTTAAGGGAAAAATCTCTGCAAAACCTGAAGGCTGGCAACACTTCTAAATATGAAAAACTTTACCATAATAACGCTTGGCTGCCCTAAAAATACTGTTGATTCAAGACACCTAATAGAATCTCTTAAGAGGGATGGATTTTCCTATGTGGAGGATTTTAAAAAGGCTGATTTTATCCTTATAAATACATGCTGTTTCATTGGAGATGCAAAGGAAGAGTCCATTGATGAGATTTTAACTGCTGTAAAATTTAAATCTGAAAGAATACTTATTGTATTTGGGTGTCTCTCAAAAAGATATGGAGAGGAACTAAAAAAAGAAATTCCCGAGATTGACGCAATTTTTGGAGTTGATGAAGGTGAAAAAATTGTTGAATATATGAATGATTTTATAGAGGACATTAGAGAATCTAATAATCAAGATGATTATACAGTAGAACCACCAAGTTATAGATATATAAAAATAGCTGAAGGATGTAGCCGTAAATGCAGTTTTTGCATAATACCTTACATACGAGGAAGATTTAGAAGTATAAACCCTGATGAGATAATAAAAGAGGCAGAAGAGTTTGTCAAAGCCGGAATTAAGGAAATAATACTGGTAGCTCAAGATATAACTCAATATGGAAAAGAGCTAAAAGGATATAATTTAAAGGAACTTTTAAGGGATTTGTGTCGAATTAATGGTGATTTTTGGATAAGGCTACTTTATCTTTATCCTCTTGATATTGATGAAAAACTTTTGCAGGTGATTGCAGAGGAAGATAAAATTGTAAAATATCTTGACATACCTATGCAACACTCAGAGGACAGGCTGCTAAGTCTCATGGGTAGAAGAGGGACAAGAAAGGAATATCTAAGAAAGATAAGAGAAATAAGAGAAGTCCTCCCAGGAGTTACTTTAAGAAGCACTTTTATTGTAGGTTTCCCTACTGAAAGGGAAGACGAATTCCAGAGACTTATTGATTTTATTGAAGAAGTACAATTTGATCGTCTTGGAGTTTTCAAATACTCAAGAGAGGAAGGAACAAAAGCTTACAGTTTAAAGGGTCAAATCCCGGAGAACATTAAAGACAGAAGATACCATGAGCTCATGTCCAGACAGGCTATAATATCTCTTGAGAAAAACAGGAATCTCATAGGGAAAAAATACGATGCTTTGATAGATTATATTGATGCTGATATAGCCATCGGAAGACTTTACTGTCATGCACCTGAAATAGACGGAGCATTAATTATAGAGAATACAACGAATTTAAAGGCAGGAGATAAAGTAAATGTTCTCATTATAGAAGCTTACGAGTATGATATTAAGGGAGTTGTGATTCCTTGAAACGATATTTAATTCCTTTAATTTTATTTCTATCCACCATACTTACAACACTTTTTGCTGGAGCACTTCATCAAGGAATTAATTTACTTAAAGAACCCTTGAGATTATGGGAGGGATATCCCTTTTCAATAAGCATTATATCAATTTTGCTTGGACATGAGATGGGACATTATTTTGCCTCAAAGGCTCACAGAACAAAGGCAACTTTGCCTTATTTTATTCCAGCACCATCTATAATTGGAACATTTGGTGCGTTTATAAAAATGAAATCTCCGATTTTAACAAGAAAAGCTCTAATTGACATTGGTGCTACAGGACCTGTTGTGGGGTTTGTCCTTTCAGTGATAGCTTGTATAATTGGATTGAAAATGTCAAAATTTGTGCCTATAACAGGAGAAGAAGACTTATTCACTCTTGGAGATTCTATTTTGTTTTCTTTACTTGTAAAATTTATTCTTGGAGAAATTCCTCAAGGACAGGATGTTCTTCTTCACTCTGTTGCTTTTGCTGGCTGGATAGGGCTATTTGTAACTTCTATGAATCTAATACCAGTAGGACAACTTGATGGTGGTCATATAGCCTATGCTTTATTTGGTAGAAGGCATTTTTTTATCTCAAGGGCTTTTTTGGTAATCATCGCTGTTTTAGGGGCTTTCTACTGGTATGGATGGCTTGTATGGGTATTATTACTTCTTTTTTTAGGAGTAGATCATCCACCTATATTAGTATGGGAAAGCAAGCTTCCCTTAAGCAGAAGAATATTGGGAATATTATCTTTTATAGTTTTTATTTTAACATTCACTCCTGCACCTTTTAAGTTTTAAAATCTAAAAAGTTTATGAAAATCTATCATAAGCCGAAAATAACTTCAAAACTTCTTATTTTACTCATTAGACTATAAATTTTTAGTAAAATAGAAAATGCCATTTTTATATCGGTTTAGAGAAAAATTTTTAGGTAATGTAGATGCATAACTATATTGATTATCGTAAGATTGAGAGGCCTCTAAAGTTTCAAAATTTTACAGTAGAAATTGGATTTGGCTCTGGAGATTATATTTTAAAAATGGCTAAAGACAATACAGATGAAGTATTCTTCGGTATTGAAAAATCATGGATTCCGGTAAATAAACTTATTAAAAAATGCAGAAAATATGATTTAAAAAATGTTTTTTGCACAAAACTTGATGCATATTGGGCATTTCAATTTCTATTTAATGACAGAAGTGTAAAGAGAATAATCATGAATTATCCAGACCCTTGGTTTAAAAAATTCCATGAAGAAAAGAGACTTACAAGAAGAGAAAATTTATATATTTACGCAAAAAAATTGATGCTTAATGGAGAGATAAAAATTAGAACCGATGATTATGCCTTTGTTGAATTCACGTTACAGGAATCAGAGCTTATAGGATGTTTTTCAGTTAGTCTTTCAAAACCTACTATAGATAAGCCTTTAACAAAATATGAAAAAAGATGGCTTTCAATAGGTAAAAGCATCTGGGATATAGTGCTAATAAAAGATAAAGAGCCGATTCCAATAAAGATAAAGGAAATAAGGGAGGTGAAGGCATTGTTTCCAGTAAGAATAGAAAAAGATAAATTGAATTTGCAAGACATATCCCATAGAGAGTTTAAGATTGAGGAAGGTTTATATTTAAAATGTTTTTCAGTATGGAAACGGGATGAAGATTATGCACTTGAAGTTTTGCTATCTGAAAATAGTTTTTTACAAGCATTTATGATTATTATAAAGAAAAAGGAAGGCTATTTTATAATGGATGTATCTCAGTTTAGTGAGATTTTTAAGAGTGAAGGTATAAAAAAATCAATGGATTTTTTAAGTAAAATGCTTATAAAGGAGATAGAATGAAAAAGAAATTGTTAATTTGTGTTCAAAAAGACATAACAAATGCAGTGAGTTGGGCATTGAAAGATTTAACATCAATTACAGTCCAATTTTTAGAACATTTACATCAACTTGAGAAAATCTTTGAGAATGATCTAACTTTTTCTGCGTTAATTATTGATTCACTTCTAGATGGACAAAGTACACTACCTTTTTTAAAAAAGGTAAGAGAAAAATATAAAATAAAGATTCTTCTAATAATTTCAAATGATACATCAAAACAAGAAGTTGTGAGCCTCATCCAAAACCAATTAGTTGATAATGTCATAATAAGACCTTTCAATGCAAACCAGATTGTTGAAGCAGTGTCAAAACTTTGTGGCATAGAAAGACCATCTGAAACGCCATGGTATATGTATACAAAAAAGCAATGATTTTGCTATAATTTTATCTATGGAAAAAGAAAAGTCCTTTGAGGAAAAATTAGAGGAAGCCAATTTACTTCTTAGTTATAGAGATTACGAAGAGGCTTGTAAGATTTACGAAGAACTGATATCTAAAGAATTTAAGTCACCAGAATTATTTAATAATTATGGACTTGCTCTCTTTTATCTTGATAAATTTGACGAAGCTTTGAAAGAATTTGAAAAGGCAATTAATCTTGATAATTCTTTTGCACTTTCCTATGCGAACACCGGACTTGTCTACTTGAATACAGAACAATATGACAAAGCAGAAAAATTCTTTCTAAAAGCCCTTGAACTTGACTCACAAAATCCAGAAACCCATTATAACCTTGCTGTTAATTATTACAGGATGGGCAATAAAGCAGATGCTTTAAAACATTATGAATCTTTTATAAATTATGCAGGCGATGAATATAGGAATTTGAAGGAAAGTGTTAAAAAAATAATAGCTCAAATTACCGAAATTCAAAACTCTCAAACTGATAGCAATCAATAAAAAAATAGATTATTTAGTCAAAGCAACAATATTATCAAGGATAAATTTTTGTACTCTTTCAGCTGATTTTTTTATATCATCAATTTTTAGAAGATCAGACCTGTCAGTAACTATGTTACTAATACTTCTTATTTCAGTGGTGGGAACATTAAATATTTGAGCTGATTTTGCAATTGCAAATCCTTCCATATTTTCGCATATAGCTTTGAATTTTCTTTCAAGGAATTTGGCTCGTTTAATATTCCCTGTACAAGCAGAGACTGTAAGAAAGACTCCTTTCTTAAAATCCTTAGATAAATCAGGCAAGAACAGAGGGATTTCTTCTAAATTTATGAATTTAAAAGATTCATTATTTTCATCACAGTTTATTAAAAGTCCCTCATCGGCATTTATTTCCTTCTCTGCTAATGCTAAATCGCCTATATTGAGTTCAGAAGAAGGATATGCTCCTGCTACTCCAGATATAATTGCTCTCTCTATAGGAAAATTTTGAAAGGCAATTGTAGAAGATATAGATGAATTTACCTTTCCTATTCCAGAGAGACAAAGAAGAATTTCAATATTTTTTATTTTGCCTTTTAAAAAGGAGATATTTTGGGCAGTGAATTCGGATTTATCTCTTAATTCTTTAAATAATAATTCACACTCTATTTGGGTGGCAAAAAAAAAGCTATCAACTTATCTTGCCTCAACAAGCTTTAGTCTTTCTTCATAATCCTTCATACGTTGAGAGAGAGATTTTCTCTCTTCAAGGATATCTTTTAACACACCTGCAAGGTGGTCATTTTGTTTAAGGAGAAAATCAAAGTCATAAAACTTCATTTTAAATTTTATTTCCTCTAAATCATCATGGATTTCAAGAAGGGATAGTTTCAGAGCCTCTCTTATTTTCTCAATAGAATTAGTAAATCTTTGTTCCATTGACATTAATTCAACTTTTGTTACCATTTCTTTTTTCATTTCATCAACTTCAGCTTTGAGTGTAGCTACGTCCTGTTTGAGTGTAGCTACGTCTTGCTTGAGTGTAGCTACGTCCTGTTTGAGTGTAGCTACGTCTTGCTTGAGTGTAGCTACGTCCTGTTTGAGTGTAGCTACGTCTTGCTTGAGTTCTGAAATTTCTTCTCTTATAACAGCTCTTATGATTTCTGCTAATTTTAATTCATCCATCGATGAATACCTCCTAAAAAGGAATTACTCCCTATAATAGCAAATTGAATTGTTTCACATCAATTTTTATATTTTCCAGCTCTTTTCTACTATATGGACAAAACATTTCTGACCAGATTGAATTATTTGTAAAAATTGGATCTAAATTATCTTCTATTACACCCATACTTAAGAGTTCTTGCCAGTAGGTTGTGCCTTTTATTGGAGAAAATTCTGTAAGATGAATTCTTACTCTTAATCTTTTGAGAAAATCAATCCCTGCTTTTACTTCATCAAGCGTTTGATTAGGGAGTCCATACATTAAATAAACACCAATTTCTTGGGAAGAAAACCCGGCTTTTTTAAGGTAGAAAATAGCTTTTTCAATATCTTTATTTGTTACTTTGCCGCCACTTTCAATTTGTCTCCTAATATCAACAGTTTCAAGGCTTAGTCTTAAAGTTTTAAATCCTGCAACTTTCATTAAATTAGCGAGTTCTTCATCGATAAAACGGGCATGTAGCCCATTAGGCATGTGGAAACGTGCTGTTACTTTTTCTTTAATTAAACCTCTTAAAAGAGGTTTAATATGTTCTTCAGCTCTAAAAAGTAATGCATCATCATAGAAGGCAAAATCTCTTATCCCTAATTGGTATAGTTCTTTGATTTCTTCAATCACCTCAAAGATTTCCCTTCTCTTATAGGAATTATTAAGAATAGATGAGGCGCAATATGAACAATGGAAAGGGCAGCCTGTTGACGTTAAGATAGGTGCATAATGCATTTTTTCGTAAAATCCCATTTGCCACCAATATTTTGGTTTTTCATGAGTCCTTTTAAGACTCAAGCCAAATTTATCAATAATTTCAACTAAACGGTTTTGTATTTGTCCAGTGTAAATGTAATTTGCTCCTATATTTTCCTCTGCGTGTTCTTTATAGAGAGTAGAATATATTCCTCCAAGAATTATGGGAACTTCGGGAAACAAATTTCTTACTATCTCTACTGCCTGTTTTACTCCCTGCCACCAGTATGCCATTATTGAGGTAATTAAAACTAAATCTATCTTGCCTATTTTTTTAAGTTTTTCAATGAATTTACTTTCAGAAATACCATATCTTTTATATTTTCTTGGGATATTTTTGAGAATTGAAGGTTTTTCAATTATTTCAAAATCATATTTACCTGTTCCAAATTTTTTGACTCTGAAAGAGTCACAGCAGTCAATTAAAGTTAAATTAACATTAAAGTAACTTAAGAATTCAGCAACTTTTAGCAGTCCAAGTGGTCTTGCCCAGAGATTATAAGCAGCAAAATCATAAATCCAAGGATTTATTAAGAGAAACTTAAAATTCATGAAAGCTTTCTAAAAATCACTATAAATCCTGTATGAGCTACCATCCTTAAAGCTGGTCTAAGACTTAAACCTTCTTTCTCCCATTTCCTTTCAAGAAGTTCAAAAATACCAATTTTATACAGTGTATCAGAGTAATTCTTCTCAAATTCTTCCATTAAACTATAAATTTGTAACACTGTGGTAAGATAACACCCAAGTATGCCCCCTGGTTTTAATACAGCCAATACTTTATCCAGAAAAAGCCAGGGCTCGGTAAGGTCAAGGATAGCTCTGTCAAAATCAATTTCATCAATTCCTTCTGAGAGGTCTTTATTTTTAAGAATCAAAGCATCTTTCAAATCAGGAGAGATAAATTTTTCAATATTAATTTTTGCTCTTTCATGAAAATCTTCCCTTTTTTCATAGGAAATAACTTTTCCTGCTGTTCCTACTGCTCTAAGAAGATAAAGAGTAAGTGCACCTGAGCCTGTTCCTGCTTCAAAAACTTTTGCTCCTGGGAAAACATCAAGGAGAGTAAGAATTCGAGATATGTCTTTGGGATAAATTATTTGAGCTCCTCTTTTCATTTTGAGAATATATTCCTCAAGGGTTGGTCTAAATGCAATTAATTTTTCTCCCATAGAAGAAGTAATTTTTAAACCATCTGGCTTACCAATAATGTCATTAATTTGAACATTCCCTCTATGAAAGGAAAAAATAGCATCTTTTTTTAAATAGATAAGATATTTTCTTCCTTTCGAATCAATTAAGAGTGCTGTATCACCTTCTTTAAAGACTGACAAAAGACCTCCAATAGAAAAAGCGGGCGACGGGATTCGAACCCGCGACCTTCAGCTTGGGAAGCTGACACTCTCCCGCTGAGTTACGCCCGCAACATACTATAGTTTTTATATCATTATAAAAGGATGAAAGTCAACTTTTCGAGGATTGAATTAGTTGTGATAAAATAATGGAAATAAAAACATGGAGTATCCAATGTTTAATGATGAATTTTTTATGAAAAAGGCTTTAAAATTAGCCAAAAAAGCAGCTTACAGAACATCACCTAACCCAATGGTTGGTGCAGTAATAGTGAAAAATGGAAAAATAATTTCTGAGGGATATCATAAAAAAGCAGGTTTACCTCATGCAGAAGCTGAGGCAATAATGAAATCACCACATCATTTGAAAGATTCAACTCTTTATGTAACATTAGAGCCATGTTGTCATAGAAATAAAAGAACCCCTCCTTGTACAGATGCGATTATAAGTTCAGGTATTAAAAGAGTTGTAATAGCAATGAGAGATCCTAATCCAGAAGTTTCAGGAAAAGGAATAGAATTACTTAAAAATCATGGAATAGAAGTTGTAGAGGGAATTCTTGAGTCAGAAGCTAAAAAATTAAACGAATTTTATATCAAATACATAAGCACAAAAATGCCTTTTGTTATTCTCAAAATTGCTATGACTTTAGATGGTAAAATTGCCACTCCTGAAGGAGAATCCAAATGGATAACTTCTGAACAATCAAGGAAATTAGTACATAAACTTCGTTCACAAGTAGATGCTATATTAACAGCATACGGAACTGTAATTAATGATAATTCACGATTAACAGCGAGAATTAAGGGAGGTAAAAATCCCATAAGAATAGTCATTGATCCAGAGTTAAAAATTCCTTTTGACTATCATATCTACAATCCCCCACCAAAGACGATTGCGATAGTAAAAGAGGATTTTCTTGTTACTGAAAAGGAAAAAATTCTCTCAAATAGAGGAGTTGAATTTATACCCTATAACTCAGACAAAGTAGAGCTAAACTGGCTGATGAAAGAACTCGGCAAAAGGGGAATAATCTCTTTAATGATAGAGGGAGGTTCTTCTTTAAATGCCTATGCATTGCAACATAATATTGTTGATAAGATAATGTTTTTTATAGCACCTAAAATAATTGGAGGAAAGGATTCATATCCATGCATTGGTGGTAATTTTTATAGAAGATTAAGTGAATCTTACGAATTAGAGGAATTATCAGTTAAAAAGTTAAAGGTAGATATATTAATTGAAGGATACCTAAAAAAAGGTTGATTTTTTGTAATAATTAGGGTAAACTTGAAATAAATCAAATAATAAAAGAAAGGAGGTGAACAATTAT
This sequence comes from Thermodesulfovibrio sp., assembly GCA_020725335.1. GTDB lineage: Bacteria > Nitrospirota > Thermodesulfovibrionia > Thermodesulfovibrionales > Thermodesulfovibrionaceae > Thermodesulfovibrio. The sequence continues at coordinate 67,013 of DYFF01000003.1, read as the reverse complement.
GAAGAGATTATTAGCTATTGCAATAGCTGCAATGTTTGTTTTCGCATTCGGTTGTGCTTCTAAGGATTATGTAAAACAAGAGATTGACCCTCTTGTTGACAGAATAAGTAAGCTTGAAAACAAATGTAATGCTCTTGATTCAAAAGTTGATGCTCTTGGTAAAAAAGTAGACGACTGCTGCAAGAAAGCTGACGAGGCAGTAAACAAGGCTGAAGCAGCAGCAAAGAGAGCTGAAGATGCAGCAAAGAGAGCTGAAGCAGCCGCTGAGAAAGCAGGCAAAGCTTTTGAACTTCAGCAGAAGAAATAGTTTTTTCTAATTAATTTTTAGAGCCACGGGTCAGATATAATTACCTGTGGCTCTTTATTTTTAGTGGTTACAGAGGTGGGAATACCGCTTTTCATTTTTATTACGTGATAAAGTTTGAAAGTGTCCACATATTTTAAATATCCCTTTTTAGCTAATAGTTCTATCGCATTTTGTAAATAATCAAAATTATCTAATTGATCATCTAAATGAACCTCAACATAAATTTCATCTCCAAGTTTTCCAACTTTCACAGGTTGTCTTGTTATAATGACTTCTGTTCCTATAGGTACTATTTCAAATAATTTTGGAATATCTTCAGGATAAAGCCTAATACAACCATGGGTAACTTTTCTTCCTATTGCCCAAGGTCTATTTGTTCCGTGAATAAGATAACTAAGCCCTGAAAGCCTCATAGCATGGCTTCCTAATGGATTTTCAGGTCCTGGTGGTACAACTGCAGGCAGTTCTGGTCTTTCTTGCCTTATTGATTCTGGCACATACCAAGGGGGATTAACCATCTTATGAGATATTTTAAATTTACCCACAGGAGTTTCAATACCGTCGTCACCTATGCCAATTGGAAATGTTGTAAGCTGTGTTTTTTTATGAAAATAATACAGCCTCATTTCAGAAAGATTTATTAAAATTCCTTGAAAATTAGCTGGTCTTTCAGGCAGAATCCAGAAGGTAGGAATAATAATTTTACTACCATCCTGTGGCACAAAAGGGTCAATATTGAAATTTGCAGATACTATTTCATTGTAGCCAAGGTTATAGTGCCTTGCTAATTCAATTAAAGATTCACCTTTTTTTACTGAATGATACGTAATAGAGCCAACTAATGAGGTATCATTTGAAATTGTAAAACTCTGAGCTAATGTATTAGCTTGGGGGGATACTATTATGAAAAGAGGTAATAATATCAAAAAATATAATTTTCTCATATTTTAGTTATATAAATTAAAACGGTCCCAACGGGATTCGAACCCGTGTTTTAGCCTTGAGAGGGCTACGTCCTCGACCTGGCTAGACGATGGGACCTCAGTTACTGGGGAGAGAGGATTCGAACCCCTACAAGCAGATCCAGAGTCTGCCGTCCTGCCGTTAGACGACTCCCCAATACATTTTATTGTATAGCATAAAAAAACCTATGTTGTCAAATTAAGCAATAAGGGCATTGAGACTCATCAGAATGACGTCTTTTCTATGTCACACCGAGCGAAAGCGAAGGGTCTTCTTCCTTCTGTCATCCCGAGGGGTTCGATACCCCGAGGAATCTCTGAAAAGGAGATTCCTCACTCCGTTCGGAATGACAAAAAGGAAAATATTAATGCTCTATTATTCATTTTGTATTTTTATGTTGTATAATGTTACAGATGACCCAAAGTGAATATAAGTTTTCAAAACATGCATTAACAATGCTTCATATAAGAAAAGAGATAAAAAAAGAGTGGATATGGAAAACAATAGAACAACCCCATATGGAAATCAGAGTTAGCGAAAATGAATTACACCTATTTAAAAAAATTGAAGAATTCGGAGGAAAGGTATTGAAAGTAGTTGTAAATCCTAAGAATAGATTAATAATTACAGCTTTTTTTGACAGGAGGATAAAGATATGAAAGTTGAATACGATAGAGATGTTGACGCAATATATATTCAGATATTAAGCGAACCTGTAGTAGAAAGCGAGGAGGTTGCTCCAGATATTATTATTGATTTCACTTCTGATAACAAAGTAGCTGGTATAGAAATCCTCAACGCTTCAAAACGAATTGAAATTATGGAAAGTATCAAAAGTCTCTTAGAATTAAATACTCCGTCATCTCTTTCAGTATGACATAAAATCAGAGACCCCTCGACTTATGCCTCAGGGTGACAGAAACGGTATCATTCCGAGGTGAATTTTTTCTGTCATTCCGAGGAGTGTAAGCGACGAGGAATCTCCTTTTCTCTTCATCCTCCCAAAATCTCCTCATAAAGGTCTCTCCATTGAGGATTTAAACCTTCTATCAAAGCCTTCTTCTTGTCCCTGTTCCATCCCTTTATCTGTTTCTCTCTTTTTATTGCTTCGTTAGCATCCTGTGCAATCTCATAGTAAACGAGCTTGGTTACGTTATACTTCGCTGTAAAGCCATCTATCAACTTATTCTTATGCTCATAAACTCTTCTTACGAGGTCATTTGTGACACCAGTGTAAAGCACAGTGTTATATTTGTTTGTCATTATGTAGACATAGTATTGCTTAGACATAGGAGTATTTTAGCATATAGCATAAAGGAGGAGACCCCTCGCTATCGCTCGGGGTGACAGAGTGGGTTGTCATTCCGAGCCGAGCTAAGCGAAGGCGAGGAATCCCATAACAAGAAGATCCTTAGGGCAATATCCTCGGGATGACTTCCTAAGCTGTCATTCCGAGGCACGAAGTGCCGAGGAATCTCCTCAGGATGCAGGAGAGTCAGAGATTCCTCGGGGCATTGAGCCCCTCGGAATGAGAAAATGAGGGCATTGAGGGTGCTCGGAATGACGGGTAAAAGGTCATTGAGACCCTTCGGAATGACAAAATATAAAGGCGGGGTGAATTCCCCGCCTTTATGGTTGGCAAACACGGTGCAGTGTTTTGAGATCCCTCGGCTTACGCCTCGGGATGCCTTAAATAGGGGGGATACCCCCTCTTTAAGGCATTTAGAACTTAAGGGTGATGCCGTGTCTTACTGCCCAGGCATCATCGGCATCTTTATCAGATGCAAGCTTGTAGGCTTTGCCAGGCCAGAAGTAGCCACCCTCTACGAAGTAAGTAAGGCCTTTGTCAATATTGTAGGTTACCTTTGCATCAACTTCCCAACCAAGTTTCTTTGATGTCTCGCTGTATCCATTAATTGCAACTGCTCTGTGGGCTCTTAACCAGTAACCATAAAGCTCAGCCTTGAGGTCTTTTGTGATGTCATAGGCACCACCAAGCTTTACATACTGGGTATTGCAGAGACCTGTTCTTGTATTTGCACCAAAGTTACAAGCTGAAGGAGCAAAATATTCATATACGAATGTGTAATGCTGTTCCTGACCAAGGGCTGTGATGAATGCTTTAATGTCATCGCTATCTTCCTTGTCACCACTCCCGATTGCATACTCAAGGGTTAAGCTGAGAGGTATTGTCTTGAACTTGTAGTCAAGTCCTGCAAGGGCTGCCCAGCCTTTGAATTTAGGATCGTGTCCAGTTGGAAGATCAAGCTTTCCAGTCTGAAATTCAATATCTGCTCTGAAGCCAAGACCCGTGCCTGCGATATCGTCAACATTTCCTCTTAAGCCGATATTCCAAAGATGAATGGCGGATCCAGCCAAATTCTGATGGTCAACATAGGTAATATCACCGCTTAATCCCCAGCCTTTGCCTGCATAGGCAGCAAGGATTCCGTAAGCTGTAGAATCATCGCTTAACGTTCTATTATTCTCATAGAACTTGATTGTATGAGCAGCAATGGTTAATTCTTTTACTGGCTGAACAAACACAAGGATTGCGTCATCGCCAAAGTAAGTATGGTCAAAGAATAGACCGTAGCCAAGCTTAATGAGCTGACGACCAACCTTTACACCAGCGGGAACACCAAGAAGTCCACTACCCTGATATTGAATCCATGCCTGACGGATTGAGAGATTGGAGTCTTTTGTATTACCAAATGGATAGTTTCCTCTTGCTCCACCTGTATTTTTACCCCAATCTACGTTATCAGTTTTGTAATCATCACCACTCTCAAGCTCAATATAACCGGTTGTATTGGGAGTAACCTTTGCCTCCAAAGAGAGCCTTACGCGATAGTCGTAATATGATTTATTAGCACTTTTCTCTTTTGAAATATCATATGAACGTAAACTTGAGGAAATAGTATCATAATCATTTCTATCCCATACCTCAAGATTGCTTCCATACATTCCTCTGAATCTCAATTCACCGCCGAGGGTTATCTGGGTTTTGCCTTTTGCGATTACTGCTGAGGTGTCTGCTGGAATCTCTGCTGGTGCAGAGTAAGAGATGGCCGCAAAGCCAAGAAGAAGAACAAATACGGCTAAAAGACTTGCATATTTTTTCACTTCCTAACCTCCATCGGTTAGTTCAGTTACACCGTCAAGGACGGTGGTAAGACAACAGATTCCTCGGACTAAAGCCCTCGGAATGACATATGGGGTTGCCCCCGTTGCACCGTGCTTGCCTCTCACCTCCTTTTTTTAAAGTTTAAAAAATTTTAACATACTTTCTCCCCTCTGTCAAGGGGGCAGTTTCCTCGTCACAATTGCTTCTCTGACTTACAACAGTAATCATCAGCAATTTGTCTGCCAGAGGTTAAAGGTTGAATTTTAAAAGTTTATCTATATTAAAATGTATTCTTCGAAACACACAATGTTGAATTATGGACACAGTGGACGGAGATTCCTCGCAGACCCTTCGCCTACTGCCTCGGGCTTCGCTTCGGCTCGGAATAACAGCCTTACTCTGTAATTCCGACCCCGAGCAAAGCGAGGGGGAGTAATCCCATCCCTTTTCCCGTAATGGAGCAGATCAGAGATTCCTCGGGACATTGAGTCCCTCGGAATGACTCTCTCTTTGTCACCCCGAGCGTTAGCGAGGGGTCTCCTCAAGGTGGAAGGGATTCCTCGGCACTTCGTGCCTCGGAATGACAGGATGGGAGTCCTCGGAATGAAAGAGAGAGTGTCTCGGGATACTTTCTTTCTGTCACTCTGAGAGACATTGTCCCGAAGAGTCTCCTCCTCCCTTTTTGTAACTCTGACCTTGAGCGATAGCAAAGGGACAGGGTCTCATCCCTTAGCTTTTCAATAATTCATATAATAGTAAGTCAAGGCTGAGGGAACGGGATTGTCTCAAAGAAAGATTGGCATTATAAAGAAGGTGATAAATTTTTCCATCTGTGTAGGGCTTTCTTGAGTAATACCAATTTAATGCTCCTAACACCATATCAGCATCGGTAGTTTTAATTTGTTCAAGTATTTTGAAGGCTTTTTCAGTGTCCTTTCTCTCTATTGCGTCAATAAGGTCAAAGGTCTTATATTCTGCAACCTCTGAAAGAATCTCTTTTATGTCAGATAAACCCAATTGATTTTTTTCTGTAAGCAGAGAAATCTTTTCAATTTCAGAGGAAAGGAGTCCTGGTTGCCCATTTGTTATGTCAATGAGATAGGAAATAGCATCAAATTTTAAATTTATTCCCTGTTCAGAGGCTTTATATGATATCCATTCTTCTAAATCTCTTTCACCTACATCAAGATTAAAGGAGCTGATTCTTTCACCTCTTATAAAATCCAGTTCATCGGGTATCTCTTTGGTTGATGTATTTGATAGAATAATGAGGCTAATTGGAGGGGCTAAAGCGTTTTTCACCTTAGTAAGCCATTCTATTCTTTTTTCTGTTTTCTTAATCTTTTCAAAGTTGCTCACTATCAGTATCCTTTTTTCTGCAAAGAGTGAGTGAGTGGTCATCAAAGCTGTAGTGTCAACTTCCTCAGGATATTCATAGGATTCTATGGTGATAGGGTTGAAATTTTTACGAATTAATCTTACTGCTTCAAAGAGAAAAAAGGGTTCTGTGGCAAAGAGGAAATAAATTTTTTCAAGCAGTCCCTTTTTTATCTGTTCTTCAAATCTTTGAATCTGTAGCATCAAAAATTAGCTTTCTTATTAAATCGTCACATATGTCCCGAAGGAGGCTTTCAATAGCAAGGTTTCTGTCTGCAATTACTCTCTGAAGCTCTCTTGTTGTTCTGAAAACTGTTCTGAATGGTGAAGAGGGATTAAATTCACTTAGCTTTTCTCCATTTTTGGTGTATAGTATTGCCTTTACATCAATTTGCACTTCGTATTCCACTGTTGTAAGCCCTATTTCAGAGAGGGTTATTAGTCTATAGTTTTTTATTTGAAGGTCAAGTATTTTTTCTGCAGTGGAGGTTAAAGTAAATCCGTTTTCAGAGAGACTTTGATAGGCAATTTTTCTCATTTTATCCTGAAGACCTGGTTCAAGAGTGAGATTTTCAACATTTCTCAAATATATTTCCTGAAAAGGCAAATCAGCTTTTGTATAAATGCTATATCCGCAGCTGAAGGTGAAAAGGCTAAAGAGAATTAAAGCTAATACAAAATTTTTTCTCATAATTTTATCCCTGCAATTTTATTTAGACGAAACATAACTTATAATAGCACCTTTTAGCTATCCCTTCACCACTATATTTACAAGCTTGCCTTTTACGGGGATAACTTTGAGAATCTCTTTACCAATTATCCATTGCTTAACTTTTTCATCTTCAAGAGCAATCTTTACTATTTCTTCATCACTCATGCCCTGAGAAATCATTATTTTTGAACGTACTTTACCGTTTATCTGCACTACAAGCTCTATCATCTGCTCACGGGCAAGTTCTTCATCATACTGAGGCCATGGCTGATTAAGAATAAAACCATGGTATCCAATTGCATTCCAGAGTTCATCTGCAATATTAGGTGCAAAGGGACTTAAAAGTATAAGAAAGTTTCTTATAGCAAACTTAAATATTATACGTTCTTCATCAGTTTTTGGTTCATAACCATAAACTTCATTTACAAACTCCATAAGTCGGGCAATTGCTGTGTTAAACTGGTATTCCTTTTCTATATCAAGGGTTACCCGTTTTATTGTTCTGTGGATGAGGCTAAGGATGGGGGATTCCTCGGCACTTCGTGCCTCGGAATGACTCTTCTCTGTCATCCCGAGGGAGCATAAGCGACCGAGGTATCTTGTCTCTGCTTCACCTATAGATGTATTCTTTAACCACTCATGGTGTTTATATACGAGAGCATATACCCTCTTTAAAAACCTATGAGCTCCTTCAACACCCTGAGAAGACCATTCAAGGTCTTTTTCAGGTGGTGCAGCAAAGAGAGTGAATACTCTTACCGTGTCTGTGCCATACTGTTCAATCATCTCATCAGGGTCAACAATGTTTTTCTTTGATTTAGACATCTTTTCTACTCTTCCTACTGTAATAGGGCTTCCGCAGTGGATGCATTTCCCCTCTTTTACTTCCTTTGGAAAAAGCCATTCATGCTGTGGACAGCGATAGCTTTCCATGCATACCATACCCTGTGTAAGAAGTCTTTCAAAGGGTTCATCAAAGGGAACAATGCCGAGGTCACGAAGCACTTTTGTGAAAAATCTTGCATAGAGCAGATGAAGCACTGCATGCTCAATTCCGCCAATATACTGGTCTACAGGCATCCAATATTTTATTTTTTCCCTGTGGAGAGCCTCTTCCTCATGAAGGGAGCAATATCTTACAAAATACCATGAGGAGTCAATAAAGGTATCCATAGTATCTGTTTCTCTTCTTGCGTCAGCACCACAGCGAGGACATTTTGTCTTGAAAAAGTCATCCACATATTTAAGAGGAGACTCACCTTTACCTGTAAGATTTACATTATCCGGAAGAATCACGGGCAAGTCTTTTTCTGGAACAGGAACTATTCCGCATTTATCGCAATATATTATGGGTATAGGAGTTCCCCAATAACGCTGTCTTGAAATTCCCCAATCACGGAGTCTATAGTTTACTGTCTTTTTACCCATTCCCTTTTGTTCAATATAGTTGGCTACTGCTTTTTTGCCTTCAGAAGATGGAAGCCCTGAAAAAGAACCTGAATTAACCATTACTCCTTCCTCTTCATAGGCTTCTTTAAGAGGTTCTGATAGTTCTATTCTCTCTGGTTTTATCACTACCTTTATAGGGATTCCATATCTTGTAGCAAACTCAAAATCTCTCTGGTCATGAGCTGGCACACTCATTATTGCACCTGTTCCGTATTCCATAAGAACAAAATTGGCAATCCAGATAGGTACTCTCTCTCCATTTAGCGGATTTATGGCATACTTACCTGTAAATACCCCCTCTTTAACCTCTGGCTCACGCTGTAATTGTCTTATTCTTCTTAATGCCTCTTTGTCTTCACATAGCCTTTCAGCTATAGGATGTTCAGGAGAGATACACATGAAAGTTACACCAAATATAGTATCTGGTCTTGTGGTATAGATTCTTAAAGCCTCCTTCATTCCATCTATAGGAAAGTCAACCTCTACTCCCTCGCTTTTGCCTATCCAGTTACGCTGCATAGTAAGCACTTTTTCAGGCCAACCAGTAAGGCTATCACAGTCCCTGAGTAACTCTTCAGCATAAGCTGTAATCTTTAAAAACCACTGCTCGAGTTCCTTTTGCTCAACTTGACTTTCACATCTCCAGCAAGCTCCGTCAATTACCTGTTCATTGGCAAGCACTGTTGCACAGGAAGGACACCAGTTAACAAAAGAGGCTTTTCTGTAAGCAAGCCCTTTCTCATAGAGTTTCAAAAATATCCATTGATTCCACCTGTAGTATTCAGGAGAGCAAGTCGTCACTTCCCGTCTCCAGTCATAGCTTAAACCAAGATTAATAAGTTGAGCTTTCATATAATCTATATTTTCATAAGTCCATTTTGCTGGATGCACTCCGTGCTTTATTGCAGCATTTTCAGCAGGAAGTCCGAAGGCATCCCATCCCATAGGATGAAGCACACTAAGACCTTGCATTCTCTTGTATCTTGAAATTACATCACCAATTGCATAGTTACGCACATGCCCCATGTGAATTCTCCCACTTGGATAGGGGAACATCTCAAGACAGTAAAACTTCTTTTTTGATTGTTCTTCATTTACTTCAAAAAGTTTGTTTTCAATCCATTCTTTTTGCCATCGGGCTTCTATATTTTTGAAATCATAGTTTTGATTCATAGAACCTCCAAGTTTTATTACAAATGTTGATTTACCATGACCCGCTTTTTTTCATGCAAGTCCTAACCTGCTTTTTTCATTTCAAGCCTGCTATTTTGTAATTCCGAACCTGCAAAACAGGTGAGGAATTTCAACATATTTCATAAAAAAGAATTCCTTCGGCTATATCTTTGGTTAACAACTTAGAAATTATATATATAAAAATGCTAAAAATTCAAATAGTTAAAAGATCGGAGGCAGTTCAATTATTATGGGTAATTCTAAAGGAGTTTCTGAAAAAGAGGAGATTCCTCACTCCGTTCGGAATGACAAAGTGGTGTATGATGGATTCATTACAGGCCATTCGCTTAAGGCTCAAGGGCTACGCTTTGCTTCGGCTCGGGATGACAGAGGAGACTAACAAGTGATAGAATTTAGGGATTAAATTTTATGCCCTATTTAATTTCCTTGACCCTGGGTATTTTTGGGGGAATTATCTTTATATATTTCCCCTTAATTTGTATTTTGTTTATCTCTTTACCATGCACATTTTATCTAATAAAAAAAAGATTTTACCCTGCTCTTTTTTGCCTTATTATTGCCTTTTTAGGACTTCTTTACAGCTTATTAACTTATGAAAATTATCCATCAGATAAGGAGAAAGTTACAAGATTTAAAGGTTATCTTATCTCAAGCAAGCAAGATGTTCATATTTTTAGAACTATTGATGGCAATAATGTAAAACTTTATTCTAAAGTGCAGCCTGAAGAGAAAAAATTATATAGCATAGAGTGCAAACCTATTGAGGAGCATAAAAATCCTTACAAATTCAGCAAAGAGCATTTTTGCTATGCCCTTCAGATGATTGAGGAAGGGAGTTTAAATCTAAGCATCTTTAAGCTCGCACAGGAAAAAATCAATAGGGAACTAAAAACAAAATTAAATGAAAATACTTCAGCTGTTATGATTGCTATGACTACGGGACACAGACATGAAATATCAAAACAAATAAGGGAAGATTTCCAAAGAACTGGTCTTATTCATCTTTTAAGCATTTCAGGAGCACATTTTAGCCTACTTTTTACGGTGTTTTTCTTAATTTTCAAAAACTTGACCCGATTTATACCATACAAGTGGCTTATTCGTTTGACACTCTATGTTAAGCCATCCCAACTAAGTATTATTTTCTGTTTTCCTATTCTCCTTTTTTATTACCTGTTGATAGAACCAAACTATCCTTCCACAAGGGCTTTTATAATGGCAATATTTTTTATGCTCGGTGTTTTAACAGAGAGAAAATCTTTATGGATAGTAACAGTATCCTTTGCCTGCCTTATTATTCTCATAATAGACCCTTCTTCAGCTAAAGACCTTTCCTTTCAGTTAAGTTTTCTTGCAACCATTGCAATAGGCTTTGCATCTGATATTTACAAAAGCTTTAAGGATAGGATTAAAAATAAACTTCTTTCTTATTTAGTCCTTAGTTTAATGATAAGCTTTTCAGCTTCTCTTATTACCGCACCCCTTGTAATTTATAAGTTTCACTACTTATCCCTTATTAGCCCAATTGCAAACCTAACAGCAGGGCTACTAATAGGAATGCTTCTTTTCCCCTTGAATGTGATATTTGTCTTTATTTATCTGACCACAGGAATTTATCCTTTCCCTGAAATTGTAAACTCTCTTGCAGGGGTCTGCTTCTGGCTAATGCATTTACTCAGCTCTTTAAGTTTTTCATCCCTATCTTTACCAGCCATTCCTTTAGGTTCTGTTTTAATTATCTATTTAGCCATTTTTTTCATAATTTTTAGTTTCTATAGCTTAAAGGGAATAAGCAGGAAACTTTCTTTAGCAATTTCAACTATATTAATTTTAATTGCGGTCTTAATCAGCTTTATTTTAATAAATTCAAACAGAAACTCCTTTAAATTAACCTTTCTTGACGTAGGCCAAGCAGACTCTACAGTAATTGAAACACCAAATCAAGCTTTTTTGGTTGACACCGGTAAGACAGGTTTTGAGGCAGAAAGATATTTAAAGGCAAAGGGGTATAAAACTCTTCAGGCTCTAATCATTACTCATGAACAAAAAGACCATGCAGGCGGATTTTTAAGAATCATAGAGAACTTTAATGTTTGGGAAGTATGGGATAATGGATTTATAGAATATCATATCAACGAACCTCTAAATGTAAGGCATCTGCAAAGAGGAGATATTTTAAAGTCTGGGAATTGCATCTTTACAATTTTACACCCCTACAAAGGATTCTATACTTCATCAATTATGAGGGATAGTAATGAATTAGGCCTTGTTTTTAGTCTGAAATGCAACGAAAAAATTTTCCTTTTTACCTCTGATGCAGGCAAAGAGGCACTTGCAAGTATCCCTATAAATTATCTCAAGGCAGATATACTAAAAATCCCTCATCATGGAAGTAAAAGTTCCTTTTTTGAAGACTTCTATCAGGTAGTATCTCCTCAAATTTGCATAATTTCAGTAGGTAAAAATAATCCCTATGGTCATCCTAATCAAAAATTATTGGAATATCTAAATGGAAAATGCGCAATTTACAGAACAGACATAGATGGTGCTATTCAGATAAGGGAAAAAGAAAATGGTGAAATAGAAATAAAAACTTTTGAAGAAACTAAACTTAAGCCTTATAGAGAATGGGAAAATTTAAAAAAACTTTTTGTTTTATGGTAGAATTAACGCATGATTGCACTTGTTGATTATGGAATGGGTAATATAAGAAGTGTTTCAAAGGCAATTGAGGCAGCGGGTGGTGAAATAACCATCACTCAAAATCCCGAAGATATAAAAAAATCAAAGGCTATTGTATTACCTGGAGTTGGTGCCTTTCGTGATTGTATGGCTAATCTTAATGAATTAGGGCTTCTTGATGTAGTAAAGGAAGAAATTCTCAAAGGAAAGCCCTATCTGGGAATTTGCTTAGGAATGCAGATTTTATTTGCCGAATCTGAGGAATTTGGAATATGTAAGGGACTTGATATACTGAAGGGTAAAGTTATACGCTTTAGTTTGCCTAAGGAATATAAAATTCCGCATATGGGGTGGAATAGAGTAAAATTCATGAAGAAAAGCAAATTTCTATCGGAAGTTCCCGATAGTTCATATTTTTATTTTGTCCATTCCTATTATGTTGCACCTGAAGAAAAGGGGGTTGTTGCTGGAGTAACTGATTATGGGGTGGAATTTACATCTATGGTTATTTATGAAAACATCTTTGCAACTCAGTTTCATCCAGAAAAATCACAAAAAATGGGTTTAAAGCTTCTTAAAAATTTCATTCAACTTATCCAATGAAAAAAGTAATACTCGGAACAGCTGGCCACATTGACCACGGAAAAAGTTCTGTAGTAAAAGCACTAACAGGAATAGACCCTGATAGATTAAAAGAAGAAAAAGAACGCGGAATAACAATAGACCTTGGCTTTGCAAATATAGTTTATCCTGACGTGATTGTTGGTATTGTTGATGTTCCAGGACATGAAAGATTAATAAAAAACATGCTTGCTGGTGTGGGTGGTATGGATATGGTAATGCTTGTTGTTGCTGCTGATGAGGGTGTAATGCCTCAGACAAAAGAACATCTTGCCATATGTGACCTGCTTAAAATAAAATCTGGTCTAATTGCTCTAAATAAAGCTGACCTTGTGGATGAAGAAACATTAGAGCTTGCTAAGGAAGATGTTAAAGAAGCTGTTAAGGGAACTTTTCTTGAACAGGCTGAAATTATTCCTGTTTCAGCAAAATCTGGCTATAATATTGAACTTTTAAAGGGAAAAATTAGGCAACTTGCTCTTAAAGTGAGCGAAAAATCTAATAAAGGATTGTTCAGAATGCCTATTGACAGAGTTTTTACTCTCAAGGGATTTGGAACAGTTGTAACAGGTACTGTTCTGAGTGGCAAAATATCTGTTGACTCTGCTGTGGAAATATTACCCTCAGGCTATAAATCAAAAATAAGAGGACTCCAAAGTCATGGGCAGGCTCAAAAAGAAGTTTTTGCTGGGCAAAGAGTAGGAATAAACCTTCAGGGAATTTCAAAGGATGACTTAAAAAGAGGAGATATTGTAACTATTCCAGAAAAACTTAAACCAACAAGCTATGTAGAGGTAAAAATTCAACTATTAAAAGAGGCAACTCCTCTTAAAAATAATGCGCCCATTCACTTTTACCTTACTACTTCTGAAACTGTGGGCAAATTAAAACTAATAGGACAAGATGAAGTATTGCCTGGAAAAGAAGCTTTTGCTCACATCAAGTTGCAAGACCCTATTGTTGCAATGGCAAAAGATAGATTTATCATAAGACGCTTTTCTCCCCTTGAAACTCTCGGTGGAGGAGTAGTGCTTGATCCTGACCCCCTTAGGAGAAAAAAAGATATAGTATTAGAAGATTTGGAAATTCTTTACAGTGGCGAACTTGCTGAGTGTATAGAGGTGAAAATTAGAAGAAAGGGTATGAAAGGTATTCCATTAGATGAAATTGAAGGATGGATTAATGTTGATTTAGAAGAAATACAAAGAGCCATAGATAAACTTTTGGGAAAACAGAAAATTGTTAAAGTAAATAATCATCTATTTCATATAGATGTATTCAAGAGCTTTAAAACCTCACTGATAAATTTATTAACTGAGTTTCACCGCCTTAATCCTTTAAAAGAGGGCTTGCCAAAGGAAGAATTGAAAGTAAAGTTAGGATTAGAAAGAGTTCCTGAAATTCTATTGTTACTGGCTAAGGTAGATGAAGTATCTATTGAAGGTAACATTGCGAAATTGAAATCAGTAAGCAAAGAAGAAGTTGACCCTAAATTAGAAAGGAATATTGTCTCTGAAATTGGGCAAAAACAATTTCAACCTCCCTTTAAAGAAGAACTGGCAAAAAATTTAAATATTCCTGAAACAAAGATAGGTGATATATTGAAAATACTTACAAAACAGGGAAAACTTGTTCGAATAAATGACTCTCTATACATAACAAAGGAAAACTATGAAAGGATGCTTAATCTTTTAAGAGATTTCTTTGCAAAAAAACAGGATATGACTGTGTCTGAATTTAGAACAATGTTAAATACCACAAGAAAATATGCAATAGACTACCTTGAATATTTAGATTCAAATAAAATAACCCTTCGTATAGGTGAAACGAGGAAACTGGTAAAAAGAGGCTAAAAGATGAAAAAGAAAACAGCTCTATTGATTGTAGTTTTTATAGCAGGTATTCTTGCGGGTGTTACAATTTTTTATTTCATTAACAAACCAAAACAATCTATCCCTATCTATAGAGACATTGTTGAACCTGTAAAGAGTTTTTCTGAAATTGTAAAAGCAGTTTCTCCATCTGTTGTTAATATTTCAACAACTCGAACTGTCACTACTCCACCAACCCTTGAAGACCTCTTTGAATTTCTCCCTCCCTACGGAAATTCTCAGGGCAAAAAATGGAAAGAGATGAGTATGGGGTCAGGTGTAATAGTCTCTTCTGACGGATATCTTCTAACTAATTATCACGTAGTAGAGCAAGCAGATGAAATAAAGGTTACTCTTCACAACAGAAGAACTTTTAAAGCAACAATTATAGGAGCTGACCCTAAAACAGACTTAGCTGTAATTAAGATTAATGCAAAGGATTTGCCTGTTGCATCCTGGGGAGATTCAGATAATCTTCAGGTTGGAGACTTTGTTCTTGCTATAGGCAATCCCTATGGACTTACTCATACAGTTACGATGGGGATTATAAGTGCTACTGGTAGAGCAGATGTGGGCATTGCTGACTATGAGGATTTTATACAGACCGATGCTGCCATAAATCCAGGAAACTCTGGTGGTCCTTTGGTAAACATAAAGGGTGAGATAATTGGAATAAACACTGCCATATTCTCAAGAACAGGTGGTTATCAAGGGATTGGCTTTGCTGTGCCAAGCAATATGGCAAAGGTTATTAAGGATAGTTTAATAAAAGAAGGAAAAGTTTTAAGAGGATGGATAGGTATTATGGTGCAAGATTTAACTGCAGAGCTCGCAGAGAGATTTAACTTAAAAGAACCTTTTGGCGTTATAATTACTGATGTAACAAAACAGAGTCCTGCCTATATTGCAGGCTTGAAAAGGGGAGACATAATCCTTGAATTCGACGGCAAGGTCATCTCTGAAAGTGCGGTTTTAAGAAATCTTGTAGCTCAAAGTAAAATTGGAACTGTAGCGAACTTGAAAATATGGAGAAATGGACAAAGTTTTAATATTCAAATTACAGTTGCTCAACTTCCTTTTGAAACATACTTAGAGACAAAAAATTACAGAAAAGCACAAAGAACAACAGAAAATCCCTTTAAAGGTTTATATGTGATAGAACTCGACCCATCAATGGCAAAGCAGATTGGTGCTGATATAGAAGACAAGGGGGTCGTTGTATACCGAATTGAACCTGGCTCTCCTGCTGAGAATTCAGGCTTAAGAAAGGGTGATTTAATTATGGAGATAGAAAGGCAAAGGATTACAAGCGCTTCCGAGTTTCAGAGAGTTATACAGAAGATTACCAGAAATGATGTTATGGTGCTTATTAATAGAGGTGGTAAAAAGTTTTATACAATACTCTCATCATCATGAGCATAATATTTTTATTTTTTATTATCACTATTGCCTTTGGAATTTTTACAACATTATTTAATGACAGCGATTTTCAAAGTTTGGAAAGATTACTAATTCCTCTTGGAAGTATACTTACATTACTTGTTATTTACTTTAAACTTAAAAAAATGAATGCCTCTCAAATTTTATTTGCTTTTTTAGGCATTTTATCGGGTACTTTTGCAGGATTGCTTTTAAGCATTCCCCTTTTAATTTTATCTTCAAACCTTAAAGCCTTAGCATTCTGTATCATAACAGGGTTTGGCTATGGAGGCGGACTTTTTGGGATTAAACAGGCTGAAAAATTTAAAATTAAAGATCTCTTAACTATTGTAAAAAAGGAATCTCTATGGGAAGAACCAAAGATTCTTGACACTAATGTTCTTATTGACGGTAGAATTGCAGACCTTGTCGAGTTGGGCTTTATTAAGGGAACAATTTTGATACCAAGATTCATATTAAGAGAAATTCAGTATATTGCTGATTCCCCAGACCCACTCAGAAGAGCAAAAGGGAAAAGAGCACTTGACATACTACAGAGGATTCAGAGAGCGGAGAGGATAAAATTTGAAATAATTGAACAAGATATAGCCGAAATAAAAGAGGTAGATATAAAACTCATAGAACTAACAAGAGGGATTAAGGGAACAATTATAACAAATGATTTAAATTTAATAAAAATTGCTCAGCTCAGAGGAGTTCCTGTACTTAATCTTAATGAACTTGCTCAAATCATGAGACCACCGGTTCTTCCAGGAGAGATTTTAAATCTTTTTGTTGTTAAGGAGGGTAAAGAGCATGACCAGGGAGTTGCCTATCTTGATGATGGTACAATGGTTGTTGTTGAAGGTGGTAGACAGTATATTGGAAAAACTATTGAAGTTTTAATTCATAGTGTGCTCCAAACTGCAACGGGAAGAATGATATTTGGTAAACCTAAGACAGATAGTCATGATGAAAAAGAAGATTTGGATGATGAATGAAAACAGAAGTAATTATAGTAGCAGCAGGATTAGGAAAAAGATTTGGCTCAACTGATAAAGTATTAACTCTGGTAAAAGGAAAGCCCTTATTTATCTGGGCTATTGAACCTTTTGAAAGCTTAAAGGAAATCAATAATATCCTCATCGTCACTCGAAGAGAAGTCTTTGAAAGGGTTGAGTCTTATATACAAAAATTTCATATAAAGAAGGTTAGTAAAATTATTGAGGGAGGCAAAGAAAGACAAGATTCTGTATATAATGCCTTGAAAGCGCTTCCAGATGATACAGACATTGTATTAATTCATGACGCTGCAAGACCTCTTGTTAGCGAAGAACTAATAAAAAACATTCTTAAATGCCTTACAACTTCTATTGATGGAGTTATTCCGAGCATTCCTCTAACAGACACAATAAAATGGATAAAAAAAGCCAATCTTGTAGGTGGGACTATAAATAGAGATGTTTTAAGAGCTGTTCAGACTCCTCAGGCATTCTGGTACAAAAAACTTATTTCTGCCTATGTAAATGCCTATAAAGAAGGCTTCTATGGCACTGACGATGCCTCTCTCATAGAAAGATATGGGGGTGCTGTTGTTGTGGCAAAAGGTGACACCAAAAATATAAAAATAACTACAAAGGAAGATTTGGATAAGATGGAATTTTTAATTGACAAAAATTTTCAAAATTTTGAGAATTTAAGAATCGGCTTTGGATATGACAGCCATAGATTTGAACAAGGAAGAAAACTTATAATTGGGGGGGTTGAAATTCCCTATGAAAAGGGACTTGCTGGACATTCAGACGCTGATGTTCTTGTGCATGCAATAATAGATGCTTTATTAGGCTCTGCAGGACTTGGTGATATAGGACGACATTTTCCCGATACAGACCTAGCTTATAAGAACATTTCAAGCCTTATTTTGCTTGAGAGAACACTCGAGCTTTTAAAATTTAATAATATAGAACCCCTTTGGATAGACTGCACAATTTTTGCTGAAAAACCGAAAATGTCTTCTTATATACCTGAAATGCAGAGTAATTTTAAAAATTTTGGAATTAATATAAACATAAAAGCTAAAACCAATGAAAAAATGGGCTTCATTGGAAGGCAAGAAGGAATAGCTGCTCAGGCTGTGTGTTTAAGTAAAATAATTAAAATTTGACCTTTTTTGAGTGAATTTTATAAAATTCAACAATCTATCCTGAAGGATAGATTAAAGCCATGAAGGCAAATTGCTTTCGTGGCTTATTTTTTTTAAATATGAATATAGTAAAGACAAATAAAATCCAATATTTTATAATTCTCTCATTAACATTCCATGCTATGCTTTTCATTGCATGGGCAAACATAATTCCTTTGAAAAAAGACTTAGATTATATTGATGTATTTTTAGTAAGAGACAATTACACCTATAGAGAAACCCCTTCAAACATAAAGGAGATTTATAGAAGTGATAAAAAAAATTCCGTAATTAAAAACCTTAAAACAAATAACATAGAAGCAATTCCAGATGAAAATATTGAAAATATCTCTATCAAAACTGAAGATGCCCATGTTAAAACAACTGAAATAAGCAAAGGTATTGATATCTATACCAATTCAAATAGTTCTCAAAATACAGGTGAAAAAATAATAGATACTGCCTTTGGGACAATAAATGGTCCTAAGTTTATCTATCGTGAAATACCCGTTTATCCGCAAATAGCAAGAAGGCTTGGAAAGGAAGGAAGAGTTTTATTGAGACTTACAATAAACGAAAAAGGAGAACTTATAAATATTGAAATTATTGAATCTGCGCCCTATGGCTTTACAGAATCCGCCATAGAGGCAGTGAAAAAATCTAAATTTCTACCTGCCATGAAAGATGGCTCTCCAGTGGCAAGCAGAGCAATTCTTCCAGTAAAGTTTGTTCTTAAAAATTGAAGCAATTGACTATTTTCCTTGAAATATATTAGAAAAGACTATGATGAAAAGGTATTATTCCTTTGGTGAATATCTTAAAGAAATTTTTGGTAAAAAAGTTTATAAAGTAAATGTGGATGCAGGTTTTACCTGCCCAAATAGAGACGGCACGCTCGGGACAACAGGTTGTATATATTGCAATAATGAATCATTCAGACCATCAAGCTGTGCACCCACAAAACCTCTAAATGTGCAAATTCAAAATGGAATAGAATACTTGAAGTATAGATATAAAGCTAAGGCATTTCTTGTTTATTTCCAGCCTTATACAAACACTTATGCACCAGTAGAAAAACTCGAACAACTATATAACGAGGCTCTTTCACACCCTGAAGTAGTAGGACTTGCGATAGGAACTCGACCTGATTGTATTGATGAAGAAAAACTTGATTTGCTCGAAGGGTTGTCAAAAAAATACCTAATAATTGTGGAATATGGCATGCAATCTATGTATGAAAAATCTCTTAAATACATAAATAGGGGACATGACTATCCAACATTTCTAAAAGCTGTCTATAATACCCATAATAGAGGTATCCCAGTAGGAGCTCATATCATTGTAGGGTTACCTACTGAAACAAGGCAAGAGTCTCTTTCTATGGCTGATGAAATAAATTGTCATCCCATAAAATTTATAAAAATACACCAACTCCAGATTATTAAAAATACGTTACTTGCAAAAATATATGAAAAACGTCCATTTAAAGTTTTTGATTATGATGAATATCTTGACTTTGTAGTTGAATTTATTGAGAGACTATCTCCAGAAATTGTTATACAAAGACTTTTTGCAACAGCACCTGAGGATATTCTAATTGCTCCTAAATGGAATAGGTCTAAAAATCAGATTTTAAATGATATAAATAAAAGATTTGAGGAGAAAAATGCTTGCCAGGGTTCAAAGTTCTCACTTAATAGGAATAGAGCCTTATGCAGTTGATGTAGAGGTTGATATTGCTCAGAGAGGACTTCCCCATTTTAATATTGTAGGTTTACCAGATGCAGCAGTAAAAGAATCCCGAGATAGAATTAAAGCAGCTTTCAAAAATACAGGGTTTCCCTTTCCTATAAAACAGATTACAGTAAATCTTGCACCAGCTGACTTGAAAAAAGAAGGTTCATCCTTTGACCTTCCTATAGCAATAGGAATCCTTGCTGCTGAGGGACATATCCCCTTAAATATTTTGGATGAATTTTTAATTGTAGGTGAACTTTCCTTAGAAGGTAAGTTAAGAGCCATAAAAGGAGCTTTATGTATTGTTTCAAAATTAAAGGATCAAAAAATAAGAAAAATAATAATTCCTAAGAGTAATGCTTATGAAGCAGGTGTTGTCCATTCTGTAGATGTCTATCCTGTTGAATCTCTTGCTGAAACAGTAGAATTTATAAGAGGTGAAAAAATTATTGAACCTTTTAAGTCAAAAATAAGTTACCATGAAGATTCAAAATTTTATGAAGATTTATCAGATGTTAAAGGACAATTTCATGCAAAAAGAGCATTAGAAATAGCAGCAGCAGGTGGGCATAATCTTCTACTAATTGGTCCACCAGGTAGTGGTAAAAGCATGCTTGCAAAAAGGCTTCCAGGAATACTTCCTCCAATGACTATTGAAGAAGCCATTGAAACAACAAAAATCCACAGTGTTGTAGGCATGATTTCCGATGGAAAAGGCTTGATAACTCAGCGTCCTTTCAGGTCACCCCATCATTCATCCAGTGATGTAAGTTTAATAGGCGGTGGGCAAATTCCAAAACCTGGAGAAGTTTCCCTCGCCCATAATGGCGTATTATTTATGGACGAGCTTCCTGAATTTAAAAGAAATGTTTTGGAAGTACTGAGACAGCCACTTGAAGACGGCTTTGTTACCGTTGCCCGTAGTTATGCTACTGTTCAATTTCCTGCAAGATTTTTACTTGTAGCAGCTATGAACCCATGCCCTTGTGGACACTATGGTGATACTCTGAAACCCTGCACATGTACACCGGGAATGATAATGAGATATAGGTCAAGGATTTCAGGTCCTCTGCTTGACAGAATTGATATACATATTGAAGTTCCGAGAGTTAATTATAAGGAACTAAAGGAGGAGACTCTTACAGAAAGCTCAGAAAATATACGTGAAAGAGTAGTAAGGGCAAGAAAAATTCAGCTTGAAAGATTTAAAAATGAAGGAATATATTCTAATGCACATATGAAAGCAAAACATCTTAAAAAGTTCTGTAAATTAAATGAAGACTGTCATAAATTGCTTGAAAATGCTATGGAAAAATTGGGGTTAACTGCCAGAGCCTACTCAAAAATAGTTAAAGTTGCAAGAACCATTGCTGATCTTGAATCCTCAGAACAGATAAAAACCTATCATCTCGCAGAGGCAATTCAGTACAGAAGTCTTGAGCGTTCTCTTTTTTAAAAAGTTTAAATTTTATTTAAAAGAGAGTTTTTTGAATTTATATGACATATTGCTACAGCTAAGGCATCAGAGCAATCATAGGATATTCTTCCATTGAGAGATAAGAAATTTTTAACCATACTTTTTACCTGAATTTTATGAGCTCTGCCATATCCAGTAAGGGCTTTTTTTATTTCAGTGGAACTGTATTCGTATACAGGGATTCCCTTACGAGCAGCAACCAGTAAAGCTATGGCTCTTACATAGCTTAATACAAAGGAAGAAGGAATTTGTTTTCCAACAAACGCTTTCTCTAAAGCCATCTCAGAAGGTTTATAGAGTTCTATTATTTCAGAAAGTGATTCATATATTGAATTAAGCCTTTCTGGGATTTGCACCTTATGAGAGAAATTTAAAGTCCCTGCATGAATTAACAACATCTTTTTAGCATTAACTATTCCGTAACCAAAATGTCTACTTCCTGGGTCAATTCCAATGACAGTCATTATTTTGTTTTCCTCTTTGTTGCTGGAATTTCAAATAAAATATCCTCCACAAGCTCGCATAAAATATGCCCGAGAGTAATATGGGTTTCTTGAATTCTCGGAGTTTCCTCAGAAGATACTGCAAAGGCGTAATCTACCCTTGATATGAGTTTTTCTCCCTTTTTACTTGTAAATGCTATGGTTTTAAGACCTCTTTTTTTGGCAACTTCTACAGCTTTTAATACATTTCTTGAGGAACCTGATGTGCTTATCCCTATTACTAAGTCGCCCTTCTGTCCCAATGCTTTTATTTGTTTTGCAAATACCTCTGAATAGTCATAGTCATTGGCAATAGCAGTTATTACAGCCATGTCAGTATTCAAGGAAATTGCTGGTAATCCAGGCCTTTCTCGCTTAAAACGATTAACAAATTCAGCGGCTATGTGAGAGGCATCTGTTGCGCTACCACCATTTCCAAAGAGTAAAATTTTGCCACCTTCATTCAGTACCTTTGCAATTAGTTCTGCTACTTCCTTTATTAAGGAAATATTTTCATTAAAAAACTGCTCTTTCACTTTTATAGATTCTTCACAGGCTTTCCTGATTTTGTCCTCTATTTCCATTATTTCTCCTCCTTGAAACATGGGTATAGTTTATCATAGGTAATAAGAATGTGTTCTGGAACAACTCGCACATCTTCAAGTATTGTCATAAAGCCTACATCACCAGCCCAGCGAGGAACAATATGCCAGTGTAAATGTTCATCAATGCTTGCTGAAGCAACAACTCCTATATTAAGCCCTACATTGAAACCATCAGGATGCATTACCTTTTTAAGACACTTAAGAGACTTAACAGTAAGGAGCATGCACTCAGTAAGTTCATCTATATTTAATTCTTCAAGAGTATGGACATGCCTGTAAGGAACAACCATTAGGTGTCCTGAACTATAGGGATATTTATTCATAATTATAAAAGCAAGCTTACCTCTATATAAAATAAGATTTTCTCTATCTTTGTCCTCCTTAGGTTTATCACAAAATATACATCCTTTCTCCTTTTCACCTAAAATATACTCTATTCTCCATGGTGCCCATAATACTTTCATTTAAGCCTCCTCAAAGCTTCCTGTGCGTCTTCCCATGTAAGCCACTTATCTTTTCTATTTCTTAACAAATAGGCAGGATGGAATGTGGGTATAACAGGAATATTGTTATAGAAGAATACGTTACCTCTTATTTTTGATATGGCAATATCTTTTATTTTTCCCTTCATACCCATTAAAACATAAGTAGCAACTTTGCCCAGTGTTATTATTACTTTTGGAGAGACAATCTCAATTTCCTCTTTTAAGTAATCAAAGCAAAGAGAAATTTCTTCTTCAAGAGGGTCTCTGTTGTCAGGAGGATGACATTTTACTGTATTTGTAATGTAAACCTGCTGCCTTTTAAAGCCCATTTTTTCTATCAAGTTTGTAAGAAGCTTGCCTGCTTCTCCAACAAAAGGTCTACCTTCTCTGTCTTCCTCAACTCCTGGAGCCTCACCTATAAACATAAGCTTTGCAGTGATACTTCCTTCTCCACATACTACTTTGGTTCTGCCTTTACTTAAAGAGCATTTTGTGCAAGAACTAATCTTTTCATTTATAGCAGATAAAGTTTTTTTCTCTTTTTCTCCATTAAGTTCAATCTCTGTAATTTTATTCCTTAAAAGAGACTCTAAAAAATTTTTTGGCAACTCTTTGAATCCAAGAGCTTTATAAAAATTTAATAGGTCTAAAATATTTTCTATCTCTCTCCCCACTTGAGTTTCTCTCTTAAAATTTTGAAATAATCTCTTCCAACAGGTGCAATAATAAGGGTTTTTTCCTCTGCGATCTTACATCTAACTTTGTCATTTTTCTTTAATGCAAAACCAATCTGTCCATCAATTGTTAAAAAAATATCTTTTACCTGTGAGGAAATAATTATATCAATAACAAAATCATCGGGTAAAACAACCGGTCGAACACTTAGAGTATGAGGACATATGGGAGTAAAAACCAATCCTTTAAGTGTAGGATAGAGAATCGGACCACCTGCTGAAAGATTATAGGCAGTTGAACCTGTAGGAGTTGAAATTATTATACCATCAGCTTTTATAGTTGAAACATATACATTATTTATTAACAGGTCAAAATTTGAAATCTTCGCCATTATCCCTTTACCAATTACTATATCATTCAATCCAAGATATCGAGCTATTAACTGATTGTCTCTAAAAACATCAGCAGTTAGCATGCTTCTTTCTTCTAACTCGAACTTACCCTCAAATATCTCCTCAAGTTTTTCAAAAAGGTTGTCTCTCGGAATTTCTGTAATAAATCCAAGCTTACCCATGTTTATTCCTATTATAGGAATTTTTCTTCCTCCCACAATTCTTGATACTGCAAGCATAGTTCCATCTCCACCTAAAACAATAAGTGCATCAGAAACGTAAATTGTTTCAAGTTCTGAATGAGTAAAAGTGGAGAATTCGCCTACCGAGTGAAAAAGATTACATTCTATATCCCTAACCTTAATCCAGTCCTGAATCTTAAGGGCTGAGTTTATAGCTAAATTATCATTCTCTTTGTATAAAATAGATACCTTTTTAAACATTTAAAACTCCAGAGTAAATAGTCTTGTATTTTCATTAAGTAAATCTATTGTAACTTTTAGGGACTTTTCTGGCAAATCTTTTATCCTTTCAGCCCATTCTATAACGCAAATACCTGATTCAAAAAACTCCCATAGGTCCATCTCTTCCTGAGATATATCATCTAACCTGTAAAGGTCAATATGGAAAAATCCTTTATCCTCATAGTTTGAAACTATTACAAAGCTTGAACTCATTATATCTTTTTCATCTATTCCAAATGCAGAGGCTATCCCTTTTGTAAAAACTGTTTTACCCGCTCCCATCTCTCCATATAGAGCAACTACGTTTATACCTTCTTTTTGAATAAAATTTCCCACCATTTTACCAAGAATTTTTGTTTCCTTCTCTGAGTAAGTATAAACTTTCATTTTTTGAAACTTTTATAAAGAAAAAGAACAATACCAATGCTTATTGCAGAATCAGCTACATTAAAAGCAGGCCAATGAAATCCTCCGATGTGCAAATCAATAAAATCTATTACATATCCATAGATTAATCTATCTGTGATATTCCCCACTGCTCCAGATATTATCAAAGAGTAAACAAGCCAGTTTGTTGAATCTTTGACCAGAAGATAAACCAGAAAAAGTGTAGTAATAATTGCTAATATTATGAAAAATGCAGAGCCTAAAGATTTAAACATTCCGAAGGCAGTTCCTGTATTTTCTACGTAGACAAGATTAAAAAAAGGTAACACTTTGATTACCTTATCTGGCCATAGAAACTTGAGGGCTAAATATTTTGTAAACTGGTCTACTATAAAAATAAAAAAAATTAGAAAAAATGCGGTTTTTTTAAGATTCGAGGGCATGATAGCATCTTGGGCATAAATCCTTCACTGAAAGTTTTCCAACCATTGGCGAATAATTCCAACATCTTTGACATTTTTCTCCTTCTGCCTTTTCAATAACAACAGTAAACCCTTCTTCTTTAGAATCCAAGCTGTTTACTTCTACCTGAGAGACAATAAATAGCGTTGGAAGAAAATCTAAATAGGGGTTAAGAAAACTTTTTAAAGCTTCATTAACATTAAGAATAACCTTAGCTTCAAGGGAATTTCCTATAAATTTTTCTTGCCTTTTTATTTCTAAGGCTTTATTTACCTCATCTCTTATTTCAATTAATTTTTCCCATTTACTTTCAAGTTCTTCATCAATATATTTTTGATTAACTTCTGGCAGTAGGGAATGGAAAACACTCTCAGAATTCTTTAGAGGTAAATGCATCCATGCCTCTTCTGCAGTAAATGAAAGTATAGGAGCAATAAGCTTTATAAGGGAATCTGCAATATTATATAAAACCCACTGAGCTGCTTTTCTTTCAGGGCTATCTTTTTTGAACGTATAAAGCCTGTCTTTTAATATGTCAAGATAAAAGGCGCTCATGTCTGTAACGCAGAAGTTATGTACTGCGTGAAATACCTGATGAAACTCGAATTCCTCATAAGCTTTCCTAACTTTCTTTATCAATTTTTGAAGCTTAAGCATTGCCCATCTATCTATCTCAAGAAGATAATTTGAATAATCTTTACCGTCATAGTCATAGATATTTCCTAATAGATAACGAAGGGTGTTTCTAATTTTTCTGTAAGCTTCAGTAAGCCTTGATAATATTTCCTTTGAAAGTTTTATATCATCTCTGTAGTCCTCTGCAGACACCCACAATCTTACAATATCTGCACCATTAACCTTAATAATCTCCTGTGGTGCAATAACATTTCCGAGAGATTTAGACATCTTTCTTCCTTGCCCATCTACTGTAAAACCATGAGTAAGAACAATTTTATAGGGGGCTTTTCCTTTATTACCCAGTGAGGCGATCAGAGAACTCTGGAACCAACCTCTGTGCTGGTCACTACCTTCAAGATACATATCAGCAGGCCAACTGAGTCTCGGGTCTCTCTCAAGAACTGCGGCATGGCTAACACCTGAGTCAAACCATACATCAAGAATATCTCTCTCTTTCTGAAATTCCTTCGAACCACATTTAGGGCATGAATAGTCTGGAAGAATTTCTTCGAGATTAAGTTTAAACCATACATCAGAGCCTTCTTTTTGAACAAGTTCTATTACTTTTTCAAAAAGCTTTTCTTCTTTTATCACATATTCGCAGTTTTTGCATACAAAAAGAGTTATAGGGACACCCCAACTACGCTGACGAGATAAACACCAGTCTGGTCTTCTTTCCACCATTGAGTATATTCTTTCTCTTCCCCACGAGGGAATCCATCTAACTCTATCTATTTCTTCTAAAGCTCTCTCTCTGAGATTATCGTGCCTCATTGATATAAACCACTGGGTTGTTGCCCTGAAAATTATAGGTTTTTTGCATCTCCAGCAATGAGGATAGGAATGTGTTATTTTCCCTTCCCAGAGAAGTAACCCTTTTTCTTTAAGAAGTTCAATAATCTCTTTGTTTGCATAAAAAACATTCTGCTTGGCAAAATAGGAAACCTCATTAGTAAATCTTCCTCTGTCATCTACAGGAGCATAAATTTCAAGTCCATGCTTAAGTCCAAGTTCATAGTCTTCCATACCGTGTCCAGGTGCTATGTGAACTACACCAGAACCTTCCCCAGTTTCCACAAAGTCTGCTGTTAGAACTTTTGAAGTTCTATCAATAAAGGGATGTTTTGCTTTGACGCCTTCAAGAGTAGAACCTTTTATTACAAAAATTGGATTTTCGTCAATATCTATTTTATCCTTCAGATTTTCAATTGCTTCTTTTACAACAATAATCACACCCTTTGAGCTTTTTAATCCTACATAATCAAGTTCAGGATGAACTGCTAAGGCTAAATTAGCAGGCAATGTCCAGGGAGTTGTTGTCCATATAACAATGTAGAGGGGTTCATCTTTAACTGGTAATTTGTCTCTATCAATTACTTCGAAGGCAACGAATATAGAAGGTGACTCTTTCTCTGCATATTCAACCTCTGCATCAGCAAGAGCAGTTATGCAAGAAGGACACCAGTAAACAGGTTTTTTACCTCTATATACATAGCCATTTTTGACAAAGCTAAGAAATTCTCTTACAATTGTTGCCTCATACTCATTGGACATAGTAATGTAAGGACTATCCCAGTAGCCAAAAACGCCGAGGCGGATAAATTCATCTCTCTGTATATTTATGAACTTTTCAGCATATTCTCTGCACAGCTTCCTTTTTTTAAAAATATCAACATTCTCCTTATCTTTACCCAAAGATTTATCTACTTGAAGTTCAATGGGAAGTCCGTGACAGTCCCAGCCTGGAACAAAGGGGCTGTATTGACCAATCATGGAATGATATTTAACAATTATATCTTTGAGTATTTTATTTAGAGCATGGCCAATATGAATATGGCCATTTGCATAGGGAGGACCATCGTGAAGGATAAACTGCCCCTTGCTATCTCTTTGATTTTTAGACTGAAGGTTTTCATAAATTTTATTATCCTGCCAAAATTTAAGTATCTGAGGCTCTTTTTCTGCAAGATTAGCTTTCATAGGGAAATTTGTCTGAGGCAGATTTAAAGTTTCCTTATAATCCTTTGACATAAGTTAAAGAATACCATATCAACCCTTTATTTTTCAAATGATTTATTATTAAAAGTCATAATATTTTTGTTGAAATAAGAAAAGTGGAATTTTTCAATAAAATTTTTTTATAATTTGATTTTCAGAGTTTTAAAAACAGGAGGATTTATATATGAAAGGGCAGACAGCAATCATTACTGGTTCAGCAAGAGGAATAGGTAGAACTACCGCAGAAGAGTTTGCCAAAAGAGGAGTTAATGTAGTTATAGTTGATATAGATGAGAGCATTGCTAAAGAGTCTGCAGAGGAAATAAAAGAACAATTTGGAGTCGCATCCCTTGGAGTTAAAGCAGATGTTTCAAAGCCTGAAGATGTTAAGGTTCTATTTGAAGAAGCTGTGAAAAAATTCGAAAAAGTGGAAATACTTGTAAATAATGCGGGAATAACAAGAGATAATCTTCTTATAAGAATGAAAGATGAAGAATGGGATGCAGTATTGAATATTAATCTTAAAGGCGCATTTTTGTGTTCTCGTGAGGCAGTAAAGGTCATGTCAAAAATAAAATATGGTAGAATAATAAATATTGCCTCTGTTGTAGCTTTTATAGGAAATGCTGGCCAGGTAAATTATTCTGCTTCAAAGGCAGGACTTGTAGCAATGACAAAAACTATTGCAAAGGAATATGCATCTCGTGGCATAACAGTGAATGCAGTAGCTCCAGGATTTATTCAGACAGCTATGACAGACAAATTGCCCGATAAAGTAAAGGAAGAGATGTTAAGAATGATCCCTCTTTCAAGATTTGGAACAACTCAGGATGTAGCAAATGCTATAATATTCTTAGCATTACCAGAATCCGGATACATAACCGGTCAGGTTATTCATGTAAATGGCGGAATGTACATGTAAAAAACGAAAACAAAGGAGGTAAGTAATGGTAGAAGAAAAAGTAAAAGAAATTATATCAAAGCAGCTTGGAGTTGATCCTTCACAAGTAACGCCAGAGTCTTCATTCGTTGAGGATCTCGGAGCAGACTCTCTTGATACTGTAGAACTTGTCATGGCTTTTGAAGAAGCTTTCGGTATCGAAATCCCAGATGAAGATGCTGAGAAAATCAGCAAAGTAAAAGATGCTATCGACTACATTAAGAATAAAACAGGCCAGGCATAATTAAATATGTCTAAAAGAAGAGTTGTTATTACCGGGTTGGGGGCTGTGACCCCGCTCGGTCTTGATGTTAAATCCTCATGGCAGGCAATTCTTGAAGGTAAATCAGGAGTAGGCTATATTACTCAATTTGATACTGACACTTATCCTGTAAAAATAGCTGCTGAAGTTAAGGGTTTTGAGCCGACTAACTATATTGAACCAAAAGAAGTAAAAAAGATGGATAGATTTATCCATTTTGCCATTGCTGCTACCCAGATGGCACTTGAAGATTCAGGATTAAGAATTGATAAGGAGAATCCAGAAAAAATAGGTGTAGTTATAGGTTCTGGGATGGGTGGACTGCCAGCTATTGAATATTATCACAAATTGGCACTTGAAAAAGGTTGGAAAAGAGTAAGTCCTTTTTTTATACCAATGGTAATAATTAATCTTGCTGCAGGTCAGGTCTCAATAAAATATGGACTTAAAGGACCTAATTTAGCAGTTACTACAGCCTGTGCATCTGGAAATCATGCAATTGGTGAAGCTTTCAGAATGATTGAGTACGGAGATGCAGATATAATTATTGCAGGAGGAGCAGAAGCAGTTATTACACCTATGGCAGTTGCTGGATTTTCAGTTATGCGAGCTCTTTCTACTCGAAACGATGAACCTGAAAAAGCAAGCAGACCTTTTGATGTTGACAGAGATGGTTTTGTAATGGGTGAAGGAGCAGGGATAATAATCCTTGAAGAATTGGAACACGCTCTTAATCGCGGAGCTAAAATTTATGCAGAACTTATAGGATATGGAATGAGTTCCGATGCTTATCACATAACAGCACCTGCACGTGAGGGTGAAGGCGGTGCGAGATGTATGAAGATGGCTCTAAATGATGCAGGAATTGATCCTAAGGAGGTTGACTACATCAATGCTCATGGCACTGCAACAAAACAAGGAGATGAACTTGAAACTCAAGCTATAAAAACAGTTTTTGGAGAACATGCATATAAACTGTGTGTAACTTCAACTAAATCTATGACTGGCCATCTCCTTGGTGCGGCGGGCGGAGTAGAAGCTATTTTTACAATTTTGAGTATCTATGAAAATGTTGTTCCTCCTACAATAAATCTTGATAATCCAGACCCTGAATGTGACCTCGATTATGTGCCATATAAAATGAGAAAAAAAGAAATAAATTATGCTATGACAAACTCCTTTGGTTTTGGCGGAACCAATGCTTCCCTTATATTCAGAAAATTTTCAGGAAGTTGAAAATATAATAGGATATAAATTCAGTAAACCATACCTTCTGACTCAGGCATTAACTCATAGTTCCTATGCCAATGAAAATTACTTAATCTCTAATGAACGATTTGAGTTTCTGGGTGATATAGTGCTTGGTTTTGTAATATCCGATTACCTTTACAATATTAAACCTGAATTAAATGAGGCAGAAATGTCCAAAATAAGAGCCTTTCTCATAAGCAAGAAGTTTCTCTCCATCCTATCAAGAAAGATTTTTCTTGGTAAGTTTATATTACTTGGTAAAGGAGAAAGGTTAAGTGGAGGAGAGAATAAAGAATCCATTCTTGCTGATGCTTTAGAAGCATTGATAGGAGCAATTTATCTTGATGGAGGAATAACTCATGCTAAAAATTTCCTTCTAAGGGTTATTTCTGAAATTTCTGTCTCAGAGCTTTTTCCACAACAGGAGGAACCAGACTTTTTACAGAGCCTCCAAAGTATACAATCTCTTTAACAAGACTTGAGGATAGAAACGAGAATTCCTCACTTGGCATTAGAAAAACAGTTTCAATATCTCTATAAAGTCTTCTGTTTGCGTGGGCAAGCTGAAGCTCGAATTCATAATCAGATACAGCTCTCAATCCTCTTATAATTGCCACAGCACCTTTTTGTTTAACAAACTTAACAAGTAATCCATCAAAGGCTTCTATTTTTAAATTTTCCAGCTCTCCTACAGATTCCCTTATAAAATTTAATCTTTCTTCAATAGAAAAAATAGGAGATTTTTTATAACTTGATATAGCTACTGCTACAATTAACTGATCAAATATTTTTAAAGCTCTTTTAATCACATCCAGATGACCATTTGTTATAGGATCAAATGTCCCTGGATATACTCCAATTTTCATTTTTCCCTCCTATAGATTGTTAAGAGAGTATCTCCATATCTGTAGCATTTTTGAATCTTTAAGTCTTTTAATTTTTCTCGTATTGATTCATTTTTATAGTGTTGAATTATTAAAACTCCTTCTTGTTTTAAAAGATTTTTTTTCTCAAATATGTTGAATATTCTCTCAAGCTCACCAGATTCATAAGGAGGATCGGCAAAAATTATATCATATTGAACTTCTGTATCTTTTAGAAAGACAATAGCATCTAAGTTATAAACTTTTGCTCTTTCAATTAAATTCTTTTTCTGTAAAGAATTTTTGATGAAAGTACAAAGTACAGGATCTCTTTCAACGAAAATAACTTCCTTAGCTCCTTTGTTTAAAGCCTCAATTCCTACAAAACCTTTTCCAGCATAAATATCAATAAAAGTTTTTCCTTCTAAATCTCTAATAATATCGAATATCGCTTTTCTCACAATAGCAGGAGTAGGTCTAACCGTCTGTTTTTTAATGTTTGGTTTTGTCATTATCTGATCTCTGGATTAGTAAAAAATATAGTAGGTAATTGGTAATCCTTAATCTTTACTTTCCTACCATGAACTTCAAGTCTTCCTTCTGCAAAAAGTCTTATAGCTTCTGGAAAAATTTTATGTTCCAGTTTGAGAATCCTTTCAGATAGACTATCCTCAGTATCATCAGGATGGACAGCAACAGCAGCCTGAATTATTATAGGACCTGAATCAACTCCTTCATCCACAAAATGCACTGTACAACCGCTAATTCTAACACCATAGTCAACTGCCTGCTTTTGTCCATGAAGTCCAGGGAAAGAAGGAAGAAGGGCAGGGTGGATATTCATGATTCTATTAGGGAATGCATCAAGCAAAGGCTTTTTAACTATTCTCATAAATCCAGCTAATACAATAAGTTCTACTCGTTTTGAAAGGAGTTCATCTCTTATTTTTTCATAAAAAGCTTCCTTGGTTTTAAATTCCTTTGGATTAATATACTGATAAGGAATCCCATGTTTTTTAGCTCTTTCAATTGCGTAAGCATTAGAATTATCCACAATAAGAATTTCTATTTTAGCGGGAATTCTACCAGCTTCAATTTCATCAATAATTGCCTGAAAATTTGACCCTCTTCCTGATGCTAAAACCCCTATTTTAAGCATTGTTAAGCCTCCATAATTTTAAATTCATGTACAAAATCAACTAATTTTTTTAGCCTGTCAACTGATGTATTAATGTTTACGCCATGTCCCAGATTGAAAATATGAGCTTTTGCAAGATTTCCGTCTACTAAAATTTTCTTTGCTCTCTTAAAGAGCTCTTCTTCTGTTCCAAGAAGTGTTAAAGGGTCAAGATTACCCTGCAAAGGTTGATTATTGAATAACAAAGTAGCATCTTTGATATCAATTCTCCAATCAATACTTAAAACATCGGCATTTATATCTTTTAAATGATTGGCAAGCCCTGATGTATTAGAACAAAAATAAATAATTGGAACATTTTTTATGCCTTTAATCAGCTCTTTAACATAGGGTTTTACGAATATTTCATAATCAAAGGGAGATAAAATTCCAGCCCATGTATCAAAAATCTGAACCGCATGCACCCCGGCTTTTATCTGTTGAGCAAGGTACTTAAATGTTGCCTCTGTAAACAGGCTCATCAATTTGTGAAAAGAATCTGATTCTGAAAACATAAATCTTTTGGTATTTACAAACTCCTTTGTTGAACCTCCTTCAATAATATATGTGGCGAGGGTAAAGGGTGAAGCTGCAAAACCTATTAGAGGTACGGAAAGTTCTTTAACCAGAAGTTTTATTGCACTAAAAACATAATTTACTTTTTCAAGGTCTATTTCTCTTAAAAAGACAAGATCAGCAGATTTTCTAATTGTTGGCGAAACCTTAGGTCCTTTATCTTCTAAGAATTCTATTTCAATACCCATAGCTTCAAGGGGTATCAATATATCAGAAAAAAGAATTGCTGCATCAACTTCTAATATTTTTACAGGTTGTAATGTCACCTCTGCTGCTATCTCAGGCGTTCTGCACATGGTGAGAAAATCATATTTTTGCCTGATTTTCTGATACTCAGGCATATATCTTCCTGCTTGTCTCATAAACCATACAGGCGTATACTCACTTCTAATGCCTTTGCAGGCCTTGAGGAAAACATCTTTCATTTGGCTCTCCGCGGTACATATTTACAGTAAGGGTCTTCTTCCATATAATCATCCCTTAAACAATATGCTCTTGCTCTGCATCCTCCACATACATTTACATATTCACATACTCCGCAACGTCCTTTATAGGTAGAAAAGTTCCTTAGATTATTGAAAAGTTCTGAATTATCCCATATTTCTTTAAACGGCTGTTTTTTTATATTCCCTGCAGGTAAAGGGAAATAGCTACAAGGCATCACGTCTCCATCCACATTTATGAAGCATATAAGCTGGCCTGCTACACAGCCTTTAGCTCCACCTGTGGAAAACTTAAGAGACCTTCTTTCAAATTTTTCACCCTCTTTTTTTGACCTTTCAAAAATAACTCTGTAATACTGTGGTGCACAGGTAGGTCTTACAAGAATATCCTTTTCATCCTTTTCCATATCATAGTGCCAGTTAAGAATTTTTTCGTAGTCTTCTTGGCTTATTAATTCATTTAGAAGTTCTTCTGCTCTGCCTGTTGGTACTATCATAAACATATACCAGGCAGTTGCTCCAAGCTCCTTTGCTAATTTATAAACTTGCGGAATTGTTTCTTGATTTCTCTTTGTAAATGAAGAGTTTATTAAAAAAGGTATGTCATATTGTTCTAACAACTTAGCAGCGTTTATTGTTCCTTGAAAGGCTCCCTTTTGTTTTCTAAAATCATCATGCATCTTTTCATTCGGCCCGTCAAGGCTAAGAGATACCATCTTTATATCTATTTTTTTGAGTTCTTTACAAATCTCTTCATTAACAAGTGTTCCATTAGTAGCAAGACATACTCTTAAACCTTTCCTGCGACCATAATCTGCGATATCAAAAAAATCCTCTCTCAAGAGTGGTTCTCCACCTGTAAGAACCATAACAGGCTTGGCATAGGATGTTATATCATCAATTATTCTAAAACACTCTTCCTTTGTGGGATCTGGGTGTTCCCTTACAACCTCTTCTGAGGATGACCTGCAATGAATGCATTTAAGATTGCATCTCCTTGTTATTTCCCAGGCTATCCATTTTGCCTCAAACTGCATTAATTATTATAACTTAAAATATTCTCTTTTATTGAGCTAAAATAATGATTATAATAAATAACATGGCAAATAGAGAGAAATGGAAATCAAGATTAGGTCTTATTCTTGCCACAGCAGGTAATGCTGTAGGACTTGGAAATATTTTAAGATTTCCCTCTAAGGCTGCTCTATATGGGGGAGGAGCCTTTATGGTTCCCTATTTTATAGCTTTCCTGCTAATGGGATTACCCTTAATGATTATTGAATGGATTATTGGAAGATTTGCTGGTAAACACGGACATGGTTCTATGACAGGAATTTTAGGTCTCTTCTTTAATCACAGTAACTGGGCAAGAATTTTAGGTTCCATAGGCGTTGCAATACCCGTTTTAATATGTATGTATTATATTTACATTGAATCATGGACACTGGGTTTTGCCTTTCTTTCACTTTTTAAACAAATGCCTATACCTATTTCTACTACAAATCCACAGGAGGCAGTAAAACCCTATGTGGAATTTTTCAGAGCCTATACATCCCCTTCTATTATTGCTTATATTTTTCTTTTGATTACAATAGTTATAAACTGGCTTATACTACAGAGGGGGATTGTAAAAGGCATAGAAATTACAGCAAAAATTGGAATGCCTTCAATAATTATTTTCGGTATTTTACTCGGTATTATATCTCTATCTACAAAAGATTGGTCAGGACTTGAAGGCTTAAAGTTTATTTATAATCTAAACTTTTCTGGTATCTCAAACCCAAAAGTTTGGATTGAAGCCTCTGGGCAGATATTCTTTACCCTTTCTTTAGGTATGGGAGCCATAGCTGTTTATGCAAGTTATGTTAAACCTAAGGAAGATGTTGTCAAAGCAGGATTATGGACTGCGGGTATTAATGAATTTATAGAGGTCATAATAGGTGCTTCTATTGCTATACCAGCTGCCTTTGCTATGTTTTCAGCCATTGCAATTCCAGAACTTGCAAAGGAAGGAACCTTCAGGCTGGGATTTATGACAATGCCTGCTGTTCTCATGAACTTACCATGGGGATGGCTTATTGCTTTTATATGGTTCCTTTTGCTTTTTCTTGCTGCCCTTACTTCTTCTTTAGCACTAATTCAGCCATTAATTGCTCTATTTGAAGATGAAATGAAATGGGAACACTCAAAGGCTGTTAGTGTATCAATGATTTTAGTTATAATAGGAGCGCACTTTTCTGCCTTTATGCCTAATTTTATAGATGAAGTTGATTTCTGGGCAGGATGTGTCATGCTTCTTGTATTTGGTTTGATTGAGATAATTGTATTTGTATGGATATTTGGCATAAACAACTTTTACAATGAACTCATTCAGAATACTTCAATTAAGTTACCAAAAGCTTTTGTTTATATAATAGCTTTTGTATCACCGATCTTTTTGTCATTAATTTTGTATTTTTGGGTGATAAAGGATTTTAGTAGTATAATATTTGCCGACGAGCCAACAAAAATTATAGCTCGAGTATTTATTTTGCTATTCCTGTTATTTCTTTCCTTTATTGCTGTAAAGAGCAGGAAAATTATTCTCAGAGATTTAAGATATAAAAAAATAATTGAGAAATAAGTGGTAAAAATTATTTCTTCAATGGAGGTTATTTGGAAGATTTTATTAAGAATATAGAAAAAGTTGATATTTATTCGCTTCTACAAGAAGCTAATTTATTAAGGACAAGACACAAAGGTAACAAGATTGAATTATGCGCAATAATAAATGCAAAAAGTGGACTATGTTCTGAGGATTGTATATTTTGTTCGCAATCATCAAGATACAAAACTAATGTTCAAGTATATCCTTTAATAAAGAAAGAGGAAATAGTGGAAAAAGCTTTTGAGGCAGAAAAATATGGAGTAAAAAGATTTTCTATTGTAATTAGCGGAAGAAAGCCTTTAAAGAAAGAGTTAAAATTAATTGGAGACTATGTAGAAGAAATAAAAAAATCAAAAATGCATAGCTGTGCATCTTTAGGACTTTTAGAATATGATGATATTCTTTACTTAAAAGATAGAGGACTTGAAAGACTTCATTGCAACATAGAAACCTCTGAGAGTTTTTTCAATAGGATATGTACAACTCATAAGTTTTCTGACAAGGTGAAAACTCTTGAATATGCTAAGAAAGCAGGACTTTCAATCTGTTCTGGAGGTATTTTTGGCATGGGTGAGTCATGGAACGATAGAGTTGAAATGGCAAAATTTCTTCAAAAAATAAAGGTAGATTCTGTTCCTATTAATTTTCTCACTCCTATTCCTGGCACTCCACTGGGAAATAAAGAACCTCTAAGTCCAATGGAGGCTTTAAGGATAATTGCACTCTTTAGATTGATACTACCTGAAACAGACATAAGAATATGTGGAGGAAGACCCTTGCTTGGAGATTTCTCATCCTGGATTTTTCTTGCTGGTGCTAATGCATTGATGACAGGAAATTACCTTACAACCTCTGGAAGACATTACAGTGATGATTTATTTTTCATAAAAAATCATGGTCTTGAGGTAGACAGTGTGGTCTGTTAGAATGAGAGCATCAAAAAAACAAAATAGCAAAGAAAAACATATCTCGGGTGCAGAGGGAATATATGATTATTTTCAGATAGAGAAAGTTTTAAAGGAATATCTGAAAAGAGCTTTTGAACATTCTAAGGGAAAGCCTGATAAAATTGTCTTAACAATAGAAAAAATAAATGAAGAAATTAAAAGAGTCCCTGTCCTGCCAATAAGTAATTATTTATCTAATTCTACTGATGAGTCCTCTAAATTTATAAAGGACAAATTAAAATCTTTAGGAATTTCTGAAAAAGCTATAAATATTGCCTTTTATGTAATAAATAATTGCCATATGAGAGGAGCAACTTTAATAGATGCCTTGACAGGAGAAAGATTGGAAAAGGACAAAGAAAGAGGTGTAAGAGTATCACGCATTCAGATGGAAAAGAGTAAAAAAATTAGAATTTTAAGAAAAATAAGAAATATTTCAACACAGCCTCTGAGGACAATTGAAGCTCTAACAATTGCATCAAAGGTTATATCCCATCATGATGTAATTGCAGAACTCTGTATCTCTGACAATCCAGACTACACAACCGGATATATTGCATCAAGAGATTTCGGATATTTGAGAATAACCAATATTAAAAATAAAGGACAACATATTGGAGGAAGAGCCTTTTTCATAAAAAAACCTTGTGATATTGAAGCTTTAATAGAATACCTTGAGAGGAAGCCAATATTAATAGTATGAAATACGATAAAATTTTTCTTATAGGCAATCCTATTGCAGGTGGTGGTGCATTAAAAAAAATACAAAAAGCTGAGTTAATTCTAAAGAACAAAGGAATTCCTTTTAAAACATTTCTTACCCAAAAGAAGGGAGATGGAGAATTATTTGCTAAAAGAATTAAAGAGAATAGTAAAGATAGAATTCTCATTGTTGCTGCTGGCGGAGACGGAACTTATAACGAAATAATTAATGGTTTAGCTCATTCACAGATACCTCTTGCCATACTTCCTATGGGAACAACCTCTGTTCTTGCAAAGGAATTAAAAATTCCCAACGATATGGAAAAAGCTATAGATTTAGCTATCAATGGAAAAGTTGAAAGAATTCATCTCGGTAAAATAAAAAATAAAGACAAACAGAAATTTTTTATTCTCATGGCAGGAATAGGCTTTGATGGGCTTGCGGTATATAATGTAGACCCTCAAAAGAAAAAATACCTTAGAAAGATTGCTTACATATTAAGTGGAATTAAAACTCTATTAAGTTATAATCCTAAGGAACTTAGAATACAAAATGGAAACTACAGAAAGGCATACACTGCTGTAGTAAGTAAAGCTTCATGCTATGGAGGAAGCTTTAAAATTGCGCCAGATACGAACTTATTATCTCCTTTTTTCTCAGTTTTTCTGTCTAAGACAAAATCAAAAATGAGATTAACTTTTCAAATTTTAGGAGTATTTTTAGGAACACACATAAGAATGAAGCAAACAGATTATTTTAATACAGAAACTCTAAAAGTAACAGGAGATGCTCATGTGCAGATTGACGGTGATTATTTCGGAAAAACTCCTGTAGAGATAAAATTAGTTAAAAATGCTCTTAGCCTTGTTTTCCCTGAATAAAGTTTGTGTTTGAAGGTTTTTGCCCCTTCTCAAACATTAGGGTTATGCTGATTCTTCTATTCCGAGGGTCTTTAGGATTGTCTTGCAAAAGAGGCATAGTGTCTGCATAACCTACAACTCTTGCTATTTTACCAGGGTCTACACCGTTTTGTTCAAGTTCTCTTCTTGCTGCAGAGGCTCTTTCAGTGGAAAGTTCCCAATTAGTTATCTTGCCTCCTTTGAAAGGAACTGCATCGGTATGTCCTTCAATCGCGATTCGAGCATTTTCGTCTTTTATATTTTCAGCAACTACCTTCAGAATTTGCTTTGCCTTTTCAGTAGGAACAGAAGATGACAAAGGAAACATCGGTTCACCCTCAAGGTCGACAATTTGAATTCTCACTCCACCTTCTACTGTTTCAATCATTATATGATCTTTTAATTCTTTCAATTTTTGTTCCACTGCCTCCTTAATTTGTTCTTTGAGTCTCTCTGCCATATTCTGTCCTGTAACTGGCTCAACTGTTGTCTTTATATCTTTATGGATGGCTGAAGATTGTTCCATAAATGACCTTCCAGCCTGTTGAAAGAGATTAAAATTTCTGAAGTAATCAGCTACAGCTGCTCTTTTTTCTGGTTCAACCATTGTAATAAGCCAAAGAAGTAGGAAAAATGCCATCATAGCTGTTACAAAATCAGCATAAGCCACTTTCCAGCTTCCACCATGATGTTCACCATGGGTTTTCTTTATTTTTTTGACTATTACTGTAGTTTTGGATTTATCTGCCACTCTTCAATGCCCTAATTGCTTCTTCTAAATCATGAAAAGAAGGTCTTAAATGAGGTGGTATGCTTCTTCGGGCAAATTCAACGGCTATTTGAGGAGCTGCACCTCCTACAAAGGAAACTAATGCAGATTTTATCATCAGAAGATATTCTCTTTCTTCATGCACATTCGTTTCAAGTTTTTTTGCAAGTGGGCCTACAAAACCATAACACATCAAGACTCCGAGAAATGTTCCTACCAAAGCTGCACCAATACTATGTCCTAATACCTCTGGTGGTTCTTTTATCTTCTGCATAGTTATTATAACTCCTAAAACCGCAGCTACAATTCCCAATCCTGGTAAAGACTCTGCTACAGTATTTAAATTTTTAGCGGGCGATAACTCTGATTCATGCAAGGTTTCTAATTCACTATCAAGTATACTTTCTAATTCATATGGAGACACTGTTGTTGTCATTACAGTTCTAAGTGTATCTGTGAGCAGTCCTAATGCATGGTGATTTTTTAAAAATTTAGGATATTTAGAAAATATAGTACTATTATGTGGTTCTTCAACATCCTGTTCAATTGATATTAATCCTTCTTTTCTTATTTTAGTAAAAATTTCTGTTAGTAATAATAAAGTTTCTAAATAGTCTTTTTTTGAATATGCACCCCCACCTGTAATAGTCTTAATTGTTCCTTTTATAACGCTTTTTAAAACATGCATTGGCGACATTATTAGTAATCCGCCTAAAGCCGCACCAAAAATTATTAATACTTCTGCTGGTTGAAATAGAACGGATAAATTACCGTGTGCTAAGATGTATCCACCAATAACCGAGCTTGTTACTACTATTGCTCCGACAATGACGAGCATTTATAATTCCCTCTTTTGTCTTATAATTTGTCTTTGTCTATGAAAAACAAATTTTACTATCTGGTCTCTAACTTCTTCATCTATATTGACAAATTTTACACCAATTTTAAAAACATTTTCCATTCTTTCACAATTAACAACCTCTCCATAAACATAAAGTGCTAAGGGAGCAGGATTCTCTATGACCATTTTTAATTCTAATAAATCTCCTGTTTCATAAGGATAGTCTGACAGAAAACTCATTCCTCCACCACTTATATCTACTTTATTTAAGGGTAAAGAAGAAAATCCCTGCTGTTCCATGGTTATTAAACTAATAAGAAAATCAATTTTTTGATTTATGATTTTTAACCATTCTGCAAGGGCTCTATCAGAGGGTTCTTCAGCAGGTTTTGTCATTATAAAGGTTATGTCTCCAGAGAGTCTTGCTTTAACCCTACCTTTCTCTGTTTCTGATAAAACTCTTATACCTAAAGGTATATATGCCTCAACTCTTGAAAATTCTCTCATTTAATTCTCTCCGAAATTATTCTTTCTATTATAATTATCGTAAAATTATAAGTTCAACTCTTCTGTTTTTAGCTCTTCCTTCAGCAGTTTCATTTGACTCTATGGGTCTATATTCACCATATCCAGCTATTGTAAATCTATCGGGAGAAAGCCCCATTTGAATTAAAAAATGTAAAACTGAAGAAGCTCTCGCTGCTGATAACTCCCAATTTGATTTGTAAATTGCATTGGAGGAGAGGGGTATATTATCAGTATGTCCTTCAATTAAGATTTTGTTTGGAAAAGTTCTAAAGTATTCTGTAATTCTCTTTAAAACATCTATTGATTCCTGTTTGAGTTGAGCAGAACCTGAATCAAATAATAGAGAACTTGGAAGATTAATTATAATACCTCTAATATCTGATTTGACTTCCGCTCCTGATATGTCGTTTAGGAGCTTTTTTAAATCTTCAATTACAGCTTTGTTTCTGTCTTCTTCAAAGGGTATAGGTTCGTCTATTACTTTAAAAGCTTTTCTTAAAGAACCTGTAAATTTTTCTGCTTTCCATAAATCCATTGTAGATAGTGAAAAAAGAGCAACAAAAAAAGTAAATAACAGAGTTAGAAAGTCAGAGTAAGAGATTAACCATCTATGAGTATTATCTTCTTCTTTTGGGGAATTTTTTCTTAACCTCATATTCTTTCTTTCTGTCTTTCTCTAATGAAAGATTCTAACTTAGCCCTCAAATAGTATGGATTCATCCCAGCTTCTATACCAAGAATACCCTCTATCATTAGTTCCATAAGAATAACTTCTTCTTCGATTTTATTAATAATACGCTTACTAATTGGAATAAATAAAAGATTAGCAGAACCGACTCCATATATTGTCGCAACGAAAGCAGTAGCTATACCAATACCTATCTTCGTAGGGTCTGTTACATTTTTTAGAACATGTATTAATCCTAAGATTGCTCCAATAATTCCTATTGTGGGTGCGTAACCTCCGGCTGATTCAAAAACCTTTGATGCCCTTTTCATCATATCTTCATAAGCTAATATTTCTCTTTCTAATGCCTCTTTTATTAAATCACCGCTTAATCCATCAATGATATATGTAAGACCTCTTTTTAGAAAGGGGTCTTTGACATTTTCCAACTCGTTTTGCAAAGCTAAAAGTCCTCTTCGTCTGGCAAGAACAAGCAACTCAAGTATTGTATCAATTGTATCTTCATAGGAAAGTTTTTTATTAAAAAAGATTAACTTTAGTGAGTTAATAGCAATTTTTAAATCCTTTAAGGAAAAACTCAGAAGAACTGCTCCTAAAGTACCTCCAAATACAATGATTGCAGCAGCAAGTTGAACTAAGTGCCCTGTAGTGCCTCCTTCAACGAGATTTCCTACAATAATAGCACTAATACCTATTATTAATCCTAAGAGTGCAAT
Organism: Thermodesulfovibrio sp.; assembly: GCA_020725335.1. Lineage (GTDB taxonomy): Bacteria > Nitrospirota > Thermodesulfovibrionia > Thermodesulfovibrionales > Thermodesulfovibrionaceae > Thermodesulfovibrio. The sequence continues at coordinate 25,017 of DYFF01000003.1, read as the reverse complement.
TAAATCCATTAGGTAAAGTATATAATTATTTAATTCTTAAATCAAGAGGTCGAATTGCCTCATCAAAAATCTAAATGAAAAGTAGTCGTTTTCTCAAATAAGAAATCTAAACGAAAATACAAGCCTCTAAGAGAAAACATTTAATCAAGCTCAAAAATAGGATAATCTATTAGAGAAAGTTTTACTAAAAGAATAGGCAAGAAAATCTAAGGAAATAATTATAAAAGGGAAGAGAAATTTTTTATGCATATCTTTATCATTTTAAATGAGGCAACAGTTGAAATTCTGGATTATTTCTTGCTATTATTATAATTAGCCGAAGTGGTGGAACTGGTAGACACGCACGTTTGAGGGGCGTGTGGGGAAACCCGTGCGGGTTCGAGTCCCGCCTTCGGCATTAAATTTCAAATCAATTCCAAAAGTAAATCTCCTTAATAATCTCTATATGACTTAACTATTTCTCAGCTTTTCATTGAAATTTATATGATGGAACTTTCTAAAATATATAAAGCTATACATCTGGCACTACTGGTGTGTATAATTAAATTAAGAGTTATTAAAAATGACTGAAAAGAGAAAATTTCCCTATCTAACAATTGTAAAAGCATCAGCGGGAAGTGGAAAAACCTATTTTCTCACCAAGACCTATGTTGAGTTCTTGCTTTCCGATTCAATAAAACATAATAACCTAAAAAATATCCTTGCCATAACTTTTTCTAACAATGCTGCAATAGAAATAAAGGAAAAAATTATTGAGTGGCTCAAAGCTCTCTATTTTGGCAAAGATGATGCTCTGAAAGAATTTGAACATCTCGGGCTTTCTGTCGAGGAAATAAAGCAAAAATCTGAGCATGTCATAAATAGCATTCTTAATAATTACTCAGAATTTCAAGTAAGAACCATAGATAGTTTTTTAACAAAAATATTCAAGGCTGAAGCATTAAAATTTGGTTATCCTGGAGATTTTGATATTCTCATGAATAATGAAAATTTTTTAAAGCGTGCCTTTGAAATCTTTTTAGGTAGATTTAATGAAAAATCAGCATTAACCTACTCATTTATGCAACTGATTGAATTTATTGAAGATACGCTTTCATCAGATTCCAGCTATCCATGGAATCCAAGCAAAAAGATATTTAAAGAATTGAAAAATTTGCATAGGATTACATCTAAAAGCACAGATAGATTAGAGGAGAATACTATTCAGAAAATTAGATATTGTCTTAATGAATTTGAAAAAGCAAAAAATAATCTAAAGAATGTAGCTACGAGATTTTACACCGAAGCTCAAAAAAGTGGCCTAAGTTTTCACAAAAACAGGAATTTACCTCAGATATTAGAAAGTATCATGAATGAACACTATAATAAAATATTTGATGCTACTTTTAATAAAATTCCCATATCTAATCCAACTGACGAATTAAAGATTCTATGGGAAGATCTCAAAAAAGCATCTGCAATTTATGTCAATTATTACTCGAAGACATATATGATTCCATATATCCTGGTATTTTTAAGTTTTGAAGAAACTTTACGTAATCTAAAAATAAAAGAACAAAAAATTTTCATAGAAGATATTAATCAACTTATAAGAGAAAAAATAGCTTATCTATCAATTCCTGAAATATATATAAAACTTGGTGAAAGAATTTATCATTATTTCATAGATGAATTTCAAGATACATCGCCAGTACAATGGCAAAACCTAAAAATTCTCATTGAAAATTCTCTTTCAGAAGGAGGGAGCCTTCTATTAGTAGGTGATACTAAACAAGCTATATATGGTTTTAGAGGTGCTGACTACTCCATAATGGTAAATTTAATTAGGGAAGCCGAAAAACCAAAACAGATTCCCTCTGTTGAAAAATATAAAATTCAAAATCTAAAGCAGAACTATCGTTCAGGCAAGAAAATTCTCGATTTTGTTAAGGAGTTTTTCAAAAAAGAACTCAAAGAATATTTACAAAAAGAATCTAAAAAAAAGGAGATTTTTTGTAAGGAGGATATTCCTTTACCTTTAGGTTTATCAGGGCTTTATGATTGTGAACAGGATGCAAGAGAGGATTTAAAGGATTTAGGATTTGTTAAAATTGAAAGAATTGAATATAAAGAGGAAATGGAGGAGATACAAAAAGAATCCTTCATTAATTTAATAGAAAAACTTAAAAAAGAACATGGTTTTTCAAATAGAAACATTGCAGTTTTAGCTTTCAAGAATGATACAATAAATCAGCTTAGTACATGGTTAAATGAAAAAGGAATAGATTTTATTTCCTACAGCAGCCTTGATATAAGAAATAGGAAAATAATTTCAGAATTAATCTTTTTATTAAAATTTCTTCATTCCCCTTTAGATAATTTCTCTTTTTCTACTTTTTTACTTGGAGAAATTGCTAAGAGAAATTGTAAAAAGTTTCATGAAACCTGGCTTACCGATTTAGAAAACTTTCTTTTTTCCTGCAATATTTATAAACATAAAAATTTTGATGAAAAGCCATACTATATTAAATTTAGAGAACAATTTCCCCAAATTTGGGAAGCCTTTTTTGAAGAATTATTAAAGAAAGTAGGATATTTACCCCTCTACGATCTTGTAAGTGAAATATATAACAGATTTAGACTATTTGAAGTCTTCCCAGAAGAACAAGGAGCTCTAATTAAATTTTTAGAAATATTACTTTCTTTTGAGGGAAATGGTGGTGGATTGAAGAATTTCATTGAATTTTATGAAACAAGTGGTGACGAGGATTTAACCTTTTGGGATACAAGTAAACCCTTTGGAAAAGATGCTATAACTCTAATGACAGTTCATAAGGCAAAGGGACTTGAATTCCCTGCTGTTGTATTGTGGACTGATATGGATAGTATAGACCCTGACAAAATTATATTTCATAATGGTGAATTTTTGAGATTACCACACAAAAAAGCTTTAGACAACGTCTATTCTGAAGACTTAAAAGATATTAGAGAGGAATCTTATAATAGAAATTACGCTGAGACACTAAATAAACTTTACGTAGCTCTAACAAGAGCAAAGGATACTCTATATATTGCTATTCCATGCAAAAAAAAGAAAAAAGAGGATAGTAAACCTTGTCCGAACAAAAATGATGTAGTAAAATGTCTTTTTAAAATAAACACTCCTGAAGAGAAATATATTGCAAAAATTCAAGATGAAAAAAAAGATTATGAAGACCCATCTTTTGAAATTAGACATTTAATTTCAGATACAGCTTTGTTATCAAAAGATTATTCATATAGAAATGAGGCTAAAAATACTCAGGAAATAAAACGAGGAGATTTCTTACATAAAATTATTTCAACAATAATTTATGTTGATTATGACAATGAGGAAATTCTAATAGAGGGAATAAAGGAAAAAATTGAAAAATTGAATTTTGAACTAAAAAGCTTATTTGATGTTGAGCAAATTCTTGAAATTATAATGAGTATTCTAAAAAATCAAAAACTGAAACAGTACTTTATGCCATTAGAAGGCAGAGAAGTCTTTACAGAAAAAGAGATTGTAGACAATGAGGGTAATCTCTATAGAGTTGATAGATTGGTGGTTGATAGGGATAAAATTACACTTTTAGAATTCAAATTTGGTGCTACTTCAGATGAAGAAAAAGCTTTAGAGCAAATAAGCAAATATTTAGAACTTTTAGGAGAAATATATCCTAATAAAAAATTAGAGGGATTAATTTATTTTTCCTATAAAAACAAATTAAAGAGGGTATGAATTGATTGAAATGGAAACATTTTCATTATCTCCTAAAGAAAATATGGTAGAGAAAATTACAGAATATTTAATTTCTAAGAATAAAGATAACTCAGATTACTCTCGCATAACCATAATTTTCCCAAATAAAAGACCAAAACACTTTCTTTTAAAATACATGAAGGATAGGATTAGAAAAAGTTTCTTTCCTCCTCATGTTTTATCAATGGATGAGTTTATAGAACAAACCTTTGAGAGAATTTTCCCTGAATTTAAAAATCTCTCTATCATTGAAAGTGTATATCTAATATATGAATTATTTCAAAAATTCCCTGCCTTTAATGATGATTTTGAACAAAAAAATCTATTCAGTGATTTTGAAAAATTTTATCCCTTTGGCATTAAAATTTTCGAAGCTTTTGAAGAACTCTATATTGAAAATGTTAGCGCTCAAAAATTGAAACATTATGAATCATGGATTAGTTTTTACAGTTCCCTATCAAAAATATACGATGCATTTTATCTAATGCTTGAAAAAGAAAAACTATCAACCAGAGCTTTCAAGTATAGAAAAGTTGCAGAACAACTTAATTTTGATACATTAATGAAAGTAGATTTGTTACTATTATGTGGATTTTTCGGTTTAACAAAGGCAGAACAAAAAATCATAGAAAATATAAAAAATATTTTCGAAAAAGAGCAAACATCAGGCTATTTTTGCCGATGGATTTACGATAATAGTGTTTCTGAAGAAAATGAACCTTCTATCAAAATTTATGAATGTCCTGATAGACACGGACAAGTTTATACTATAAGTAATATTTTAGAGAAAAACTTGATAAATGAAGAAACTGTGGTAGTACTACCTTCGGAAGACTTGCTCTTTCCAATTCTAAAGCAAGGTGTATCCTTTTTAGGCGAAGATGAATATAACATATCTATGGGATATCCTGTTATTAGAACTCCCCTTTGGAGTTTTTTTGAATCTCTCTCTATAATGCTAAACAGCCTTATTCAAGAGGAAAACGGCAAATATCTCTTCCCTGTATCAGAATATCTTCAGTTTGTTCTCCATCCATACGTTAAAAACATTATGTTTGAAGATGAACCTACTGTAACAAGAATTTTATTTCATAGCTTTGAGTCCTATCTCTCTGAAGAAGGAATAACAGTGCTTTTAGATGAACTTGAGGATGATATTTTAGATAAGGCTTTCAACAACATAGATGGATTAAAAAAGTATGAGCTTACCCATTTAAAGAAACATATTAAAAATATACATGATACCCTCATTAGACCTTTTTTTAATATTAGTAATGTGAGAGATTTTTCTGAAAAATGCATTAGTTTACTCAACTTTATATATGCAAAAAGCACAGCTAAATATCATCCTCTTTTCTTCCCTTTCTATAATACTGTTGTTAACAAAATGGAGGAACTGTCTAACTCCCTTTTAAAAAATATAAATTTTAATGATTTTTCAGGTTATTTTAACCTTTTGAAAAATTATATTAGAAACATAAGAACACCCTTTGAAGGCATTCCAATAAAAGGATTACAAATTCTTGGCTTTCTTGAAACAAGAAATTTAAATTTCAAGAATGTCTTTTTTATCGATTTAAACGAAGAAATTTTTCCACCAATCTATGAAGACTATGTTTTACCATTAAAGGTAAGAGAAGCCTTAGGTCTTCCTACTTTTAAAGATAGAGAGAAATTAATAGAATACTATTTTATGACACTGATAAATGGTGCAGAGCAAGTTCATTTGTTTTACGTTAGAGATGAAAGGAGAGAAAAATCAAGATTTATTGAAAAATTAATATGGGAAAGAGAAAAAAAATCTCAAAAAATAAACAAGCAAGTAGTTCACTACAAAGTCAACTTATCAGCTGATAAACCTAAAGAGATAAAAAAAGAAAAACAACATATAGATTTTTTAAAAAATTTATCATACAGTCCATCTTCTATGGATATGTATTTGAAATGTCCTCTGAAATTTTATTATTCCTATTTTCTCGGACTAAAGGATAAAGAAGAAACAGAGATAGATTCTGCTCAAGTGGGTAGAATTGTTCATGGTGTGCTTGCCTCATTCTTTGAAGGACTAAAAAATGTGAAAAAATTGAATAATCATAACATAAAAATAGATTTAATAAAGAAAATAACTGACGAGGAATTTAAAAAGAGGTATGGAGATTACATATCTGGTAGTCTATATCTAATAAAGGAACAAATTATAAAAAGAGTTAGAGAAGTTCTTGAGAAATATTACTTAAATGTTATTTCTAAATACTCTCTAAAAATATTAGGTGTAGAAGAGCCATTCAACATTATTTTCGAAGAAATTAAAATCTCAGGGAGAATAGATATAATAGAAGAACGTTCGGAAAAGATATTCCTGATTGATTATAAAACTTCTGGGAAAAAGGACAACTATAAAATAAAATTTGACAAACTTCCTGAAATTCTTGAATTTTATAACAATGAACTAAGATCTGGTAAAACATGCTATTTAACTCACCTTCTTTCAAAAAGCATATCAAGTCTCCAAATACCTATTTATCTATTGGGATTTAGTAGAGAAAAAAATATTCCTTTAAATAACTTAGTCGGAATATATCTGCTTATTGGAAAGCCTAAAATTGATAAAGATATAGAATTCAATCCATTAGAAGAGTCTATTTCATCAGAGAATGCTATGGATATTATACAATCAATTTTAAAAAGTATTATCAATGAATTGGTTAACCTTGATATCCCTTTTTATCCCACAAAAAATTTCAAAGAAAACTGCCAATACTGTGATTTTAGAACAACCTGTGGCACTCTATGGATCAAAAGTAGAGAATAATCTAAAATTGCCCAATTATGACTAAAAGTTGTAGAATTTAAATTAAAATTTATTCGTAGGAGGGTTGCGATGGTATTACTCGGTGTAAATGTAGACCATGTTGCAACAGTAAGACAGGCAAGAAAAACCTTTGAGCCAGACCCTGTAGCAGCAGCTAATTTAGCAATTCTTGGAGGAGCGGACGGAATAACAATTCACCTAAGAGAAGATAGACGCCATATACAAGATAGAGACCTCAGGATTTTAAGAGAAGTTGTTCCATGTGAATTAAATCTTGAAATGGCTGCAACAGATGAGATGATAAATATAGCTATAATGACAAAACCCGAAATGGTAACTATTGTCCCTGAAAAGAGACAAGAACTTACTACTGAGGGAGGCTTAAATGTAATTGAATTGAAGGAGCATCTCAAAGAAGCTGTAAAAAAAATTAAAGATGCAGGAATATTAGTAAGTTTATTTATCAATCCCTCAAGAGCAGATATAGAATGTTCAAAAGAAATAGGCGTAGATATGATAGAAATCCATACTGGTTATTACTCAGACAGCAGAGGTAAAACTCAAATAGATGAACTTATGAGAATAAAAGATGCTGTTTCATACTCTGTAAGTTTAGGACTCCTGACCAATGCCGGACATGGACTAAATTACTTTAATGTAAAACCCATAGCTTCAATAAGTGGTTTAAGAGCCCTTTATATAGGCCATAGCATAATTTCAAGAGCTGTTTTAGTAGGAATTGAGAGAGCTGTAAGAGAAATGAAAGAGTTAATAAAAGAGGCGTATCTGAATGTTTAATACTCAAACACAGTATCAAACTTTATCACAGTTTTTAACTGAAATAAAAGAGTTCTTTCAAGATTGGGCAGAGTATAGATGGATTGTTGCTGAAATTGCAAGGGTAGACTCAGATAAAAATGGACATTACTGGTTTGAATTAGTTGAAAAAAGTAACGGAGATATCATAGCTCAAACAGGAGCTGTATTATGGAAAGGAAATGTGGATACTATCCATAATTTCTACCTAAAAACAGGTATAAATATTCAAAGAGGTTTAAAGATACTCTTTCTTGGGAAGGCAATATTTCATGAAAAATATGGATTTAAGATAAATATATTTCAAATTGATCCCTCCTACACGCTTGGAGAAATGGAAATAAGGAAAAAGGAAGTCTTAGAAAGACTTGAAAAAGAAGGACTATTAGAAAAAAATAAAGCTTTTGAAATTCCTATAATCATTCAAAAAATAGCCATTATTTCCAGCGAATCAGCAGCAGGATATGAGGATTTTCTTAAGATTTTAAAGGATAATAAATACGGTTTCAAGTTTTATATAAGACTTTATGATTCCTTTGTTCAAGGGCAAGAGGCAGTGACTTCAATACTAAATGCCCTTAATCAATGTGCCTTAGAATATGAAAAATATGATGTTATTGTCATTATTAGAGGCGGTGGTTCCGTAGTTGATCTTCAATGTTTTGATGAATATGAAATTGCTAAAAAAATTGCGAATATGCCTCTTCCGGTATTAACAGGTATAGGACATACAAGAGATAAAACAGTAGCTGATCATGTAGCCCACAGTAGTTTCAAAACTCCATCGGAAGTTGCTAAGTTTATTCTTGAAAAAGCATTAAATTTTGATTCTCAAATTGAAAGTCTAAAAAAGTTAATTACTAATAAAGCTAAATTCATAATAAACATGGAAATTTCCAAGAATAATAACTATGCTAAAACCATAAGAATATCAGTTAACGGTTTATTAAACAAGTTAAAATCCCGCATGAATTCCCTTTTAACTGACACAGGCAAGGTAGTGTTTACCAGATTTAATACCGAAAAAGAAAAATTGTTCAGAATTAAAAATTTATTCCATAAAAATACAAATCAGAGATTAAAGAATGAGGTTATCAAAATTAATTCAATTAATAACAGAACAATTTTAAAAGTATCACAATTTTTAACTAAATCAAAATTTAACCTTACAAGAAACCATCAAGCAATTACGGAAAAAACAAAAAACTTAATGCATATCAAAACGATAGAACTTAGACAAATAGAAGATAAACTAAGACTTTTAAGCCCAGAAAATATTTTAAAGAGAGGTTACAGTATTACTTACTTTAATGGCAAAGCACTCAAAAATGCTGGTAATGTTAATATAGGTGACAATATTGAAATTTATCTATTCAAAGGTAAAATTTGGGGAAAAGTAAGAAAAAAGGAGGAAGGGAATGGAAAACTTAACCTATTCTAAAGCTATTAGAGAAATTGAGGAAATTTTGAAATATATTGAATCACAGGAAGTAGATGTAGATATTCTCGTAGAAAAAGTTAAAAGAGCAACTGAATTAATACATTTTTGTAAAAACAAGCTTCGCACTGCAGAAGAAGAGCTTCATAAAACATTGCAAGGACTCGAAGAATCACCTATATCTGAAGAAGAGCCTTTCTAATATGAACTGGAAAGAAAATATTTTTTTTATACTTGTAGAGCCTAAAGAAAGCGGTAATATTGGTTCCTCAGCAAGGGCTATGAAAAACATGGGGTTTACGAATCTCATCCTGATTAAACCACCACAGTTAAAGGACGAGGCTAAATGGATGGCATGGAGAAGTGAAGATATTTTAGAAAAAGCCGAAATTTATCAAAGTTTAGATAATGCCATAAATGATAAAGCTTTAGTAGTTGGAACAACAAGAAGAAGAGGTTCTAAAAGAGGAGCAATTTTAGATGTGAAAGATGGTGTAAAGAGAATCTATGAGATAGCCCAAAACAATAAAGTTGCCATTCTTTTTGGTAGGGAAGACAAAGGCTTATTCAATGAAGAAATAGAGAAATGTGGTTATCTTTTAACCATTCCTACCTCGTCATTACAACCTTCTTTAAATCTTAGTCAGGCTGTATTAATAATTGCCTATGAACTTATGAGATTAGAAAATTTGAGAGACTATCACATGGAAAAACAATTTTATGTAAATCAACAAGAACTAAATAAATTATATGAAAGACTTAGTTCAATCCTCAAAAAAACAGGATATATACCCGAAAATAAAGACATTGAGGAGAGCATTATTAACAATTTCAAACATTTTTTAGGAAGAACAGGGCTTACCTTTTGGGAACTAAAAATGATTCATGGGCTATTAAGCCACATTGAAGAAATCTATAACAAAAATTAAAAAATTCCAATTTATTGCAATTCAATCTTCATTAATAGGGCATCCTCTTGAGGAGCAATATAGTAATTTTTTCTGATACCATATTCTTTAAATCCCAATTTTTTATAAAGATTGATAGCTTCTACATTTGAAATCCTAACTTCTAAATAGCAAATTTTTACTATATCCTTAAGTTTAAATATCACATCTTTTAGTAAAGTGGAAGCAATTCCTTTTCTTCTGAATGATGGCTTAATAGCTAAAGATAAAATTTCTGCTTCATCTAAAATTATTTTAACTACAATATAACCTATAATTTCATTGTCAATCTCTGCAACTGTAAAAATTGACTGACGATTTTCAGATTCTGCCAAAAAAGATTTAATTGACCAAGGTAAAGTAAAGCTTTCTTGAGCAATGCTCGCAATTTGCAGTATATCAGCTTCATTGAAATCTCTTATAGTAAATTTCATCCAAATTTAATCTCTGCCTCTGATTTGCGCATATAAATAGGTTGCAAGTCTCTTGCAGATATAAACTTGCCTTCTTTAGCTTTTTCTTCACCCATTATAGCAACTATTGCTGGAGAAGGTATGCTATATGAAGATTTAACAAAGATTGCTTTTTCTCCAAACATTTGTGTTAATTTTTCGCTGTAAATATTTAATCCATCTCCTACAAAAATTGTTCTTTCATTTAGCCAACCATTAAGAGCTTCAAGTTTTAACACAGAGTCTTCCTTGAGCCTTATCAATTCGTCTTTTTCCCATCTAAAAAGGGCTGAGTAAACTTCCTTTTTTCTGGCATCAAGAATTGGGCATATTGGATAATCCACAAAAGCTAAGCCTCTTGCAATAACCTCAAGAGTTGATAGGGGAATTACTTTTTTCCTAGTAACAAAAGAGAGTCCCTTTACAGTGCTCACGCTAACCCTTAAGCCTGTAAATGAACCAGGACCTACAGTAACAGCGTAATAGTCAATAGTTTCAAGGGGTATTTTCATAATTTCAAGTAGATGGGAAATCTCGGGAAGAAGCTTTTCCGAATGGGATGCCATAAACTGCAAAATAGACTGCGCTAGAACTACTCCATCCTCAACTATAGCAACACCTGCATATTTTGTTGATGTATCAATCCCTAAAACGCGCATCTTCAATTTTGATTATAAACCTTTTTGATTCTTTAGAGAAATTAAAAACTTCAGGAAGGCTGAATTCTTTGATTTCTATTTTTAGCTCAGATGGTAGATTTTTAAGTTCTTCCTCAATTTTTAATGATTTACTTATCAAAAAAAAGCCTCTTTCTTTTAAAAGATGAGAACAGTTTTTCATGAAATCCTTAATGCTCCACAACGCTCTGCTAACAACAATATCAAACTTTTCACTGACCTCTTCTGCCTTTGACTCGATTATTTCTACATTCTTGAGCTCAAGCTTTCTTTTAATATTTTTTAGAAAGGCACATTTTTTCCATGAAGGTTCGATAAGTTTAATTTTAAGATCGGGTCTAACAATTGCAATTGGTATACCTGGAAATCCTGCTCCAGATCCCACATCAGCTATAGTTAAACTTTTATCTTTTATAAAATATACATAAAGAATTGAATCAATAAAATGTTTTATAACTATTTCCTTTTCCTCTTCTATAGCAGTGAGATTATATGCTTTATTCCATCTCTTTAATTCTCTTAGATAGATAATAAAGGGATCTATAAATTCATCTATGTTATTCAGATTAATTGGCAGACATAATTCTTCAACTATTTCTTTGGATAAATTTTGCTTAAAAAAGTCCTTTATATCTTGCTCAGTTATTTTTTTATCCATGTACCTTTCTGTAGGGCAACCATGAGAATTGATATTGCAGCAGGTGTTACTCCCGGAATTCTCATCGCCTGTCCGATTGTTCTTGGACTCACATCTTTAAGTTTCTGTATTACTTCTCTTGATAGTCCCGGGATATTAAAATCAAAGCTTTCTGGAATTATCTTTTCTTCAAACTGTTTCATTCTCTCAACAAGTTCGAGCTGTTTAGCAATGTAACCCTCATATTTAATATGAATCTCTACCAACTCTTCAATTTCCTGACTTAGTTCAAATGGAGGAGGTGAGAACTTTTTAATAAGCTCATATTTAATCTCTGGTCTTTTAAGAACTTTGTCAAGGAATGTAGCATCATCAATTGGAGATGTTCCTAATCCTATAAGTGCTTTATTTAATTCATCTGAAGGCTTTATTGTAATGGATTTCAACCTTTTTATTTCCCCTTCAAGTAAATCTCTTTTATGTCTAAAGTCTTCATAGATTTCTTCATCTACCAGTCCAATTTTATATCCATGATCTCTGAGCCTGAGGTCAGCATTATCATGCCTTAAAAGCAAACGAAATTCAGCTCGAGATGTAAACATTCTGTAAGGTTCCTGAGTTCCCTTTGTAACAAGATCGTCAATCAAAACACCAATATATGCTTCATCCCTTCGAAGAATAAGAGGTGGCTGTCCTTTTATTTTTAATGCTGCATTTATGCCTGCCATAAGACCCTGAGCAGCTGCCTCTTCATACCCACTTGTTCCGTTTATCTGTCCTGCAAGATAAAGCCCTTCTATGCCTTTTACCTCAAGAGTATGTTTGATCTGTGTTGGATATACAAAATCATACTCAATTGCATAGCCTGGTCTCATTATTTCAGCATCTTCAAGTCCAGGGATTGTTCTTACAAAAGCTACCTGAACATCATAGGGCAAAGATGTAGGAATTCCATTTGCATAATATTCCTTTCTGCTCAGTCCCTCAGGTTCAAGAAATATCTGGTGTCTTGGTTTTTCTCTGAATTTGACAACCTTATCTTCAATGGAAGGACAGTAACGCGGACCTATTCCCTTTATCTTTCCGCTATAAAGAGGTGAACGGTCAAGATTATTTAGGATTATTTCATGGGTTTTTTCATTTGTATATGTTATATAGCAAGGCACCTGAGGATTTGTGATTTCCTTTGTTGAATAGGAAAAAGGTATGGCCGGGTCATCACCACCTTGCTCTTCTGTTTTTGAAAAATCTATTGTTTTTGCATCAATTCTTGGAGGTGTACCTGTTTTTAATCTTCCCATTCTAAGACCAAGCTTTTTAATTGATTCAGAAAGCCTTTTTGAAGGAAACTCTCCTGCCCTTCCTGCTTCAAAGGAATCAAGTCCAATGTGAATAAGCCCATTTAGAAAAGTTCCGGGTGTGATTATTACAGCCTTTGCACCGTAGAAAACTCCAAGAGAGGTAATAATTCCCTTAACCTTGCCATTTTCTACAACTATTTCTTCAACCATAGCCTGCTTTATTGCAAGATTATTTGTATCCTCAAGTAGTTTTCGCATAAAAACATTGTAAAGTATTCTATCAGCCTGAGCACGCAAAGACCATACAGCAGGTCCCTTTGAACGATTTAGCATTCTAAATTGTATTCCTGCCAGATCAGTGACCTTTGCCATAATACCGCCAAGAGCATCTATCTCCCTTACAAGATGCCCTTTTGCAAGTCCACCAATAGCAGGGTTACAACTAAGCTGAGCGATTGTGTCAAGATAAATTGTAAATAGAGCTGTGCTTAAGCCCATCTTTGCACAAGCATGTGCTGCTTCACAGCCTGCATGACCTGCTCCCACAACAATTATATCGAAATCTTTCTCTTTATACATTTTCTAATCAAAGTTTATACTTTCATTTTGAATCCTATTTTATTATAATAAAGAAATATATGTCATTGCCTGTTTTTAAACATACTATATCCAAATTTAAAGCAGTTATTGATGAAGAGATTGATAAATCTCCTTTTATACTTAAATACGATCCTACTATCGCTTATCTTTTAATTCGTGAAGTCAATAGAAATTTAGTTTCTAAGGAAATAACAAACTTTTCTCAAATGGTTAACTACTTAGGAATTCAAAGAATTAAAAATATCATTCTTGAAAGAGACCTTTTTCTTGAAGAAGAAGATTTGCAGATTTGGATTTATGGAGTTTTAAGTGCAGAAATTTCTTCTTTGATAGTTGAAAAAATCACTCATGTACATAAAGATGAAGCTTTTTTTGCTGGATTAATTCCTTGTTTGGGCTTGCTTTTTATGATGAACGAATTTCCAAAATACAGAAGAATTATCAATTTTTTGATCAAACTTCCTTTGGAAGATAGAGTTTTTATTGAAAATACAATTTTCGGAACAAATAATTTAGAATCCGCTCAACGCAATATTTTAACTCCTCCAATTTACAGAAATACCATTAATTTTCTAAATAAAATCTTCAATAAAGGACAAAAAATTCTAAAGGATGTTAAACCGCCAAAAGGTTCAGAATTACAATTACCTTATGATTTAGCGCTTCTATCAGATCTTTCAGCCTATGGTGCACAAGCTTTAATGTTTCCCTCTGTAATAGATAATAAGGAACTTTTTTTAGAACTCTCAAAAAGATACTTTAGTATTAAAGAGACTGATGCCTTTGATATTTTACAAACTGCCATGGACAGATTCATAAACATTGGTAAAGCCTTTGAAGTGGTTGAAGAAATAAAATTCTCTACAGAAGAATTTTATCAGTTTACGAAATTTCAATTTAGGTCTAAAAATAATATTTTCTCTAAAATGCTTGAAGAATTGTTTAGAGAAAATTCAAAGGATAGGAATATATATATTTATGGAGAAACAGGTGTTGGCAAAAGACTTCTCGCAGCTGCGCTTCATCACGATGAAAATAATCCACGTAAAGACAAGCCCTTTGTCATGATTTTCGCTGATATTGATAGCGAACCATTAGAAGAAGAGTTTTTTGGAATAAAAGAGGGTTTCAGAGGTAAAAAAGGGAAAAAGGGAATTTTAAAGATTGCAGAAAATGGAACATTGGTAGTAAAAGAATTTGATAGTATGCCGTTGGATTTTCAAACAAAACTTGAAAAGGCAATTAGAGATAAAAATTTTTATATGGTAGGAGAGATTAAACCTACTGAGTTCAGTGATGTAAAATTTATCCTCATCGGCAAAGAAGATATTAGAATAAAAATGGCTAAAGAAGAATTTAATACGTCTTTAATAAAACTTTTAAATCCTGTTTTTTTTAGAATATCACCATTAAGAGAGAGAAGAGAAGACATATTCTATATAGCTGGTGAAATAGTAAAAAAATACAGACTTCAAATTGAAAATGAACTTAATGAACCAAAAGTCATAGACAGATTTAATACAGATACTTTCCCTAATAACCTCAGAGATTTAAAGAGGTTACTTTTTATAATGCACATTGATAAAATCCTTAAATCTTAGATATTCAATCCCTCCGTACAGAGATGCAAAAGTTATTGAGAGAAACCATAATATAGATATTGCCAAAGCTTTCTCGTTACCCACATTTCCCCCAAAGAATATTAAAAAACCCCATTCCCTCACTCCAATGCCCGAGACAGATATTGGTAAAGTGGCTAAGATAATTATTAGTGGAAGATAAATCACTATTTCATAAAATTTAATATTTACATTCAGGCTTAAGAAGACAAAATAGACAGATATCATGACTGTAAGTTGAACAAGAAGTGAATAAATAAACGCCTTATAAAAAAGTTTTCTGTCAAATCTAAAAATGTAATTTTTTATATCTCTTAAAAAGGATATCTTCCCTGACAGATATAAAATAAGTGTTCCAAATAAAAAAGAGACAAAAGTTAAAGGGACAAGATATATAGTTTCATTTTTAGGGAGATCCTGATAAAAAATAAAGAAAAATATAAATCCAAGCAAGAGTAAACCAAAAAACCCAATATATCTTTCAATAAAAACTGAGGCGATTGCTTCTTTTAGTCCAGTCATTTTTCTCATTAAAATTACCTTTACTACATCACCTCCCATAATTCCCGGCAGAAAAATATTGAAAAAACAACCTATCATATAAAGAGAAAACAAGCTACCTTTTGTGAGAGCCGAATTTGAAGGGATAAAAAGCCTCCATCTCAGAGTTGATATATATGATGAGACAATATATAAGAAAGAAGCGATGAAAAAAAGTAAAAGATTTATTTCTGAGAGCGTAATGAACAATTTTGAAAGGTCAATCTTAGTTAGAATATATAGAATAAGAGTTATTGTAACTAAGAATCGAAAAATGACTTTTAATTTTTTTTTCAATCTCCCGGACCTAAAATCTTTTTCAGAATATAAATAGGTTTTTTCTGTGTTTCATGATAGACTCTTACAATCATCTCACCAAGAAGTCCCATTCCAATAAAGTTTAATCCTATTAGTATAGAGAAGAATCCTCCAAGAAGCAGAGGTCTTCCACCTATTGAAATACCTTTGAAAAATTTAAGAAAAACAAGATAACCAACGATTGCAACTCCTGTAATCATGAATAAAACCCCAATCGGACCGAAAAACTGAATTGGCTTTGTTGAGAAGCTGTGGAGAAACTTCACTGTAACAAGATCAAGAAGAACTTTTATTGTTCTTCCTATTCCATATTTAGATTTGCCTCTGTATCTTGGATGATGAGTTACCTCTACTTCCTTGATCTTTACTCCATACCAGCTTGCAAGGGCTGGTATGAATCTGTGCATCTCACCGTAAAGCCTGAGATTTTTCACCACTTCTCTTCTATAAGCTTTCAATGAACATCCATAATCATGAATTCTAACCCCTGTAACTTTACCAATAAGCCAGTTTGCTACGATAGAAGGAACCCTTCTTGATAGAAATGGATCCTTCCTTTTTTTCCGCCATCCGCTTACCAGGTCAGCATCTTTTATAGCTTCAAGAAGCTTTGGTATGTCTACAGGGTCATTCTGAAGGTCTCCGTCCATGGTAATAACCACATCTCCTCTTGCAAAATCAAATCCTGCTGCAAAAGCCGCGGTCTGTCCAAAATTTCTTCTAAAGGCTAAAACAACTACATTAGCGTCATTTTTTTGAATCTCTTCAAGTTTTTTTAATGTATTATCAGAACTTCCATCGTCAACATAGATTAATTCATACGAAATTGAAAGATTATTTAATGTCTCTGATAACTTTTTATGAAGTTCGTCAATGTTCTCTTCTTCATTGAAAAGGGATACTACAACTGATAAATCCATATTAACTCCCTCAATAGCTTTGTGGTTTCTTTAAGTTCATGCCCTTAAAGTTATAACATTTAAAAATCGTATAGTCTCTAATTTTAACACTTTTACGTGTAGCTGTAAAAATTTCAGAATCACATCTTTCAAAGGCAGAAAGAACCTCACTATCAGGCTCATTTTTATTTCCGTAAATAACATAAATACCGTGTGTTTTAGTTTCCTGTTTTAATGCATTGTTTATTGAATCCCATAAATCATACTGGTTCATTCTTCTACCAAGATTAATACAATAAACTGTGGGATGATCCTTTACATAAAAGGCAAGTTCACTTGAAATCTGATATCTATCAGAGAAAATAATCACATTACCATATTTTTCAAGTTCCTTTTTTATTTCATATACTCTACCTCCAAGTTGTTTCCAACCTTTAAGCCTTGAAGAGGGATCAAGATTAGCCGGAAGATTCATAAAAGGTATTGAATAACTTAAGATAGTAAAAATTGCTGCCATAATAATTGAAGATAAAATAATTTTTTTATATACCTTCTTTTCAAAGACATATGCCAGTATCAGTAGAAAAGGAATATAGGCAGTCATTGCCCAGTTTGCCTGAACTTTACCATGTATACTCTTAAGCAAAAAGAAAGCAAAAACAGGCAAAGAAAAGGATATAAAAAACCAATATACCTTAGAATTAAACTTTAATGCTGAAGGTTTAAGGAGGAAATAAAAACCAATTATAAAAACTAAGGGTGTAATTACTAATAATTGGCTTCCTACGAATTCAGCAAAATATTTTAATGAAATCTTAAAGCCCTCATAAACATGTGCCTGTCCAGCAGTATGTTTTAGCGTTACCCAGTCATGCTGAAAGTTCCATATTATTACTGGTGAAAAAACTACTATAGAAATGATTATGCACAAATAAAGCGCAGGATTTTTAAAAATATTTATTTTTTTATCTTCAAGTGAAACCGCATAATCTCTTTGAATTTTTATCAAATAAACAAACATGCACAAATAGAAAAAAGCCATAGTGTATTTAGTAAGAAGCCCAAGACCTATAATAATTCCAAGGATTAACCAGTATACTTTTCTTCCCTCAAGAGCTACCAAAAAAACATATATGGAAAGTATCCAAAAAAGAATAAATGGACTGTCAATTGTAAAAATGATTCCAAAGACTGAAAATAAAGGTATTGCCTGAAAAAGTATACCACTAATGAGTCCTACTCTATCACTTAATAATTTTTTACCAATCTTATAAATAAAAATACTACTTAGGAGAGAACATACAACTGCCAAAATTCTTATCCCAAAGGGTGTGTCTCCAAATAACCATGTGGAAAAGGCAATCAAATAAGCAATCATCGGCCCTTTAGAGTAATAGCTTAAATCAAGCCTTCTACTCCACTCCCAGTAGTGCGCTTCATCGGGAGAGATATCGATAGGGCTATGAAGAATTAAGTATATTCTAAAGATGCTTAAAATAATAAGGGAAAAATAAAAGAACCTCTTTAGATTATTTATTGAAATAGTAGCCTTAAAAACAATAACGCCAATAATTACTCCTAATAAAGCTCCTCCAATTACATCGATAGGCCAGTGCATACCTAAGTAAACTCTTGAGAAGCAAATTAAAAGGGCTATTGAGAAAATGTAGATTGAAACTAATCTTGACTGCCCTAATCTTCTTCCAAAAAGGAATAAAATAACTGCTGTTGCCAAAGAATTAGTAGCATGATTTGAAGGAAAACTATAAGAATCTGTGCATCCAACAATTGCTCTAAAATACTCCGTATGGCATGGACGAATTCTTTGAATTAGATTTTTTATTTCAAGAGAAGACCAATCAGTAATGAATATCCCTAATATAATAGCTCCTACCAAATAAAAGATTAATTTGTATTCTTTTACTCTAAATCTATATATCATCCAAAAAAATACAGGAAGCCAAAGAATGTAACCTCTTTGAGTAAAGAAAACCATTAAACTATCCAAGAAATTACTGGCAAGAGTTTTATGAAAAAAAAGAAGGATTTCTTTTTCCATGTTTAGATTTGAAATTATAACATGTTATAATTTATCTATGCCTGTTTTTGTAAAGGATGCTAATAAATGTGTAGGTTGCCTAATTTGTATGTTTGCCTGCGGAAGAGCCCATTTGGCCACAGGACTTGAAAGCTCATGTATAAAAGTACGCTCTCAAGGTGGAATATCCCGTGGTTTTTCAGTATTTGTCTGCAGGGGATGCGAAGACCCTCCTTGTGCACGTGTCTGCCCTGAAGATGCTTTAGTGGTAAGAAAAGGAGGAGGCGTATTGCTTAAAGAAGATAAATGTACAGGTTGCGGTCACTGTGTTAAAGCCTGTATTCTCGATGCTATTGGTTGGAATAATGGGAAAAACAAACCAGTCATTTGCATTCAATGTGGAGAGTGTGCAAAGAGTTGTCATTACAAGGTGTTAGAGTATAAAAGAACATGATAAAGGAAGATACATTAAAAAAAGTTCTATATATTGACCTTTCAAAAAAGAAATTTTGGATTGAAGAGAGGGACGATTTGTTCTCTCAATTCATAGGGGGCACTGGTGTTGCAATAAAGCTTTTGCATGAAAACTGCAAATATGATACAGACCCTCTTTCATCAGATAATCCTATAATCATTTCCATAGGTCCTTTAAATGGACTTTTCCCAATTGCTTCTAAAACAGTGGCATTATTCAAGTCTCCACATACAGGTAATCTTGGAGAATCTCACGCAGGTGGAAGAAGTGCTATAGCAATAAGAATGGCAGGATACGGAGCTATTGTTATCAAAGGAAAAAGTGAGAGACCTTGTTACATAGCAATTCACGGAGATAGAGTATACTTCAAAGATGCTACAACCCTATGGGGACTTGAAGAAGGGGTGTCTGCGGCTAGTCTTATAAGAAGGCAGGAATCTGGTGCTGGTTTGAGAACCATAATGAGGATTGGTCCAGCAGGAGAAAAAATGATAACCTATGCCTGTGTTACTCTTGAAACATATAGACATTTTGGTAGACTCGGGCTCGGAGCTGTATTTGGAAGTAAAAACCTGAAGGCTGTAGTTGTCTCAGGCAAAAGAGATTTAAAGGTCAATGATTTCAAAGGATACAAAGAGTGTTACTCAAACTTACTTAAGCAACTTGCAGAATCTGACAAGATGAAAAAATATCATGAACTTGGTACACCTGCAAATGTAATGCCTTTAAGTTTCTCTAAAGGTATTCCTATGAAAAATCTTACAATAAGCGAACTTGAGGGATTAGAAAATATATCAGGAGAGAGCTTTGCTGAAAAACATCTCGGAAGAAGAGTTGCTTGTTCCCATTGTCCTGTAGCTTGCATTCATCTTGGAGCGTTAAGAAAACCCTATGAAGATGAACCATATTTTTATAGAACTGTTTATTTATCTTATGACTATGAATTGATATATGCGCTCGGTACAATGCTTGGAGTTGCCTCACCAGAAGGAGTATTGAGGCTTATTGAGGTTGTGGAAGACATGGGACTTGATGCTATTTCAACAGGTGTTGTCCTTGCATGGAGTACAGAAGCCTTTGAAAAAGGACTTATAAATGAAAAAATGACAGAGGGAGTTATTCCTCAGTGGGGAGATGTGGACGCATATTCTCAATTAATAAATAAAATTGTTTTTAGCGAAGGTGAATTTTTTAAAGATCTTGGCAAAGGCATTGACTATGCCTCATCTAAGTATGGAGGCAAAGAGTTTGCCCTTACCTATGGTAAAAATGAAATGCCTGGATATCATACTGGATATGGTGCTCATATTGGCTATCTTTTTGGGGCAAGGCACAGTCATCTTGACAGTGCTGGATATGCTATTGATAAAGAAGCAATGATAAAATCCTTTGATGAGGAACAATTTGCTGAGAAAATAATTACAGAAGAATACTGGAGACAGATTCTTTCAAGTCTTGTAATATGTTTCTTTGGAAGAGAGATTTACACTCCGCAGATTATCTTACAATGTCTTAAGCTGACTGGTTTTGACCTTGATGAGAAAAGACTAACCGAAATAGGGAAAGAAATATATGCTGAAAAATATCGTTTCAAAATAAAATGTGGGTTTGATGTTGATAATATTGAATTGCCTCAAAGAATATTTGAACTTCCCTCTGGAACAGGCAAACTAAATAAGGATTTTGCCGAAAAAATAATAGGCAAACTTAAAGAAAAAATAAAAAGTTTGTTATAATTCTGCAAGATGAAAATTTTATCTAAAATTCAAATATTTTGTTGCATTTTATTTATTTTTCTATTTGCCATATGTCCTACTAAGGCATTAGCAAAGGAAATATTGGTACTTACGGTTGATGGAGTTATACATCCACCCCATGCAGAATATGTAATAAAAGGGATAAAAAAGGCACATGAAACTAAAGCTGAGGCTATAGTCATTCAACTTGATACACCAGGTGGTCTTGATACCTCAATGAGAGAGATAGTTAAGGAAATTCTTAACTCTCATATACCTGTTATTGTTTACGTTGCACCAAAAGGTGCCCGTGCTGCAAGTGCAGGAGCTTTCATAACTCTCTCTGCACATATTGCTGCTATGGCTCCAGGAACAAATATAGGTGCAGCTCATCCAGTGGCAATGGGCGGAGAAAAAATGGATAAAACAATGAATGAAAAAGTCACTAATGATGCTGTTGCATACATTAAATCAATTGCCCAGCAAAGAGGAAGGAATGTTGAATGGGCTGAGCTTGCTGTGAGAAAAAGTATTTCTTCTACAGAAACAGAGGCATTAAAAAAAGGTGTCATTGATATGATAGCTGACGATTTACAGTCATTAGTCAAAGAAATTAATGGTAAAAGAGTTAAAACAGTGGTCGGAGAAAAGACATTATCTACAAAAGATGTAAAAATAAACGAGATGAAAATGAATTTTAGAGAAAGGCTTCTTAATTTTTTAAGCAATCCCAACATAGCTTATATACTTCTCATGATTGGTATCTATGGAATTATATTTGAATTAAGTAACCCCGGAGCTATATTCCCGGGAGTAATAGGAGCTGTCTCCCTTTTGCTCGCATTTTACAGTCTCCAGACACTTCCAATAAACTATGCTGGAGCAGGCTTAATACTTCTTGGAATTATCCTCTTTATACTGGAATTAAAATTTACTTCCTATGGACTTTTAACCTTAGGTGGTGTAATCTGTTTTGTCTTAGGGTCAATTATGCTCTTTGATACAGCTAATCCTGTGTTCAAACTTTCAATTTCTATAATTATTCCAGTCACAATTGTTACAGCCCTATTTTTTGTTTTACTTCTAAGACTTGCCTACAAGGCACACAAAAGAAAACCAGTTACAGGAGTTGAGGAACTAATCGGACTGAGAGGTGTTGCCAAAACTGATATTGACAGCCGTAGCGGAATGGTAATGGTTCATGGTGAGTTATGGCAAGCAATATCTGAGAGTGAGATAAAAAAAGAAGAAGAAATAATAGTTGAAGAGGTTAGAGGACTAACTCTTAAGGTGAGGAAGGCTGAGTGAGAGCTCTTGTTACAGGTGGAACAGGCTTTATAGGTAGCCATCTTGCCGAAGCTCTTATAAAAGAAAATTTTGAAGTTTACTGTATAGTTAGGAATCCGTCAAAACTTCGTTTTCTCGAGAAACTTGAAGTAAAAATTATACAAGCTGATCTCTCTGACAGAAATTCATTAGAAAAAATTGATTGGCAATTTGATTATATATTTAATCTTTCAGGTATAACAAAGGCAAAAGATCCAGAGGAATTTTTGCAATCAAACTATATAGGAACAAAAAATCTCATAGAGATTGTAGCAAAGACAAATCTTAATTTAAAAAGATTTGTCCATGTAAGTAGCCTTGCAGCAGTAGGTCCATGCAAAAACGGAAAACCTGTTGATGAAAACACCCTACCTGCTCCTGTATCAGAATACGGAAAAAGTAAACTTCTTGGAGAAAAGGCAGTTGAATCTTTTAAAGATAAATTGCCCATTACAATTATAAGACCACCAGCTGTATATGGGCCAAGAGATAGTGATTTTTTAACATTTTTTAAAATGATAAAAGCAGGGATAGTTTTATATCTTACAGAGGGTCTTTATTCAACAGTATATGTAGATGACCTTGTAAGTGGTATAATTTTAGCTTCAAAAACAGAAAAAGGTAAAGGAGAAACATTTTTTATAGCCGACCCCCAACCATACAATACACAAGAGATTGTTTCTGCCATATCTGAAGCCCTAAATAAAAAACCTCTTAAAATTAAAATTCCTAAGAAATTCGGGGATGTATTAATTAAGGTATTTCAAAAATTTGACAAAAAAAGTATAATAAATAGCGATAAACTCAAAGAGCTTACCCAAAGCTGCTGGGTTTGCTCAACTCGTAAAGCTGAGGAAATGCTCGGCTACAAAACAAAGACTAACATAAAGGAAGGGATGGAATGGACAGCAAATTGGTACAAGGCGAATCAGTGGCTATAAGAAAAGACCTTTTTGACAAATGCTTCAAATTTACAACTGCCTATGAATTGCAGAAAATAGGTATGTATCCTTACTTTAGGGTTATACAATCAGCGCAAGGTCCTGAAGTGATAATGAATGGTAAAAAAATGATAATGATTGGTTCAAATAACTATCTTGGTCTTACAAATCATCCAAAAGTCAAGGAAGCTGCAATTAATGCTATAAAAAAATATGGAACAGGATGCGCAGGCTCAAGATTTTTAAATGGAACTCTTGATATTCATGTTGAACTTGAGGAAAAACTTGCGTGGTTTATGAGAAAGGAAGCAGCTCTTATTTTCTCAACAGGTTTTCAGGTTAATTTAGGAGTAATTGCTTCATTAATTGGCAAAGATGATGTAGTAATTATTGATAAAATGGATCATGCAAGCATTGTTGATGGTTGTAGACTATCCTTTGGTGAAGTAAAACGTTATAAACATAACGAAATAGAAGACCTTGAAAGAGTGCTCAAGGAATGTGAAGATAAAACAAAGCTTGTTGTTGTAGATGGTGTTTTCAGTATGGAGGGTGATATAGTAAAACTACCTGAAGTTTATCAAGTTTGCCAAAAGTACGGCGCACGTTTAATGGTAGATGATGCTCATGGAATAGGTGTTCTTGGCGAAACTGGAAGAGGTACAGCAGAACATTTTAGACTTGAAGAGGAAGTTGATCTCATTATGGGAACATACAGCAAATCTCTTGCTTCAATAGGTGGTTTTATAGCTGGTCATCGAGATGTTATAAATTATATCAAACATTTTGGTAGATCATTTATTTTTAGCGCAAGTCCACCCCCTGCGTCTGTTGCAGCTGTATCAGCAGCAATAGATATAATAGTTAGCGAGCCTGAAAGAAGAGAACAACTATGGAAAAACACCAATAAAATGCTCAAAGGTTTTAAAGAACTTGGATTCAATATTGGAGTAGCCGAAACCCCAATAATTCCAGTTATAGTTGGTGACGATGAACTTGCCTTTAGGTTTGTAATGATGCTTCAAGAAGAGGGAATTTTTGCTAATGTGGCAGTCTCTCCTGCTGTTCCACCAGGTAAAGCATTAATAAGGACAAGTTACATGGCAACTCATACAGAAGAGCACCTTGATAGAGTTCTTGAAGCATTCCATAAAGTTGGTAAGGCATTGAGCGTGATTTGAGGGCTTCTCTGTCATTCCAAGGGATTCAAAGCCATAAAGAATCTCTTAATTTAAAAACACATGAGTATTAAAATTAAAGAAATAATTAGCAAGCAAGAACTAAGAGAATTTATCTCTTTACCTCTTACCCTACACAAAAATGACCCTTTCTATGCTTCGCCGCTAATAAAAGACATGGAGGAGCATTTAACAGATAGAAACCCTTTTTTTAAGAGAGCAAAAGCAAAATTTTTTATTGCTTATAAAAAAGATAAACCTATCGGCAGAATAGCAGGTATTGTTAACTATGCTCATCTTGATTTTCACAAAGATGATGTTGGTTTTTTTGGACTATTTGAATGTATAAATGACAAAGCAATTGCACATGCACTCTTTGATAATGTGAAGGAGTTTCTTAAAAAGCATAACCTAAAAATCATGCGCGGACCTATGAATCTCTCTACCAATGAGGAGTGTGGATTTCTATATGAAGGTTTTGATACACCTTCAATGCTTATGATT
>DYFF01000002.1 GCA_020725335.1 Thermodesulfovibrio sp. | reverse complement strand
TGGATAGAGCTTTTTTAACTATTTTTTGGAGTTTTGAATCGGTGAGAAGCTCATTCCGTTTATGTTCCGATGCTTTTTGTGATTTTTCATAATTGATTGAACTATAGGCATCACCCTTAGGCCATTCCTTAGGCACAGATGACTCAGGTCTTTTGTATTCAGGAATCATTGTGCAGGAAAGAAGCAACAGGGGCAGTATGAAAATTAAGGTTAGTTTTGTAATTCTGAGCCTGCAAAGCAGGCGAAGAATCTCTTCCTTTCTCTCTTTGAAAAAAAGAGAGATTCTTCGCACCCATTGAGGGTGCTCAAAATGACAAATTGGAGTAACTCTTTCGGTTAACACATTAGATTGACAGAAGTATTCCTTAATCTTTATTAACCTCATTTCACTGTCCTTACCTTAAAGAGCTTCAAAATAAGCACGAAGAAAAGAGGAACAAAAACTATGCTTATGAAGGTTCCTGCAAGAACTCCACCTTCAATGGCAACTCCGATTGCATTCATAGCTCCTGACCCCGCACCTCTTGCTATGGCAAGTGGAAGAATTCCGAAGAAAAGTGCAAGTGAGGTCATGATTACAGGTCTGTATCTTATTGTTGCTGCCTCAACTGTTGCTCTCTGAAACTCCTCTCCCTGCTTGATTCTATCTCGTGCAAACTGAATAATAAGAATAGCATTTTTTGAAGAAAGCCCCATTGTTACAAGAAATCCTATCTGAAAATAAACGTCATTATGTAGTCCCATAAGCCATGTTGCCACTGCAGAACCAAATATACCAAGAGGAAGCAGTATCAAGTTTGTAATGGGAATTGTCCATGACTCATAAAGAGCTGCAAGACAGAGAAATATGACAAAAACTGAAAAAGCATAAAGAATAGGTGCCTGACCAGTGGCAAGTCTTTCCTGATAGGAAGAGCCTGTCCATGCATAACCAATACCTTTTGGAAGCTTTGAAACAATCTCCTCTACCGCTTTCATTGCCTCTCCTGAACTTGTTCCTGTACCAGGCTCACCCCATATATTCATAGAGGGAAACCCGTTGTATCTTTCAAGTCTTGGTGAGCCATATACCCATCTGCCTGAGGCAAAAGAGGAAAAAGGAACCATTTTCCCATCGTTATTACGCACATAAAGGCGGTTCATATCTTCTGGTAGCATCCTGTAAGGAGTGTCTGCCTGCACATAAACTCTTTTAACTCTACCACCTTTTATAAAATCATTAACATAGCTACTTCCAAAGGCTGCTGATATGGTGTAATTAATTGAAGTGATTGGTACACCAAGTGCTCCAGCCTTCTGCCAGTCTATGTCTACCTTATACTCAGGGATATCATCCATACCATTAGGTCTTACATTTCTAAGCCTTGGGTCCTGGCTGGCAAGATATAAGAACTGATTTCGTGCTTCCATCAGTTTCTGATGTCCAAGCCCACCCATATCCATAACCTGAAGATCAAAACCTGTTGCATTACCAAGCTCTATAATTGATGGAGGAGGGAAAACAAATATCATAGCTTTTTTATTTTGTGAAAAATGCATCATTGCCCTTCCCTGAATTGCCTTGACTCTAAGATTTGAACTGTCTCTTAAATGCCAGTCTTTAAGCTTTATAAATGCCATCCCTGCAGACTGTGCCCTGCCTGAAAAACTCATGCCAGCCAGTGTAATTATTGAATCTACCGCATCTTTTTCTTTTTGTAGAAAATAATCCTTCACTTCAGATAAAACCTCTTCTGTTTGCTCAAGAGTTGAACCAGAAGGCAGAATCACCTGCGCAAGCATCATTCCTTGGTCTTCCTCAGGCAGATAGGAAGTAGGAAGCTTCATTAAAATAATCCCTAAAGCCACAACAATGATAATGTAAACAAAGATATAGACAGGCACTTTTCTGAAGGAGTTTTCAACTGTCTTTGTATAGACAAATCGCGATTTGAAGAAGAAGCTATAGAATTTTTCGTAAATCAGGTTAAAGTAGTAGAAAATATTTTTTCTTTCCCTCTGCTTTTCACTGTGAGGTCTAAGAAAGGTAACACAGAGCACTGGTGCAAGAGTAAGAGCAACAAACACCGAAAGCAACATGGCTGAAATAATTGTAATGGCAAACTGTCTGTAAATTATGCCTGTTGAACCTGTAAAAAATGCCATTGGTGCAAAAACAGCAGAGAGAACCACACCTATTCCAATCAAGGCACTGGTAATCTGTTCCATTGATTTTATGACAGCCTGCCTTACAGAAAGCTTCTCCTCACGCATTATTCTTTCCACATTTTCCACTACAACTATAGCGTCATCAACAAGAAGCCCAATTGCCAGAACCATGGCAAACATGGTAAGCATATTTATTGAATAGCCCGCTAATCCAAGGACAGCAAAAGTGCCAAGAAGCACAACAGGAACAGTAATTGTAGGTATAAGGGTGGCTCTAAGACTTCCTAAGAAAAGCCACATTATGAGAAAAACAAGAACTATCGCTTCTATGAGTGTTTTTACAACTTCATTTATAGCAACCTTTGTGAAAGGCGTTGTATCATAGGGATAGACAACCTTTACACCTGCTGGAAAATTTCTGCTTAATTCATCTATCTTTTTCTTTACTTTATCAGCCACATCAAGGGCATTTGCTCCTGGAAGTGGTCTTATAGCTAAGGCAGCAGCGGGTTTACCATTGTAAAAGGCCTCTATATCGTAATAGTCTGTGCCGAGCTCAACTCTTGCAACGTCCTTTATCTTTACTGATGAACCATCTGGATTAATTCTTACAGGAATTGATGCAAACTCATCGGGCTCTTTAAGCATGCTCTGAACGATTATAGGAGCATTAAGTCTCTGCCCTTCCTTTGCTGGTGCACCTCCGAGCTGTCCGCCTGAGACCTCCACATTGTAGGCTTTTATTGCTGAAATTACATCGCTTATTGTGAGCCCATAGCTTACAAGTTTGTGAGGCTCTATCCATATTCGCATTGCATAGGGAAATCCAAAGGTTTCAACCTCTCCAACACCCTCTATCCTTGCAAGCACTTTTTCTACATTGGATTTAAGATAGTCTCTCAGGTCATAGGCATCAAGCCTTCCATCCTCTGAAATGAGTGAGACAATCAAAAGATAGTTTCTTGTTGCCTTCCCTACACTTATTCCTGTCTTCTGAACAGCCTCTGGTAGGCTTGGCATAGCAAGCTGAAGCTTGTTCTGAACCTTTGCCCATGCAAGGTCTGGGTCTGTGCCTGGTTCAAAGGTGAGCTCTATTCGGCAGGAACCTGAAGAGTCACTCACAGCAGACATATAGAGGAGTCTGTCAAGTCCTGTCATTTTCTCTTCAATAATCTGTGTGACACTGTTTTCAACAGTTTCAGCAGAAGCGCCAGGATAGGTTGCCTGAATATAAATTGACGGAGGAGCTAAAGAGGGATACTGGGCAATGGGAAGATTATAAATGGCAAGGCAGCCAGCACCCATTATGGCAATTGCAATAACCCATGCAAAGACTGGTCTTTCAAGGAAGAATTTAGATAGCATTATCTGCTCTGCTCCTTCTTTTGTTCCGCATAAGGCACAGGTTTAACTTGTGCACCAGGCATTATTCTCTGAACACCCTCAATAATGACTTGTTCACCCACTTGGAGCCCCTCTGATACAAGCCATCTGTCACCTATTGCACGATCAACTTGAATTGGTCTTATCTGAACCTTGTTTTCTTTGTCAACTATATACACAAAGGGATTACCCTTTGTATCACGGAAAACAACCTGCTGAGGAACAAGAATAGCTTTTTTGTTAATACCTTCCCGTATAACTGCCCTTACAAACATTCCAGGCAGCAAAACTCCCTTTGGATTTGGAAATATTGCCCTCAGAGTAACAGAGCCTGTTGTCGGGTCAACAGTTACATCCTTGAACTGCAATGTTCCTTCAAGAGGATAGGCTGTTCCATCCTCAAGAATGAGCTTAACTTTATTCTGCTCTTTACCTGCATATTTAAGCCTTCCCTCTTCAAGCCTCCTTTCAAGCTCTCTTAGTTCTTTTGTTGACTGGGGAATGTCAACGTAAATTGGGTCAAGTTGCTGAATCCTCGTGAGTTCCTGTGCCTGATAGGCAGTGACAAGAGCACCTTCTGTAACATTTGATTTACCAATCCTCCCTGATATAGGAGCAGTTATCTTTGTATATCCGAGATTAATCTGGGCGTTTCTTACCTGTGCTTTCAATGCCTCAATCTCGGAAAGGGTCTGCTCATACTGAGCTTTAACATCATCAAACTCCTGCTTGCTTATGGCATTTACCTTTATGAGTTCCTGATAACGCTCATATTTTGCCTTGACTGATTGAAGATTTGCCTCTGCCCGAGAGAGGGCTGCTTTGGCATTGTCATAGGCTGCTTTGTATTGAGCAGGGTCAATCTGATAGAGAACTTCTCCATCCTTAACATTGCTTCCTTCAGTAAAGTATCTTTTAAAAATTATGCCGCTTACCTGAGGCCTAATCTCAGCAATCTTGTAGGGAGACGTCCTTCCAGGAAGTTCTGTGGTAAGAAGAATCTCCTCTGTCTCTATTTTGATGACCGATACTTCAGGTATCTGAGGCATAGGCTTTTTCTTTTCACACCCTAAAAGAAATAAGGCAAACAAAAGAGGGAACAAAACTAACATTATCTTTATCCGCATTCTAACACCTCTTTATTTAAGCTTCAACTTTTTCTGTCATTCTAATCATAGTTTTTCATTTTCCTCATGTCATTCTGAGGGACTCAATGTCCCGAAGAATCTCTCTTTACTTTCAGTAACCCATTGAAAATAATCTTTACGCATTCATCGGGGTCAATGAGATTTTCAGGGTCAACGACAACAGAAAGCACATATCCTCTTAGAATATGCATAATTAACTTTGCAACCTCCTCTGAATTACATTCAGTAAAATCACCTGAGTTTATGCCTTCATTAATCAATTTTTTTAACAGCATTTTTTCCGTTTTAAAAAATTCTCTTTTAATCTCCACCCCAAAAGTAAATCCGTGCTCTTTGCTGTGCATCAATATAAGTTCCCTATTTTCTCCTGCAAATTCAATGACTTTTTTAATATATTCCTTCAATGCCTCCCCGGGGTTGGCAGTATCCTGAAGAATAGGAGAAATCCTATCGTGTAATTCTCTCATTTTCTCCTTAATCAGAAAAAGAGAAAGTTCTTCTTTATTCCTGAAATAAAGATAAACCCCTCCCACGCTTATACCTGCTTCTTTAGCAATCATTCTCATAGTAGCACCATTGTAGCCATATTGGGAGAATACCTTTATGGCTGCATCAATTATTCTCTTCTTTGATTCATATCCTGAACGCCTGCTTATGTTAACTACCTCCAATTTTAAAAATTATTTTTTAGATTTCTTTTATAAGATATTGCCATACATTTCTTTCAAAAAAACTTCCCTCAACATTTTCTTCCATCTCAAGAAACATTTTAAAAGGAACAGTAAAAGTAAGAAGATTATCTCCAAGCTGTTTTTTTACATGTTTTCTTGCTGAAAGGTCTGTAAGACCAATAACTGCTCTCTGGAAATCTGATTTTGCTTCTCTGTAGGCGTATATTCCTATTGTTTGACAGCCTGCACCCCATGGAACTACTACATTCTCAAAGCTTTCTCTTCCATAACCGGAAAGAACAACAAGGGCTGAAAGCTGAAGTGGATTAACAGGAAATACAACAACCACAGGTTCTTTTTCCTGTAGATTTACATCCTTTAAGGGTTTGAAAATCACATATCTTGCAGGAACTTCCATTATTGGAAGCTGTTCAACAAATTTTTTAACATTTTCAGGAGTTTTTAAATATCTCTCTCCTTCAAGAAACTCCTCATAGAATTCTTTAGTTACATGGGGTTTAATTTGTTCAGCTACATTTTTCCCAATCTCCCATTCTTTGTTACCTGAGGATAAAAAATAATAAAAACAATCTATGCCTCCCAAAAAATCTAAATATTTATTTCCGAAACCAAGACCAACCGCACCACCCCAGCAACCATATGTGTTTTTATCAAAAACAGCTACTTTACCCTTTACAGCATTTGCAAACAACCACATAACACAGCCCCATTTACCTTCTCTAAATTGCAAGGCATTTTCTGGTCTTTTATCTGACCATATGATTGCCACAGGATTTAATTCCATTTTTAAAGCCTTTGCTATTTTGCTTTCCATATTTCAGCCCTCCTTTCTTATATGAGACTGTTCAAAATTTCCCAGTTTCTTATAAATCAAGGAATTAGAATTTAATATTTTTCATTTACCTCCATCTGTCATTCCGAGGAGCGTTAGCGACGAGGAATCTCATCTTTCCGATTTAAGGAGGAGACCCTTTGCTTACGCTCAGGGTGACCCTAAGGGTCAGATTCCTCGCACCCATTGAGGGTGCTCGGAATGATCATTAGTAATTGAACATCCTCATTTATTTCAAAAATTTTAGTTCTTCATTTTGTACTCATACAACTGAACATCTGTTCATGTGAACTAATGTTCAGTTTATCAAAAGATTGGTATATATGTCAAGAATTAAAAAAGGCGGGTTTGATGCCCGCCCTTTAAGAAAAAATATTATTATTTTCTTATTATGCAGCTTCTTCTTTCTTAATAGCTTCTTCTCTCATAGCTGCTTTGGCAAATACCATGGCTGTTGCTCTGTAAACCATGTGAGCCATCTTTGAATGGGGTGCATATGTAAACAGTACAAATACAAACACCAGATGGGTAACATATGATGCGTATGCCAGTGTACCTGTGTCAGCAAGTCTGAGCAGTTCAGCCATAAAACCTGTTATACCAACTCCGAGTATTATTGTTATAAGAAGCCAGTCAAAGTAACTGCCAATCCCTTGTTTTATGGCATTTTTAGACCTGTTGGCAATAATATAAAGCATGCCAATTATCAAAGCAATACCACTTACATTTCCTATTATTTTTACAATATTTGTCTGAGGATATGGTGATTCCCATTTCAGTACCCATTCGTAAAACATAGCTAAACTGGTTGTTATGGCAAGGCCGATAAAAGCATATAAAACAAGTAGATGTGCTGTTGTTCTGCCTTTGTTAAATGTACAGAGTTGAAATTTCTTATGCAACAGAATATCTTTTATAGTTTCATAGATGCAGTTGTATATGTCTTTCCTCTTAAGCTCCATACCCGATGTAAGATCAAGCCAGTATTTTTTCACTCCTAAGTAGAAACATATCACTGCAAAACCCGCAGCAGCCATAAAGGGAACATCAATCCAAGGAACAGCTGGTAAGAATTTTGAATAGGCTAATTCACCATGTTCACCTCTTGGAATCTCTGTTCCTGTAAAGTATCCTAAAAGATAAAGTTCTCCAAGGAATAGAAGCACAGGGAATAGAAATAGAAGTAAAAGATATTTTGGATCAGCTACCCATTTTGCAAGAAAACTCGGTGGAGAATAATTCTGTATCATGAGTTTTCTTACAGCACCTAAAACCTCCCCAGGCTTTGCTCCTCTTGGACAGTAAGCTGTGCAATCACCGCAGTGGTGGCAAAGCCAAATATCTGGATTTTTAAATAGCTTTTCCTTTAGCCCCCACTGAGCATAAAGCATTTCCTTCCTTGGAAATGGCTTATCATCGGGTGAGAGATTGCAAACAACTGTGCATGTGGAACACTGATAACATTTCTTCAGCGATTCTCCACCTGCTTTTATAATCTCTTTTGCAAACTGTAAATCTGGTTTTACTGGTTTGTCCATATCTTCCCTCCTTAGAAGCCCTTAAATGGATTAGGACCGATTTCTCTGATTTTGTCCATGAACTCATTAATTATCTGAGGCACTTTCCAGTATTCATCAATAGCAACCTCATACATCTGAACTCTATCTGACTCCAGTTGTAGTCTATCTAAGGTTTCCTGAACCTTGCCAAGCCTGTACTTTGCAAGCTCACTACCCTTTGCAAAGTGGCACTGATAATTCTCACCAAATTTACAACCTAAAAGCAGCATACCGTCAACTCCTCGTGAGAGAGCGTCAGCTATCCAAACGAGGTTCATTGAACCAAGACATCTCATCTGAATAAATCTTAAAGCAGGATCAAGTTTAAGTCTATTAAGTGCAGCAGTTTCTGTTGCAGGGAATGCGTCATTTTCACAGCAAAGAACAATTATACGTGGTCTATCATCCTCACTCGGTACAGAGACGCTCTTCATCATTGTACCAAGCATATCAACACTGTAATCCTTAAACGAGACTATCCTTTCTGGACAAGCACCCATACATGTACCGCATCTACGACATCTGTTAGGTTTATAAAATGGAACACCTTTCTCATCCTCATCAATCGCACCAAAGGGACATTCCTCTGTACAACGCTTACAGGCTGTACACTTTGTAAGGTTTGGCTCTGGGAATGATGTATCCCAAGCTCTTGGATGGACTGCCATTCCTTTTGCCACATGTTCAATTACCTGTATCGCTTTAAGTGCAGCACCACGAGCATCTTCTTGTGCTTCTGTCATATTCATTGGCTGACGCACAGGGCCTATTGCATATATACCAGTTCTTCTTGTTTCATACTGGAAACAGATAAAGTTAGAATCAACAAAACCAAAACCGCCTTCTAAGAAAGGAAGTTCTGGGCCCTGACGATATCCGAGATTAAGAATAAATTCAGGTTTTTTAGTTTTTTCTATGTACTGTGCCTTCGCATCATCACCTTTAGCCGCTGCCTCAGCAAGTCCAATAAGATAGTCTTGAGGTTCTTTTGTAGTTGGTACCATTCCTGTGGCAAGAACTACCATTTCTGCCTCTATTTCGGCCTGTTCTCCTAATAAAGAGTCTTTAACAGTAACAATAAGTTTATCATATTCTTCTCTTATTCCTGTTACTTCACCCTTGGCAAGCATTACTCCTGGATCATTCTGAGCTTCCTTATAGTAATATTCTAATTTACCCGGAGTTCTCATATCCTTATAAATAATCATCGCAGAGGCTTCAGGATTTCCATCTGTTACGTATCTTGCCTGTTTGAGTGAGGTTGTGCAACACATGCCTGAGCAATACGGTAGGTGTTCTGGGTCTCTTTGCCCAGCACATTGAACAAATAAAACAGATTTCACCTTTTTCTCATCAGATGGCCTTTTAATTATACCATTATGTTTCTTCGCTATCTCTTCAAATTCAAAGTTTGTCACCACATCTTTAAATTTACCATAACCATACTTTTTAGTAAGTTTTTTAGCATCATAGGGCTTCCAGCCTGTTGCCTGTATGATAGCTCCAATTTTTATAGTCTCTGTGCTGCCATTCTTTGCGATAGTTACATCAAAATCACCTGGTTGTCCGTCTATTTTCTCAATTTTTGACGATGTATAAACCTTAATTTTTGGATTTGATGTAACTTCATTAATGATTGGCTCAAGGTTAACATCTGTTAATACTCCTTTAGAGTAATCATCAGTTGGGACTTTCTTGTATAGTTTTCTGGTAAAACCACCAAGCTCAGCCTCTTTTTCTACTAAAACAACTTCATAGCCTAACTTTGCTGATTCCAACGCAGCAGTCATACCTGAGATACCACCACCAACTACAAGTATTGTTTTATTTATCTCGATGATGTATGGCTCAGGCACTTCTCCTTTTTGAGCTTTAATAACTCCCAACTTAATATAGTCTTCTGCTGCAAGCTGTTTTTCCTCATCCGCCTCAATTGTCCATATAGCAAGCTCTCTTACAGGAACACGTTCAACAAAACAACCGGGGAAATTAAATTCATAGGTTTTAACTCTTGGGGAACATCCTGCAATAACTATGCTGTTTACTCCTTGCTCAGCAATGTCTTTCTTTATAAGCTCGACACCTTCATTATTACAAAGAATATCATGCTCAACAAC
Source organism: Thermodesulfovibrio sp. (assembly GCA_020725335.1). Lineage (GTDB taxonomy): Bacteria > Nitrospirota > Thermodesulfovibrionia > Thermodesulfovibrionales > Thermodesulfovibrionaceae > Thermodesulfovibrio. The sequence continues at coordinate 158,093 of DYFF01000002.1, read as the reverse complement.
TACCGGAACTCGTAATGCATTTTTTGCAATATTTGCTATTTTTTCAGTATTAATTACATCACCTATACCGCAGCCTTTACAGATATAAAGTCCTATTTTCTTTTCCATTAGTTACCTCCTTACACCAATCTGAATTGCCTTGAGGGCTGCGCCTGTGGAGTCTTTTCCACATCCTGCAACATCCATCGGGTTCTTTGCACATCCTGCAGAATAAATACCCTCAGCTTCTATAACAAAACCATCCACTGCGTATTTAAGGCCTGGAACTTTAAATTCAAAACCTTCTGGTTGCATTCCTGTGGCAAGAACAACCATATCTACTTTTTGTTTTATCTTCTGCATGTTAAGCATATCCTCTACTGTGACAATAACATCATCTGAATCTGTATCCTGTTCAATAGCTGCTACTTTACCTTTTATTAAATTAACTCCAGCCTGTTCTTTTACCTGATTGAAAAATTTCTCATATCTACCAGGTGTTCTTATATCAATGTAATAAATATAGACCTCAGCATCAGGATTTTGCTCTTTCAAGTAAAGAGTGTGCTTCAGGGAGGCAAGACAACATATATAAGAACAGAAAGGCAAATGATTTTCATCTCTACTACCAGCACACTGGACAAAGGCAATTTTTTCAACAGGTTTTCCATCAGAAGGTCTTAAGATTTGTCCCTCTGTCGGACCATTTTTTGATGCAAGTCTTTCAAGCATCATATTTGTAATTACATTTTTAACTTTTCCAAATCCTAAGTTGTCAATCTTTTTAGCATCGTAAGGCTTCCAGCCCGTTGCAACAACTATTGAATCGACTTTTACCTCTATTGTTTCAGCCTGCATATTTAGATCAATAGCATTGTATTTACAAGCTTCAACACATGGTGCTGGACAGTCTTTTGGACATGCGTCTCTATCAAGTACATATCTTAAAGGAAAAGCCTGTTCAAACGGTAAATATATTGCCTTTGTTTTATTTAGTCCGAAGTTAAAATCGCTATCTCTTTCTTTAGGACATACTTCTACACAGGCATTACAAGCAGTACAATTTTCATTCACATATCTCGGGTTTACTTTTATCTTTACAGTATAGTCTCCAGGGACTCCTGAGATAGATTCAACTTGAGCCATTGTATAAAATGTTACCTGCGGATTTACTTTTATACGGCGATAGTTAATCTCAAGACCGCATAAAGGTGGGCAGATTTTAGGGAAATATTTATTTAGCTGAGCAACTCTTCCACCGAGATAGGGATTTTTTTCAACTATTATTACTTCTGCACCTGTCTCGGCAGCCTCGATTCCTGCAGTCAAACCACTAAATCCCCCACCAATGACCAAGATTCGATTAGGGCTACCATTATGATGCATTCTCAGCCTCCTTTATTGAATTATCTTAAACATAAAAATTCGTAATACAGCTTTAGACTGCATTACGAATTTCTAATTAAAACCTAAAAAGAAGAATTTAAAGGGAGGGAGATAACTCCCTCCCTTGTTTACCCTCATATTAGTCAGGAATGATCTGTACGTATGGGACTTTCTTAAGTGTAAATGTATCTGTTGCTGGATCATAGACTGAGTTGACGAATGCACGCCAGTTGTTATCATCAACAAAGTCAAAGTCGCCTCTGTAGTAGTAGCCAGGATAACGGGACTCTTCTCTGAAGAGGATATGTCTTGCATGAGCCTCAAGTGAGAGAGCTCTATGATAGTTTTCCCAGCATCTGAGAAGTTCATGGAGGTTTGATGCTGCAAGCTTATTGGCATCTTCTTTTAGAACCTGAAGTTTTGCAAGACCTTCCTCGATCATGGTCTTGGAAGTCATATACCATGTACCAATTCCACCGAAGTATTCATCAGCAATTTTCTGGAGTCTTGCCTGATACATATCAGGTTTAATGTAGTATGGATTGACCTTTGGATCTGTAGAATAGGTTTTATATTTCTCATATACTTCAAATGGGAGATACATTTCTGCTGCAAGAGCATTAATGTCCTCTCCAACAGTTGGTGTATATCCAGCATTATCAAGTATGAAGGCTATAGCAGCTTTTGCTGCAATTCTTCCCTCTGCATGTGAACCAGAGGAGAATTTATGTCCTGAGGCTCCAACAACGTCACCGGCAAAGAAAATACCAGGAACAGTACCCATTCTGTTGTAACCCCATGCCCATTCAGCAGGTGTTCCGGGAATATCTCCAGGGCCACTTACCCAGAATCCTGCACAGCCAGCATGAGAACCAAGGAGATAAGGCTCTGTCGGCATAATCTCTGATGGCACTTTATCTGGTTCAACATTATATGCTGCCCAGAGACCTGCCTGACCAATACACATGTCAAGGAAGTCCTCCCATGCTTCTGCTTCGAGGTGTTTTAATCTCTTAGCATCCATCTGCTTTGCAAGTTCTTGCATTGCAGTATGTGTATTCATTAAAACAGGACCTTTACCCTGTTTCATGGTTTGCATCATGAGATGGTTTCTTATAGCAGTTCCAAGATTCTCTGCCCATTTTCCATATTTTGAAACTGCATCCTTAAATTCTGGTGTGTCTTTTGCGCAGTAATCTTCACCAAGAGCATTTGTTGCTTTTGCTTTGAAGAAAAGGAACCATGCACCAACTGGTCCATATCCATCTTTGAATCTTGCTGGAACGAATCTGTTTTCCATCATTGTCATTTCTGCTCCAGCAGTCATACCAAGATAGAATCCAGAACCAGAATTCCATACTGGATACCAAGCTCTACCCATACCTTCTTTTGTTGATCTTGGCCTAAATACGTTAACTGCTCCACCAGATGCGATAAGCATTGCTTTTGCTTTGAAAAGATATGCTTTATTTTCTCTTACGCTAAAGCCAATGGCTCCTGCCATTCTTTTTGGATCTTTAGCATCTTTAACCAATCTAATTATAAAAACTCTTTCAAAAAGATTTTGTGCTTGTCCTGTTGCTTTTCTATTATATTCAAGAGCTGCTTTTCCTGCCTCTGCAACGATAACCTTGTAGGATTCACCATTGATCATAATCTGCCATTTACCTGAACGGCAGGGTGGTCCACCAGCTTTAAGTGAAGGAATGCCCTCGTCTCTTGCCTGAAAACCATCTCTTGACCAGCCATCTGCACCTTTTTTCCAAATGGGGAGTCCCCACTCTTCAAAGAGATGAACTGAGTCATCAACATGTCTTCCAAGGTCAAAAACAAGGTCTTCACGAATGATTCCCATAAGGTCTGCACGAACATATCTTACATAATCTTCAACTTTATTCTCACCAATGTAGGTATTAATAGCACTGAGACCCATTGCAACTGCACCAGAACGGTCCATTGCTGCTTTGTCAACTAATGTTACTTTGATGCCCTTTGGTGTTGCCCATCTTGCAGCCTCATATGCGGCTCCAGCACCGGCCATACCACCACCGATTATAAGAAAATCGGTATCAACTTCAACTATTTCTGGCTTTTGACAATATGAAAATGTGCAAGTCTCTTTTTCCATCTTTATACCTCCTTCTTTATTTTTTTACTCTTTTCTGGCTTCATAGTTAAAGAAACCAGGACCTTTAATTTTTGAGAAATCAGGTTCAGGCAATCCTTCATAAATGTTTTCTGCCTTCCAATAGCCTTCTGGTGTTGTTCTGATTGGGAATTTGAATCTCTTTATGGAGCCATTTCTGAACTTGATTGTCCACATAATTGCATCCTGTCCTCTCATTGGGATAACGCTTGCTCCAAGTGGACAGAAATCAGCATAACCCCTGATTTCAATTGCCTGTTGTGGGCAGATTTTAACACAGTTGTAACACTCCCAGCACTGCTCTGGTTCCTGGTTGTAAGCCTTCATTTTCTCTCTGTCCAATGTCATAAGGTCATTAGGACAGATGTACTGACATGCTGTTTTGTCTTGTGCTTTACAGCCGTCACACTTCTCGGTAATTACAAAACTTGGCATAGCTTAACCTCCTTTTTTGTTTTTTTTATTATGCTGGCTTTTGCACTGGATTTTTTTGTAATTCCAGTACATCACTTATATCAACATCGGGAACTGGAAGCTCTTTGTCTTCCTTTGCTGCATCTTCCTTTACCTTATCAAGATCCTCTGCAAGAACCTTCTCAATCACAGCCTCTGAAAGATCCTTCATTTCAGCAATCCTCTTAAATACCGCTCTCTTGAATGCTGCAGGTGTTTCTTCAATATAACCTCTTGCATCAAATCTTGCTTTTGTGAACTGATCAATAACTTTCTGACCAAGTTCATCAGATACTTCAATAACTAATCTTCTTAATGCTCCACCAAAAATGGATTGAACCTTTTCCTCAAGGGGCGTACCCTTTATAGCCGCCATTCTTTTCTCATCAATTATTACACCTAAATATTTAGCCATTATTCACCTCCTTTATTTTTTTAAATGAGCTGGAAGTTCCATGTGAGGGAGATCAACCTCTAATCTCTCCTCTCTCTCTTTGAGATATTTCTCATTATTAAATGGATATCCGAACTTCTGCCACCACTTTACAACAACCTTGTAAACTTCTGGTCTATAAATTTCAGGAGGTGGCATTACACCTTCGTTAATAAGGCCTCTAATAAAGCTACCAGAGTACCTTGAGTAAATTCCTTTGTGTGAGCAGTTTGCAGAGTAGGCAAACTCTTTACATTTTGGACAGAACCAGAACTCTTCAATGTTCTGTGGTCTTATATAAAATCCACCATCTACCATATATGGAGGCTCTTCAAAACCAAAGCTTGGAATACCCTTTGACCAAAGTATCTGTGTTGCGAAGATATCATAATATTCACCAAGTGCTGCATGGTCTCTTCCAAACATATGGAATGAAATTCCCATATTCTGTCTTATTACTGCATGAATAAGAGATTCAATTGGGTTTCCATATCTCATATCCCATAAAGTAAAACTTACAAGATGACGCTCTGGCTTAATATATCCAGCAAGATGAACCATTTCATGACCTTCAACAATTGCTTCATCTGGGAAATCTCCAATTCTCTTTGCCCCAACTATTGCATTTACTACGATACCATCGCAGGGCTTTACGTCACCAATATATGCTGCATTTTTCATTAAAGCCTCATGGCCAGTGTGTGGAACGTTTCTTGTCTGATGGGCAATTACTGTTGTCCATCCTCTCTTTTCAAATTCCTCTCTTGACCTTTTTGGTGGATACCAGAATCTGTCAAAAGGAGGTCTTAATTTTGGCTCATTTATAATAGTATACTTACCGGCCAAAACAATTGGATTCAATGAGCAGTAAATATTATATCCTGTATGCTTCTGGTCAAATGGAACTTTCACAACTTCAGGATTCTTCTCAGGTGTACCAAAAGTTCTTACTGCAACATCACCTGGAACAATCTCGTAAACTTCTTCAATCTCAAGAATTGCAAAAGGTTCACCCTTGAGCCTGAGCAAGAGCCAATCACCTGCACCGACTCCGAGTTTTTTAAAGTCTTCTTCTGAAATATCAAAAACTATTGGATAAGGAAATACCCAACCACTTGCAAGCCTTCTTCTTTCAAGAACACTCTCAAGATCAGCCTTAGTCATGGAGCCTTCAACAGGGCTGAAAAAGCCATAACATACTGACATAATCTCTCTGTAAACATTTCTTACAGGATTGCCTTTGAAAAGAGTAGGCTTGATGTCGTAAACAGCAGAGCATTTTTCCATGAGCTTTCTTGCCATCTGTGGATCACGGACAACCCTTTCAACAAGCTTTCCACCATGAGGTGGGGGGAGAGTCTTAATTCTTACTTCCGGCATACCTTTCCTCCTTTAATTTACTTTTTTTCTAAGATTGCACAGATGCTATTAAATATCTCATCTATATTACCTGTGCCTGATACGCTTTTTATTATCCCTTTTTTAGAGTAATAATCGATTAAAGGCTCTGTCTGCGCTCTATATACTTCAAGTCTCTTTCTAATTGTTTCTTCCTTATCATCATCTCTCTGAAAAAGCTCACCACCACATTTATCACATTTACCCTCAACCTTTGAAGGAGAATAATAGACATTATACATCTGCCCACAGGCTTTGCAGGTTCTTCTTCCTGTAAGCCTTTTCATTAAATCTTCAAAAGGAACATCGAGATTTAATGCTAAATCTAATGGTATATTCATTTCAGAAAGCATTTTGTCAAGAGCTTCAGCCTGAGCAACATTTCTTGGAAAACCGTCAAGAATAAATCCTTTCTTACAATCATCTTGGGAAAGCCTTTCTTTAACCATCCCAAGAACTACGCTATCAGGCACAAGCTCTCCTCTGTCCATATATGACTTTGCTTCTTTACCAAGTGGAGTTCCTGCAGCAACTGCTGCCCTGAGAAGATCACCTGTAGATATTTGAGGAATGCCATATTTCTCTACAAGTCTTTTTGCCTGAGTTCCTTTACCTGCACCGGGAGCACCCAAGAATACTAATCTCATTTGAAGCCTCCTTTTTGATTAAAGTTAAACTGTTTGGTTTATAATTTAACCTATTATGAATTTAAATGCAACTTAAATTTTATAATTTTATAATAAGTTTTGCTTATAAAGTGTGCCAAATTTTATCAAATACTCCTTTAATTTGTCAAGAGCCTGTCTTCTATGACTTAATAGATCTTTTTTTTCTGGAAGCATCTCTGCAAAAGTCAAATTATGCCCTTCTGGAATAAATACAGGGTCATAACCAAAACCTAAATTGCCTCTCGGTTCAAATGTGATATGACCTTTAACATATCCCCAGAAAATCTTTTCCTCTCCATTAGGAAAAACAAGCGCAATACAGCAAACAAAACGAGCTTTTCTTTTATCAAGTGGAATTTCTTTCATCTCTATTAAAAGCTTGTTAACATTATCTGCATCAGAGGCTTTTTCCCCGGCATATCGTGCTGAAAAAACTCCAGGCTCTCCCCCTAATGATTCAACCTCAAGCCCTGAATCATCTGCAAGCGCGGGGAAACCCGTTTTTTCGCAAACGTATCTTGCTTTTTTTAGAGCATTTTCTTCGAAAGTCTTACCATCTTCAACAACCTCTTCCAAGTGTGGAAAATCGTTTACAGAAAGGAGTTTTATGTTTAGTTTTTCTAAAATTCTCTGTAATTCTTCTACTTTCTTTTTATTCCTTGAAGCAATAACTATTTGCATTTGACAAACCCTATTTTTTTTAGGTATATTAAAAATATCGCGGGGTGGAGCAGTCTGGTAGCTCGTCGGGCTCATAACCCGAAGGTCAGAGGTTCAAATCCTCTCCCCGCAACCAAAATTAATCAAATAAAGCATCAACAAATTCCTTAGGGTTAAATTCTTTTAAATCGTCAACACCTTCTCCTAATCCAATAAGCTTTATAGGCACACCTATTTCTTTCTTTATGGCAAAAATTACTCCACCTTTCGCTGTGCCATCAAGTTTAGTCACTACTACGCCTGTAAGTCCAACAGCATCATTGAATAACGCAGCTTGTCTTACAGCATTTTGTCCTGTGGTAGCATCTACAATAAGCAATGTTTCGTGAGGTGCTTCCGGAATTGATTTTTTCATGACTCTATTTATTTTCTTTAATTCTTCCATAAGAGGAAACTTTGTATGAAGTCTACCTGCTGTATCTATTATTACAATATCTTTATTTTTTGACTTCGCATGTTCCAAGGCATCAAAAGCCACTGCAGCAGGATCAGCACCACTCTTATGTTTTATTATATCCGCTCCTACTTTATTCGACCATATTTCAAGTTGTTCAATTGCTGCTGCTCTAAAGGTATCTGCCGCAGCAAAAACAACGCTTTTACCATTAATTATGAATTTATGACCTAACTTACCAATAGTTGTAGTTTTACCTACCCCATTTACTCCAACTACTAAAATAACAAAAGGCTTGGCAGAAATATTCAGCTGAGTATCATTTTCAAGAATTTTATAAAGCTCCTCCTTTAAAAGCGTTTTAAGATCTGCATAATCTTTCAATGCTCCTTCTTTCACTCTTTTTTTAAGAATTGATGTAATATGAGCTGTTGCCTGCACACCAACATCAGAAGAAATTAAAATCTCTTCTATTTCTTCTATTGTAGTTTCATCAATTTTCTTGCCTATAGGAACAACTGTTTCTATTTTTTCAATAATAGTCTGCTTAGTTTTTGCTAACTTCTCTTTTAACTTATCAAAAAAACCCATTAAACTCTCCTCTATTTATTATTTTTAATGTCTTTGCTTTATTAATAAATTTTATTGTATCCTATCATAAATGTTTATGCTAAAAAGAGGCAAGTTTCTGAAATATTAAATTTTTGAGAATAAAAAAATGACTAATAACACAAAAATTTCAAATATATTTTTTAGAGCAATTGGAAAATCGATAGATTTACTAATTGTTCTAATTATATGGAATATTTTTTCTGACCCTGGTTTATTAGTAGGAAGTCTATATTTATTGATTAGTGATGGATTATTGAAGGGTAAAAGTATTGGTAAAAAAATTATGAGATTAAAAGTAATTAATTTAGAAAATAAAAGTCCAGCAGATTTTAGAGACTCTGTCATCAGAAATCTCTTATTATCTATTTCAGTATTACTTTTAAAAATACCAATTATAGGCTGGATGATATTTTTAATAGTTTATGCAATAGAATTTATCATAATTATTGGAGATTCAGAGTCAAGACGATTAGGTGACTACTTAGCAAAAACTGTTGTAATAGAAGAATAATAATAAAATGTTTTAAAATAATTTAAGCAATTTTATGAGGAGGCACATAGTGTTTTTACAGAAAATAATTGGAAGATTCTCTAATGATTTAGCTATAGACTTAGGAACAGCAAATACTCTCGTTTTCGTAAAAGGAAGAGGAATTGTGTGTGATGAACCTTCAGTTGTAGTTATGAGAAGAGATAATAGGAAAGTTGTAGCAGTTGGTGCAGAAGCAAAGGAAATGATGGGTAAAACACCTGCTAATATAATTACTATAAAACCTCTTAAAGATGGTGTAATAGCAGACTTTGACGCAACAGGAGAAATGCTGAAATATTTCATAACTAAGGCTCACAACAGAAAATGTTTTATATCTCCAAGAATTATAATTGGTGTGCCTTCAGGCATAACACAGGTAGAACAGAGAGCTGTAAAAGATGCTGCAATCGCTTCCGGAGCACGAGAAGTATATCTCATAGAAGAACCCATGGCAGCTGCAATAGGTGTTGGATTGCCTGTCGGCGAACCTTCTGGAAACATGATTGTAGATATTGGAGGCGGTACAACAGATGTAGCAGTCATTTCTTTAGATGGAATCGTCTGCTCAAAAGCGGTAAAAGTAGGCGGAGATAAAATGGATGAAGCCATAATTGCCTATATAAAAAGAAGATATAATCTTATGATAGGAGAACGCACTGCTGAATTAATAAAAATAAATATAGGGAGCGCTTATCCTCTAAATTCTAATAAGGATATTGAAATTAAAGGTAGAGACCTTATATCAGGAATCCCAAAAGCTGTCACTGTTACAGAAGAGGAAATAAGAGAAGCTCTTGCCGAACCTGTATCAATAATAATTGAAACAATTAAAGCCACATTAGAAAACACTCCTCCTGAACTCGCGTCAGACATTGCAGACAAAGGTATTGTGCTCGCTGGTGGCGGTGCTCTTCTTAGAGGTTTAGATATACTCATAAGAGAGCATACTGGAATAACAGTTGTTGTGCCGGATGATCCCTTAAAGGCTGTAGTAAGAGGGTGTGGAGCAATGCTCGACAAATTAGATTTATTAAGAAGAGTCTCCCTTAATGTCAACTAATGATAAAAAAATTATCCCTTTTGCTTTTATTAATAATTGTATTGCTCTCCCTATCATTAATAAATTATCAATCAAAGGGAGATCTCTCTTTTCCAAAACTTAATACTAATAACTTTTTTTCTCCAATAATTCATACAAAAAATATAATCAAAGATTTTTTTAATCTGAAAGAAGAAAATGAAAAATTAAAAAGACAACTAATTGAAATAATTTTACAACAAAAATCCTATAGTGCTCTAATCGAAGAGAACAAAAGGTTAAAAGAATTACTTGGACTAAAGGAACGTACAAAAAATATTATAACAATAGCCAATGTTATATCAAAAGGATCTAATAAATTTATTAAAACTATATGGATTGATAAAGGAAGTAATCATGGCATAAAAAAAGACTATCCAGTAATAACTCATAATGGACTGATTGGTAAAGTAATATCCGTTAACGCCAATAATTCAGAAGTAATATTAATAACTGATCCTAACTTCTCGGTAGCAGTTAGAATTGATAGAACCAGAGTAGAAGGAATATTAAGTGGTAAAGGTAACAACTGTGTACTTAAGTACATCCCATTAGAAGAAGAAGTTTTAACCGGTGACAGGATTGTAACCTCAGGATTAGACGAAATTTTCCCTGAAGGACTTTTAGTAGGAGCTGTTAAATCAATAGATAAAAAGAAAGGGCTATTTCAAGTAATAGAAGTTATTCCATTGCAGCCAGAAAATAAAATAGAAGAGGTCGCTGTAATTAAAAAAGAATAATGAGATTGATATCAAAATGGTTTTTACTGATATTATCTACATATCTGATCCAAAATTTATTAATTCTTATTGGAATTAATACAAATTTGTCTTTTCTATTAATTTACTTTTTTATCATTGAATACTATTTTCCTAAGGATAAACAAAGAAATATAGCACCGTCAGATATTTATCCGTTAATGTTTTTTATATTAATTGGGTTTATGGATGATTTACTTCAGGGTATTTGGGGGCCTGCAATTATATCTAAAAGCATCTCAGGCTTTCTCTTAATTAATCTTACTAATCAGCTATTTTTCAACTGGACTGAACAGTTTAAGGGCACAGTAATTTTCATATTTACTCTATTAGATGAAATAATTTATAGCGGAATTATAATTTATTTTTTCAACATAAGTATAGAACCTTTAATCTTATTTAAACAAATAATCATTGGAGCCTTATTCAATATTCCTTTAGGATTAGTTATAAGTTGGGGGCGACCATAATGACTACTAAAGATAGAATCTTCATATTCTTTATATTTTTGATTTTTTTAATTGTTACACTAAGATTGTTACATCTTCAAATATTTAAAGGTGAACACTTTAGTAAACTCTCAGAACAAAATAGAATTCGTATTATTAAAATACCTGCTCCAAGGGGAATTATTTACGATAGAAATGGTATACCATTAGTGGAAAACATTCCATCTTTTAGCGTATCCATATCTGCAGAATATGCAGAGATAGTTAATTTGAATACTATTAGTAAAATTTTAAATATATCTGAAAAAGAATTGGAGAAAAAACTACAAAAAAAAACTGACAGTCAATTTATTCCTATAAGAATAAAAGAGAATATTTCTTTCAAAGAAATCGCTATGCTTGAAGCAAGAAGGACTGAAATTCCAGGATTAATAATAGATATTGATATGAAACGTCATTACATTTATGATAAATCTATATCTCATCTGCTTGGCTACCTTGGAAAAGTCACTGAAGAACAAATAAAAAATAATCCTTCATTAAAAGATTTGCCACCATATTTCAGGATAGGACAAACAGGACTTGAGTATAAATATGATGATTTACTTAGAGGCAAAGCAGGAGAAAAGATAGTTGAAGTAGATGCTCTTGGTAGAGAACTGAGGCTAATAAGAGAAGTTCCTCCAGTGAAAGGAGAGGATATATACTTAACAATTGATGCTTTTTTACAAGAAACAGCTTACAAAGCTTTAGAAAATCAAAACGGAGCTTTTGTTGCTCTTAAACCAGAAACAGGTGAAATTTTAGCCATGGTGAGCACTCCATCTTTTGATCCAAATATGTTTGTAGAAGGAGTGCCTGCAAAATATTGGGCTGAATTGATCAATAATCCAAGAAATCCTCTTTTGAATAAAGCAATTCAAGGATTATATCCTCCTGGTTCAACCTTTAAGATAATTACAGCCCTTGCAGGGCTCGAGGAAGGTCTGATTTCAGCTGATAAAATGTTAGTGAATTGCAGAGGAGGGATAAATTTAGGCAAATGGACTTTTGGATGTTGGAAAAAAGAAGGCCATGGAAATGTAAGTATAAAAAAAGCTCTTGCAGAATCCTGTGATGTTTATTTTTATGAGTTAGGGAAGATACTTGGCATAGGGAGAATATCCGATTATGCTAAAAAATTAGGTTTAGGTGAAATAACAGGATTTATTTTAGAAGAAAAATCTGGATTAATACCTGATGAAAATTGGAAAATAAAAACATTGAAAACTTCATGGTATCTCGGCGATACATTTAATACTTCTATTGGGCAAGGTTTTCTAAAAGTAACACCGCTTCAAATGGCGATGGTAATGGCAACTTTTGTAAATGGTGGTATAAAATATAAACCATACATATTAAGAGATATCAAGCCTGAGGGTGTTAATCTTGGTCTTAACAATAGAAATCTTGAAATTATAAAAGAAGCTCTTGATTCAGTTGTTAATGAGCCTACTGGAACAGCCTCAGGAGCTAAATCGTCTTTAATTAAATTTGGAGGCAAAACCGGAACAGTGCAAGTTGTAAGCAAAACAGTCAGAGAAAAGCTCTATCGTAAAAATATTGAACATCATGCTTGGTTCATAGGCTTTGCTCCAGTTAATAAGCCAGAAATTGCTTTTTCTGTTATAGTGGAACATGGGGGCGGCGGGGGCGCGGTAGCTGCTCCTGTAGCAAAAAACTCTTTAGAAGGATACATTATAAAAAAGAGGCAACTTAATGTTAAAAATTGACAGAAGAATTATAGAAAATTTTGATTGGATAATTTTTATATCTGTAGTAATTCTCTGCATCATTGGCATATTAACTATATTTAGTGCCACAAGACCTCCTTTAGATGAAGGGGAGCGGCCCCCTTTTTATATAAAACAAATGCTATGGCTTTTTATTGCAATAATTGCTCTTTTAATCTTTATAAGTTTTGATTATAACAGATTAAAAGACTTCTGGATTTTTCTTTACATTTTCGGGTTAATTCTTCTAATAGCGGTATTATTTTCTGGGAAAACAGCTATGGGAGCAAAAAGATGGATAAATCTTGGATTTTTCTCTTTTCAACCATCTGAAATTTTTAAAATTATATTTATTATAAGTTTATCAGCTTACTTATCTAATAAAAAAACTCCTCTAAATGTATTTGACACTCTAAAAACATTCTTTATATTTGCTCTTATCCCTTTTATTTTAATATTTAAGCAACCTGATCTCGGAACAGCTCTCTTAATTATTGCTACTACATTTATAATGCTCATTTACAAGGGTTTACCTATAAGATTATTAATCTTTATTGTTTTTCTCTCATTTATTTCCTTATTTTTTCTCTGGGAAATTTTATGGGAAGGCCTAAAAGAATATCAGAAAAACCGATTAATCGCGTTTCTTGATCCTACAATTGATCCTAAAGGAATCGGCTATAACATTACTCAATCTGTAATAACAGTAGGTTCAGGAGGATTATTTGGCAAAGGCTTTTTAGCAGGAACACAGGGTCCTCTTAAATTTTTACCAGAAAAACACACGGATTTTATATTCCCCATTTTTGCTGAAGAATGGGGATTTTTTGGATGTTTGATTTTACTGTCTCTTTATTTTTCAATCTTTTATAGAACCTTTAAAACTGCTGTCGTAGCAAAAGATAATTTTGGTAAATATTTAGCATTAGGATTTACTTCTATTTTTATTCTTTATTTTTTTATAAATATCGGCATGACTATAGGAATAATGCCTGTGGTAGGAATACCATTACCTTTTATTAGCTATGGGGGAACAGCACTTCTTGCTAACTTCATAGGCATTGCATTAGTAATAAATGTTAGAATGAGAAGATTTGAATTATTTTATCCATAAGGAGGGAGTATATGAAAATAGTAGAAGGGAAACTACAAGCTCAAGGATTAAAATTTGGAATAATAGTTAGTAGATTTAATGAGTTTATAACTTCTAAACTTCTTGATGGAGCTATTGATGCTCTTCTTAGACACGGTGCAAAAGACTCTGATATTCAAATAGTAAGGGTTCCAGGCTCATTTGAAATTCCGTTATTAGCGAAAAAAATGGCTCAATCTGGAAAATTTAATGCCATAATCTGCCTGGGAACCTTAATAAGAGGCGCTACTCCTCATTTTGACTATATAGCAGCTGAGGTATCTAAGGGAATTGCTCTTGTCAGTCTTGAAACTGGTATACCTGTATCTTTTGGGGTCATTACTACTGATACTATTGAGCAGGCGATTGAAAGAGCAGGCTCAAAATCAGGAAATAAGGGTTGGGATGCAGCAATGGTAGCTATTGAAATGGCAAGAGTAATTGAACAGATATAAATTTTTAGTAAATTAAAACTTAATATCTATGAAAAGAAGAAAAGCAAGAGAGTATGTTCTTCAGTTCATTTACGCCTGGGAAATTAACAAAAACATGAAAGATTTCTCTGATCATAAAACTATTAAAGACGAACTATCGAATTTCTGGAAAATAAACAGTGAAGGGGACGAAAACATAAAGTCTTTCACTAATGAAATTATTGAGGGAACATTGAAAAACATAGATAAAATTGATAATGTTATAAAAAAATACGCTACTAAATGGGATCTCGACAGAATGATAGCAATTGATAGAAATATTTTGAGATTTGCCATATATGAGATCATCTATCGACATGATATACCATTCCAAGTAACTATTAATGAAGCAGTAGAAATTGCAAAAAAATATTCTACAAAAGAAAGTGCAGCATTTATAAATGGAATTCTTGATAGAGTAGCTAAAGAAGAAAATAAATGTCCGTCTCTGTAGAGACGGACATTTATTAATTTTAGTCTAGTTTAATTTTTATTTCTCTTGGTTTAGCCTCAGCTTTTCTAGTAAGTATTATTTCAAGAATCCCTTCTTTAAGGCTCGCCTTCACGGAAGATTTATCAACATCATTAGGAAGATTTATTGTTCTTGTAAAAGGACCAAAGCTTCTTTCATTAAGTATATAGTCTTCTTCTTTTATTCCTTCAGGTCTTTTAATCTCTCCTTTTATAATTAGTCTATCATCTGTTATTGTCAAGTCCATTTCTTCTTTATTTACACCAGGAAGCTCAACATGTATTACAACCTCTCCACTTCTATCAAAAATGTCAACGTTTGGAGATATAATTCCCTCTGTAGTTACTGCTCTTCTTCTTCTGACAGGTGAGAGAAATTCTTCAAAAAGTCTGTCCATTTCCTTTCTTATCTCTTCAATTTCCTTTAAAGGACTCCATTTTACAATAGACATCTTACACCTCCTATTTTCTTAGGCTGCTTCAGCCAAGATAACCTTATTAAATACAATTTTACCATCTTTGAACTCTACTTCTACAATATCTCCTTCTTTAAATGCACCCTCAATGAGTTTTATGGCTAAAGAGTCAAGTATCTCTCTCTGTAAAACCCTCCTTAGCGGTCTTGCACCAAAGACAGGGTCATAACTAATCCTCGCGATGTAGTCCTTAGCCTCCTCTGTAAGAGTAATATCAATTTTTCTCTGTTTAAGATATTCCTTTATTCTTTTTATCTGGATTTCTACTATATCCTTCATTACCTCTTTGCTCAAAGGATTAAAAATAATTATTTCATCAATTCTGTTCAAAAATTCAGGTCTAAAGAAAGCTCTCAGGTCTTCAGTAATTTTTGATTTAAGGTCTTTCTTGAGGTCCTGCCAGTGCTCTGAGCCTCCACTTAATAAAAAATCATGAATATGGGTACTTCCTATGTTTGATGTCATGATTATTATTGTATTTCTAAAATCAACGGTTCTTCCGTGTCCGTCGGTGAGCCGACCATCATCAAGAACCTGCAGCAAAACATTAAAAACTTCGGGATGAGCTTTCTCAACTTCGTCAAAAAGAACAACACTGTAAGGACGCCTACGCACAGCTTCTGTAAGTTGTCCTCCTTCCTCATAGCCTACATACCCTGGGGGTGCACCAATAAGCCTACTTACTGTGTGACGCTCTTGATACTCAGACATATCAATACGTATAATAGCATTTTCATCATCAAAGAGAAACTCTGCCAAAGCCTTTGCAAGCTCAGTTTTACCAACACCTGTAGGTCCGAGAAACATAAATGAACCAATGGGACGATTTGGATCCTGAAGTCCTGCTCTGGCTCTTCTGATGGCATTTGATACAGCAACTATTGCCTCATCTTGCCCAACAACTCTATCACGAAGACGCTCTTCCATCTTAATAAGTTTCTGAGTCTCACTCTCAAGGAGTTTCTTCACAGGTATGCCAGTCCATTTTGCTACTATCTCGGCAATGTCCTCTTCATCGACCTCCTCTTTAAGCATTTTTCTGCCTTTCTGAATTTCTTTTAGCCGAGCATTTGCTTCATCAAGAGATTTCTGTAATTCAATGAGCTTGCCGTATCTTAGCTCTGCTGCTCTTGTAAGATCACCCTGACGCTCAGCCTGTTCTGAAGCAATACGCGTCTGCTCTATCTCAGCTTTTATCTCACGAATTTTCAAAATTATTTCCTTTTCAGCCTGCCATTGTCTACTAAGTTCTTCTTTCTTTGCAAGTAATTGCTCTATCTCTTGAGAAATTTTTTCAATCTTTTCCTTTGCGTCTTCATTTAGCTCTTTGCTCAAAGCCTGACGCTCTATCTCAAGCTGTCTGAGCTTACGCTCAATTTCATCAAGTTCTGTAGGAGAACTATCGATCTCCATCCTAAGTTTTGCTGCAGCTTCATCAATAAGGTCAATTGCTTTGTCTGGTAGATACCTATCCGTGATATATCTTACAGATAGCATGGCTGCTGCCACCAATGCTGAGTCTTTAATCTTAACGCCGTGATGGACTTCATAACGCTCTTTGAGTCCTCTTAGAATAGATATAGTATCCTCTACAGAGGGTTCTTTTACCAAAATAGGTTGAAAACGTCTTTCTAATGCAGGGTCTTTTTCGATGTATTTTCTATATTCATTTACTGTGGTTGCGCCAATGCACCTAAGCTCTCCTCTTGCTAAAGCTGGTTTAAGCATGTTTGCTGCATCTACAGCACCTTCTGCAGCACCTGCACCAACAAGAGTGTGTAGCTCATCAATGAATGTAATTATCCTTCCCTCTGACTGAGTAATCTCTTTAAGCACTGCCTTAAGTCTTTCCTCAAACTCACCACGATACTTTGCACCAGCAAGCAGAGAGCCTATATCGAGAACAACGAGTTCTTTATCTCTTAATGATTCAGGCACATCTCCTGCTACGATTCTCTGTGCAAGACCTTCAACAATCGCTGTCTTTCCAACACCCGGGTCTCCAATAAGAACTGGATTGTTCTTTGTTCTTCTGCTAAGCACCTGTATAACTCTTCTTATTTCATCATCCCTTCCTATAACTGGGTCAAGCTTACCCTTACGGGCAAGTTCTGTAAGATTTTTACCATACTTCTGAAGTGCTTGATACTTTTCCTCTGGATTAGGGTCTGTTACTTGATGTACCCCCCTTATTTTCATCATCGCATCAAGTACTTTCTGACGATTTATAGCTTGCTTTCTTATTGCATCGAGAGCAGGTCCACCAATATCAAAAAGAGCAATCAAAAGATGTTCCACACTTATATACTCATCTTTTAGATGCTCTGCTTCTTGTTCTGCTTTTTCAAAAAGCTTATTAAGTCTCGGCGTTATATAAATTTGCTCAAGGGGTTGAGCGCCATAGACCTTTGGAATTTTATCTATTGCCTTTTTAATTTCAGCCTTGATGGAATTTAAATCTGCACCACACTCTTTGAGAATTCTATCTATAAGACCTTCTGTATCCTCAAGAAGTGCATAAATGAGATGTTCCACATCTATCTGCTGATTGCCATATTGAGAGGCTATTCTCTGAGCTTCTCTTATGGCTTCTTGTGTTTTATACGTAAGTTTATCAAATCTCATAATTTCCCTCCTTAAATCTCTTCAAAAAATTTTCTTAGTCTTCTCTCAATTTGTTCTTTTATATCCTCATCTACATGACGGAATAATTCCTGCATAACCTCTTCCATTATCTGCATTCTCTCTCGCATACGTAAAATAATATCCACCCCTGCTCTATTTACACCTAATTCCTTTGTAAGTTTTATAACAAAATTAAGTCTGTCTAAATCATCATCTGTGTAAATTCGCTGTTGTTTAATTCTCTTTGGTTTTATAAATCCCTCTCTTTCATAAAGCCTCAATGTCTGGGGATGAACATTAAGAAGTTTACAAACCATACTAATCATGTAAAATCTCTCATCCCTTCTCATCTCTACCTCCTCAACATGAATTCTCTTGGGTTTTCTTTATAAAGTTTATCTATCTTCTTAATCTCTTCCTTTTCTAATGCTGATAATCCTTTAGGAATAACAATTTTTGCTATAACATACATATCTCCTCTGCTGTTACCTTTTGGGGAAGCAAAGCCCTTACCACTTATTCTAAATTTCTGTCCACCCTGAGTGCCTTCTGGAATTTTCATCTTTACAACGCCTCCCTCAGGCGTAGGCACATCCACCTTAGCACCTAAAGCTGCTTCAACAAAGGTTATTGGAAGGTCTATATATATATCATCACCCTTTCGTGTGAAGAAAGGATGAGGGATAACTGAAATTTCAAGAATTAAATCACCATAAGGTGCGCCCCCTCTGCCCGCATTTCCGTAACCTTTAACCTTAACAGTGGAACCGCTATCAACTCCAGCAGGTATCTTTGCCTTAACTGTTTCGGTTATTAAAATCCTTCCCTCTCCAGAGCAAATCTTACATACTGACGATGCTGTCTTTCCTGTGCCTCTACAGTTTGGGCAGGTCTGATTTACCCTAACAAATCCGCGAGATGATTGAATTCTTCCTGTTCCTCCACATTTTTTGCAGATATCCAGTCTATCTGCTCCACTCCCATGACATGTTGAACACTCAATGTACCTTTGATAGTTTATAGATTTAACAGTTCCCTCATAAGCCTCCTCAAAGGTAAGAGTGATAGGTATAAAAACATCCTCTCCCTTTATAAAATTTGTTCCTGCTGTGCTAAAGGTGTCACTAAAAATATCGCCAAAAATATCGCCGATGTCAAAACCTTTTGAAAAATCAAAACCACCAAAATCAAACCCCTTGAAATCAAAGCTTGCTCCTGCATCATATTCTTTTCTTTTCTGAGGATCACTTAACACTGCATAAGCTTCGTTGATTTCCTTAAATTTTTCCTCTGCCTCCTTATTCCCAGGATTTAAATCAGGATGATATTTCCTTGCAAGCTTTCGATAAGCCTTCTTAATATCCTCTTGAGAGGCATCCTTACTGACACCGAGTATTTTATAATAATCTTTGGGTTCCATGAAATTATGTTATCATATTGAGTTAATTTATATCAAGTCTTATTTAAAGTTTTGAACAATATTAAATTTATAAACTTCGACTTAAATAAAATAATAAAACTGACGATTTAATTTAAATGTATAGTTGTATTAGGTTTAGGAAAATAAAGGGAAAATAACAAAAGATTAGAATTATTAAATTAATGAATTTGACACGATTTAGAGAAAATAATTAATATTGATTTAGAGATAAAATCCCAAAAGGAGAGTTTATCATGTTTGAAAAATTTACAGAAAAAGGTCGTAAAATTATTCTATACGCAAGAGAAGAAGCAGAAAAAAGAAATAGCGAATTTCTTGATACTGAGCATATATTACTTGCCATTTTAAGAGAAGAAGACTCTATTCCAATTGCAATTTTACGTAAGATTGGTGTTCAACCAGAAAATTTGAGATATGAAATTGAACAGAAAATAGCATCAGAGACAACTCTTCTTACCTATGGAGAGATACCCTTTTCTCCTAAAGCTAAAAAGGTTCTTGAGTATGCCATTGAAGAGGCAAGACTACTTGGTCATCCATATATTGGTAGTGAACATCTCTTTCTTGGATTGATAAAAGAAGAAGAGGGAATTGCTGGAAAGGTATTGAGAAATTTTGGAATCAATCTCTTAGGAGTCAGACAACTTACAATAAACTTTTCCATAAGACCTCATTTCCAAGGTTCACAACAAAAGGAAAGAAAAAAATCAAATACACCTGCACTTGATGAATTTGGAAGAGATTTAACATTATTAGCGCTGGAAGGCAAGCTCGATCCTGTTATAGGCAGAGAGGATGAAATCGAGAGAGTAATTCAGATTTTAGGAAGAAGAATTAAAAATAATCCAGTAATTATTGGTGAACCCGGAGTTGGCAAAACAGCCATTGTAGAAGGCCTTGCTCAAAAAATTGTTGAGGGAGATGTGCCAGATATACTTATTGGTAAAAGAATAATCGCTCTTGACCTTGGTGCTTTAATTGCAGGCACAAAATACAGAGGGCAATTCGAAGAAAGACTAAAAGCTGTAATGCGAGAAGCAACCCAATCAGATAACATAATTCTATTCATCGATGAACTGCATACAATAATCGGAGCAGGTGCTGCAGAGGGTTCAGTTGATGCTTCAAATATGCTAAAACCTGCACTTTCTCGCGGTGAACTGCAGTGTATAGGTGCTACAACTCCTGGAGAATATAGAAAATATATTGAAAAAGACGGAGCTCTTGAGAGAAGATTTCAACCCGTTTACATACAACCCACAAGCGTAGATACAACAATTGATATTTTGAGAGGAATAAAAGAAAAATATGAATCCCATCATAAAGTTAAAATAACCGATGAAGCAATTGAAATGGCTGTTAAGCTTTCAGATAGATATATAACTGATAGATATCTTCCTGATAAAGCCATTGACGTTATTGACGAAACAGCATCAAGAATCAAACTTAAAAAAGCCATGATACCCCAGGAATTAAAAGATTTGGAATTTGAGTTAACTAAACTCTCAAAAGAAAAAGCTCTTTACATTAAACTTCATGATTTACTGGCAGCTCAAAAGACAAAATATGAAGAGGACAAATTAAAAAGAATTTATGAATCTAATTATAAAAAATGGAAAGACTCTGTTTATAAAGAAGTTCCCCTCGTAACAGCTGAAGACGTATCATATACAGTATCTAAAATGACTGGTATACCTTTATTTAAGATAGAACAGACAGAATCAGAAAAACTCTTAAACATGGAAGAAGAGCTACATAAGAGAATAGTAGGTCAGGATGAAGCCATCAAAAGTGTTTGTAAGGCAATTAGACGCTCTCGAGCAGGTTTAAAAACAAAAAATAGACCTATTGGTTCTTTCTTCTTTTTAGGACCTACAGGAGTTGGGAAAACAGAGCTTGCTAAGGCACTTGCAGAATTCATGTTCAATGATGAAAATGCCCTTGTAAAATTCGATATGTCAGAGTACATGGAAAAATTTAACGTATCAAAACTTATTGGAGCACCGCCAGGTTATGTAGGTTATGAAGAAGGCGGACAGTTAACCGAAAAAATACGTAAAAAACCTTATTCAGTAGTTCTTTTTGATGAAATTGAAAAGGCTCATCCAGATGTATTTAATTTATTACTTCAAATTCTTGATGAAGGGATATTAACAGATAGTTTTGGTAGAAAAGTAGATTTCAAAAATACAATAATAATAATGACTTCTAATATCGGAGCTCGCCTCATAGAAAAATCTACACCCCTTGGGTTTAGAAAACAGGATTCAACTGACATTTACTCGAAGATCAAAGAGAATGTTTTTGATGAATTAAAAAAGACTTTTAATCCTGAATTTCTTAACAGAGTAGATGATATCGTTGTATTCCATCCGTTAGAGGAATCTCATCTAATGGCAATAATTGATCTACTAATTGGAGAAACAAATAAAAAACTATCAGAATATGGCTTTGTTATTGCTGTCTCTAAAGAAGTAAAACATTGGATTTTGAATAAATATTACCAACCAGCTTATGGTGCAAGACCAATGCGAAGAGCCATAGCTCGAGAAATAGAAGACCCACTTTCAGAAGAGATTTTAAAAGGCAGGTTTAAAGGAACAAATCTTATAAAAGTAGAACTTAGGGATGAAAGTATCGAATTTGAAGAAGTACATGAAGAATTAACTACATCTGTCAATTAAGGAGTAAAAATAAAATGAAAAAAAATGTATTCATAATTATTTTTATCCTTCTTCTTCTCATAATTACTGGAAGCATAATTTTTAAAAAATCAAAAATTCAGGCACAATCTGAAACATTAAAAATTGGAATGACCGCTCCAAATTTTGAATTAAAAGATATAAATGGTAAAGCATGGAAACTTGATAATCTCAGAGGGAAAATAGTTATTTTAAATTTTTGGGCATCCTGGTGCAGTGAGTGTAAAATAGAGAAAAAATCTATTCAAACCTACTTAAATAAAAATAGCAAACCTGATGATTTAGAATTCATCACAATTCTCTACAAAGATAATCCTGTGGCAGTAAGTGAGACGATAAAAAAGGAAGGCTATACCTTTCCTGTACTCATTGACAATGGAGAAGTTTCAAAAAATTATGGCATAAAGGGTGTGCCTGAAACCTTTTTGATTGATAAAAATGGAATTTTGAGACATAAAATAATTGGTCCTGTAGAATGGGATAATCCACACATTATACCTCATCTAAAACAAGTTTTATCATAATTAATGGGAATCCCAGGGAAACCTAAAAAAGTTCTACTTTTCATAGCAACTTTATACAGGGAAAAAGATTATTACTATAAAGCTCTGAAAATTTTTGAAACCCTATTTGGTGAAATATTATTTGAATCTTCACCAAAAATCTGGAATTATTCAAAATATTATGAACCTGAAATGGGTAGCCCACTATTTAAAAGATTTATTTTTTTCCGCAGATTAATATTAGAAGAAGATATAGTACCTATTAAGCTTACTACAAACAAAATTGAAATAGAATTATCAACTGATGGAAAAAGAAATATTAATATTGACCCTGGATATATAAGCTTAGCTAAACTCGTTCTTGTAACAACAAAAGATTATTGTCATAGAATTTATCTTGCAAATGGCATATACGGAGAAATCACACTTATTTTCAAGAAAGATTCCTTTTTACCTCATGAATTTACTTACAGAGATTATTCAGAGGTCGAATATATAAAAATATTCAACATAGCAAGAAAAATTTATAAACATATACTTAGTGAAACATAATCTCAAAATATTTCTAATTAAAAATATTGTTGAAAAATTCCCATCTTATATGTCATATTTATGACATGAAAAAAGAAATCAAAATCATAGGTAAATCTGAAGCAATTCAAAAAATTCTCAATCTAATAGATAAGATATCGAAAAGTGATAGCACAGTTCTAATAACTGGAGAATCTGGCACAGGTAAAGAACTTGTAGCAAGACTTATACATGAGCAAAGTCCAAGAGCAATAAAACCCTTCATACCAGTTAATTGCGCGGCTATACCTTCAGAACTTCTGGAGTCCGAATTATTTGGGCATGAAAAGGGAGCTTTTACTGGAGCTGTATATTCAAGACCAGGAAGATTTGAACTTGCAAATGAAGGAACTATTTTTCTTGATGAAATAGGAGATATGCCGATTAATTTACAAGTTAAAATTCTTAGAGTAATTCAAGAGAGAAGTTTTGAAAAAATTGGTTCAACTAAACCTATTAATGTGAATGTAAGGATTATTGCTGCTACGAATAAAAATTTAGAACATGCTGTTAAAGATGGAAAATTTAGGGAAGACCTATATTGGAGACTTAATGTAGTACCATTAACAATTCCCCCTCTAAGAGAGAGAAAAGAAGATATACCAATTCTTTGTGATTATTTTATAGATAAGTTTTCCACAAAATTTGGTTATAAGCTTGTTTTAAACAGAGAAGTCTTAGATTTATTTACAGAATATGATTGGCCTGGAAATGTAAGAGAGCTTGAAAATCTAATTGAAAGGTTTTATGTTTTTAGTGATAACGGTGTTGTTAAAATTGAAGATATCCCAGAAAAAATAAGGTTTCAAGAAAATTCCATCCCTCAAAATTTAATCATCGATGATTTTAATCCCTTTGCAACAGAAATAGATTTGAATGAACTTATAATGGAATACGAAAGAAAATTAATTCTTCATGCCCTTAACATAAATAAATGGATAATAAGTAAAGCTGCTAAATATTTAAAAATTAATAGAACAACTTTAATTGAAAAAATGAAAAGATTAGGCATCAAGAATGTTAAGAAATAACATAAAAATTTTCCTAATTACCCTATTTTTTCTCTTCATATTAACACCAAACACCTCTTATTCTGAAGATTTAATAAAGGAAGGCGAAAAATTAATAAAATCAGGCCAATATCTCAAGTGCAGAGATTACTATAAAAAATTTATAGAATATCCTAATTTAGCTGATGCAGCCCTACTTAATATAGGAAAATGCGAATATTATCTAAATAACTATCCAGAGGCTTCATTTTATTTAAGAAGACTTCTTAGAGATTTTAAAGAAAGTTCTTACACAAACGAAGGTAATCTTTACTTAGGATTAAGCTATCTTAAAATGGGTAAATATCGCGATGCAGAATTCTACTTAAAAAAAGTTTTGTCTCCCTTTGAAAAGCCTGCAAATATTGGACTTGGCTGGATTTCTTATCAAAAGGGGGAGATAAGAACTGTTGAGTCTATTCTAAATAAGTTAAGTCCTATTGATTTTAAGGAGAGTACAGATGCTTATCTTTTAAAAATTAAGTATCTTTTAATGACAGGTAAAGTTGAAGAAGCTTTAAAGGAATTTGAAAATAATCCAAAACTTAAAAATAAAAAATTTGATATTGATAAAGCGGAAATATTGATAAGAGCAAATAAATTTAACGAAGCTGAAAAATTATTAACAAAAGTAATAAATTATGATGAGAAAATGTCAAATAAAATTAAAGCTAAAAATATGCTTTTCGAACTATATTTGCTTCAAGGTAAAACAGATGAAGCGTTAAAATTAGGCAAGGAACTTTCTTTTTATATTAGCTCTGATGAATTTAAAGTAAAACTACTGTCTATATACCTTACACAAAAAAATTATGATGATGCTCTAAAGATATTAATTTCCCTCAAGGATCAAAAGCTAAAAACAAAAAAAATTGAAGAATTCATAAATAAATTAAAGGCTGAAAATCCGCAAAAAGTTACAGAATATATAATTAAATTATCCCCTTTCTTAAATGCCGATTCATCTCTTCTAACTTATTATGCAGAAGTTTTACTAAAAGAAGGTAAACTGAGTGATGCAAAAAACATATTGAAAAAAGTTTTAACAGGACATAGAAAGGCTGAGGCAATTGTACCATATGCGCAGATATTAGTAGCAGAAGGAAAATTAAAAGAAGCGAAAAAAATATTAGAGCCTATAAAAGATAAAAAACCTTCTGCTTTAGCATTATACGCACAAATCTTATACAAAGAGGGAGATAAACAGAATGCTCTATTGGACATAAGAAAAGCAAGTAAATCATTACAAGACCCTAATATACTATCAATAGCTGGTGATTTAGAGTATTCAGTGGGAGATAAAAAAAATGCTCTAAATCTATGGGTAAAAGCTACTAATCTTGGAAGTGCAGAGGCGTCATTAAAAGCTGCTGATTACTATTACTTATCAAAAAATATTAAGGAGGCTTCTAAATATTATAAAAAAACTATTGATTTAGGGAATATAGATAACAAATCTCTTATGTGGGCTTATTATCAATATGGTAAAATCAACAAAGAAAAATCATATCTTGAAAAAGTAGCAAACTCTGAAGGAGAATTAGCTAAAGCAGCAAAAGAATTACTTGATAAATTATGATGGAAAATCAACTTTTAAATGAAGCTATAGTTAAAATAAATACTGCTTCAGAAGCATTAGCAAAATACTATCAAGTCCTTGAAGAAAAAATTAAACTTCTAACAGAAGAAGTAGATGAGAAAAAAAGACTCCTGAGCAGCATCATTGACAGCATTGATATAGCTGTTGTTTTTTTTGACAGAGAGGGTGTCATTAGATTAATCAATAAAGCTGCAGAAAGTCTTTTTGGTATCAAATCTGAGGAAATATTGGGGGAAAAAGAACTACCTATAAAAATTGAAGAAGAATTAATATATCCCGCCAATTCAAAAAAACCCTTTTACGCTATAATTTCCCGTTCTCAAGTGTTAGATTCAGAAGGCAACAGTATTGGAAGCGTGTTTCTTTGTAAGGATATATCGAGAATAAAGGAACTTGAAGCAGAAAATGAAAGAAATAGAAGATTAACTGCTATGGGCTCTCTCCTTATGAAAATAGCCCATGAGATAAGGAATCCTCTTGGCAGTATAGAACTTTTTGCTAATATGATAGCAGAAGACCTTTCAGATAACACACACGGTGAATATGCGAAAAGAATATCAAGTGCTGTTAGTATGTTAAGAAATACACTGGAAAACATGCTTAGCTTTACAAGAGGAATTAATCCAAAAAAGGAAATAACAGGTATAAATGAATTGGTTAAAGAAATTATTAAGGAATTTGAAGAACTTTTTCAAAGAGTTGGAATTAAAATTGAATTTAATTCTAACTCAGAGTATAAAATTCCCTTAGACTCGTCCCTAATAAGGCAAGCCCTAATTAATTTAATTGTTAATTCTTATCAAGCAATGCCAGATGGGGGCTTACTCTCAATTGAAATTTCAAAAGAAAAAAATTTTTTAAAAATATTAATTAAGGATACAGGACAGGGAATTGACAAAGAGGTAATTGATAGAATCTTTGAACCTTTTTTCTCAACTAAGGATAGAGGTTCAGGGCTTGGTCTCAGCATTACAAATAGTATAATTTCTGCCCATGGTGGTAAAATTGAGGTAAATAGCCAATTTAAAAAAGGCACAGAATTTGCATTATATCTGCCTTTAGAATGAAATCCGTCCTTATTATAGATGACGAACCCGATATGGGATTTGCTCTTAAAGAAGCCCTATCTCGCATAGGATTTCAATGTCAATTTTACAGAGACCCTCTTCATGTGCTGTCTAATGTTAATATTAAAGACTTTTCTCTTATTGTCACAGATGTGAAAATGCCTAAGATGGATGGATTACAATTCTTATCAGAGATTCGTCAGAAAGGAATATTTATTCCTGTAATTGTAATAACTGGCTATGCCAATGTAGATGACGCGGTAAAAGCAATGAAGCTCGGAGCAGTTGACTATCTAACAAAACCCTTTTCTTTTGAAAACTTGAAAAAATTAGTTTCAAGACTTATCCCTGATGAGAATGATATTGTAGCAGAATCTTTTGAGATGAAAAGAATTCTTGAAATTACAAGACAAATAGCAAAAACAGACATTACTGTTTTATTGACGGGAGAAAGCGGTGTTGGTAAGGAAGTAATTGCGAAGTATATTCATAAAAATAGTAATAGAGCCGGTAATCCTTTTGTTGCAATAAACTGTGCTGCAATTACTGAAACACTGCTCGAAGCAGAACTATTCGGATATGAAAAAGGAGCTTTTACTGGGGCAACAGAAAGAAAACCTGGCAAATTTGAATTGGCAGACAAAGGCACTTTATTATTGGATGAAATAAGTGAAATGGCTTATAAACTGCAGGCAAAATTATTAAGAGTAATTCAAGAAAAAGAGATAGACAGAGTTGGAGGAACAAAACCAATACCTGTTGATGTAAGAATTATTGCCACTACAAATCGTGATCTCTGGGAAGAAGTTAAAAAGGGTAATTTTAGAGAAGACCTTTATTACAGAATAAATGTCTTCCCTATTAGAATACCGCCCTTAAGAGAAAGACCAGAAGACATTATACCTCTTGCAGAGTTTTTCCTAAAGAGACTTTCCAATAAAATGTCAAAAAATCTATACCTATCTGAAGAAATGAAAAAATTTTTACAAAAAAAATCATGGAATGGTAATGTGCGGGAACTTGAAAACTATATTTATAGAATCTCCGTATTGACCCAAGAGGGAGAGATACATCCTCCTCAAGAAAGCGAAATCTCTTTTGAAGAAGAAAAAATTTTAAAAGCTGGCAAATTAAAGGATGCTGAAAAAGATATGATAATTGATGCTTTAAACAAAACCAATGGAAACAGAACAAAAGCTGCGAAAATTCTCGGGATAAGTGTAAGAACACTCAGAAATAAAATAAAAGATTATGGTTTAAAAGAAATATAATGGCACAAAATTTGTTTATAATTTTTATGGAGGTTAAAAATAATGGATAAATCAATAAATTTACTACAAAAAATAATGGACATATGTGCCTATAGGCAAAAAATTCTTGCCTCAAATATAGCTAATGCTGATACCCCTAACTACAAAGCAAAGGATATAGATTTTCAATCTGAACTTAAAAAAGCATTAGAATCAGGGCAAGTATCCCATTCAATTATCGAGGTACCAACGACAATGCCTAACAGAGACGGTAACACTGTCAATATTGAAGTAGAAATGACCAAGCTCACAGAAACTCTTTTATTATACAATAGCGCAACTCAAATGCTTTCCACAAGAATAAGAATGTTAAAAGATGCTATTAAAGGAGGTAGGTAATGAAAGACTTATTTTTACCTCTAAAGGTATCTGCTACAGGATTAGAAGCCCAAAAAATAAGACTCAATACTATAGCTTCAAATCTCGCAAACATCAACTCTACCAGAACTCCTGAAGGAGGACCTTATCGTAGAAAAGATGTAGTATTTATGAGTTATATCTATGACTCTACATCTCATGGAGTAGATATTAAAGAAATAATTGAAGACAAAAGACCTTTTAGAGTTGTATTTGATCCATCTCATCCCGATGCTGATAAGGACGGATATGTGAAATATCCTAATGTAAATCCTATGGAAGAAATGGTTAACCTTATCTCTGCCTCTCGTGCATACGAAGCAAATCTAACTATGATAAACTCATATAAAGATATGTTTTTAAGAACCCTTGACTTACTAAAAATTTAGGAGGCATTTTTATGACAGAAATAAAAAATATAAGTGAATTATTAGGACAGAATCTTGAAAATCTTAAAAATTTGCAAGGAGCAGAGAAGGAATCTTTTGAGAAAGCATTAAAAGAAGCTATAAAGGAGGCTTCTCAGGTGGAACAGGAAGCTCAACAAGCAATTGAAGCTTTTTCTAAGGGTGAAATAAGTATTCATCAAGTTGTTCTTGCAATGGAGAAAGCAGATATGACTCTGCAAACTCTCATACAGGTTAGAAACAAAGTGCTTACCGCTTATGAAGAAATATCACGTATGCAGGTTTAGTAAAAATGGCTATAGCAGATACAATTAAAACATTTATAGAGAATTTTAAAAACTTTCCTACAAATAGAAAAATAGCCATTGTTGCGGTACTACTTATCATTATTGCTCTTGGCATAACCATGTTTCTTTGGTTACCAAAACAGGACTATCAGATTCTCTATACAAATTTATCTCCAGAAGATGCAGGCAATGTGATAACAAAATTAAAAGAGAAAAAAGTCCCTTATAATGTGAAAGACAATGCAATTTTAGTTCCTTCAAATAAAGTTCATGAGTTAAGGCTTGAACTTGCTGCACAGGGCATTCCTTCCGGTGGAGGTGCTGGGTTTGAAATATTTGACAAAACATCTATCGGATTAACAGAATTTTCACAAAGAGTTAATTATGTAAGAGCGCTACAGGGAGAGCTTGCGAGAACCATTAAACAAATACAAGAGGTTGACCAGGTAAGAGTGCATATAGCTATCCCTGAAAAATCAATATTTACTGAAAAGGAAGATCATCCTACTGCTTCAGTTGTTCTTAAGCTTAAACCAGGCAGAACTCTTAATAAAGAACAAGTAACAAGTGTAGTACATCTTGTTTCAAGTAGTGTGGAGGGACTCTCACCCCAGTATGTAACTGTAGTTGACCAATATGGTAATCTTTTATCAGCCCCTAAGGATAATACTCAGCTTGTTCAAACTGAACAGATTGAATATAAGAAAAATATTGAAAAAGCATATGAGAAGAATATTCAAAGCATGCTTGAAAATATAGTGGGCAAAGGAAAAGCAGTAGTAAGAGTATCAGCAGATATTGACTTTTCTAAGGTAGAGAAACTTGAAGAAAAATATGACCCCGATACTATAGCTATAAGGAATGAACAAAGAACTCAGGAAAAAACAATGTCACCTCAAACTGGCGGTATACCCGGGGTTCTATCAAATCAGCCTGGTCAAGGTCAAACTACTGCATCTCAAAACATACAATCTCAAAGACAGCAGGAAAGCATTAATTATGAAGTTTCAAAGAGTATAAGCAAAATATTACAGTCAACTGGCCAAATAAAGAAAATTTCGGTTGCGGTATTAGTTGACGGAATTTATAAAGACGAAAAAGGCAAAAAAGTATATACACCAAGAAGTGAAGAGGAGATAAAAAAATATCAGGAACTTGTTCGAGCTGCTATAGGTTATAACAAAGAAAGAGGAGATTTAATTATTGTAGAAAGCATGCCTTTTGAATCAATTCCAGAAGAAAAACCAGGAATCGATTATATGGCAATATTATTGACAATTTTAAAATATTTAATACCCCTAATAATTACTTTTCTTGTAATACTATTTGTAATTAAGCCACTCATAGAATTACTCAAAAAACCTGTAGAGGCTAAAAGAATGGCTAAAGAGATAACTATTTCAGAGCAGGCACCTTATAAATATCCTCCTACAGTATCTGCAGAGAAAGATATAATAGAGCAAATAAATGAAATGGTTAAAAGCAACCCTAAAAAAGTAGTTTCTGTTTTAAGAGAATGGATGACTGAATAATGAGAAAATACTCTGGCATAGAAAAAGTAGCTGCTTTTTTATCTCTCATTGGAGAAGAGTCTGCAACAGAGCTTTTTAAGCATTTTGATCCTATTGAACTTGCCAGAATAATCCCTATGATGTCAAGAATTAAACTCTCCCAAGAAGAAGCAGAAAACATAATACGGGAATTTTCTGAAAAAATCGGAAACACACCGGTAACAGTTGATGAGGAATATATAAAAACCATACTTAAAAAAGCCTTTGGAGAAGATCAAGCAGCTAAACTAATATCAAAAATTGAAAGCGGTGCAAGTGCTTTTGACATACTAAGATGGCTTGACTCCTCTGCAATTGCAACTATGCTTCAAAGAGAACATCCTCAAACAATCGCAATAGTTTTAGCTCATTTAGACCCAACTCAAGCAGCGGAAGTGCTCAGTAAATTCCCTGAGCAATTAAAAATAGAAGTGTCCCAGAGAATAGCAAGCCTTGATCAGATTTCTCCAACAATATTAAGTGAACTGGAAGACGTTCTTCAAAGTCAACTTCGTTCTTATACACAATCAAGACGCATAGGAGGAATAAAAACTGTAGCAGAGATTCTCAATCAAATGGATAGAACATCCGAAGAGCTAATATTAAAGAATATAGAGGAAAAAGACCCTATATTAGCAGAAGAAATAAGAAAACTTATGTTCACATTTGAAGACATTATCCATATTGATGATAAAGGAATTCAAACAATTCTTAAAGAAATATCCACAGATGATCTTGCCTTAGCTCTTAAGATGGCATCAGACGAACTAAAAGAAAAAATATTCAAAAATATGTCAAGCAGAGCAGTGGAAATTCTTAAAGAAGAAATGGAAGCAAAAGGTCCTGTAAGAGTCTCTGATGTAGAAAAAGCACAGATGAACGTCGTAAGAGTAGCTCGAAGATTAGAAGAGGAAGGCAAAATAGTAATCGGTGGAAAGGGTGGTGAGACTCTTGTCGTCTAATATAAAACCTTACATTCCTTCAGCTTTTGATGAAAAAATTAATAGAGAAAAAAATTTTAAAAAAATGCCTGAACTAATGCAACTCTATGAGCAAGTAAAAAAAGAAGGATATGATGAAGGCTTTAAACAAGGTTTTGAGAAAGGACATGAAGAAGGTTTAAAAAAATCCCATGAGGAGATAAAAAAACAGGAAAACAGAATAAAGGATAAAATTTATAATTTAGACAAAATTGTTAAAGAACTTTCTGACTTCAAACAGGAACAAATAAAAAACTTCTTACCTGAAATCCTCGCTCTATCTATTAAAATAGCAAAAAAAATTGTTTCAGCCGAAATATCAATTAATGAAAAAATCATCTTAAATATAATAAAAGAAGCATTAAAAGAAATAACCTTAAGTGAGCAAATTATAATTAAAATTAATCCCTTAGACTTTAAAAATCTATCGGAAGAACTAAATCAATTAATCTCAGATAATCCTTCAATTAAGATTATTACATCACCAGATGTTAATCAAGGAGGTTGTTATATTGAGTCTCAAGAACAGATAATTGACGCAACAATAGAAGAGAAATTTAAGGAGATAGAAAATGTCCTCAATTCAGTCATTTATTCAAAAGACTGAAAAAATAATCGAACAAATAAAGCCCGTAAAAATTTATGGCAAAGTAATAAAAGCGGTAGGGCTTATAGTAGAGGGAGTTGGTGTTAATGCAAGCGTAGGAGATATATGCGAAATCATTTCAAATGAACATTCTATTGAAGCAGAGGTAGTAGGCTTTAAAAATAATATAACACTGCTTTCACCACTTGGTGACATATACGGAATTAAGCCAGGAGATAAAATCTTCTTAAAGGGTAAACAAAGTTACATAAAAATTGATAATCGCATATTAGGAAGAATAATTGATGGCATAGGCAATCCTCTTGACAGCACAATTCCTCTAACTGGTATACCCTATCCTATATATAGGGAAGCAATAAATCCTCTTGAAAGAGAAATTATTAAAGAACCTCTTGACCTTGGAATTAGAGCAATAAATGCCCTGCTTACCTGTGGGAAAGGACAAAAAATCGGAATAATGGCAGGCAGTGGAGTTGGCAAAAGTGTTCTACTTGGGATGATAGCAAGATATACATCTGCTGATATAAATGTTATAGCACTAATTGGTGAAAGAGGAAGAGAAGTAAGAGAGTTTATTGAAAAAGACTTAGGGGAAGATGGTTTAAAAAAATCTGTAATTGTTGTTTCTACTTCTGATACTCCAGCACTTGCAAGGATAAGAGGAGCATTTGTTGCAACCGCAATTGCAGAATATTTTAGAGAAAAAGGTAAAGATGTGCTTCTTTTAATGGACTCTCTAACAAGATTTGCAATGGCTCAAAGAGAAATAGGACTTGCTGCAGGTGAACCACCAACTATGAAAGGCTATCCACCGTCAGTTTTCAAATTAATGCCAAAGCTTCTTGAAAGAGTTGGTGTAACCAAAAGCGGAGGGTCAATAACCGGCATATATACGGTTTTAGTTGAAGGAGATGATCTCACAGATCCAGTAACAGATGCTGCAAGATCTATTCTGGATGGACATATAGTACTTTCAAGAGATTTAGCAAACAGAAATCACTATCCTGCGATAGATGTCTTGAAGAGTATTAGCAGAATAATGAAAGATATAGTTGACGAAAAGCATATAAAAATTGCTGGCAAATTACTTGATATTTTAGCTACCTATTCTAAATATGAAGACGTAATAAGTATTGGTGCTTATAAGGAAGGAACGAATCCACAAGTAGACCAAGCAATAAAAATGATTGACCGAATTAATGAATTTCTAAAACAACATATAAATAAAAAGGCAAGCATTGATGATAGCATAAAAGAACTGTTTGAACTTTTTAAATAACAATGAACAAAAACACTTTAAATATGATTTTAAAACTCAAAGAATGGGAAGAGGAAGTGGAAAAACAAAAATATACAAAATTTTTGTTAGAGATGAAAAATATTGAAAATTATATTAATGAGATAGAAGAAAGGTTCGATTATATCAATCAGAAAAAAGAAGGGCAGATGACATCAAATGAACTTAATGCTATTTATAATGAAATCCAATATCTCACAAATTTAATTAATGAAGCAAAAGAAATTTTAAAAACAATTGAAGAAGAAGTGGAAAAGCAAAGACAAATTTACGAAGCATCTTTCAAAGAAAGAAAGAAGGTTGAAAGACTTTACGAAAAATTGATTTTACTAATTAAAAAAGAAAGAGAAAAACTCGAAGAAAAGATGATTTCTGACATATTTTCTGGAAGATTTAGGAGCATTTAATGTTAAAAAAATCTATTTTATTAGCAATATTCATAACTGTTTTCGGTATCGCAGCTGGAACAATTATTGGGCAGCAAACTATACCTAAAGAAAATCAAAATCCCTCTATTGAAGAAGAAAGAGCGAAAATAATACAAGAAGACCTCTCTAAAAAAATTGAAGAATTAAAAAAGCTTCGTGAAGAAATAAATGTAAAAATAAAAGAACAAGAAGAAATAAAAGCTCAACTTGAAAAAGCAAGAAGTGAAAATTACCAGAGACTGGCTAAAATATATGAATCTATGCCTCCTGAAGAAGCAGCAGCTCGTCTTGAAAAACTCGATGATGACACAGCTACTACTCTTATCCTTGCCATTAAACCTCGTCAGGCAGCCAAAATTCTTGCTAATGTTAATCCAGAAAAAGCTGCTATAATATCAAAAAGAATAGTGATTATTAAGGAAAAGGCATCCAAGTAGGAAAAATTTTCCCTTCCTTTTGATTTGATAAAACCCCGTAAAAGCTCGAAAAATTTAAATTTTTATTATGGCATGGAACTTGAATATATATTATTTCATGATTAATACAATAAACATAAATCTCAGTGGATTAAATCTAAATAACTATTCGAACCCAAATTTATCTGAAACCAAATTAGAAATTGAAGGATTTTTAAAAGAACTATTTAAAATGCTGCTTGAAAATCAAAAAAACCCAGATTCTGGAAACATTATTTTTACACCTTTTTTACCTTTTTCCATGTTGACATCTCAGGATATAGCTAATTTAGATAAATTTTTTGAAAATATGAAAATTCAAAAGGAAGGCTTATATTCTCTATATGAACTCCTTAAATCAGGGCAAGTGGAATTAAATGATGTTTTAGAAAGTTTAAAACTTGCAAGCAAAGATAATCAGAATTTTTCTGCCACCGATAACTCTACTGAGAATGTTTTAATAAATTTAGAAAAAAATAATATCAAAGAGATTTTTAAAATTATAACTTCCCAGAAGAATAAAAATTCTTTAGAAATGTCTTCCTCAATCTCTAACAAAGAAATTGAAAAGATAACAGAGACTTCAGATTCTATAAAAAACAATTTAATTAGTATTGAATCTTTAAAAAATGAAAAAGTAACGATAGATGAAAATCAAATAATCAAACATCAAAAAATAAATAGTGAGAACTTATCATCACAGTTAAATCTCAATTCTACAGAAACTCTTCAATACAACAATATTCAACAAAAAGCAGAACTTCCTTTAACAAAACTTAATGAAATACCAGACATTATTTTCAAGGCACTTTCTACCTCACAAAAAACGCTTATTGTACATCTTGAACCTCCTGAACTCGGCAAAATCCTTATTAAACTCTCTATGGATAGCTCAGGAGTAAGAGCTGATATGAAGGTTGATTATCCTCATGTTAAGGAGATGTTAACAAATCTTATACCTGAGATTAAAAATAACCTCCAATCCTCTGGGGTAAAAATTTCAGATTTTCTACTTGATTTAACACGTGATCAAAAGGGCTATTCCGACTCATCTTATGGACAAGGGCAGAGAAAAAATAAAAATAATCAAAAATTTTATGAATATTTTGCATAGGAGGAGTAAATTATGTCAGAAATAACATCAGTCTTTGACAATCCTTTGTACACTGTACAGAATAACAAATCAACTACAGGGAGCAATAAACTTGACAAAGAAGCTTTTCTAAAACTTCTTACAGCTCAACTTAAGTATCAAGACCCTTTAAATCCATTAAAAGATACAGAGTTTATGGGACAATTAACTGCTATGACAACCCTTGAACAGATTATAAATATGAATTCTACACTGCAGGATTTAGCTACCTATCAAATTTACTCTAATGCCTTAATGATTGGTTCAAATATCATTGGTAAAACAGTAAGTACAACTGACGGCAAAGAATATGTAGCTCAGGGGATTGCATTAGAAGACGGGAAGCTAAAAATAAATGTTGGCAACACTTACATATCAATGAGTCAAATAAGGGAAATTAAAGCTTAGGAGGTGATAAAATGGCAATGTTAACATCTTTATTTTCAGGAATTAGCGGACTTAATGCTAACGGCCTTGCTCTTTCAGTTATTGGAGATAATATTGCTAATGCAAACACCGTTGGATTTAAAGCAAGCCGAGCAAATTTTGGAGACATATTAAGCCAAACCCTAAGTGGTTCTTCGGCAATGCAAGTTGGTCGTGGAACAATGATTATTGATATTCAAAAAATGTTCACTCAGGGCACTCTTGAGACAACAGCTAATCCTCTTGATTTAGCAATAGAAGGAGATGGGTTTTTTGTTGTAAAGCAAGTAAATGGTCCCACTTATTATACAAGGGCAGGACAATTTAGATTGGACAAAGACGGATATGTGGTTGACTCTAACGGTTATCGGTTACAAGCTTATCTGATGGATTCCACAGGTAATGTAACAGGTGGGATAGGAGATGTCTATCTTGCAGGTTTGATGAGTGATCCAACAGCAACAACAGAAATAAAAACTCAACTTAATCTTGATTCGAGAGAAGCAACTAAAACTTGGACTTTTACAGCAGGTTCCAATTTACCAAGCGTAGATGCTTATAACTATTCCACTGCCATAACTGTTTACGATAGTTTAGGCAATCCTCATATTGTTTATAGCTATTTTACAAAGACAGATGTAAATACTTGGGATGCCCATGTAATTTATGACACAAGTAATGACCCCACTAATCCAAACTATACAGAGGTTGGTTCATTTAATTTAACTTTTGATGATACAGGTAAACTTACTACTGACCCTCCAGCTACTTCCTTTACTTTTGATTTTACACCCTGGGGAGCACAAAGTTCAGATATTACACTAAACTTTCAAGATACAACTCAATACGGTTCTCCAAATGCTGTTGTTTTCCAAACTCAGAATGGTTACTCATCAGGTAATCTTATAGCTGTTACAGTCGATCAGAACGGAGTAATATCAGGAGTTTTTACTAATGGACAGGTTAAGAATGTTGCCCAAGTAGTACTTGCAAAGTTTGTAGCACCTCATAATTTAACAAAGGCAGGTAGCAATTTATATCTTGAATCCTATTCCTCAGGAAGTCCTACCTTAGGAGCACCAGGAACAGTAGGAGTTGGAACTATATACGCAAATTCCCTTGAATCAAGTAATGTAGATCTTGCTGAGGAATTCATCCGAATGATTGCAGCGCAGAGAGCCTATCAGGCAAATGTTAGGGTTATTACGACTACAGACAATATGCTTAATGAATTGATGAATATAGTAAGATAATCTTCTGGGGGATTTCCTCCCCCCAGAAAAACTTTGAATTACATTCTATAATAGATAATTTATCAGCTTACCTCTTCTTTAATAATTGCTTTAAAATCTTAACCTCTGTTTTAATTAATTTATGAATCTTCTTTATTTTGAAAAACCAACAAGATATATAAACAGAGAAATTAATTCTGTATTAAAGTACGGTAAAAATCTCATAAAATTTGCCCTATGCTTCCCTGACATATATGAAATAGGCATGTCCCATGTTGGGCTTAAAATTCTCTATCATATTCTAAACAAAATTCCAGATGTTCATGCAGAAAGAGTATTTTCTCCATGGATTGATTTACAGAATTATATGAGACATGAAAAAATGCCTCTATATTCACTTGAAACAAAAACTCCACTTAAAAATTTTGATATTGCAGGCTTTAGCCTTCAGTATGAACTTTCTTATCCCTCGGTGCTTAATATGCTTAGTCTGGGACAAATCCCTCTCAAATGGCAAGACAGACTCTCGCAAAAGTATCCAATCATAATAGGCGGTGGGCCATGTGCATCAAATCCTTTGCCCTTGTCTGAGTTTATGGATGCCTTTTTAATTGGAGAAGGCGAAGAGGCAGTTGTTGAACTAATAAACCTTTACAGGGAATGGAAAATCTCTGGTAACAAAAAAGAAGAATTACTTAATGCAATTACTCAAATTGAAGGTTTTTATGTTCCTATGGTTGGTAAAAGAAATGTAAAACGACGCTATGTAAAGCATTTAGATCAGGCTGATTTCCCTACTACTCCAATACTTCCATACATAAAGATTGTTCATGATCGAATATCTATAGAAGTATCCCGGGGTTGTCCATCTGGATGTAGATTCTGTCAAGCAGGAATGATTTACAGGCCTCTCAGGCTGAGAACACCTGAAAAAGTTTTAGACATAGCAAAAAAATCAATAGAAAATACAGGTTATGAAGAAGTCTCTCTTCTTTCCTTTAGTATCGGACACTATCCCTATCTTATAGAACTGATTGATATTTTAAATAAAACCTTTTTTGCCCAAGGTGTTGCAGTATCGTTACCTTCTATCAGAGTTGACAGGGTAACTAAGGAACTTCTTAAAAAGATAAAATTTGCAAGGAAAACAGGCTTTACAATTGCACCAGAGGCAGCAACAGAAAGGCTTAGATTGATAATAAACAAAAATATATCAAATGAGGACATTGAGAGAGCCTGCGCACTTCTTTTTGAAGAAGGATGGCTTAGTATAAAGCTCTATTTTATGATAGGACTTCCCACGGAAACAGAGGAAGATATTGGAGAAATTGTTAATTTGTCAAAGAGGATTCTAAAGTTTGCAAAGACTTTTACAAAAAAATTTGTCGACCTAAACATTACTGTTTCACCTTTTATTCCTAAGCCCCATACACCCTTTCAATGGCTTGGACAGATCCCCTTTGATGAAATGAAAACTAAACTTGAATTCATAAAAAGTAATTTTCAAAAAAGTAAAATTCACTACAAAGGACACAACCCTAAAATGAGCATTCTTGAGGCTGCTATTTCAAGAGGAGATGAAAAGGTTAGCGAAGTTATTTATAAGGCATGGGAGAAAGGAGAAGTTCTATCAGCCTGGACAGACCTTTTTAATTTTAAAAGATGGCTTTCTGCAATGGATGATACAGGGATTGACCTATTTTCTAAAGCAACTAAAAATTACTCAATTTTTGAAGCTCTCCCTTGGGATTTCGTAGATACAGGAGTAAAAAAGGAGTTTTTAGTAAGAGAATTTGAAAGAGCATTGAGGAGTGAAAAAACAAAAGAGTGCAATGTAAAATGTGAAGGATGCGGTTTAAACTGTAAATGGGATGACGGTAGAAAAACAGAAGGAGAAATTATTATAAAGTCATATTCAGAACCTGAGAGAATTCAAGAAGAAATACCTGTGAAGGTGATTAGATTCTGTCATACTAAATTAGGAGAAATGAAGTATCTTTCCCAACTTGAACTTGCTAATTTACTTACGAGAATATTGAGAAGAGCTAACATTCCTTTTGTGTTATCAAAGGGTTTTCATCCTAAGCCTGAAATATCCTTCTGCCCTTCCCTTCCTGTTGGGATAGAAAGTGAATCAGAATATTTTGATCTAAAAATATACGGAGACTTTAAATCAGAATACATTGTAAGATTAAATAATCTTTTACCTGAAGGAATAAAGATTAAGTACGCTAAGATAATCGAGGGTGTAACACCTGCTTTAAGCGCCTTTGTCCAGGCATATGAGTATATGATTATTAATCCTCCTACGATACCTCAGATTGATATAGAAAGAATCGAGATAAAAAGAAACTATAAGTCCTATTCACTAAAAGATTTTATTGAAAAGATTCAGATTTATGACAATGAACTATGTATAATAGTTAAAGATGGTGAAGTAAAAGCACGAATAAGTGAAATTGCTGAAGCCCTTTTTGGTATTTCAGCAAAAGAGCTTCAGATAAAAAGAATGCAAATGTATGGATATAAAGGAGGCCTGATAGAACCTTGAACAATGAGCTCTTAATTAATATAACTAAACAGGAGTGCCGAGTTGCCCTCCTTGAAGGAGGACAGGTTGTTGAGTTTTATATTGAAAGGAAGGGAGACTCAAGTTTTGTCGGTAATATTTACAAAGGTAGAGTCGTAAAAGTATTAAAGGGGATGCAGGCATGCTTTATTGATATAGGATTGGACAAAGCAGCATTTCTTTATATCGATGACATAAGAGGTGGAATCAAAGAACTCTATCCTTTTTTAGAAGCAGAAGAGGAAACTGAATTCCTATCAAAGCTTGATTTCAAAGATGCCTCCATTGAAGAACTTGTTCAACAAGGACAAGAAATTCTTGTTCAGGTAGCTAAAGATCCCATAGGGACAAAAGGAGCAAGAGTTACCTCAAGAATAACCCTTCCAGGTAGATATGTAGTGCTTATGCCAGGAATGGAACATGTGGGAATATCAAGAAAAATAGAAGATGAGGAGAAAAGAAAAGAATTGAAAGAACTTGCAACAAAAATCAAGCCTTCTGGATTTGGTCTCATAATGAGGAC
Organism: Thermodesulfovibrio sp.; assembly: GCA_020725335.1. Taxonomy (GTDB): domain Bacteria; phylum Nitrospirota; class Thermodesulfovibrionia; order Thermodesulfovibrionales; family Thermodesulfovibrionaceae; genus Thermodesulfovibrio. The sequence continues at coordinate 117,646 of DYFF01000002.1, read as the reverse complement.
GGTGAGTGAAGATGCTACAGAAGAAGAAATACAGAAAGATATCGATTTTCTATTACTCCTCTGGGATAATATTCAAAAAAAGAAAGATAAAGTCCATGCCCCTGCATTAATTCATAGTGAATTTGACCTTGTACTTAGAAGTTTACGAGACTTTATGAATCAGAATGTTGACAGACTTATAATTGATAGCTATACAGAATGGAATAGGTTAGAGGAATTTGCCCATGTCTATTTCCCTCGTATTGCCGATAAAATAGAGCTTTATGAAGGCGATGAGCCTATTTTTGAAGCCTTTGGTATCGAAGTTGATATTGATAGAGCACTTGAAAGAAAAGTTTGGTTAAAATCTGGTGGTTATATAGTAATTGACCAAACAGAAGCCATGACAGTAATCGATGTTAATACAGGCAAATTTGTAGGTAAAGAGAATTTGGAGGATACAATTCTAAGAACAAATCTTGAAGCAGTTAAAGAAATTGCCTATCAAATCAGACTTAGAAATTTAGGTGGAATAATACTTGTAGATTTTATTGACATGGAGAAGGAAGAAAATAAACAAAAAGTAATTAATGCAATGGCTGAAGCAATAAAAAAAGACAGAGCTAAAACAACAATATACAATATTACAGAACTTGGTATAGTTCAGATGACAAGAAAAAGAACCAGAGAAAGCCTTGAACACATCCTCTGTGACAGTTGTCCCTACTGTGAAGGAAAAGGTAGAGTAATGAGTATCAAGTCTGTAGCGTATGAAATATTGAGAAAACTAAAACATCTTACTCCGCAAGAGGGAACAGAGATAACTGTAGTTGCTCACCCTCAAGTTGCTGACTTGCTTACAGATGAGGAAAGAGATTCTCTTGAAGAACTCGAAAATATTAGAAAAATTAGAATAACAATTAAAAAAGATTCATCTTTACATCAGGAAAACTACCATATCCATAAAAATCAACCCCTAATTGAGTAAAAAATGGACTTTAATGAATGTAATAAATGCGCAAAATGTAAAGAAGTTTGTCCAAGTTATAGAATATTTCTTAATGAAGCCTTCTCTCCAAGAGGAAGGGTTCAAATTTTCAATCTTTTCAAAAATGAAAATCTACCCGATAGCAAGAGTCTCAAAGAGAGAATTTTTAGTTGTCTTCTCTGTGGTTCATGTCAAGTAAACTGCCCCCTTAAAGTCAATATTACCTCTTTAATTTATGAATCGAGAGCAAAAATGAGCAAAAATTGGGTGCTTCATCTTTTTAAATACTTCTCCCTTTATCCAGGATTATTTTTTTCTGCTATGAGAATTTTTAATAATTTTAAACCATTAAAGTATTTTGCGAGAAAACAGAAAAAATTTAGTGTAACTTTTTTAGATAAAGTATCTATCTTTGAAAAAAAAAGTTTTTCTTCTTCCTATTTAAAGATTTTTAATAAAATTAAACCCAAAGGTAGAATAGCTCTATTCTTAGGTTGTACTACTAACTTCCTTATGCCTTCTGTTTCAAATGCCATAATAGAAATTTTATCAAAAGCTAATTATGAAGTTATTGTTCCCAAACAAAACTGCTGTGGTGCACCTCTATTAGGAGCTGGTTTCAAGGAAGAAATGGTTAATCTTGCAAAAAAAAATTTGCAAAACTATAAATCATTTAATATTGACGGGGTAATCGCTCCATGTCCCACATGTGCTCATTTTATAGATAATGTTTATAGCGAACTTACAGGTGAAAAGATAAATGTTATAAACCTTGCTGATATAATAGAAAATATAGAATTCAACTTTCTTAAAACCTCTAATAAAAAAATTTTTTTCCACGTATCATGTCATTCATCAAACTATATAAAGGAGAGTCATAAAATATTAAATCTTTTTAATAACTTAGGACTTAATATTGAAAAAAGAGAAGGCTGTTGCGGTTTTGCTGGTCTTTTCTCATTTTTGTTTCAGAAGGAGTCTATGGATATTCTTAGAAAAAAAGTTTTAGAATATGAAAAAGCAGATATGATAATAAGCTCTTGCCCTAACTGTATAATTCAATTTAAATTTGCGATGGAGAATAAAAAAATACTCCATTATGCTGAGTTTATTGAGAAAAATATTTTAAAAGGAGAAAAAAATGACAGAGGAAAATTCTAATTTTGAAATAGTTTTACCTGATGGCACAATCTACAAACCTAAAAAAGCTGACAGAGAGACTTATAGCGGAGTGAGGGGTTACGATCCCGATGGAAAACCGAAAAAAATGATATTTTCAACAAAAAATGGCTGTGATCGTTGTGGAGAGTGCTGTAGAAGAGATACTCCAATAATTCTCAAAGAAGACATCGTTCTTCTCACAAAAGGCATTATTTCTGAAAGGGACTTATATACTATAAGAGAAGGGGAAAAAATACGTTCTGCTATAGATGGAGAGATGTATTACTCTTCAATGGAACTAATAAAAATAAAACCAATTTTTGGAAGCTTTACATGTCTTTTTTATGACCCTGCAGAAGGCTGCACAATTTATGAACAAAGACCTGTAGTATGTAGAATTTATGAATGTTGGTCACAAAATATTTCCATAACAGGAATTGAAACAAGAAGACTAACAAGGGCTGACTTATTTGGTAGAATAGACTTTTTAACCGAAGCAATAAAAAAACATGAAGAAAAATGTTCTCTTCATAAATTCGAAGACATCATATGTGAATTAAAAAAAGATAAGCAAGAAAACATAGAAAAAATTGCAGAAATGATTCTTTATGACTCCTCTTTAAGAGATTGGCTTAAAGAAAAACTTTCACTATCTGATGACGTTTTACCTTTACTTTTAGGAAGAAGTCTTTTTGAGATAGCTCCCTTTTACGGATTAATAATAGAAAAAGAAGGAGAAAATTTTGTAACTAAAGTTATGCAGGAGGAAGAGGAATGAAATTTTTCATTGACACAGCAAATCTTGAAGAGATTAAAAAAGCATGGGAAGTTGGAGTTATTGATGGTGTAACTACTAATCCTTCTTTACTTGCTAAAGAAGGTAAAGAACCAATAAGTTTGCTTAGAGAAATATGTCAAATAGTTGATGGTCCGGTAAGCGCTGAAGCGGTATCTCTTAATTACGAAGACATGCTAAAGGAATCTATCGAGCTAAGCAAAGTTGCTCCTAATATAGTAATTAAAATTCCAATGACTGAGGATGGTTTAAAAACAGTAAAAAAACTCTCAAAGGAGGGAATTAAAACAAATGTAACTCTGGTTTTTTCAGCGACGCAAGCATTGCTTGCAGCAAAAGCAGGTGCAACTTATGTTAGTCCGTTTGTTGGTAGGTTAGACGATATAAGTCATTTCGGTATGGATCTGATAAGAGATATACAGATAATTTTTGAAAACTATGATTTTGAAACAGAAGTTATTGTGGCAAGCATACGTAACCCTCTCCATGTTCTTGAAGCAGCAAGAATTGGAGCTGATATTGCGACAATTCCATATTCTGTAATAAAACAATTAATTAAACATCCTTTAACAGATATAGGTATTGAAAAATTCTTGAAGGATTGGGAGAAACTTCAAAAGTAGGAGGTGAAAAAATGAGAGGAAATAAAAAATTTATCCTTTCAGCGGCAATATTAATTCTCATAGGGATAACCATAGGATTAATAATAGCCTCAAATTTTGACTTTCAAACAAAGGGATACTCGGAGGATTATCAAATATCAAAAGAGTCGCAGGAAACTCTTTCAAAAATTGGAAATGCCATGGCAGAGGTTGTTCAGGCAGTAAGACCTTCAGTAGTAAACATTTATACTACTAAGAAAATTAAAAGACAGACTATTCCATTTCCTTTCAACGACCCATTTTTCAGAAGATTCTTCGATGAGGAGTTCGGTGGACTTTTTGATAGACAAAGAGAATTTACTCAGACATCTCTTGGTTCTGGAGTAATTGTCGACGGAACCAATGGATATATTCTAACCAATTATCATGTTATAAAAGGAGCAGATGAAATTAAGGTTAAGCTTTTTGATAAAAGAGTATTTGATGGCACAATTATAGGGTATGATGCTAAAACTGATGTAGCAGTAATAAAAATTAAAGCTGATGGATTAAGAGCAATAAAATGGGGTGATTCAGATAAGTTAAAAGTAGGTGAAACAGTTATTGCAATTGGAAATCCCTATGGACTAAATCTTACTGTTACAAGCGGAATAGTAAGCGCTACTGGTAGAGCAAATGTTGGTATATCTGATTATGAAGATTTTATCCAAACAGATGCACCCATAAATCCAGGAAACTCTGGAGGTCCTCTGGTCAATGTTAGAGGTGAGCTTATAGGATTAAACACTGCCATATTCAGCACAACAGGTGGATATCAGGGAATAGGTTTTGCCATACCAAGCAATATGGCAAGGGTTGTAATGGACAATTTAATAAAACATAAAAAAGTTGTTCGTGGCTGGCTTGGAGTAACTGTAATGGATGTAGACCCTGAAATGGCAAAATCAAATAATATGAGAGAAATCAAGGGTGCGGTTATAACAGATGTTATGGAAGGAAGTCCTGCAGAGAAAGCAAAACTACAGATGAAAGATATAATAATCAGCTTTGATGGTAAAGAAGTTGAAGATTCTGCCCATCTAAGAAATCTGGTAGTTAGCACACCTCCTGGGAAATTGGTGAAATTAGAGATAATAAGAAATGGTAAACCCTATTCTGTGAATGCTACCATAGGAGAACTTCCTTCTGAACAAAAACTTTCAGCTCACCAATACGTTCTCGCTGGCATATACGTAGAAGAATTAACACCAAAAATAAGAAATCAGCTTAATATCCCAAAGAGAATCAATGGAGTTGTTGTATCATCCATTGAGCCTGGCTCACCAGCTGAAGGAATGTTAAAACAGGGGGATGTCATTATGGAAATTAATAATCAAAAAATAAATAATATAAAAGATTTTTCTAAGGTTTCTAATCAGACAAAAGGAAGAGCTATAATCTGGTTTTACAGAAATGGAGTAGTATCCTACATAACCTTAGATACCGGAAAGTGATCTAAAAAAGGAGTTCAGCATCTGCTGTCTTATATATAGCATTTTATTAAACGTATTGGAAAATTCTCTAAAAACTCTTGCAGGTGCTGACTCCATCTCCTTTAAAAGGTCTTTGCATAAATACCAGTTACATCTCAAGGGTCTTAAATATCGGGGTATTTTACATCCTCTCTCAGTAAGAAGATAACAGGGTTCATTTTCTTTGAGATTCCTATCAGGAATAGGAAAGTTCTCTCTTAAAGCAACTATGTAAATCAGGTCGTCGTATTCATATCTGCTATTCTTATTAAGACAACATATATTTGCACATAAAGAACAGACTTTCTTTGAATAGGCATCCATGAATGGATCAAGTTTTAACATATGATCTTTAATCTCTAATGCTAAATTCATAGATTCCACAAACAATTCTGGAAAATTTTTAAAAAGGGCATCAACTTTATCGACAAGTTGAATTAATTCTGGAATATTATCCCACAAAAGAATTTCTCCCTTATTGATAAAGGAAAATCTTTCCATGTTAAGATATTATAAAATATAATGAACAAGGAGAATAATCTTTTGAGAAAAAGAGTATTAAAAAATGTAAAATGTAAATTTTGCAGAAATAATATAACAGTCTTTTTTTATTGAAGGCGTATAGTGCTCTGCTGTATTGAATGCGGAGCAGAATTTAAAGTTTCCGAATATATCGAAGAAATAGACGAAGAAACATGGGATATAATATCTCGCCGATCGTGTGATCGAGCTTAAACAAGAATCTTATTTAGAGTTAAAATATTATTTATGAGTAAAATTCTAATAGATGGTTACAATCTTATAGGAATTTATCACAAAGATATAAAAAAAGCAAGAGAAAATTTAATACAAAATTTGATTAATTACTCTAAAGAGAAAAAGCATGATATAACTTTAGTATTTGATGGATATAAGGAAGGTCCTGGAAAAGAAACATGTGAAATAAGAGGTGGTATAAGAATAATCTATTCGGGCGCAGGTGAAAAAGCTGATGACGTTATAAAGAGAATTCTTAAAAATGATAAGACTTTTTGGATTGTAGTGACCTCTGACCGAGATATAGAAAAAACAGTGTGGAGAAAAAACTGCGTTGCTATAGATTCTTCCATTTTTTTTGATATTTTGATGGGAGAAAAATTTTATTTTGAAAAACAAAAGGGTATAACCCTTTCAAAAAAAGATAAAGCAATAATAAGGACAATTGAAAAACTATAATGACGAAACAATTTTTAAAACTTTATCCATCAGCTCAATTAAATATTGTTTTTTTTATTGGTCTTAGCTTATTGGTTGGCTTTTTTTATCCGAAAATACCTATGGCATCTTATCTTTTAGTAATTTATATATCTATGGCAATTTTTCAACTTTTTATATGCCAGTTCAATAATGATAAATTTATCAATATTTTAAAAAACATAGCGTTTCCTACATTTTCTGTGTTAATAGCTTTTGATACTATTGGGGAAATAATTCCATATATCAACAAAGATATGGATCATGTTTTTTTGGCAATTGATTATAAAATTTTCGGTTTTTATCCCTATGTTTATTTGGAAAAATATTCTACTCCCTATTTAACAGAAATAATGCAACTTTCTTACTGTGTTTACTATTTACTTCCCTTTATATTAGGTGCTTATCTGCTTAGACAGGGCAAAAAAGAAGATTTTCAAAAAGCTTTATTTCTCGTTCTTCTTTGTTTTTATCTCTCATATATAGGTTATATTATTTTCCCAGCCTTAGGACCTCGATTTAGCATTGCTCATATGTTTCAAAATGAACTTGATGGTATTTTATTAGCAGATACTATTAATAATATTCTAAATTCATTGGAGGGAATAAAAAGAGATGCTTTCCCGAGTGGGCATGTGGGAATATCTCTTTTGATTCTATTGATATTTTATCAATATAATAAAAAATTTTTCTGGATAACTCTATTACCAGTAATATTATTAATAATTTCCACTGTATACTGCAGATATCATTATGTTATTGATGTAATAGCAGGCATGATTTTAACAGTTGTAACTTTACTTACAGGTAATTTATACTATAATTTTTGGTTGAAGAAAAATGGAAATTCCTTTCATAAAGGATAAAGACGGATATATTTTAAAAGTTAGTGTTAAAACAGGTTCTAAAAAACCAGGAGTTGAAAAAATTGATAAAGATAAACTTGAAATCAGATTAAAATCTCAACCATATGATGGATTAGCAAACAAAGAATTAATAGAAAGATTATCAGTATTGTTAAATATACCAAAATCTAAAATTGAAATAATAAAAGGAATAACATCAAAACATAAAGTTATTCAAATACAAGGAAAAATAGAATGATAGAAAGTTTAACAGGTTATGGGAGTTCAGAAAAAGGTATTTTTAGAGTAGAAGCAAAATCTTTAAATCATAGATTTCTCGAGATAAACATTAAACTACCAATTATTCTATCAAGATATGAGATTGAAATAAAAAATTTAATAAAACAAAGATTCCAAAGAGGCAAAATTGATGTTACTGTATCTATCAATCAGAAAGAGAAAACTGGGAAAATTTATTTAAATAAAAATCTTGCGCTTCAGCTATATTCCGCATTCATTGATCTAAAAAAAGAATTGAGTATACTCGGGTCTATTGATATATCAATGTTTTCAAATTTTAAAGAACTTTTTATTTATGAGGAAGAAGAGCCGGATTTAGATACTTTGCTAAGCACAGTTTTAGAAGCTGTTGAAAGTCTTCATCAAATGAGAATAAGAGAGGGTGAAATTATAAAGAAAAGTCTTTTGGATATTCTTTCTGAAATGGAAAAAAATTTAATAAAATTAGAAAGATTAGTAGATATAAGTTATAATAGTTATATTAATACATTAAAAAATAGAGTAAAAGAAATTATAAGCCATAATAATTTAGATGAAAATAGAATTTTTGAGCAAATTATAGTTATTGCTCAACGAGCTGATATCAAAGAGGAAGTAGATAGATTGAAAAGTCATATTATCCAATTTAAGGAAATTCTTAATATGGGCGGCATAATAGGGAAAAAACTTGACTTTTTACTACAGGAGATTAACAGGGAAACAAACACTATTCTTGCAAAAACAGAGGATTTCCAGGCTAAAACTCTTTCTTTAGAAATAAAAACTCAAACAGAAAGACTCAAAGAACAGATTCAAAATATACAATAAAAATGTTTGTTAATATAGGTTTTGGAAATATTATTTATTTATCAAGAATCATAGCTATAATAAATCCTGGTTCATCGCCTATGAAAAGATTAAAGGACGAAGCTAAAAACAGAGGGAAACTTATTGATGCTACAGAGGGAAGAAAAACTCGTTCGATAATTATTACAGATAGTGACCATGTAATATTAAGTGCTTTACAGGTTGAAACCATATTACAAAGAATTAACGAAATAAATAGAGTAGAAGATGAAAATCAATAATAAAGGTATTATATTTGTAATATCAGCTCCTTCTGGAGCAGGTAAAACAACTATATGTGAACACTTGCTTAAAAATTTAAATAATTTAAAAATGAGCATATCTCATACAACTCGAAAACCTCGAACAGGTGAAAAAAATGGAGTAAATTACTACTTTATAAACAAGGCAAAGTTTAAAGAAATGATAGAAAAAGGAGATTTTATTGAATGGGCAGAGGTTTATGGAAATTTATACGGTACATCAAAAAAAATGATAAATGATTTATTAAATAGTGGTAATGATATATTACTTGACATTGATATTCAAGGAGCAAAAAATATAAAAAAAATTTATAAAAAAAGCGTTCTAATCTTTATACTTCCGCCCTCTATTGAAGAATTAAAAAGAAGACTGCAGAATAGAAACGAGGAGCCTGAAATAATACAAAAAAGATTAAATAAAGTAGCTGATGAAATTAATGAATATAAGTTTTATGATTATTTAGTAATAAATGATGATTTTGAAGAAGCTTTAAAAAAAGTTATGTGTATTATCCAATCAGAAAGGTTAAAAATAAAAAGAGTTAGCAAAAACTTTATAAAAAATTTCTTACAATAAAAATTTACGGAGGTATTTATGGAAAAAAAAGAAAAAGGAATGGACATTATTTCACTACCTATAGAATTAGATAGGAACGCGATTGACAGTAGATATCGACTTACTTTGATTGCAGCACAAAGAGCATCTGAACTTTCATTGGGAGCTAACGCAAGAATAGAAAAAAAAGCAAAAAAAGTGACAACCACTGCTCTTTTAGAAATTCTGTCTGATAAAATTCAATACATTACTGGTGAAGAAGCCATTAAGGCAAAAGAAAAAATTGAAAAAATTGATGTTAAAAAACTTCTTGAGGAGAAAAGAAAAGCTATCCCAGACCTCTCTGAACTTGAAAAGGACCTCAAGGTTTATCTTCACGGTAAAGAATCTGCAGAGAAAATGCTTGAAGACCTTTTCACTGAAAATGTTGAACAAACTGAAGAATAATAGCTGGGATTTGAATATTGCTTAAGGATAAAAAAATTGTCTTAGGAATTACAGGAAGCATAGCTGCATACAAAATATTTGAATTAATTAAATATTTTAAGGATGCAGGTGCTTGTATTTTACCTGTAATGACTCTAAAAGCAACTTACTTTGTAACTCCCTTAAGCATAGAGATTGCCTGTGGGAATAAAGTTTTAGTTGATATGTTTGAATCCCCACTGTCTCATATCGAATTAGCAAAGAAGGCTGATTTATTTTTAATCGCACCAGCAACAGCAAATTTTATAAATAAATACGCCTCTGGCATTGCTGATGATCTGCTCACAACAACAATTCTTGCTTATAAAGGTCCTGTTATAATTGCTCCAGCAATGAACTGGAGAATGTATGAATCCCCTCAGGTTCAAAAAAGCATAGGTTATCTCAAAAGCATCGGCGTTTCCTTCATAGAACCCGAAGAAGGCTCTCTTGCATGTGGAGAAGAAGGTAAAGGAAGACTTGCAGAAGTAAAGAAAATCTATGAAATAGCTATTAGCGCTTTAACAGAAAAAGACTTACAAGATGAACATATTCTTATAACAGCAGGGCCTACAAGACAGTATATAGACCCTATTAGATTTATAACTAATAAATCTTCTGGGAAGATGGGATATGCTCTTGCAAAAATAGCAAAAAGAAGAGGAGCTAAAGTCACCCTGATAAGTGGGCCTGTAAATATTTCTCCACCAGAGGTAGATAGACTCATAATGGTTGACACAACGTTGGATATGCTTAAAGCTGTAATAGAAAATATAGGTGATATAAATACGTTAATTATGGCAGCAGCACCATTAGATTTTGAACCAGAAAAGACTTTCAAAACAAAGCTTGATAAAAATTCAATAAAATCCATACCCTTAAAACTGTGTCCTGACATACTTAAAGAGATTGCTAAAACCAAGAAAAAACTTTTCAAAGTAGGTTTTTCTGCTGAATGGGGCTTTAACACAGAAAGAGCAAAGAGAAAATTAAAGGAAAAAGCCCTTCATATGATAGTACTTAATGATATAACAGGTAAGCATGGTGGAATGTGTTCAGAGTATAATGAGATTATTATAATTTATAAGAAAGGAAATAATTTTTATCAAGAAAAAACCCCTTTGTTGACTAAAGAGGAGGTTGCTAATATCATCATCTCAAAAATAAGGGAGCTAAAACTTGGTAAATAATCTAATAAAACGAAGAGAGAAGATATTAGAATCTATCTCTTCAGAGGCAGATGCCTTTTTAATAACAAATATTAAAAATATAAGATATCTAACAGGTTTTACCGGAAGCTTTGCCATATTTCTTTGCACTAATGAGGAAAACTTTTTATTTGTCGATTTTAGATATACAGAACAAGCAAAAAAAGAAGTAGATGTAGAAATAGTAGAATTTAAAAATTCATGGTTAGAAGCTCTAAAGAAAATCATTCGTAAAAAAAACATTAAAAAACTCTCTTTTGAATCCTCTCTTACCTATGAAACTTATAAGCTATTAGCAGAAATTAAAAAAATTAGCTTTATACCAGAGAGTTTTGTGGTTGAAAAAATAAGAGCTTTAAAAGACAAAGTAGAGATTAAAAATATTAAAGAAGCTGTAAAAAGAGCTGAAAGAGCCTTCTTAGAAATTAAACCCTACATAAAACAAGGGGAAAGCGAAAGAAACATTGCCATAATGCTTGAGTATGAACTAAAAAAACAAGGTTCAGAAACATTGCCTTTTCCTGTTATTGTAGCATCGGGGTATAATGCTTCAATGCCTCATTGGAGAAATTCAGAAAGGATATTAAAAAAAGGAGACTTTGTTATAATTGACTGGGGAGCAGAATATAAAGGCTATTATTCTGACATGACAAGAACTTTTATAGTAGGAAAGCCTTCTAAAAAACAGATTGAAATCTATGAAATAGTTAACAAGGCAAGAATAGAAGCTATTAAGAAAGTCTCAGCAGGAGTAATGGCAAAAAAAATTGACGCAAAGGCAAGAAATTTGATAAAACAATCTGGATATGGTGAAAACTTTGGACATGCAACAGGTCATGGGGTGGGAATAGATGTTCATGAACTTCCGAGAATCAATACAAAATCAGAGGAAATTATTCAATCTGGAATGGTTTTTACTATTGAACCAGGAATTTACATTGAAGGATTGGGTGGAGTAAGAATAGAAGATATGATACTCGTAAAAAACGACTCCGTAGAGATACTTACAAATCTTTCAACAGAGTTAGAAACTTTATAGGAGGTGTAAAATTGATATCAACAACAGATTTCAAAAAGGGATTAAAAATCGAATACAAAGGAGAACCATATGAAATAATCGATTTTCAGCATGTAAAAATGCAACAAAGAGCTCCCATTGTAAGAACAAAGATAAAACATCTTAAGACAGGAAGAGTACTTGAAGAAAATTTTTCAGCTGGTGAGAAATTTGAAAAACCTCAACTTGAGGAAAAGCAAATGCAGTTTCTTTATTCTCAGGGAGACTCATATGTTTTCATGGATATGGAATCCTATGATCAAATATCAATTCCAAAAGAAAGAATAGGAGATGCTCTCTACTATATAAAAGAAGAAATGCTGGTGGATGTAATTTATTATAAAGAAGAACCTCTTGTAATAGAGCCTCCTATGTTTGTTGAATTAAGAGTTGAAGAAACAGAACCAGCATTCAGAGGTGATACAGCCTCTGGAGGTGCAAAACCTGCAAAACTTGAAACAGGTCTCGTTGTAAAAGTACCATTTCATATACAAACTGGTGATCTTTTAAAAATTGACACAAGAACAGGTGAGTACATAGAAAAAGTAAAGGAGTAAAACATGGAACTTGAGGACATAAAAGATATTATATCCTTTCTAAAGGATACAGACGTAACAGAATTAAATATTGAAAGGGAAGGTTTTAAAATAAGAATAAAAAGGGGATATATATACGGCCCAATTGAAATAACAAGAACTGTAAAACCTGCAGAAGAAACTGGCAAGCCCTCTTATCCAATGGAGTCTTTAAAAGAGGAGGAAGAGACGCTTCATACCATAACATCACCCCTTGTAGGAACTTTTTATAGAGGTCCCTCACCTGATTCTGCACCATTCGTTGAAGTTGGTACAAGAATAGAAAAAGGCCAGGTTTTATGCATTATAGAGGCTATGAAAATAATGAATGAAATAGAAAGTGATGTATCGGGAATTGTTAAAAAAGTTTTGGTAGAAAGTGGACAACCTGTCGAGTATGGTGAACCTCTATTCTTAATTGAGGTGTCATAAATGGAATTATTTAGAAAAATCCTGATAGCAAACAGAGGTGAAATAGCTGTCAGAATAATTCGAGCATGTAAAGAACTTGGAATTAAGGTTGTTGCTGTATATTCAGAAGCTGACAAAGAATCCCTCCATGTAAAACTTGCTGATGAAGCAATTTGTATAGGACCGCCCACCCCAGCACAAAGTTATCTCAATATTACTGCCATACTTTCTGCAGCTGATATAACTGATGCTGAGGCAATTCATCCTGGATATGGTTTTTTATCTGAAAATGCACAGTTTGCTGAAGCATGTATAAATTCTGGTATTACTTTCATTGGACCAACACCAGAGAATATTCGCATTGGTGGTGATAAAGCAAAAGCAAGGCAAATATTAAAAAGAAAAGGAATACCTGTTGTTCCAGGAAGTGACGGACCTGTAAGCTCTGAAGAAGCATGCATAAAAATTATAAAAAAGATCGGCCTTCCTGTTATATTCAAAGCCTCTTCAGGTGGTGGAGGAAGAGGAATGCGAATAGTTTATGATGAAAAAGAAATAGAACAGACTTTCTTCATGGCTCAGAGAGAGGCATTAGCAGCCTTTGGAAATGGAGAATTATATATTGAAAAATATTTCCCTAAGGTAAGACACATAGAAATTCAAATAATAGCTGACAAGCAAGGGAATATTGTCCATCTTGGAGAAAGAGATTGCACAATACAGAGAAGACATCAGAAACTAATTGAAGAAGCACCTTCACCTGTATTAACAGAAAAATTAAGAAAAAAAATAGGTGAATATGCAGTTAAAGCTGCAAAAGCTTTAAAATATAGAAATGCTGGAACGTTTGAGTTTATTGTAGATGATGAATTCAATCCCTATTTTATAGAAATAAATACAAGAGTTCAGGTAGAACATCCTATAACAGAAGAAATAACTGATACAGATATAATTAAAGAACAAATACGCATAGCCAAAGGATATCCATTATCTTTTAAACAATCCCAAATAAAGTTCGAAGGTCATGCCATTGAATGTAGAATAAATGCTGAGGATCCTGAAAAATTCACACCTTCTCCAGGTATAATAGAGTTTATCCATTTCCCAGGAGGACCTGGTATAAGAGTGGATAGTTTTCTCTATCATGGATGCAAGGTATCTCCTTACTATGATTCTCTTGTTGCTAAAATTATTGCAAAAGGCTCCAATAGACATGAAGCTATAGCAAGGATGAAAAGAGCATTAGAAGAAACAAACATCAGAGGCATAAAGACAAATATTCCATTTTTCTTAAAAGTGCTTGAGCATCCAGATTTTATAAAAGGGAAATTCTTTACTGATTTCGTTCAAACTATGCAGATTAATGAAAAAAGCTGAACTTCCCTCTATCTGTCTGATTATTTCATCTAATGATGTACCAATTAAAGCAGAGCGAGCGCTCAAATCCGGAATAAAATGGATTCAGTTGAGAGAGAAAGATTTACCCAGAAGAGACATATTATATTCTGCTTTGAAACTAAAAGAATTAACTGATAAATATAATTCTATTCTTACAATAAATGACTATTTAGATATCGCGATAGCCTCAGAAGCACAAGGAATTCATTTAGGACAAGATGATCTTCCAATTGATGTCGCAAAAAAACTTTTTTTCGGGATAATAGGAATTTCCACACATAATTTACAAGAAGCTTTAAAAGCAGAGGGAAAATCTGCTGATTATATAGGTTTCGGACCAATTTTTAAAACCAAGACTAAAAAGAACGCCCTTGAACCAAGGGGACTTTCTATGTTATCTTTGATACAAAAAAAAATTAAAATCCCTATAGTCGCGATTGGAGGAATCAACTTCAATAATCTTGAAAAAATTATAAAATGTGGTTGTAAACATATAGCTGTTTCATCAGGGATATTATTAGGTGATATAGAAAAAAATATAGAAAAATTTATGAATATCCTTAATAAACCGTATAAAAAATGAAAAAACCATTGGGAGATATTTTAGAAAACTTGTTTAATGAAAAAAAAACTGGTATTCTTAATATATCTATGAGTTCTGAGAAAAGTTTATTTAAATTTTATTTCAAAAATGGTGATATATATCATATTTCTTATGGACTGAAAAAAGGAATGGAAAGCTTAAAAGAACTGTTTCAAAAAGAATTATATAAAATTAACTTTATATCAGATATAACAATTGATGTAAAAAGTGAAGACCTTCCAAATACAGAAGAAATAATAAAAAAAATTAAAAATTCTAACTTATACATCTATTTAGATAATAAAGAGTCATCTGCTAATTTTCAGTTCAGAAAAATAAAGGAAAAACTAACAGTAGCCTTAATAAAACAAATTGGACCTATCGGCAATAGAGTTATTGAAAAAATAATTCAAGAAAAATGGAATACTCAAATATCTCCCTCTAAAGACGATTTATATAATTTAATAGAATTGCTAAAAGATGAAATTGAGGATCAAGAGGGTAAAAATGAATTTCAAAGAGAAGCAAAAAGTTTTATTGAGGAGGCTTTCAAATGAAAATAGAATTAGGATTAAGAGCAGGAATTGCTCTACCTCTTCTTGCCACCCTAATAATTGGAATGAGTATATTAGTTGGTTTTAATTATATATCTCAACTAAATGTCATAAAGGAACAAGAAGTTAGAGAGATTGAGTCTGCGATTAATACTACAAATGTTTTTTTAGAAGTTACAACCTTATATCAACTTATAATAAATATAAATAACAATATCAATATTTCTGAAAGTTACTCAAATTTAGAGAAAATTTTAAATAAACTTAAAAAAGCAATCAATGCAGAAACAGGCTTGATAAATAAAAAAGATTTATTATCTGCAGAACTCAATCAAAAATCATCTAAAAATATTTTTGGGCAATGGGTTTCAATTTATTTTACAGGGAAAGACCCTAAACAGTTCATCTCTGAGCAGTCAATCTATAAAATACAAGTTCAAGATAAATACTATTTAGATAAAATAACTACAGATGAACAGGACTATTTCGTTATTTACATACCAATTCAAGATCAAACAGGTAAAACTTTAGGATTTATATATATTACCAAAGAAAGAATCCTCTCGAGCTTTACAATATTCAAGATTCTTGGAGTAAACATTATAGCTTACATTTTAATATTAATTTTAATTTCCCTTTTAATAGGTTATGGTATGCATAAATACGTAATTAATCCTATAATTGCTTTAACTAACGCAGCAGATAATATATCTATGGGTAAAACTTCAGAAAAGATTCAAATTCAAAATGCTAGAGGCGAAATTGCAGTACTTGCTAAATCCATAGAAAGAATGCGTGTAACAATGAAAAAACTTCTTGAATAGGAGTAAAAAAATGTCAAAAGGTAAAATTTTAGTAATTGATGACAGCCCTCTTGTAAGAAAACTTGCAGAAGTTTCTTTACAAGAAGCTGGTTATGAAGTTTTTACAGCTGACAACGGAGAAGATGGATTAAAAATTGCGGAAAAAGAAATACCGGATTTAATATTAGTTGATTTTATAATGCCCAAAATGACAGGATCACAATTTTGTATTCTGCTAAAAGAAAATGAAAAATTAAAAGATATTCCTATTCTTTTAATAACTGGGAAAGGAGAGGCTGTAGGGCAAGCTTTTATAGAAAAATACGGAGTTCAAGACTATTTTATAAAACCTTTCAAATCTGAAGACTTAGTGGAAAAAGTTGAAATCATGTTAGGAAAGTTTCTGCCAGAGGAGAAGAAAGAAGAAATTAGTGTTGAGTTACCATCTGAAGAAAAAATTCCAGAAATATTTGAAGCGGAAATTAAATTAATCCCAGAAGAAGAAACAATTATACCTCAAAAACCTTTTGAAAAAATCAAACTTCCTTCTGCAGAAGAAATTTCTACTGAGATCCCAGAGGAAAAACCTATTGAATTTCCATTTTTTGAGGGAATTGAAGAATCTCCGGTTGAGAAATCCGAAGAAACTTTGGAAAAAGAAATACAGCCTGCAAGCACTGAAAAGGAAATAGAATTATCTTTCTCAGAAGATTTTGAATTATATGAAAAACCTATAACAGAGGAAAAAACAGAAGAGATAAAGGAAGAGATAACCTATATTCCTGAAGAAATAATTGATATTGAAGAGAAAATAGAGGAAGTAAAAATATCAGAAGAATTAGAAGAAATTCCTGTGATAATAGAAGAAACTCAATCTAAAGAATTACCTCTTGTTAAAGAGGAAACTCCTGAAGCTAAAATCGAAGGAATAGAAAAAATAATAGATGATAAGCTTAATCAATTTTACGATAAGATAAATGAGTTGATTAAATACTCAATAGAAAGTAGTTTCAAAAAATTTGGAATTATTAAAGACGAAAGGATAATTTTAGGAGGTAAAACATCTACATGCGATGTTAAGGAATTAATCGAGTTTATGAGCAAATCAAAATTAACAGGATTTCTCACAATTTTTGGATATGATCTTACCTTCGAATTCCTATTAATTGAAGGTAAAATTGTTTATGGAATTGCAAGTTCATTAAAATCAGAATTTGGCAGTAGATTTTTAAAGGATTTTACAGCTGAAGAAATAAAAAAATTAACAGTACAAAGTCTTGATATTCTTATGAAAACTAAAACTGATAGTTTCATACTCGAAGAAAGAGATAAATCTGATACTTATTTAGATACGCTGCCCCGTTATGATATTAAAGAAATTATTTAGAAACTAAGATTTTATTTAATATTGACTAAATAAAACTTTAAAAACTATAATACTTAAATTAAAAAAAGTAATTGCATTTTTTATCTGATTTTGTTAATTTTGAAATGGAGAGTTATTAAATGGTAAAAATATTAATTGCTGAAGATTCTATAACAGATGCAAAATATATTGAATCAATTTTAGAAGATAAAGGATATGAACTTTTTTTTGCTAAAGACGGAGAGGAAGCTGAAAACTTAATCAATGCCAATAATTTTGATTTGATTTTGCTCGATGTTGTTATGCCTAAGAAAAATGGATTTCAACTTTGTAGAGAGATTAAGAAAAATGAAAATACTAAGCATATACCTGTTGTTCTCATTACATCTAAAAAAGAAGAAGCTGATAAATATTGGGGCAAAATGCAAGGTGCTGATGAATACATAACTAAACCTTTCGAACCTATTGATTTATTATCGGTGGTTAAAAAATGTCTGAAGAAATAAGAGAAGAAAAACATTTTTGCGTTTTTGGCATAGGTGAAAGAGAGTTTCTTATTCCAAAAGAATCTGTTATCCAAATCCTTGATGTCACCAAAATCTTTCCTATTCCTGGCTCTCCTGACTACATAGTTGGTGCTTTACCTGTTAGAGGGAAAATTGTACCTGCTATTGATCTTGCAAAGGTATATAATATTGAAAGAATAAATTATTCTGAAAATAAACTTTTAGTATTAGACGTAGAGGGAGAAAAAATAGGAATACTCTCTGATATAACTCCTTTCTTTGTAAGTTTTGATAAAGAAATAATGGTGGACGATTATCTTGATCCCAAGAAACTTTATGAAGAATTAAAAATCAAACAACCTTCTTCAAATAAAAAAAATGAAACCTTATCATAAGGATGATAGATCAGACTGAACTAATAAAATATTTCCTTTTAGAATCAGAAGATTACATCAATACATTAATTGAAGGTTTAGAAGACTTAGAAAATAAAAGTTTCAGTCAAGAAACATTAGAAGCCCTATATAGGGCAACTCATACCCTTAAAGGTTCTGCTTCTATTGTAAAATTTAATAAAATAGCTACATTAGCTCATAAATTGGAGGACCTTTTTGAAGCTATAATAAATAAGGAAATCCAACAAGATATATCTATCCTTAATATTGTCAGAAGAATTGTTAACTCTATAATCAGCTTAATCAATGAAGTCTCACAATATAATGAAGAAAGAACAGAATTAGATAGCAATCTTGTAAATTTAATTGATGAAATAATTAGAAAAAAAGTTATTTTACAAATGGAGAAAGAAGCTCAAGAAACATATGCAGCTCTTCCTGTTATCAATTCTGTTAGAGTTGATCTTAGTATCATTGATAATATCCTTGACATTTTAGGCGAAATCATAGTTCAAAAAAATATAATTAATGATAGAGAAAAAGAACTAAAATCTTTAGTTGAAGAAATTTTAAAAAGCGGTAAAAAACTATTTAGTGAAATAATATCTTTCTCAGACAGATACTGGCTTTCACCTCTAACTGATAAATCTAAAGTGCTTGATACATTTTTTACTGATTTCAGTGATTTAGAATTTGACAAATATGATGAATATCATATCTTCACAAGGAAAATAGCTGAGATAACTAATGATATTAATGAAGGTTTAAATGAATTGATTTCATTCTCTGAAAATCTTTCTTCAAATTTTAAAAATTTAGGCAAAGAAATCATAAGCCTAAAAGATAATCTATTGTCTATAAGAATGTTACCCATAGGTAGATTATTAAATAAAATCTCAGAAGCCATAAAGGATACTGCAAATAATTTAGGTAAGCATATAAATATTGAAATTAAAGGTGGTGATATAAAAATAGATAAACCCGTTTTCGATTTACTATATGAACCTTTAATACACATATTAAGAAATGCCATTGACCATGGAATAGAAACTCCTGAACAAAGATTAGCCTTTGGCAAATCAGAAAAAGGTAACATAAAACTCCATGTAAAAAAAGAAGGTAAGTACGTTGTAATATCAATTACAGATGATGGCAAAGGAATAGATATTGAAAAAGTAAAAGAGAGAGCCATAAACAAAGGCTTATTAAATAAAGAACAAATACACTATATGAGCAATGAAGAAATTTTATCATATATATTTGTGCCGGGTTTTTCAACTTCCGAAGATGTAGATTTTCAGAGTGGAAGAGGAATGGGACTTAATATAGTTAAAACAGCTATTACTAAACTTAAAGGAACTATTGAAGTATTTTCTGAAATTCAAAAACAAACAACTTTTACAATAAAAATCCCTCAATCTCTGAGCATCACCAATCTGTTAATTTTTAAATCTTCGGACTTAGAGTTTGCTGTACCAATAAATTATATAGAAGAAATTTTAACCATTGAAGATTTCCCAGATGTTAAAAATGAAAGGCTCATAAATCATAAAAATAGATTTATTCCTATTAAGATTTTCTCTGAATTATATTTTTCATCTAATGGTAAACCTTTAGAAAAAGGATATATAATAATTTTTAATTTTTCAGGCATTCGCAAGGCCCTCTTAGTAGATGACATTTTAGGCCAAGAAGAAGCAGCAATTTATTCTCTCGGTAAATTTTTAGAGGGATTAAACCAATATTTAGGGTATGTTCTATCAGCAAAGGGTACTCCAAGATTTGTTATTGACCCCATAAAAATATTCGAAGAAGAATTTATCTTTACCTTACCTATTACTCTTACCTTTGAAAGCACCTCCTATACGGGAAGAGTACTTGTAGTTGATGATTCAATAAGCGTAAGAAAATCTCTGCAAACATTATTAGAAGCAAAAAATTTAAAAGTCTATACTGCAAAAGATGGCTTAGAAGCATTAAATATTCTCGAGGATAAAAATGTAGATATAATTATTACAGATCTCGAAATGCCAGTAATGCACGGTTATGAATTAATAAATAGGCTAAGAAAAGATATTAGATTTAAAGATTTACCAATTATTGTTCTAACTTCCAGAGGCACTAAAAAGCATCAGGAAAAAGCTATAGATTTAGGTGCAGATGGATTTTTAGTAAAACCCTTCGATGAAAAAACAATAACAGAATTATTAAATAATTTTAATATTATCAAAAATCAAATATTCTAAACCTTAAATCTTCCAGTAATTGCAACAAGTTCATTAGAAGTTTTAGAGAGAGATTCCGAAATATCAGTTAATCCTTCTGTTATTCTTGTTATGTTATTTGTAACTTCCTTAACTTCGTTTATAGAATTAACTTCATCAAAAGTTATTTCCTTTTGCTTTTTAGCAAAATCATTAATCTCAACAATTATATCTCCTATTTTTCTAATAACAGCGTCTATTTTTTCAAAAATAGAAGTTGTCTCAGTAATCATTTTTGTCCCAACTTCAACATAGTTAGTTTCTTCCTCAAGATGCTTTGTTACTAAACTTGCTTCCTCCTGAATAGAAGTAAGAATCTCAGCAATATTTTTTGATGATTTTGCTGTTTTATCAGAAAGAGACCTTATTTCTTCTGCAATAACAATAAAACCCTTGCCTTCCTCCCCTGCTCTTGCTGCTTCTAAGGAAGCATTTAGTGCAAGAAGATTTGTTCTATTTGCAATTTCACTAATAATTGTTGATATAGTTCCAATTTCCATCAGTTTTTCGGAAAGCAACTTCATTCGTCTATTAATGATCTGAACAGCAGCTCTAATCAATTGGATACTACTCATGGTCTCCGTAATAATCTCATTTCCCTTATTTATTGCATTTAATGCCTCCTCTGACACATCAGTAGCGACCATTGTTTTGTCTGTGGTGGATGTAGCAATTTCTGAAGATTCTGCAATCATAGCTGCTATTTTCTCTATTTCTTTCTTCTGTATCTGAGCACCTTCCTTCAATTTTTTAATAATGTCGTTTATAACAACCGTTTTTTCTCCCACATCACCAGCTGAAGCTTGTACCTCTTGAACAAGTTGACTGAGACCATCAGCCATAAGATTAAAGGCATCTGCTAAAGAGCCAAAAACATCAGGTGTGACTTCTGCTCTTTTTGTGAGATCTCCTTCAGAAGCTGAAGTCATAATTTGTAAAAATTTTATTATGTTATTCTGCATTTCTCTTTTTTCTTCTTCTGTTTGGATAAGAGTTGATAATTTATCCATCATTTGATTGAAAGCTTCTGCAATTTTCTGGAATTCATCGCCTGTTTTTATATCAATTCTTCTGTCAAAATTTCCCTGCTTAATCGCATCTATAGCGTCTTCTATTACTGATATGGGAGCAATAATTTGTTTTCTAAACCATATAACATTAGCAGTAGATATACCTATTAAAGCTAATGCAAAAATTATTAGAGTTGGAGCAAATTTAATTAAAGTATTTATTATTCCTATTTTTTTAGTTATAAACTCTTCTCCATAAATATTGTATCCAGTAATTATCAAGCCAGCTAATAAGATTACAGTAGATACAATTATAGATACATTAAAAACAATAAGAAATTTTCTATAAAGAGATATGGAAAGAATTTTTCTTTCAGCCTCTATTTTTTTAGGCATATTTTCCTCCCTTTTAATTTTGGTTTAATAAATTATGAAAAAAAACACAAATTTGTCAATATCTATTTAAATTCCCTTTACTTTAAAGGTTTCTAAATCTATATCTATATTTCTAAAATTAGGATTTGAGGCAGTTCCTGGCATCAGGCTAATTTCACCTGCTACAGGCACAATAAGCTTTGCTCCATTAAAAATCAAAACATCTCTCACATAAAGTTGCCACCCCTTAGGAACACCTCTTAGATTAGGATTGTCTGATAAACTGAGATGTGTTTTAGCAATACAGATTGAAAAATCAGAAAATTCTTGCTTAGAGTTAATTTTATTAAGTTTATCAAGAGCAATAGGTGAAAATTCAACAGAGTCTGCTCCATAAATCGTTCTTGCAACCACTTCAATCCTTGATATATGAGGAAGGTCAAGATCATATAAAAACTTAAATTTTGATTTAATCTTACTTGTCTCAATAACTTTATCAGCCAATTCTAAAGCCCCTTCTCCACCTTTACTCCAATGTTCTGAAACAGCAACCAGAATTCCCCTTTCTTCACAGAATTTTTTTATAAACTCTAATTCTTCAACGCTATCCTGCTTAAACTTATTTATACAAACTAAAGGAACTATACCGGATTTTTTCACTATTTCAACATGATGAAAAAGATTTTCCATACCCTTTTCAAGCCATTTATAGTTTTTTAGATAATAATCTTTAGGTAAAGAATTACCAGTTATAATCTTAGGTGCCGATTCATCAGCTCCATGATATTTTAAAGCTCTTAGGGTAGCTACAATTATTGCCATATCTGGTTTGAGCCCAGAATGTCGACATTTTATATTCCAAAACTTTTCGAATCCTATGTCTGCTCCGAAACCACTTTCCGTAACATGATAATCAAAAAGTTTTAAGCCTATTCTATCTGCGATGATTGAAGACTGACCAATGGCAATATTGGCGAATGGCGCAGCATGAACAAAAACTGGCTGTCCTTCAATAGTTTGAATTAAATTTGGATTGACAGTAGGCATTACTAAAGCTGCCATTGCCCCTGCTACTTCCAAATCTTCAGTTGTAATTGGAAATCCTTTCTTAGAGTAAGCAACAATAATTCTGCCTATTCTCTCTCTTAACTCCTTGATATCGTTGATTAAACTTAAAATTGCCATAACTTCAGAGGATGTAGCTATATCAAAACGAGATTCCATTGGTATCCCGTCTTTTTTGCTACCTAATCCGATAACTATTTTTCTTAAAGCCTGAACACAGAAGTCAATAACCCAACCCATTTGGACATTTTTAGGGTCTATATGAAGCCTTTTAAGTCCTTTTTTGGTTAAAATCTCATCAGAATAGTTTGATTCGTGAAGAATCCTTGATGTTAAAGCAACCATTGCGAGATTGTGGGCATTCATTATGGCATTTATATCTCCTGTAAATCCTAAAGAAAATTCAGTTCTTGGAATACATTGAGAGAGTCCTCCGCCAGCAGCTGTACCTTTAACATTCATCAATGGTCCTGCCGACGGTTGTCTGATTGCACAACCAACTTTTTTCCCTCTCTTGGATAGACCTTGAACAACTCCAAGAGTTGTGGTAGATTTACCTTCTCCAAAAGGAGTTGGGGTAATTGCTGTAACTACAATATATTTACCTTGGGGATTCTCTTTTACTCTATCATAAATTTTTTTGTAATCAACCTTTGCGATATAATTTCCATAGGGAATTATCTCATCTTCCTTTATACCAGCTTCCTCAGCAAGCTGATATATTGATTTCATTGATTTTTCCGCTTCCTGTGCAATTAGCCAATCAGGATGTAAAGAAGGATCAGGCAGCATAAAACATACTCCTTACAAAAAATTTTTCTATTCTTTAGGACTATCAAAATCTGCTAAATAATCTTTTATCTTTTCCATTAAAGAATCTGGCAGTACTTCATCATAAAGTAAAGCATTCATTTCATCAATAGTTAAGTTTTCTTTAATATCTCTTGGCAAAGCTTTAACTATGGCTATCCTTATTGGATCAGGCTTTTTTTGTTCTCTCATGTTAATTCTCCTTTTTATTTAGCAAGTTAAATGAAAAGCACCTGCTACTTTTTTACCTTCCCCAAGAAATTGGTTAAATAGAGAAATAGCTTTATCTGTTTCCATTACATATGTTTCTATTCCTTTAGCCTTTAGTTCTGCTATAAGGCTTTCTGATACTTTCATTCTTCCATAAGCTCCTGTGCCAACCACAAGATACTTAATGTCCTTTTTTAATACCTCGCTGAGGTCTTCCAAACACAATCCATGACCTTCCTTTCTCCACCAAGATGGGGAAATACTGTCAGGAAAAACAATTAGATCTGCTGTGTATTCTTTTTTGTCTATTATTACCTTACCAAAAGAATAATGGGTGATCATAATAGAAACCTCCATTTTTTAATGGCGGGAGCGTGTGGGAATCGAACCCACCATGCCTGCTCCTCACAGGCAACACTGGATTTGAAGTCCAGGGGGGACACCAGAACCCCATACACTCCCGATATAGAATTTTAAACGATTTCTAAATATTTTTCAAAGTAATTGATATTTAGTTGGTCAACTTATCATGAAGACTTTAAATATTTATCTCTTAAATACCTTAAGATATCATCATAAACTGACGGAACTACAAGGAAAAGCTCTATGTCGTTAGGTAAAGAAAGTTTTAATCTATCCTGATCTCTGAGAATCAGTATTGCAGATTCTCCTTCCTTAAGATAATCATTTATTTTTGTTGAAATTTCTAAAATTCTTCTTTCAGATATTTCATTAAAAAATTTAAATATTTGTTCCATAACTTTTATGCTTTTTACAATTCGTAAACAATTTCCCCAATCTATGAAAGCTTCAAAAGTTTCTGGATTTTCTATTCCTAAAACAACAGCCCCTTCTGATGTTTTTCTTTCTACTAATATGTAAAGATAAGGATTTGTCTCTCTTATTACATCAACAGCTTCTTGTCCTTCAATGAAAATTGTCTCAACAAAAATTTTTGTAACAAAACCTAATTTTTCAAGTTTTTCAATATGAGCAATTGCCCCCTGCCAATACTTCTCTATAAGATTTTTTAAAACTTCGTCTTGGTCGTCAGGAACAAAAATATTAGGAATACAAAAAAGTCTTCTTTTACCCTTGAAATCTTCGATATTTAATCTCTGTATTTTCCCTAACTCTGCCATAATTAATTTGTTTTTGATAACTGTATTAATTCTAATAACTTATCATAAGCTTTTCCACTGTCAATACTCTCTTTCGCAATTTCAACTCCCTCGACAAAATCTTCTGTTTTACCAGCAATAACAAGGGCAACAGCAGCATTCATTAATACCATATCTCTAACCACATCCTTTTTGCCTTTTAACATGGAGACAATGATTTCTGCATTTTTCCTTTTATCTCCACCTTTTATTTTATCAATACTTGCTGTTTGTAAACCAAAATTTTCTGGAGATATGGTCATGTCATAAAATTTTCCATCTTTATATCTTAATAAATACGTTTTACTTCCTATAGATATCTCATCTAAACCTTCTTCACTATGAACAACTGCTATATCTTCAGAGCCGAGATTAGATAGAACTTTTGCTATTATCTCCATATATTCCCTTGAAAATACTCCTATAAGTTGTCTTTTAACAAATGCTGGATTAAGCATGGGACCTAAAATATTAAAAATTGTTCTAATTTTTAATTCTTTTCTTACAGGAACAACCCTTTTCATTGCAGGATGATAAATTGGAGCAAATAGCACCGTAATTCCACAATCAAAAAGACATCTTTCAGCTATCTGCGGGTTCATATCAACTTTAACCCCAAGTTCCTCTAAAACATCTATACTTCCACACTGACTTGAAGCTGAACGATTTCCATGCTTTGCTACCGGCACTCCTGCCCCAGCGACAACAAAACTCGTTGCAGTAGAAACATTAAAAGTACCAGCCATATCACCTCCTGTGCCCACAATATCCACTGTACCAGGAGGACATTTTATTTTTATTGCATAATTTCTAAAAACCTTAACAGTTGCTAAAATTTCTTCTTCTGTCTCTCCTTTCATTGACAGCCCCATAAGAAATGCAGCGATCTGAGCATCTGAAGCGTTTCCCTCTATTATTTCAATAAAACTTCTTTCAATTGTTTCAGAGGATAAATTTTTCTTTTTAGATAACTGTTGTATTGCTTCTGTAATCATAATTTCAAAAAATTCCTAAGTAAATCTTTACCTATCTTTGTTAATATACTTTCAGGATGGAACTGAACACCTTCGATCGAATATTCTTTATGTCTTACTCCCATAATTAAACCCTTTGAAGTCCAAGCAGATACTGTAAGGCAATCTGGCAAAGTTTCTCTTTCTATTATAAGTGAATGATATCTTGTTGCCTCAAAGGGATTCGGAATTCCTCTGAAAATAGTTTTTTCATCGTGATATATTAAGGAAGTTTTCCCATGCATTATCTCAGGAGAACGAATTATTCTACCGCCAAAAGCTGCACCAATTGCCTGATGTCCTAAACAAACACCGAGAATTGGGATTTTCCCTGCAAAATATTTTATCACATCTATTGAAATACCTGCTTCTCGAGGAGAACAGGGACCAGGCGAAATAATAATCTTTTCTGGAGACATCCCTTCAATCTCCTTTAAAGTTATTACATCATTTCTGTAAACCCTAACATCTGGATAAATCTCACCTATATATTGATATAGATTGTATGTAAAAGAATCGTAGTTATCTATTATCAATATCATTATTATTCCTCAATTTTTAAAAAATTAACAGATTTTAGCATTGCCATTGCTTTATTAACCGTTTCATTATACTCATTTTCCGGAATTGAATCTGCAACAATTCCAGCACCTGCCTGTACAAAAACTCTATCTTTCTTTACTAAAAGCATTCTTATTCCAATACACATATCCATATTATTACTGAAGCCGAAATAACCAACAGCTCCAGCATAGGGACCTCGCAGTGAGGGTTCAAGTTCTTCAATAATCTGCATTGCTCTAACCTTAGGAGCACCTGTCACAGTACCTGCTGGGAAACAGGACATGAAAACATCAAACATATCGAACCCTTTTTTAAGTTTACCCTCCACATTACTTACGATATGCATAACATGACTGTATCTTTCTACAGTCATCAATTCAGTAACATTAACTGAGCCTATCTCTGATACCCTACCCACATCATTTCTGCCGAGATCCACAAGCATTATGTGTTCAGCCTTTTCCTTTTCATCTGTCAAAAGTTCTTTTTCAAGTATTTTGTCTTCTTCTTCTGTTTTACCTCTTCTTCGAGTACCTGCAATTGGTCTTAAGGTGATTTTTTCGTCTTCCAATCTAACAAGAATCTCAGGAGAAGAACCAATAAGTTTTATATCTTCTGTATCAATATAAAACATATAGGGTGATGGGTTAATTATTCTTAAAGCTCTGTAAATATCAAAGGGGTGATAATTCCTTTTAGTTTCAAATCGTTGAGAAATTACAACTTGTACCACATCACCAGATAGAACATATTTTTTCGCTTTCCTGACAGCATTTAGGAAGTCTTTTTTTGTGAAGTTTGATTTAAAATTATCTAAAAAAATATTATTGTTCACTGGATTTATAAAGTAACTTTTAAATCTCTTGTCTTTATAATCTTTAAAAGATTGAATTATATCATCTATTTTTTCCTTTGCCTTTTTATAAATTTTTTTACTATCTCCATTTATAAATGCATTAACTACAATTTTTACAGACTGTTTTAAATTATCAAAAATAAGCAGAACTTCTGGAACCATGAGAAAAATTTCCGGAGTATTTAAAGATTTTTTACCAAGCTCAGGGACTTTTTCATATACTTTTACCATGTCATAGGATATGTATCCAACCATACCTCCGAAAAATCTTGGAAGCTCGGGGTCTATGTAAGCATTAAAATTTCTAAAATATTCCCTTAAAAATAAAAGAGGATTAATGTTTGAATAAGATTCTGTCTTTCTCTTTTTATTTATTGTTAAAGTATCTTTATGAAACTTAATTATAATTTGAGGTTCTATTCCTATAAAGGAAAATCTACCCCATTTTTCCCCTCCAATAACGCTTTCAAGAAGAAAGGAAGGCTTTCTATTAAGTTTTAGATAAGCACCAACCGGCGTATCAAGATCAGCCACAAACTCTCTGTAAAGTGGGATAACGTTGAAATTCTTTGAAAGTTCCTCAAAATCTTTTAAGGATAAATTCATTACTTTTATTTTATAGAATTTATTTGAAAAAGGCAATTTGTAATAGACATCATATTATTATCTTAGGATAGGAAGAAAAGGCAGAACATCAATTTAAGAAATTATATTACTTTTTCATCGTCTTCTACTATCAGAATTGAATCTCCATTTCCTTTACCAAGAGCCCATCTTCAGTGGTTTCTTTCTTGCTTATCTTTTCATCAACTATTCTACCTATTATTTTTGCGTAAGGCTTATTTACATCAATAAGTTTCAGTCCATTTTGCATAGTGCAAGTCCTATTAATGTTTTCTCAAAAAGAATTCTGTTTTAATCCCTTTCTTTTTTAGGTTTTCTCTCTTAAATTTAAAGCCTCTTAACATAAGCTATAATCAGAAGATAATTTAATACCCCGATAGCAAAGACATAGACCCATCCTTTTTTAAACTTCATTTTTTATCAAGAACTTCTCTAATTTTCCTTGAAAGAGTCTCTATGGTGAAGGGTTTCTGAAGGAATTTGATTCCCTTTTCAAGCACTCCGTGCTTGGCTATAACATCATCTGCATAACCTGACATATATAGAATTTTTATATCAGGCCTATATTGTTTTATTTTACTGAAAAGCTTTGGTCCGCTCATTACCGGCATAACCACATCACAAATTAAAAGGTCTATTGGATTATTATAAAATTGGGCTAAAAACAATGCTATATCATGATTTGATGCCTCAAGGGTTTTATAGCCAAGCCTTTTCAACATTTCAAGTACTGTAGCTCTTACCTTTTCATCGTCATCTATGACAAGCACGGTTTCTTGCCCTTTAATTAATTTGCCTTCAAGCTTTTCTAATACTACCTTTTCAGTATCTTCTCTTACTCTTGGAAGAAAAATTTTAAATACTGTGCCTCTGCCTATTTCACTATCAAAATAAATATTTCCATCATGTTGTTTCACAATACCATACACTGTTGAAAGTCCTAATCCTGTTCCAATATCAACCTTAGTTGTAAAAAAAGGTTCAAAAACTTTATCCCTTATCTCCTCAGGAATAACAACTCCTGTATCTTTTACAGAAACCATTACATACTTTCCTAATTGAGCTCCCTGATGTGTCCTTGTAAATTCCTCATCCATTTCAAAATTAGCTGTTTCAATTGTAAGCATTCCTCCCAGTGGCAGCATCTCTTGCATTTACAATAAGATTAACCAAGGCATTTTCTATCTGAACTGGATCTACTTCCACCAATCCTAAGTCAGGAGAAAGGTTTAAATTTAAAATAATATCCTCACCTATTAATCTTTTAATAAGATTTTCCATCCCGTTAATTAATTCATTGATATTTATAACCCTTTTTTCTAAAAATTGCTTTCTGCTGAAAGCAAGTAACCCTTTAACTAACTTTTCTGCTTTTTCTGAAGATTCTAAAACATTTTGAAGATACTTTCTCATTGGATCATTTTCAGATAAAGATAAAAGTGCAAGTTGCGTAAATCCTTTTATAGAAGTAAGCATATTGTTAAAGTCATGGGCTATGCCAGCACTGAGTCTTCCAATCGCCTCCATCTTTTGTGCATGAAGAAGCTGTTTGTAAAGGTGTGCTTTTTCTTCTTCTCCTTTTTTTAATTCAGTAATATCCCTTATAAAATTCAACCCTGCGGGCTTACCCTCCCATTCAATTGGTACTGCATTTATCTCAAGCCATTTTATATTACCCTGTTTATCTATAATCCTTAGAGGATAATTGGACTTCTTTTTTATTTCTCTATTTACTACTTTTCTGTAATACTCTAATGCCATCTCTCTATCATCAGGATGGATAAACTCAATAAAAGGTTTTGATAAGATTTCTTCTATGGAGTATCCTGAAACTTCTTCTGCCCTTTTATTGGCATATTTAATCATTTCATCCTGAGCTATCAATATGATCTCACCCGCATTCTCAACAACTGTTCTATATTTCTCTTCACTCTTTTTTATTTCTTCAAGTAATTTTTTTCTTTCTGTTATATCCTGTGATGCTCCATATATTTTTATTACTCTTTCACCTGACTTATCAAAAAAGGGGATTGCATAATCCCTAAGCCATCTTATCTCACCATTGCGAGTTACAAATCTGAACTCTGCTATATTAACCTGCCCATTTGCTACTTTTCTTGCATGCTCTATAGCCTTGGGTAAGTCTTCAGGATATACCATGCTTTTCCAGCCACCCCTTTCGTCGATCTCTTCCTTTGTAAATCCAAAAACCTTTGTGAAGGAATCTGTTATCCATTCCCCTATGAGCTCACCGTCAGATGTAACTGTGAAAGCATAGGCATAATCAGTAATAAGTTCAGAGATGTGTCTATATCTTTCTAAATTTTCCTTTAATGCCTCCTCAGCTATTTTCTGTTCAGTTATATCATGGAAAACATGAATAAATCCCACTATTTTGCCATCTCTGTCTCTTATTGGGTCAACAACAATAGAAAAGTATTTTTCTCTTTCTTTAAGTTCCCATGTCTCTCTTTTGCCAGAACGAAGAGAACGGATTAACGGACAGTTCTCAAGAAAATTTTCAGTTCCATGGACAAGCTTATGACATCTCTGTCCAATTATTGAGTCTAAATCTTTATTTATAAATTCAGCAAATCTCTGATTACAGTAAAATATGTTACCATCAGGCTTTACAAAGGCAACTAAATCAAAAATAGAGTCAAATACTTGCTGCCAATCTGGAAAAAATATTTTTATCCATCATATCTTAATTATAATGAACTTTATTACTAAAATTATAGATGATAAAAGCTTTTAATTTAGCAGTCGAGTTTATTTAAAAACCCATGACCTTTGAGATTTATAAATGCAGTAAGGAAGTATTCATTTGTATTTAGATGAATGGGTTAAACATTATAATGAGGAAAGACCACACATCGAGAAGCATTATTAAGGGAAAAACCGATGCAGACATTTAAAGACTCAATTCATCTTGCAAAGGGAAAAATGATAGGATATAATTCGAAAATAGAGGTATAAAAAACTAAAATGTCAAACTAAATATTGACTAATACAATTTAATATAATTCAAAGAATTATTTTTTTAATAAAACTTCCTTTACTTTCTGTAAAAGTTCAAAAGGTGCTATGGGTTTTGATAAATATTCAATTTCTTCTTCAAAAATGCCTTTTTCAAAAAGTATGTCTGAAGTATATCCACTGATAAATATATACTTCACTTCAGGATTAATCTTCTTTATTTCCTCTATAGTTTCTCTTCCATTCTTAACAGGCATTATTACATCAAGGATAACAAGTTCTATTTCATCTTTATTTTCAATAAATTTCTCTATTCCTTCCTGACCATTTGTGGCTTCTATTACATCATAATTAGCTTCCTTTAATACTGTTGTTATGTAAGCTCTAACGCTTTCATCATCCTCTACTACAAGAATTGTTTCACCTTCACCTTTAAGAAGACTCCAATCTAAAGGAGTTTCCTTTTTTATAATCTCTTCCCTTTCTTCTGATACAGGTAGATAAATTCTAAAGGTAGTTCCAATACCCGGTTCACTATAAACATTGATATATCCGTTGTGTTGCTTTACTATTCCATAGACTATTGAAAGACCAAAACCTGTGCCTTTTCCAACAGGTTTTGTGGTAAAGAAAGGCTCAAAAATCTTGGATTTTATATTTTCATCCATTCCTATTCCTGTATCAGTTACTGTTATAAGAATATATTTCCCGGACTTTCCAAAACCGTGAATTCTTATAAAATTATCATCAATCTCCATCAATTCAGTTGAAATTGTAAGCATTCCTCCTTTTAACATAGCATCTCTTGCATTAGTAACTAAATTCATTAAGACTTGCTGAATCTGTGTTATATCAGCCATTACTGTATGTTTTCCCGCATTTAAATTTAATTTTAATTCAATATCTTCTCCAATTATTCTTGATATAATCTTAGAAAAAGCATAAATTAAATCATCAATCAGGAGAGGCTTTATATCAAGTAATTGTCTTCTACTAAAGGCAAGCAATCCCTGCGCCAAGGTAGATGCTTTCTCTCCAGCAGAAATTATGTTTTCTGCATATTTGTAAAGAGGGGAGTCTCTATCAACAGAAAGCTTTATTAACTGTGCAAAGCCTACAATAGGTGTAAGCATATTCCTAAAATCATGGGCAATTCCTCCTGCAAGTATGCCTATGTCTTCCATCCTTTGTGCATGGAAAAGTTGTTCCTGTGTTTTTTTCTCTTGTGTGATTTCTCTTGCAATCTCTATTACATTCAGAACATTACCTTTATCATCCTTTATTGGCACAGCTCTTATATCCCATATTCTTCCATCTCTTGTTGATTTTTCCATTGATTGCATATTTCCCGTTACAAAAGCCTTCTGAACAGGACAAATACTGCAAGGTGTGTCTTTATCATGAAAAAATTCATAACAGTGCTTTCCTATAACTTCATCAGCATTTATATTAAAACATCTTTCAACACCTTTATTAATCCACAATACCTTTAAATCTGAGTCAATCAAGAAAATATTATCTGGTAAGGAATCAAGAAATGTTTTATATTCATTACAAAGCTGAGAATGTTTTTTATTTAATTCAGATAATTCTTTTACCTTTTCTTCCAGTTTTGCGGCAACTATATGGCTATATGCTTTAAGAAAATCCTGTTCTTTCAAAATTAATTCCATGTCAGGAAGCCTTGAAGAACTGGTAATTTTACATTGCTCGGTAATCTCACAGATTTTTCTATAAAGCTCCTCTGGTTCTTTTGGTTTTTCAATAA
This sequence comes from Thermodesulfovibrio sp., assembly GCA_020725335.1. GTDB lineage: Bacteria > Nitrospirota > Thermodesulfovibrionia > Thermodesulfovibrionales > Thermodesulfovibrionaceae > Thermodesulfovibrio. Next base: position 84,568 of record DYFF01000002.1, on the reverse strand, counting down.
ATGCCTCTGCTCCAAGTGCCATGGCAAGCTTTTTGTCTTTCTCTCCTGTATATATGGCTGAATAGAAGATGAAGGGAATATTTTTAGTTTGCTCGTTTTGTTTGAGACTCCATAAAAGCTCAAAACCATCCATCTTTGGCATAAGAATATCCGATATTATCAGGTCGGGTTTTTCAATTATTGCTTTATCTAATGCTTCCTTGCCATCAGATGCCTCAATAACCTCACATCCATGATGTTGCATATTGAGCTTTAATAATCTTCTGTCATCATAATTGTCTTCAACTATCAAAACTTTCATTTTAAATACCTCTAAAATTAGCTAATCTTTAAAATTTTGTGAATTGACTCTATGATGGTGAGAGAGTCAATGGGTTTTTCAAAATATCCATTACATCCTGCCTGAAGAATTCTCTCTCTGTCTCCTGCCATTGCAAAAGATGTTATTGCTATAATTGGAATATCTTTTAATTCTTCTATCTCTCTAATTCTTTTGGTTGCCTCCAATCCATCAATTCCAGGAAGGTTTATATCCATTATGATAAAAAAGGGCTTTTCTTTTTTAGCCATTTCAATTCCTTCCTCACCGCTTTCAGCATGAATAATATCGTATCCATACCTTTTTAAGGCATAGCTTATTAATCTTAGATTATCAGGATTATCCTCTATTACAAGAACTCTCTTCATTTTTTAATTAGTCTTTTGGGTATCCTTATTATAAATTTACTTCCTTTTCCATACTTACTTTCAACAATTATATCACCCTTAAGAACCTCAGTAACAATCTTTTTTGTTATATAGAGTCCTAAGCCTGTACCTGGAATTTTACCTTTGTTCGGTGAATCAAATCTCTGAAAAGGTTGAAAAAGCCTTCTTAAATCTTCCTCCTTTATTCCTATTCCTGAGTCTTCTATTGTTATTTGGACAAAATCAGCGTCTTTCTCATCCTCCGATGATGTGAGTTTGATATATCCATTTTCAGTGAATTTAACAGCGTTACTTAAAAGATTTGTAACACACTGAAAAACTCTTCTTCTGTCCGTATTCATCTTAACGGGTAATATTTCAATACTAAATTCCAAACCCTTCTGAACAATATCTTTTTCAAAATTCTCAATCGCTTCTTTAAGCAAATCAGATAGTTCAAACTCCTCAGGAATTATATCTATTACACCAGCTTCTATTTTTGATATATCTATTACATCATTGATAAGAGCAAGAAGATGCTTACCTGACCTATGAATTGTTGCAATATTTATCTTTTGTTCCTCATTAAGAGGACCCAGCCATTCATTAAGAATAATACTTGAAAAGCCTATTATTGAATTAAGAGGCGTTCTAAGTTCATGACTCATGCTTGCAATAAACATTGATTTTAATCTGTCAAGTTCCTTAAGCTTTTCATTTGCCTCTTCAAGTTCCTTAGTTCTTTCCCTTACAAGTTCTTCAAGATGTTCTTTATATTTTTCAAGTTCCTCCTGTGCCCTTTTTAACTCGGTAATGTCTGTTCCGATACTGAGAATTTCCTTTACCTGACCCTGTTCATCGTATATGGCTTTATTGACCCAGAATATCCAGACTCTTTCTCCATTCTTTTTGATATTTTCGTTAATGTTATATTCAAATTTTTCAGGATATTTTAAAATTTTGTCCATCAATTCTTTCAGGTCTCTCCCTGTAGTTTCTCTTTCTGGCACAATTGTTCCTACCACATTCCTCCCAATCAGTTCATCAGAAGTAAAACCAAAAAATTCTTCTCCGTACTTATTAATAAATTTAACTTCTCCATCAAGACTCATTCTGAGAATTATGCTTACTGCATTATCAACTATTTCTCTGTATTTCTTCTCACTTTCTATTAATGCCTTCTCAGCTTTTTTTAGTTCTGTTATATCTTCAACGCTTGACCATATGTACTCTTCTCCATCTATTTTTATTAATGTTCCTTGAAGCCTCACAGGAACTAAATGCCCATCTTTATGGATATAGTGTTTTTCATAAGGTCCGTATCTTCCTTTATTTTTCAGTAACTCAAGAATTCTTAATTCTTCCTCTTTGTATTTATCTGGTGTAATATCCCAGTAAGTAAGTTTAAGGGTTTCCTCCACTGTTCTGCCTATTATTTTTGCATAAGCTTCATTTACATCAATAAGTGTTCCATCCATCCTACATAGCGCAAGTCCTATTGAGGATTTAGTAAAAAGAAGCCTGTTGTAATCCCTTTGTTTTCTCAATTCACTTTCGTATTTTTCAAGTCTTACAACATAAGCCCTGATTAAAATATAAAGTAATGTTGCAGTAGAAGCTATGTATAACCATCCTTTATATGTCTGTAGCTGTGCATAAAGCTCTATGTCTTGAACATACTTGGAAAGCACCTTATCAGAAAAAAGTATCCATAGAGCTCCGATTAAGGCGTAGATAATTACTATGATAAATGTATATCTCTTCTGAAACATCTTATAAAAATATACCCTCTTTTCAAGGTTAATTCAATACCCTAATCTCCTTTGTTAGATATGATAGAAACATTAACAGAAATGGATGCAAATATAAGTATATCTTTAGCTTTCAGTTTCTACATATACTTTTAGTCTTAACAAAAATTTTGAGAATAAAAACAAAAAATGAAAATACATCTACTAAAGATTGGAAATTGAAAGAAAAAGATTTGCACTTGATTGATATATATTTTAGAGTATAGCTCACAAATTGTTTTCAATGCTAATTCAAATTATACATTTTTTTAAGATTTCAATCTCAGATAGGACTTTTAATTTTTTATATTAAAAAAGGTAAAAGTAATATAAGCTAAATTCCAAAAAGATTTAATTTGAGAAAATCCGTAGAATCTTAGAATAGAATTTACTAAAAACTTTTTATGAAAAATTAATTACAATCATTTGCGATTTTAAATATTTTTTTGTTATTTTTATTAAATTTGTAAAAAAGCTTGTTTTATTTTTCTTAAATGGAGGTCAAGATGAAAACAAAAAAATCTCAAAAGCTTTATAAAAAAGCTATAAATCTTATGCCCGGTGGAGTCAATAGCCCTGTGCGAGCTTTCAAGGCTGTGGGCGGCAATCCTCTTTTTATAGCAAAGGCAAAAGGCTCAAAGTTATACGATGTTGACGGAAATCAATACATAGACTACGTTTTATCATGGGGTCCGCTTATATTAGGTCATGCCTATCCGTCCGTAGTTAAGGCTCTAAAAAAAGCTACTGAAAAAGGTACAAGCTATGGCGCGCCAACAAAGCTTGAAATAGAACTTGCTGAACTTGTAAGGAAAGCTTTCCCATCAATAGAAAAAATGCGCATGGTTAATTCAGGTACTGAGGCTACCATGTCTGCCATCAGGGTAGCACGTGGTTTCACAAAACGCTCTAAGGTTATAAAATTTGAGGGATGCTATCACGGTCATGTAGATGGTCTCCTTGTCTCTGCTGGTTCAGGTGGTGCTACATTAGGAATACCTGATAGTCTTGGAGTACCTCTTTCATATATAACAGAAACAATAGTCCTTCCATTCAATGATACAGAAGCATTTAAAACCACTTTAAAAGAACACTGGAAGGATATAGCTTGTGTAATTCTTGAACCCGTTGTTGGTAATATGGGTTGCATCTTACCAAAGGAGCAATTTTTAATTACTTTGAGAGAGGAAACTGAAAAATTTGGTATTGTTTTAATTTTTGATGAGGTTATGACCGGCTTCAGAGTTTCTTTTGGTGGTGCTCAAGCTTACTATGGAATAAAACCTGATCTTACATGTCTCGGCAAAGTAATAGGAGGAGGCTTGCCTGTTGGTGCTTACGGAGGGAAAAAAGAAATAATGCAAATGGTTGCACCCGAAGGAGGAGTTTATCAAGCAGGAACACTATCGGGTAATCCACTCGCAATGACTGCAGGAATTGAGACATTAAAAATTCTTAAAAAATCCTCTACATATAAAAAGCTGGAAAAAATAATGTCCCAACTTGAGTATGGCCTTAAAGAAGCCTCTGAAAAGTCTGGAATAAAGGTTAAGTTTTACAGAGCAGGAACTATGTTTTGCACTTATTTTACCGAGACTGAAGTTATTGACGCAAAAACAGCAAAAACTTCCGATACAGAAAAATTCAAAAAATTCTTCTGGGGAATGCTCCAAAAAGGAGTCTATATAGCGCCATCTCAATTTGAAGCAGGTTTTATCTCTCTTAGTCATAGCGAGAAAGATATAGAAAAGACTATTCAGTCTGCTTACAAAACGTTTAAGGAACTATGAACTTTTTAGACCCCTTAGGACAACAGGAAAGAGCTGAAGCTTATAGGCTTTTTGCATATCTTTTTATGAACATTCCCGAGTTTGAGCTTATTGAGGAATTCGAGAATTTTGCAGGAATTTCTATAAACGATAGCTATGAAGAGATATGTGAGGATTTTATTAATCTATTTAATGAAGGTCAAGTGCCAAATTATGAAGATTATTATAGAGAACTCCTATATAAGGATGCACCTATTGATCTGAGTCTCCTTAATGTGCAGCATTTCTACTGGAATGCAGGAGTAGACATTGATGAAGAATTTGACCTGCCACCAGACCATATATCTATGGAACTTCTCTTTATGAGTTATCTTATTGAACGAAATCTCTTAGATTTACAGATAGACTTTTTGAGAAGACTTCATGCCTGGATTCCCTTATTCTGTGATAATCTATATGATAAAGCAAAGACTGACTTTTATAAGGAAGTTGCAACTTCATTAAAGGAGTTTGTATTATCAGAAAGTGAGGGAACTGGATGAGTGAAGAAGCAAGTAAAAAATCCATTTTCAAAGTAATCCTTGAAGCATCAGCATTAGGAATAAATTTTGTTCTTTGTGTAGTTATTGGTGTTGTAATGGGTTATTTAATAGATAAGTTTGTAGGCACATTCCCTATTTTTTCTATAATTTTTCTTATGGCTGGCTTTGCCGCCGGAGTAAAAGAAATTTTTCGATTTATAAGGAAGGTGAACAAGGCAGATGGACAAGGAAGTAATCAGGAGAATAAATAGGCAAACAATTATTTTTGTTCCCATACTTGCTGCAGCAAGCTATCTAATGTGGCAAAATGAAATCGTAGCATTTAATGTGATTCTCGGAGGATTTATAAGTTGGTTAAGCTTAAGAGAGCTTGCCTGGGCTGTAAAAAAATTTTTTGGTAAACCAATGTTTCAGCTTACTGTTATAGGGCTTAGTTATCTAAAGCTGGGGGCTATATTTCTGTTTCTTTGGTTTATAGCTATAAAAGGATTATTTAACATTAAAGGCTTACTAATTGGTTTCATAGCAATTCTCATAGTTTCTGCAAAGGAAGCATATGTTTATATAAAAAAGCAGAAAGGAGAAGATGCTTCTGCTGAAACCTCGACCGAAAGAAAAGAGTAAAAAGGAGGCTATATTTGAGTTGGCAACTATATCTTCTTTTGGCTCTCGCGCTTCTTGTAATTATGGCTTTCAAGATAACAAAGGTTCTTGCTATTATTATTCTTCTATCTGTTCTTATAGTTTTCTTGGTAGCCTATTTTTCAAAAAAAGGAGGCAAAAGTGATAAAGCTTGACCTTTCTAATGTTTTGACAGAAGTAATAGGCAAAAAAGGTCTTAATTTTTATGAAATTGAACAGAATGCTAAAAAGGCTATTACCCTTCTAAATGAAAAAAAGTACAGTGAACTCGACTTTCTAAATCTTCCTTATCAAGATTTAAAAAAAGTTAAGGAGATTGGTGAAAGAGCGAGAGAGTATGAACATTTTATCATCCTTGGAATTGGTGGAAGCGCTCTTGGTCCAAGAGTTATTTTAGAATCTCTAAGCCCTTTCCATAATTTAACTAAAAAACCAAAAGTATTTATATATGACAATGTGGACCCTACTACCTTAAAACATATAATAGAGATTATAGATTTAAAAAGGACTCTTATAAATGTAATTTCCAAATCAGGTAGCACTTCAGAGACTCTTGCATCATTTTTAATCCTTTGGCGAATGATTAGAGACAAAAAACTTAAAGTGAATGAACATTTCGTTTTCACAACAGACCCTGAAAAGGGAAATTTAAAAAGATTAGCAGAAGAATATGAAATTCCAGCCTTAGAAATTCCTAAAAATGTAGTTGGAAGATATTCTGTATTGTCACCTGTTGGTCTTCTATTAGCTGAAGCAATAGGAATAAAAAGCGAGTCCATTCTTGAAGGAGCAAAAGAGGTATCAGATAGAGCTTTTAAAGAAAATCTTCCTGAAAATCCAATGGCATTCCTTGCTTCCTGTCTTTATTTAATGGATACTCTAAAAGAAAGAAAAATTGTCGTATTTCTTCCTTATTCAGACAGACTCAAAACTCTCTCTGAGTGGTTTTGTCAGCTATGGGCAGAAAGTTTGGGAAAGGAAGGCAAAGGTACTACTCCTTATCCTTCCTTAGGAACAACTGACCAGCATTCTCAGCTTCAGCTTTGGATGGAAGGTCCTGAAGATAAAGTGATTCTTTTTATGGCTGTTGAACAGCATAATTTTCAAGAGGAAATCCCAGAAGAATTTCATGATATTGAGGGGTTAAGATTTTTAGGAGGACACACACTTGAAGAATTAATAAATACAGAACAGCTTGCCACTGAAATGGCTTTATGGATGAACAAAAAACCAAATATGAAAATCATAATACCCAAAATTAATCCATTCATAATTGGTCAAATCTTTCAGTTTCTTCAGGTAACAACTACAATGGCGGGTTTGCTTTATGGAGTAAATCCCTTTAACCAGCCTGGCGTAGAACTTGGTAAAAGACTCACCTATGGTGCAATGGGTAAAAGAGGCTTTGAAACTGAAGGAGAAGAAGTAAAAAATTATTTAAAAAAGCAAAAATTCTATATTTAAATTATAGTTGAGAGAAGCTAAGTTTCAAATTCTAATTTTTCCACTCTGAACTGAGTTTTTAATTCATTTTTATTCAACTTTTTTAACTAATAGACATCATCAAAAAGTAGCTTAATAATTTTAACAAAATTTTAATTTATCCTTAACAATTGCTTAACAGAATTAGTTTTATACTTGTATAGATGTATAACTTAATGGAGGTTGAGTTGAGTTTTATTGATGGAAATTCAAGCTTATATTTATATGAGCAACTTTATAGAATTCTTAAAGAAAAAATCTGCAGAGGAGAATTCAAGGCAAATCATAAAATTCCTTCTGAATATGAATTAAGTAAAACATATAAAATCAATAGGCATACTGTCAGGAAAGCTATTGAAAAAATGAGAAACGAAGGATTTATTTACACTATCAAAGGAAAAGGCACGTTTGTTTCAGTAAATAAAATATCTTACAAAGTTTCAAAAAAAACAAGGTTTACAGAATCAATTCTCAATTTAGGTTTTAACCCTGATGCCAAAATTCTTGAATCTTATGAGATATATCCAGAAAAAATAATTTCTAAAAAATTAGGGATTGAACCTTCAAGGAAAATCATAGTTTTAGAGATTTTGAGGTATGTTGATAATATACCTTTTTGCTATACAAAGTCTTTTTTAGATTCAGAAAGATTCAAGGATATAAATAAACACATCAAAGGCTTTTTCTCTCTTTATCAAATTTTTGAAAGTATTTACAATATACAGCCTGTAAGACTTTCATCTGAATTTGAAGTAACCTTGCCAGACAGCTATGAAATGAAAGTGCTTGGTATATCTAATAAAACTCCTCTGTTAGTTGTAAAAAGCTTATCTGCTGATTTTAAGCAAATCCCGATTGAATACTGTATTACAAAATTTAGAGGAGACATCTGCTCTATTTACTTAGATTTTCAGAATAAAGGAGGTGATAATCACAAAGAAAATCCTAAAACACGAAATCTTGATTGCATTCATTTAACTTTAAACTCTAAATCAATCTAAAAGGAGGTTTTGAAATGAAAGGACTAATATCAAGTTTATTAATTATCTTCATTTTGATATTATCATTTAATTTTGCCATCGCAAAAGAAAAATGCCTTATTATGGGATTAATTCCAACTGAAGACCCTAAAGCATTGATTGACAAACATACTCCGCTCAAAAATTTCATGGAAAAGGAAATTGGTAGATGTATAGAGCTTTTTACAGCCACAGATTATACAGGCATTATTGAAGCAATGAGAGCAAAAAAGTTAGATGTTGCTTGGTTTGGCCCTTTTTCCTATGTTCTTGCTAATGAAAGAGCAGGAGCTGAAGCATTCGCTGTAGGTGTTGATAAAAATGGAAAGACAACTTATCATTCATATCTCGTTGCAACTCCGGAAGTGGCTCAAAAACTTGGTATTTCGAAAACCTTAGAAGGCATTGAAGGGTTGAAATTTATTAGTGAAAAACTTAATGGCGAGTTTAGAAAAAAATTTACATTTACTTTTACTGAAACAGCTTCCACCTCTGGCTATGCAGTGCCAAGATATTATATGCATTTAGGTGATATAGTTCCAGAAAAGGTTTTTAAAAAAGTAGGATATATAGGAACCCATGACGCAGCAGCTCTTACAGTGAAAAATAAAATCATTGACATGGCATCAGTATACGATGAAGTTTACCACGATATGATAGATAAGGGGAAGATATCAACTGATTCTGTTGTAATAATTTGGAAATCTCCAGAAATAGTTGGTGAACCTTTCGCATATAGATCTGACCTTGATAAGGATACAAAATCACGTTTAAGAAATGCAATCCTCAAGGTACCATCCAATATTACGCCTTCTCCAAGAATTAAAGGATATAAATTAGCCAGTGACTCAGATTATAGAACAATCAAGGAAATAAAAAAATTTATAGACACTTTGAAATAGCAATACTAAAAATTAAGAGGACTGAGTATACTCAGTCCTCTTAAAAAAGGAGGTTTTAAATGATTTCATTACAAAATATTACAAAAAAATTTAAGGGAGACACTGTTTTAGATAATATTTGTCTAAAAATCCAGCAAGGCGAATCAATAGCAATAATTGGACCAAGTGGTTCAGGCAAAACAACTCTGATAAGGACTATAAATGGCTTTGTTATACCTGATAATGGTTCCATCTCTATTGATGGAAAAGAAATAAAATATTCAGACAAAAAAAATTTACGTCAAATGAGAAAAAGAATAGGAATGATATATCAACTTTTTAATCTTGTTGAAAGAACATCTGTTCTTGAGAATGTTCTGGCTGGTTCACTTGGAAGATATGACAATGGAGTAGGACTTGTTCTCTCAACAATTGGGCTTTTCAGTAAAGAAGAAAAAGAAAAGGCAATGGAGCTACTAAGATTTGTTGATATAGAGCATAAAGCATCAGAAAGAGTAGACAGACTAAGCGGTGGAGAAAAACAGAGGGTTGCTATTGCAAGAGCTCTTATGCAAAATCCAGACATACTGCTTGCCGATGAACCTATTGCTAATCTTGACCCAAAAACAAGCCAAAAAATAATTGATCTTCTTCTTAAAATAAATGAAGAAAAGGGAATAACCCTACTTTGTGTTCTCCATCACATAGATACAGTAAAGGATAATTTTAACAGAGTAATAGCTCTTAAAAAAGGAAAAATAATTTTTGATGGAAAAATATCCTTACTTAATAAAACCGAACTCTTGAGCCTTTATGAAATAGAAGAGAGTGAGGAATTTGAATGGATGGCAGCTTAACAATAAACTTCACGAAAAGACTAAAAATATTCTTTACGTGGAGTATTATATCTGCTGTCATTGTAGTTGCTTTTAAGATATCGAAATTTGATATTTTTTCTTTAATCACTGGTTTTTCTCACTCTATATCTCTTATTAGAGAGATGTTTCCACCTAATTTTTCAAGATTTGACAAAATACTTTTAGTTACATTTGAGACTATAGCCATAGGATTCTGGGGCACTGTTTTTGGAATTTTACTATCATTACCCTTAGGCCTTTTATCAGCGAATAACATCTCACAGGGTCTTCCATATTTAGTGTCAAAGGGATTGATTAATTTTTTTAGAGCTGTACCTGATATCATGTTTGCCTTAATTTTTGTCACAGCCTTTGGGTTAGGTCCAATACCTGGAATTCTTGCTCTTAGTTTAGCCACTGTTGGTTTGCTCGGTAAATTTTATGCAGAAGCTATTGAAAGTATTGATAAAAAACCTGTAGAGGCTTTAGAGTCAACTGGAAGCCATAAACTTGGAATTATTAGACACGCAATAATGCCTCAAGTATTTCCTCTATTTATGGGTTATAATTTCTATCTTTTGGATCATAACATCCGAATAGCAATGGTATTAGGTTTAGTCGGTGCAGGTGGGCTGGGAGTGGAACTCTTCACTCAAATGCGATCCTTTAATTATCAAAAAGTATCTGCAATTCTTATTGTTGTAATACTAATTATAACTCTAATAGATCGGGCATCAGCAAAAATGAGCAAAAACATAATAGATGGCAACTTCATGAGTAAGCAAAATAAGTTTATTAATCTTATGCTTATTGGTATCATTATTTTAGTCTCATTAATTTCTTTCTTCTTCATACCTTTTAACTTATCTGAAATCTTTAATGGAATTCCAAGAATACTTGAATTTTTAAGAGATTTATTTCCGCCTAAGATTTCAGAAATAGAAAGGTATCTCTATCTAATTATTGAAACAGTTAGTATGGGTATAACCGGAACAATACTTGCCATAATTTTATCTATACCCTTAGGAATTCTTGCTGCAAGAAATATTACTCACTATAGAGTAATCAATATTTTTTCAAGAGAGACAAGCAATTTCTTCAGAGCCATGCCAGAGTTGATGTTTGCTCTGCTATTTGTCGCAGCAGTTGGTTTAGGTCCTTTTGCAGGTGTTCTTGCCATAGCACTTCATACTACTGGGTTTTTAGGAAAGTTTTATTGTGAATCAATAGAAAACATTGATAAAAAACCATTAGAAGCTATAGATTCAACTGGAGCAAAATATATCCAAAAAATAAGACATGCGGTTTTACCTCAGATAATTCCTCTTTTCAACAGTTACAATCTTTATCTTCTTGACAGAAACATTAGAGCCTCTACAGTAATGGGTGTAGTTGGTGCTGGAGGTATTGGTTTTGAACTCATAATGAGTATGAGAGTTTTTGATTATCAGAGAGCGCTAACAATTATCTTACTAATTCTTATTACTATTCTTATTATTGACAAGATATCGTCTTGGTTAAGAAAAAAAATAACATAAATGGGATATATAAAATGGAAGATATGAAAGATTTGGGAATTTTAATTACAAAGGCTGACAAAAAAATCATAGATAAACTCAAAAATTTAATGTTAAATGAAAAAATAACCATTTTAAGAGAACCTGCCACTGGATTAATCATGGCAACTGCTTTAGATTCTTTTAAAACTGAGTTTTGCTTAGGTGAGATATTAGTAACAGTGGCAAGTATAGAATATTACAATTCAAAAGGATGCGGAATTATTATTGGAGATGAACCGGATCGAGCTTTAGTATTAGCCTTTATAATGGCATTAATGAAATCAAATAATAATGGCCTAAAGAAAAAGTTTATTAAATATATATCTTTGTTGAGAGAAACTATTTCAAAAAATGAAAAAATTGAAAAAGCAATAATATTAAAAACAAAGGTTAATTTTGAAACTATGGTAAAAAGGTAAAAGATAGATGAATTACGTAAATTCCATAATCTTGAATGAGGAAACTTTAAATTGCCAGAGAACATTCCGCCTGCTTGTTAATGCTATGTGTAATCCTGGGAAAATTTATGATATTAGTTTTATAGATTCTATAGACAGAAATGGTTATATTTATCTTATTGCAAAAACACTCATTGACAACGAAGTAAGCTTCTGCATAATAGGAGATGATAAAGATAAAACTGCGAAAAAAATTTTTGAATTAACAGGTTCAGTATATAAAGATATAACAGAGGCAGATTTTGTAATAATCACTGACAGTAATAGTAGAGGAGAGATAGTAAAAGCAAAAATTGGTACACCTGAATATCCTGACTCCGGAGCTACATTGATATATTATCTATCACCTAATAACATTCAAACTGTTAAATTGAAGCTAAAAGGTCCCGGAATAAAAGAGGAAAAAATTGTTTCAGTTGAAGGAATTAAAAAAGAAGAATTTATACTCCTTAAAACCATAAATGCAAACTATCCTCTCGGCTTAGACTCAATTTTTATTTATGAATCAGGTAAAATTCTATCTCTTCCAAGATCAACAAGAATTTTGGAGGTTTACTAAATGGGATATGTTGCAGTTAAAGGCGGAACAGAAGCTATTGAAAATGCCTGTAAATTACTCATATATCAAAGAATCAAGGGCAATTCAAAACCTTTGGAAATCAGACAAATAACTAATGAACTTTATTTACTCATTGATAGAATTATTAGCGAAGGTTCTCTTTATGCACCAGAACTTGCTGCATTAGCAATAAAACAAACTGCCGGGGACATATTTGAAGCCTCCTTTATACTAAGGTCCTACAGAACAACAATTGAAAGATTAGGATATTCTCTTCCAATAGATACAAAAAAAATGAGAATCATAAGAAGAATTTCAGCAGCATTTAAAGAAATACCCGGTGGACAGATTTTAGGTCCTACCTCGGACTACACATTAAGACTTCTCGATTTCAACCTTATAAATGAGTCTCCACAGAAAAGAAAAAATTTTGTTAAGGAATTCCTTAAAGATATCAACTTATCAAATTATGATTTTCCCGAGACTTTCCCCAAAATAGTAGACATTTTAAGGGCTGAAGGCTTACTTATGGAGGGTTCAAAGAATGCAAATGGATTTTTTGACATTACAAGACAGTCACTTACCTTTCCAGCATCAAGAAGTGCCTCACTTCAAGTAATGGCAAGATCAGAAACAGGCGGATTACTTCTTCTTGCCTATTCCAATATGCGAGGATATGGAGATATTCACCCTACTGTAGGTGAACTAAGAGTTGGATACGTTCCAGTTTATGTAAAAATTCCATTTTCTGAAGGTTATTGCTCAATAGGTGAAATAAAGGTCACCGAGGTAGAAGTAATAGCTAAATTTGAGGACAGTGAAGGACAGCCAAAGTTCAAACTTGGATATGGACTTTGCTTTGGACACAATGAAACTAAAGCAATATCAATGGCAGTCCTTGACGGAGCAATGCAGAGTGAAAAACCGCAGATGATATCTGAAAATCAGGAATTTGTTCTATCACATATTGATGGAATAGAGTCAATGGGTTTTTGCAATCACTATAAACTCCCTCATTATGTAACTTTTCAATCGGACTTAGATAGGTTAAGAAAAGCTCAAAGGGAATCATTAGAGAGGAATAAATGAAGGGATATAATTTTGGCTTTTTAGATGAAGCATCTAAAAGAGAGATAAGAAGAAAAATTTTAAAAGCCATAGCTGTTCCAGGGTATCAAGTTCCTTTTAGTTCAAGAGAGCTTCCAATAGCAAGAGGTTGGGGAACAGGTGGTATACAAATAACACTATCTCTAATTGGTCCAAATGATGTTCTTAAAGTAATTGATCAGGGATGCGATGAAAGTGTAAATGCTGTAAATATAAAGAAATTTATTAATGCTGTTACAAATGTAAAAATTACAACAGATACAACTAAAGCCTCAATTATTCAGACAAGACACAGAATACCCGAGGAAAAAATGAATGAAAATCAAATACTCGTACTTCAGGTTCCTTATCCAGAAGCTTTGCGAGTTTTTGAACCATCAGAGTTTGAAACAAGAAGAATGCATGCAGAGGCAGATTACTCAAGAATGTGGCTATATCTTTATGAAGATATAGTCACTTACAGAGAAATAAGTATAGGGGCAAGATATCCTGTTATGGTAAATAAAAGATACATAATGGATCCAAGCCCTATTCCCCGTTGGGACATTAAAAAGCTCAATATGGCTGAAACTTTATATATTTTTGGGGCAGGGAGAGAAAAAAGAATCTATGCAATTCCACCTTATACATCTGTAGAACCTTTAGAATTTGAAGATTTTCAATTTAGAGTGGAGAACTTTATGGGAGAAAAATGCATACTTTGCGGAAGCGATGATACTTTTCTTGATGAGATAATAGATGACAGCAAAGGGAAAAGAATATATATGTGTTCTGATACGAGCTATTGCAATAAATTATTAATAAGCAAAAAAGTTTTATATAAGAGGTAATTGGATGCATATCCAGCCTATTGTTGAGTTAAAAAATTTAACAAAAATATATGGAAAAGGTTGTAATCTCTGCGTTGAAAATACGGGACCAGAGCACGAAACAAATATTTGTGTGAATTGTAACTCCTTAGTTGCCTGCGGCAATGTCTCTTTCGAACTTTATCCAGGAGAGACTCTTGGTATAGTTGGTGAAAGTGGTTCAGGTAAAAGTAGTCTTCTAAAGCTTCTCAATTTTGACATAGAACCAACACTTGGAGAATTTTACATAAATCATGAGAAAATTAATACCTTTGTAGGCAATGAAAAAGTTAATCTCTTTAATCTCAATTCCTTTCAAAAAAGACTAATTAAAAATCATATAATCGGAATTGTTTATCAATATCCTTACTTAGGGCTCAGAATGAAAATAAGTGCAGGTGGAAATATTGCTGAAAATCTCATTATGGCGGAATGGAGAAATATTGAGAAGATTCGAAAAAAGATATCTGAACTCTTTGAAAAAACAGAACTTCCAATTGATAGAATGGACGAACAACCAGAAAAATTTAGTGGTGGTATGCAACAGAGAGTACAAATAGCAAAAGCGCTTTCAAATAATCCTATAATTCTTCTTCTTGACGAAATCACTAATGGGCTTGATGTCTCTGTTCAAGCAAGGATTCTGGACTTAATAAGAAATCTTCATTGGCAGCACAATCTCTCTATAATCATCGTATCCCATGATTTATCAGTGATAAGAGTACTCACACAAAGAACCATAGTAATGAAATATGGAAGAATAGTTGAGGTAGGACTTACAGATCAAATACTTGAAGACCCTCAACATCCATACACACAACTGCTTGTAAACTCTCAACTGTAGGAGAAAGAAAGTGATAGATGTGATAGGACTTTCAAAAATCTTTAACATTAGAATAAACGGAGCAAAGGTGATTAATGGATGCGAAAACATTAATTTTAGTGTTAAAGAAGGAGAGTTTTTATCTATCTTAGGTCCTAGTGGAATAGGAAAAAGCACAATTCTAAAATGCCTATATCGCACTTATCTGCCCACTAAAGGAGAGATTTATTATGAATCCTCAATATTTGGGAAAGTCAATATTGCGAGAGTTCCAGACAGAAAAATGATTGTCCTTAGAAATAGAGAGATAGGTTATGTCTCTCAATTTCTTAGAGTCATTCCGAGAATATCAGCTATAGATGTTGTTTTAGAACCTCTACTTTTAAAAAATCAAATCTCATATAAAGAGGCAAGAAAAAGAGCAGAAGAGCTTCTCTTTCAACTTAGAATACCAGAATATCTCTTTGACGCATACCCTTCAACATTTAGCGGAGGAGAACAACAAAGAATAAATATAGCAAGAGCAATCATATGGAAACCAAGACTTTTGCTTCTTGATGAACCCACTGCCTCTCTTGACAAAGAATCTGTAGAGATTGTTTTATCAAAATTTTTAAAGTTAAAGGAAGAAGGCTCTACTTTAATTGGAGTATTCCATCAGGAAGAGATTGCTAAGTCTATATCAGATAAAATCTACATTATGAAATAGGAGATTATTTATGAAAAAGGCAGATCTGATTATAGAAAGTGCAAGAGTGGTTTTGCCTGATATTATTTTAGAAAATGCCTCAATCATGATTGAAGATGGAATAATTGCAGATATAAAAGAGGAAGGCTTCAGGTCAAGTAAGAAAAAATTCAATGCTCAAGGATGCTTAGTATTACCAGGAATCGTTGATATTCATAGTGATGCCTTAGAGAAAGAGATAGAACCAAGGCCTAATGTAT
This sequence comes from Thermodesulfovibrio sp., assembly GCA_020725335.1. Taxonomy (GTDB): domain Bacteria; phylum Nitrospirota; class Thermodesulfovibrionia; order Thermodesulfovibrionales; family Thermodesulfovibrionaceae; genus Thermodesulfovibrio. Next base: position 68,597 of record DYFF01000002.1, on the reverse strand, counting down.
ATTTTCCAGAAAAAATAGCACTCTATGAACTTGACAAAAAACTTTCAGCCTGTGGAATAACCACTATCTATCACTCTCTATCATTTGCAGAAGGCGAGATTGGATTAAGATGTAACAAAACCGCTCATAAAATTATAAAAGAAATAAGTAAGAATAAGGATAATCTCAATACAAGAACAATGGTTCATTGCCGATTTGAAATAACTAACGCAGAAGCAGTTCCTATTATTGAAAAACTTCTTAATGAAAGAGATATAGACTTGCTGTCTTTTATGGATCATACTCCCGGACAAGGACAGTTTAAAGATGTTATTTCTTTTAAAAATTATTTCGGAAATGTCTATAAAAAAAATGATGAGGAACTCTCGCAGATAATCAATAAGAAGCTTGCAATTAGAAATACAACTAAAGATTGCATAGTACATCTTGCTAAAATATGTCAAAAATTGAATGTTCCAATGGCTTCCCATGATGATGATTCTGAAGAAAAAATACAATGGCTCAAAGACTTAAATATTAGAATTTCCGAATTTCCAGTTAATAAAGAGGCAGCCAAGGCTGCAAGAAAATATGGTATAAATGTCTGCGTAGGAGCTCCCAATGCACTGAGAGGAACTTCTCAGGTAAAAAATCTTAGTGCAAGAGAGGCAATAAGTGAGCGACTTGCAAACATTTTATGCTCTGATTACTCACCAATGACGATACTGCATACTATTTTCACACTTTTTGAGCTTAAAATTATCTCTCTTAATGAATTAGTAAAAATGGCATCTCTATATCCAGCACAAGCAGTAGGTATTTCCAACATAACTGGCTCTATTGAAAAAGGTAAAGAGGCAGATTTAATTATTGTTGATGATAAGAAAGAAGTAAAGAAAATAATAAAAACTTTCAGAGCAGGCAAGGCGGTTTTTTCAAGTTGTAGAGCATAAGAATCAAAGTTGTTGAAAAAGAATTAGTAATGTCTGAGTAAGCTTAAAACTGAACTGGAATATTGTTAGAAACTAAATTTAGAGGATATTTGGTTTAAAACGATTAATACCTTGGATGCTCTTTTCTCCAATCTGAGGGCTTCTCTGTGAGTCCATCTTTCCCCCAAATGCCTTTTTTCTCCTCTCTTGCAAGTCGCTGAGCTTCAACAAATAAATCTGCATATTTTACATTAGGTGGAATTGTATAGACCATTGCATATCCGTTTCTTATCATAATGTAGTTAATCATATTTCCATTTTTATCCCATAAGTATGCCAGAATTCTTCCATATTTGTCCCTGTGCTGAACATCAAGCTCAACCCTGACCTGCCAATTACTCTCTCTTAAGAGTTTTTTTAGATAATTTTTTGCTCTTCTTCCCCAAGGTTCCTGTGCCAGTTCAGGAGCGTCAATTCCAACTAAACGCACTTTCTCTGTTTTTACACCAATTCCTAAAAATGAGTATTTTACGATTGTAACAGTATCACCATCGTGGATTTCTGTAACTTTGTAGAAATTTTCATCCTTTTTAGCACAAACAGTAATGCTAAAAATTAACAATAAAGTAATGATTAAAAGAAAAAATCTGTTTAAATTTCTAACCACTCTCATTTTATAATTATATCATTCTCAAATTTTGTATTTTAAAGCAATTCGTCTAACAATATAATTAAAAGATTTTAGTATGTTTTTATTACACAATCCAATAGTTTATAATTAATTGTATGAAAAAAAAACCAAATATTATTATCACAGGCTTTATGGGAACAGGTAAGACAACTGTAGGGAAAATTATCTCCAATAAATTAAATTTTATCTTTCTTGATATAGATGAACTAATTGAAAAAACAACTGGAATGAAAATATCAGAAATCTTCAAAAAATTTGGAGAACCGAGGTTTAGAGACATTGAAACTGAAATGGTTAAGGTAGTAACAAAAAAAAGAGGGCAAGTAATATCAACAGGTGGAGGTGTGGTTTTAAGAGAGGAAAATTTACATCATCTAAAGAAATCTGGAATAATCTTTTGTCTCACTGCCTCCCCCAATACCATCTTTGAGAGAACAAAGGGGTGCAAAGATAGGCCTCTTCTGCAAGTGGATAATCCTCAGGATAAAATTAAAGAACTTATGAATGAAAGAAGACCATTTTACGAGAAGGCTGATATAATAATTGACACAGAGGGTTTGTCTGCTTCTGAGGTAGCAGAGAGAGTAATCAAAGAATATGAAAGGTTAACAAATGGAAAAAATTAGAGTAGAATTAGGAGAGAGAAGTTATGAAATCTTAATTGACAGTGATAACCTTTCTTCCGTAGGTGAGAGATTATTAAGATTCCCTATTGGCAAGAAAATAGCCGTTGTGAGTAATCCAACAGTCGCAGAACTCTATGGACAAAGAGTTCTAAATTCTCTCAAAAAAGAAGCTTTTGATGTCTCCCTAATCTTGATACCTGATGGTGAAACCTACAAAGACTATTTCTGGGCATATCACATACTAACTAAATTACTTGAAATGGGCTTTGACAGGAAATCATGCCTTATTGCTTTGGGAGGAGGGGTTATAGGTGATATTACCGGTTTTGTGGCATCTTTATATATGAGAGGTATTCCTTATATCCAAATACCAACAACACTTCTTGCTCAGGTTGACAGTTCTGTGGGAGGTAAAACTGCTGTTAATCACTCTCTTGGGAAAAACATGATTGGAACCTTCTGGCAGCCTGCTCTTGTTTGGATAGATGTAGATACTCTTGATACTCTCCCTGAAAGAGAATTTCTCTCAGGTGTTGCTGAAGTTATAAAGTATGGGGTCATATGGGATGCAGAGTTTTTTGAATTCCTTGAAAAAAATAGAAATAAAATTTTATCTCGGGATAAAAATAGCCTTATAAAAATAATCAAACGATCCTGTGAAATCAAATCTGAAGTTGTATCAAGGGATGAAAGAGAGAGTGCTTTAAGAGCCATATTAAACTATGGACATTCAGTTGGACATGCAATAGAGACCCTTACAGGCTACACTTCCTATTTACATGGTGAAGCAATATCAATTGGTATGGTATATGAAGCAAAACTATCCCATATGCTCGGATTTCTAACTAAAGAAGAATTTGAAAGAATAAGAAAAATATTCAAAGAATATGGCCTACCTATAAATATGCCAGCAATTCTTGAGAGTTCGGATATAATAAAAGCAGTTCTTCTTGATAAAAAAAATCTACAGGGTAAAATAAGAATGGTTATACCCGAAAAAATTGGTAAGATGAAAATAAACTTTGAAGTAAATGAGAATGAATTGAAGAGAGCTATCGATGACTAAAAAAATACTTATCATCGAGGATGAAAAAGAAATAGCTGATTTAATTGCTTATACATTACAGAAAGAGAATTTTCAAGTAGACATAGCTTTTAATGGTAATGAAGCTCTAAAAAAACTAAAAGATAACATTTATGACTTACTAATTCTTGACCTCATGCTTCCACATGTGCAAGGGCTTGAAATATGTAAAATTGTACGAAGTAATCCTGTTATGAAAAATACAGGCATAATAATAGTGACCGCTCGAGCAGAAGAGTTTGACCGAATAATTGGACTTGAAATGGGGGCAGATGATTATGTAACAAAGCCTTTTAGCCCGAGAGAATTAATGGCAAGAGTTAAGGCTGTATTAAGAAGGATCAAGTCAGAAGCCCAGGTAAAGATTATTAAAATTGGTGATTTAGCTATTGATAAAGATAAATACTTAGTAACTATAATGGGAGAACCTGTGAGACTTTCTGCTACAGAGTTCAAACTTCTTCTTTATCTTGCAGAAAGACCTAATAAAATATTCAGCAGAGACCATCTGCTTGATGCTATATGGGGGCGAGACATATATGTAGATGCGAGAACAGTAGATGTCCATATAAGAAGGCTAAGGATGAAAATTGAAAAAGACCCTGACAATCCTGAGTATATAAAAACAATGAGAGGAGTTGGATATTATATAGAGGCATAGGATGGAACTTTATATTATAATTATAATTTTTTTGTGCTTTGTAATTTTTATAATGGCTCTAAAAATAAAGAGCCTTTATTCAAAAGAAGATTTTATAGAAAAAAGGGAACATGATAAAGCCTACCCTAGAATAATTACACCTGAAAACTTTGAGGTAATCCTTAAATCAATTAGTGATGGCATCATAATTTTAGACCCCAAGGGAAACATTCTTTTTGCTAATAAAAGTTTCAAGGAGCTTATTAGGGCTGAAGAAGCACCAGAAGGTAAAAATTTTATGGAAGTTATAAGAAATATAAATTTGCTTAATCTTCTTAGAACAGCAATGGCAGAAAAGAAAGAAGTTGAAGAGGAACTCACAGTAAAAAAGGGTGGAGGAGAAATATTTATATTTGCAAAAGCAATGCCTGTAATATGTAAAGATGGTAAGGTCAAATTTTTAATCATCATTCTTCATGATATAACTAAACTTAAAAAGCTTGAAAAAATAAGAAGAGATTTTGTAGCAAATGCTTCACATGAACTCAAAACACCTATAACTGCAATCAAGGGTTACGCAGAATCTCTCCTCGATGGTGCAATTGATGACATAGAAAATGCAAAAAAATTTGTTGAAATAATTAAAAATCAAACAGACAGACTCTCTATTCTTATAGAAGATCTTCTTACTCTATCAAGAATTGAATCTGGTGAAATAAAAATTGAAAAAGAAAAAATAGCTTTTGAGGATGTAGTCTTCTCTGTCTTTCAGATTTTCAAGGAAAAAGCTCAAAAAAAAGGTATCCAATTACAACAAGAAATTACTCCTGATCTTCAAATAAATGCAGACAGAAATAAGTTAACGCAGATATTGATAAACCTCATTGACAATTCAATTAAGTTCACAGAAAAAGGTTATGTTAAAGTAAAGCTTTATAAGTACAATGGAGGGCTTATACTATCCGTTGAAGATACTGGTGTAGGAATTCCGAAGGAACATCTCCACAGAATAGGTGAAAGATTTTACAGAGTTGATAGAGCACGTTCAAGAGAACTTGGTGGCACAGGGCTTGGACTTGCCATAGTAAAACACCTCGTAATAGCCCATGGATGGGATTTTAAAATAGAAAGCGAAATAGGCAAAGGCACAGAAATAAAAATTCTAATTCCTTCAACAGATGTTAAAGCAATTGGATATTAGGATATTTCTCAAGCATTCTTTTTACTGCTCTATGAGCAGAATTAAAGGCAAACATAATTGAACCTCTTTTTACCGCGATATCACCGATTAAAAAAACTCTTTCCAGATTACTCTCACCAAATTCATCAATCACTGGCTTATTGTCTGAAAAGCTAATGCCCATTTTCTCAAGAAAAATTTTAGGAGTACTTCCACCAAGACAATAAAAAATCTTAGAAAAACTCTCGCTGTGTCCATCATTAAATAGAACTTTTACTGCTCCATTATGAGCCTCTAAAGCTTTAATTTCGCTACCAAGAAAAAATTTTATATCCTCTTTTCTTTTTTCAAGTTCTTTCAAATTTTCTTCATTTATCCTGAAAAATTGTGGTCTTCTATATGAAAGATAAACATCGCACTTACCGGCGAGTAAACAAGCAAGCTCAGCAGCAGTATTTCCTCCACCAACAATTAGTATTTTTTCTCCATGTGGAAGTTCTTTTGGAAGTTCAAAAAATACTCTCTCTTTTACTTCTTCGGGTATGGGATAAGAAGGTTTTTTAGGTCTATCAAATATACCTGTAGCTATTATAACAATATGAGCTTCAGCAATATGGAATGTGCCTGCTTTAAGTATATAATCATCTCCCTTTTTTTCCAGTCCATTAATTTCAAGATTATATTCTACTTGAATATCGTAATCTTGTATATATTTTTTCATTCTCTGAAGAAACTCTTCCTTTGTCTCCGTTTCAAAGGAACAAATCCCTTCATTAATGACTGTAATTCCCTTATAATCCTTATCAACTCTTTTATTCGCTGGATAGAGTCTTCTTATTGTAGAACAAAATTTTGTCCCTTTTTCAAATAAAAACACTCTATTTATTCCTTTAGCTTTACATTCAACACCAGCAGCAATCCCAGCTGGTCCTGCACCAATTATTCCTACTGTTAATCGTTTCATAAGTTATTTATTATACTTTTTGAAGCGACCTCTTGACAAATTAGAAAAAAATTTATAAACTTTCTATACGAAAAAAAACTTTTCAGGGGGCGTGTATGGATAAGGAAACAATCTATGAAGGATTGGTTCGTCGCGGGGTTTCAAGAAGAGACTTCCTCAAATTCTGCGCATCAACAGCAGCAGTATTAGGACTTTCCTCCTCTTATATTCCACAGATTGCAGAAGCAATGGAGAAAAAGGAAAAGCCTGTTGTTGTATGGCTACATTTTCAGGATTGCACAGGATGTAGTGAGAGCGTACTTAGAGCAACAAAACCAACAATTGGTCAGATTGTTCTTGATGTGGTATCTCTTGAATACCACGAGACAATCATGGCAGCAGCTGGACATCAGGCTGAAAAATCCCTTCATGATGCTATCCACAAGTATAAGGGCAAATATCTTGTTGTGGTTGAAGGTGCAATTTCCACAAAAGATGGTGGAATTTACTGCTGTATAGGTGGTAGGTCATCTGTTGATATAATGAAAGAAGTTGCAAAGGATGCTGCAGCAATTATTGCCATTGGAACCTGTGCAACATATGGTGGTATTCCAGCAGCAAAACCAAATCCAACAGGCGCTGTTGGAGTAAGAGATATTATAAAAGACAAACCAATAATTAATCTTCCGGGCTGTCCTCTCAATGTGGAAAACTTTACTGCTACAGTAGTCTACTTCCTTACCTTCGGCAAATTACCAAAAACTGATAGACTTGGAAGACCGCTATTTGCTCACGGAATTCTCATTCACGATAACTGTGAAAGAAGAGGATACTTCGATACAGGAGAATTTGCTAAAAAATGGGGTGACGATGCTCACAGAAAAGGCAAATGCCTGTATGAATTAGGATGTAAAGGTCCTTTCACATATCACAACTGCCCTACTATAAGGTGGAACGATGGTGTAAGCTGGCCTGTTATGGCAGGACATCCATGTGTAGCATGTTCAGAGCCAAAATTCTGGGATGATAATGCTCCGTTCTATGCAGAAGTTACAAATAAAGATAGTTTCTTCGCAAAGGCATCTAAGATAGGGCTTGGAGCTATGGCAGTAGCCGGTTTGACTAAAAAAGAAAATAAGGAATAAATAAAGGGGGCATGTATGGCAAGATTAGTAATTGATCCAGTAACAAGAATTGAAGGACATATGAGATGTGAAGCTGTTGTTGCCAATGGAAAGGTAAAAGATGCTTATTCATCCTGTACAATGTGGCGTGGAATAGAGATAATACTTAAAGGTAGAGATCCAAGAGAAGCATGGGTTTTTGTACAAAGGCTTTGCGGTGTCTGTACCACTGTTCATGCAATGGCATCAATTAGAGCAGTAGAAGATGCATTAAAGATTAAAGTTCCCAGAAATGCTGACCTTATTAGAAATCTAATAATGGGAAATCAGTGTGTACAAGACCATGTTATTCATTTCTATCATCTTCATGCTCTTGATTGGGTTGATGTTGTATCAGCCCTCAAAGCAGACCCAGCAAAAACCTCTGAACTTGCTAAGAGCATTTCTCCATGGCCTAATAATTCAACAACTTATTTTAAAGCTGTTCAGGATAAACTCAAAGCTTTTGTAGAAAGAGGACAGCTTGGAATATTTAGCAATGGCTATTGGGGACATCCGGCTTACAAGCTTCCACCTGAGGCAAATTTAATGGCGGTTGCGCACTATCTTGAAGCCCTTGACTGGCAAAAAGAAGTCATAAAAATGATGGCAATTCTTGGTGCTAAAAACCCACATCCTCAGACATTTCTTGTTGGTGGAATGGCAATTCCAATAGACCCAGAAAGCCAGAATGGCATTAATGCTGGAACAATCGCAGCACTTAATAAATATGCTGACATGGGAATTGAATTTGTTGAAAAAGTATACATTCCAGATCTTCTTGCAGTAGCATCTTTCTATAAAGACTGGGCAAATTATGGTGGTAATGTAAACTTCCTTGCCTGCGGTGAATATCCCGAGGCAAATGGAAAGCTCTGGTTACCTGCAGGTGTTATAAAAAATAAGAATCTCAAAGAGATATATCCTGTTGACCACAAGAAAATAATGGAATATATAACTCGTTCTTACTATACCTACTCAAAGGGTGAAAAGGCAGGACTTCATCCATGGGATGGAGAAACAACTCCTAATTACACAGGTCCTAAACCACCTTATGAATACCTCAATGTAGACGGGAAATACAGCTGGGGTAAAGCTCCAAGATATGAAGAACTTCCAATGGAAGTAGGTCCTCTTGCAAGAGTACTTGTAGCATACGCATCTGGACACAAAGAAGTTAAAGAAGTTGCAGATATGGTAATGAAAAAACTCGGAGTAGGACCTGAAGCTTTATTCTCTACCTTAGGAAGAACTGCAGCAAGAGGTATTATAGCCCTTCTTACCGCTTACAAGATTAAAGATTTCATTAGTGAACTTGCTGCAAATATTAAGAAAGGTGATTACACCATTGCTAATACAGAAAAATGGGATCCAAAAACATGGCCTGCTGAGGCAAAAGGTATGGGTTGGCATGATGCTCCTCGTGGTGCACTTTCCCACTACATTGTAATTAAAAATAAGAAGATAGAAAACTATCAGATGGTTGTTCCTTCCACATGGAATCTATCACCAAGAGACCATAAAGGAGTAAGAGGACCTGTGGAAGAAGCACTTGTTGGCACTCCGGTGGCTGATTCAAAGCAGCCTCTTGAGCTACTAAGAACCATTCATTCCTTTGACCCATGCATGGCATGTGGAATGCACATTGTTGAAGTAAAGGAAGAATAAAAACAGTAGAAAAATAAAAAAAAATAAAGCCCTCCTAATTTAGGAGGGCTTTTTAATTGGAGAAAAATATGGAGATATGTGTTATTGGTGTAGGAAATATTCTTATGCAGGATGAGGGTGCTGGGCCAAGAATTGCAGAATTTTTGAGAAATAACTATAAATTTGAGCCAGAAATTGAGATTATTGATGGAGGAACTCTTGGACTTGATCTTCTTCCATATATTGAAAAATACAAAAAAATTATTATTGTAGACGTTGTTGATTTTGGTAAAGAGCCAGGTTTTATAAAAATCCTGAAAGGAGATGAGATTCCTCCTTATCTTAAAACAAAACTTTCTGTTCATCATGTAGGTGTTCAGGATTTAATTGAAGTGGCAAGGCTTATGGGGTATATGCCTGAAGAGTTAGTACTTGCAGGAATTCAGCCAGAGTCAATTGATCTCGGGCTTGACCTAACACCTACTGTGGCTGGTAAACTAAAGGAGTTAACTGAAGAGATTTTATCAATACTAAATAACTGGGGGATCAGATGTGTCTTGCAGTCCCATCAAAAATAATAGAAATTGAAGACACTATGGCAACAGTTGATGTAATGGGCTTAAGAAAACAGATTAGCCTATTACTGTTACCCGAAGAACCTCAAATTGGAGACTATGTTTTGGTTCATGCAGGATTTGCAATAAATAAAATGGAACCTCAAGAGGCTCAGGAGGCATTGAAGATATTTGAAAAAATATTTAAAGACATGGAGGAACAAGAAAGGAGTTGGCAGATAAACTCTTAGATTATAGTGGATTAAAATGCCCCTATCCTATTTTAAAGTTAAGTGCCCAGTATCCCCAGTTCAAAGAAGGTGAAATTATAGAAGTTATTGCAGATTGTCCTACCTTTGAAAAAGATATAAAAGCTTGGTGCAGTAAACTCGGCAAAACCATCCTAAATATAGAAAAACAGGGAAATAAAATTAAGGTGACAATAAGGATTTAATGATGGAACAGTATGCTTGTAAATATGGTGGTTTTCTTAAGTGTAAAAATTTATTCTGTGAACAAGGTCAGATATTAAGTGAAATTTTGCATCTCTGCTCAGATATCATTGAAAAAATAGGTAAGGGAGATACTTCACAGAGAATAGACTTAAATATAGAAAGATATGCTGTTCGTAGGCTTATAGATTGTATTAATAGACTGTCAAAAGAGATAGAGGAACTGATAAATCTTAATCATGAACTCGCTATCGGCATATGTGAACATTTTGATGTTTTAAGAAGGCTTCAAAGAGGAGATTTTTCTGCTCGGGCTTCTGAAGACTCACACGTTGAAATGGTTAAAATGCTTGGACAGCTTATCAACAGACAGAGAGAAAGATTCCTGGAATATATAGATAAACTCAAAGAGCAACACGAAGATCTCGTTCATGCCTATGAACAGCAAAATGCCATACTCTCATCTGTTGGTGTAGCAATATGTGTGGTTGATGAAGACATGACAATAGAATTTATAAATGAAGAAGCTGAAACCCTAGTTGGATATTCAAAGAAAGAACTTGAGGGAAAAGTTAAATGGACTGATTTTATAAGTGAGGAATTTCTGAATAAAATGATTGAGTATCACAAGCTGAGAAGAATTTCACCATCCCTTGCTCCAAGACAGTATGAAGCTAAGATAAAGGACAGAAATGGAAAGACAAAAGATGTTCTGATAAATGTGGCATTAATACCTTATACAAAAAAATCAATTGTTTCAATAATTGACATATCAGAGAGAAAAAAAATACAGGAACAGCTCATTCATTCTCAGAAGATGGAGTCTCTTGGCATGCTCTCAAGTAGAATTGCCCATGAATTCAACAATATTCTTTCAGGAGTATTAGGATTTGCAGGGCTATTGGAAGAAAGAATAGAGGATAAAAATCTTAATAACTATGTAAAAAAAATAATTGAAGCAGCAGCAAGAGCAAGGGATATCTCTAAGAAACTTCTTACCTTTAGTAGAAAAGAAGAAATTGGGCAGTTACAGCAATTAAATCTAACTCAATATATTATCAATTTTTCAGAGTTTATAAAACCTATAATAGGAAGAGATATAGAAATAAAACTCAATCTATCCGAACATGAAATTCATTATAAAATAGATCCGACACATCTTGAAGTGATACTGATGAATCTTGTTACAAATGCGAGAGATGCAATGCCAGAGGGAGGAGAAATTAAAATAAGTCTTAAAGAAACCTTCATTGACCTTGAATATCACTATACTCATCCACTTGTAACACCCGGTGATTATTTAGTTTTATGTATATCAGATACTGGAATAGGGATGGATGAGGAGACCAAAAAAAGAATATTTGAACCTTTCTTTACCACCAAACCCAAGGAAAAGGGAACCGGGCTTGGGCTTTCAACTGTTTTTGGATTGATAAAAAGATACAATGGACATATCCATGTTTACAGTGAAGCCGGAAAGGGCACCACTTTCAAAATATATTTACCACAGGAGAAAATAAAAAATTCAAATTCTATATCAATACAAAAAGAAAAATTAAAGGGAAATGAAGCAATTCTGATAGTTGACGATGAATTACAAATAAGGCAATCCGTGTCCTCTTTCCTTAAAGAATACGGATATGAGGTATATGAAGCTGAAGATGGGAAAAAGGCAATTAAAATATTCAATGAAAATAAAGAAAAAATTGCCCTGTGTCTTATTGACCTTGTTCTAACAGGAATATCGGGGATAGAGGTCATGAAACAGATAAAGAGCATAAATCCCCATGTAAAAACTATCATCATGAGCGGACATCCTGTTGATTTTAAAGACATCAAATCCATTGATAAATCAATTTCCTTTGAGGAAATTTTGCTAAAAATAAGAAATATACTTGATGGAAAGGAGTGAAAGACTATGGTAAGAAATGACCGCTGGATTCGAAATATGGCAAAAAAAGGTATGATTGAACCTTTTGAAGAAGGACTTGTAAGAGAAGGAGTTATATCCTATGGAGTAAGTTCCTATGGATATGACATGAGAGTTGCCGATGAATTTAAAATTTTTACAAATATAAACAATACAGTAGTAGACCCTAAGGACTTTGATCCTAAAAGTTTTGTAGAGTTTAAAGGCAATGTATGTATAATTCCACCAAATTCCTTTGCTCTTGCCCGCTCTGTAGAGTATTTTAAAATTCCAAGAGATGTCCTCGTGATATGCATTGGTAAGTCAACCTACGCAAGATGTGGAATTATTGTAAATGTGACACCTCTTGAACCATCCTGGGAAGGATTTGTAACTATTGAGATATCTAATACCACACCGCTTCCTGCGAAGATTTATGCTAATGAGGGAATTGCTCAGCTTGTATTCATTAAAGCAGAGGAAGAATGTGAAATCTCTTATGCGGACAGAAAAGGAAAATATCAGGCTCAGCAGGGAATAGTGCTTCCAAAAATATGAGCTTAGATAAAGTAATAGTAGCCCTTGATTTTTCAAAAAGCAAAGAGGCTCTAAAACTTGTTGATGAGCTTGATGAACTGATAAGTTTTTACAAAGTAGGGCTTGAACTTTTTCTTAGCGAAGGTAGAAATATTCTAAAAGCTCTCAAAAAAAGAAACAAAAAAATCTTCCTTGACCTTAAATTTCACGATATTCCTAACACGGTTCATAGAGCTGTAAAAGCAAGCTTAAATTTTGGAATAGATATGCTAACTTTACATACAACTGGTGGATTTGAAATGATGAAAAGGGCTATAGAAATTGTAGAGGAAGCAAAAATTAAAGAAGCTTCTCAATTAAAACTTTTAGGCGTTACAATTCTTACAAGTCTTGATAACGAATCTTTAACAGAACTTTATGGATTTTCCATCGATACTTCCTCTATTGTAAAGAATCTGGCTATTCTTTCAAAAAAAGCGGGACTTGATGGTGTTATTGCCTCTGCCAAGGAAATAAAGAACATTAAAAATCATTGTGGAAAGGATTTCCTTGTTGTAACGCCTGGAATAAGAGTTGAAAAGTTGGTCAAAGATGACCAGAAGAGAACTGTAAGCCCACAAGAAGCTTTTCTTTTAGGAGCTGACTACATTGTGATTGGCAGAGCAGTTACATTATCAAAAAATCCAGCTGAAGTGATTCTAAATCTGTTCAAATAGAGGTTTCTTTATGTATAATTTACAATCAAAATGAAAATAATCCTCTGCACAAATAGGAACTCTTTTTCAGAATTAATATTTCAATATTTACAAGATGAAGTTGAACTAATTGAAAACCATCCTATAAATGATGAACTTATTGATTATATTTATAAAACTAATCCTGATCTCATACTTTTTGATCTATTCCACATAAAAAAAAGAGAATGGAAATTTATTGAAAATGTTACCTCTGCTCCTTCCTTAAGAGAGAAACCCTTGATTGTAATACTCAACAATAAAACCGAACCTCAAATTAAAAAAATTTGCGAACTTGAGATATTCGATTATTTGATAGAAAAGTTATTTAAATGTGAGCTTATTATGAAAATAAATAAAGCAAGAGAAATTGTAGAAATGAAGAAAGAATTCAATAAATTACTTACAAAAGATCCATTGACAGGAGCTTACAATAGAAGTTTTATTAAAGAAAGAATTCAAGAAGAACTAAATTGGTGCTGCCTTTATAAAGAGCCTCTTAGTTTAGCTTTATTTGATATAGACTTTTTCAAAAAAATAAATGATACTTATGGACATTTATCGGGAGATAGAATATTGATGGAGATTGTTTCATTAGCTATCGATTTTTTACCAAACCAATTGACAATAGGAAGATATGGTGGAGAAGAGTTTTGCATAATTATGCCATCTATAAATGAAAACGAAGCTACCGAGATGTGCGAGGAGTTTAGAAAAAAAGTTTCAGAATATCAATTCCACACCTTTTCTGGTACAACTATAAATTTATCAATCAGCATTGGGATTACAACCTTTAATGGAGAAGATTTAATAACTATAGATGAATTAATTCAAAAAGCAGATATAGCTCTTTACAGAGCAAAACAGCTTGGCAGAAATAGGGTAATTTTTGAACCGTTTGTAGTAGAATAAGATATAAAGCATACAGAAGGAGGATAGAAATGAAAGGATTAGCTTTATTACTTTCTTTATTAATGCTTTTTACCGTTGCTTGTGGACAACTCCAACAACAACACTACGAAGGCGCAGGTATTGGTGCATTAGTAGGTGGAGTAGCAGGTGCACTATTGGACAAAAAAAATCCTTGGAGAGGTGGTGTAATTGGAGCTGGTTTAGGTGCTGTATTTGGTGCAACAATCGCTGAAATTTCTTCAAAAGGCTCAAAAGAAGCTTATCAAACCGGACGTCCTGTAGAATACAAAACAGAAGATGGAAGAGGTTATTACAGAGCAGAGCCTACAAGTGACTATTACTACAAAGACCCCTATACAAAATGTAGAAAGGTCTCAGAGAAAGTCTGGGAAGATGGCAAACTCGTTAAGGATACAGTAAAAGAAATATGCGAATCTGAAAAACAGGAGAGAAGTTATTAACAGGATGAAAGAAAATTTGATTAAACTTATTTACGAAAAAGCATTTAAATATAGTGAAGAGCCTATTTTCCGTCTTGTCTCTGGCGGGATGAGTAAATATTATTTTAACTGTAAAACAGTAACTCTATCTCCTGAGGGCATGTATTTAATAGGTAATATAATATTTGACATGATTTCTAATCTTGAAATTACAGGGATAGGAGGACTAACTCTCGGAGCAGATCCCATATCTAATGCAGTAGCTTACACATCATACATTAAAGGTAGGCCTATTGAAGCATTTGTAGTTAGAAAAAAAGCAAAAGAACACGGCACAATGCAATGGATTGAAGGTAATGTAAAAGCTGGTGATAGCGTTGTTGTAGTTGATGATGTCATTACTACAGGAAGCTCTACTATTCAGGCAATAACGAGACTAAAAGAAGCAGGCATTTTTGTTAAAAAGGTAGTTGTGCTTGTGGATAGGCAAGAAGGTGGAAGAGAGAATATACTTAACTTTCTCAATGATTGCGGATTCCCAGCAGAACTCGAAGCTGTTGTTTTAAGAGATGAAGTAATGGCTCTTTATAGAAATTGACAAAAGAAATTCATTTTCAATGCCAGATAGAGTGCTCCTCCATTTGTTGCGGAGGAGCCACTATAATAACTTTAGAAGAGATTAATAGATTCTATAAACATTTCCCTATAACAATAGGTTTTAGAAAAGTTTATCCTGTAGATTCCTTACATTCAAACTATCTTAATGATATCACTTTCAAATACAAAAACTTTTTTATAATTGGTGATTTTATAGCCGGGAATAGATTCCGAAAAAAATGTCAATTTCTAAAAAATGCTCTGTGCACACTACATAGCCAGCAAAAACCTCTTCAGTGCATCATTATTCCTTTCTCTGTCACTTTCCCTGAAGAGTATCAAGATAAGGTAATAAAAGAAAAGAAGAAAGGTTCTTTCAAAAATTGCGCTGGGTTCGGAAAAATTTTTCCTATTGTCTGGGATGGGACTTTTAGAGACATTGAATTAAGAAACAATTTTTATAAATTAAAAGAAGCTCTCAGGCTACAGGTTGATTTAATGGAAAAAATTTTTTCTCAGCTTACAGAAACCCCATTTTTCTCTAAATTCATAATCTCAAAGGATGGTTTATTTGAAGTACCGTTAACAGACAAATTTCTTAAAGAAATCTTTATGAGAGCATCTATAGAAAATCTAACAGATTTTATAAAAATTCAAAAAGCTATGTTTATCAGGGAATTGACAACAGAAAAATTTAAAAACTCACTATTTACAGAAGCTTTGAACGTAATTGAGAAGATAAATATTTGACAGAACTCAGAAAATCTTATTAATATTAAAAATATCCCTTCCATTAGGAGGTTTTAAGTGGCGGGTCATTCCAAATGGGCTCAAATCAAGCATAAAAAGGCACAGGTTGATGCTAAAAGAGGTAAAATATTTACAAAATTGGTCAAAGAAATTTCTGTTGCAGCACGTCTTGGAGGAGGAGACCCAGAAAAAAATCCTCGTCTTAGAGTGGCAATTGAAAAAGCAAGGGAAGTAAATATGCCTTCTGACAACATCAAGAGAGCAATAATGAAAGGGATAGGCGAACTTGGAGGAGCAGCCTATGAGGAAGTCATCTACGAAGGAT
This sequence comes from Thermodesulfovibrio sp., assembly GCA_020725335.1. Classification (GTDB taxonomy): domain Bacteria; phylum Nitrospirota; class Thermodesulfovibrionia; order Thermodesulfovibrionales; family Thermodesulfovibrionaceae; genus Thermodesulfovibrio. Next base: position 52,502 of record DYFF01000002.1, on the reverse strand, counting down.
ACGGTCCGGCTGGAGTTGCACTACTTATTGAAGCTATGACTGATAACAAAAATCGAACTGTATCAGAGATAAGACATCTTCTCTCAAAACACGGAGGAAGTCTTGGAGAATCAGGTTGTGTATCGTGGATTTTTGAAAAAAAAGGATATATACTTGTAGATAAAAAAACAATAGATGAGGATACTTTACTTTCTATTGCTCTTGATGCCGGTGTGGAGGACTTTAGAAATGATCCTAAGGAAGAAAACTATGAATTAATATTTTCTCCTGAAAATTTAAAAGATGTAAAAAATGTTCTTGAGAAGGCAGGTATCAATATATCCTTAGCAGAAGTGACTATGTTGCCAAAGAATTATGTCTCAATTGAGGGTGAAGATGCTGAAAAAATGTTAAAGCTAATGGATGCTTTGGAAGACCATGACGATATCCAGAATGTCTATGCAAACTTCGATATACCTGATGAGGCAATGAACAAGGTCAGTGCATAATATGGAGCCATCCATTAGACTTACCTTCAAACGGAAGTTTATTGCAGGTCTTATTGTAACTATACCTGTTGCAATAAGCATATTCATCTTTATACAATTATTCAAAATAGTAGATGGCCTTTTAGGCCCTATTTATGATTACATTTTTGGAAGACATATTGCAGGATTAGGATTTATAACAGCTATTGTACTTATTTTCGTAGTGGGAATAATATCAACAAATGTTTTCGGTAAAAAACTCTTAGATCAACTTGAAAAATTGCTTTTTCTGAAAATTCCGGTTTTCAAAAGTCTTTACTCATCGATTAAACAGCTTATTGATGCTTTTTCTCCTGAAAATACTTCATCTTTCCAAAAATTTGTGATAGTTGAATATCCCAGAAAAGGATGTTTTGCTTTTGGCTTTCAAACAAAAATATGTACTATTCAATCAGAGGAGTCTGAGAAAAAATTGGCTGCTGTATACATTCCCACAAATAACCTTTATCTTGGAGAGGTTGTGCTTTTTGAACCCGAATGCGTTATCCATACTGATATTCCTGTACAACAGGGAATAAAAATAATACTATCAGGGGGAATTGCTTCACCTGATGTTATAAGAGGTGAAAAATAGTGGATGTAGTTATTTTGGCAGCAGGATTAGGAACAAGAATGAAGTCAAATCTGCCAAAAGTTCTCCACAGGATATTCGACATTCCCATAATTGACTACGTAATAGATACAGCAAAAAAAATAAATCCAAAAAATATTTTTGTAGTGCTAAATCCAGCCATTAAAGAAACTATTGAATATTTATCCAAAAAGGATGTACAGATTGTTTTTCAGAATGAACCCAGGGGTACCGCCCATGCTTTGCTTTCTGCATTACCTTATTTAAAAAGTGATAGGCTTTTGATACTTAATGGTGATACTCCTTTATTGAAAATAGATACACTTGAAAAATTTATCGAACTTTTTAATAAAAATTCCCTTGACTTAGCTATACTTTCTTTTTATCCTCAACGTGAGCATAGTTACGGCAGAATCTTAAGGAAACCGAATGGATTGGTTGAAAAAATTATAGAGATAACAGAACTATCAGAAGAACAAAAGGTTCTTTCTGAATCTAACAGTGGTATCTATATTTTGACGATGAACACAGCTGCGCTTGTGAGACAAATAAAGGAAAACCAAAACAAAGGTGAGTTTTATCTTACAGATATTGTAGAGCTGTCGGTTAAACAAGGAAAGAAGGTAGAAGCATATCCTTTAGCAAAAGAAGATGAACTCATAGGAATAAACACAAGAGCTGAGCTTTCACTCGCAATAAAATATCTCAGAGATAGAATTGTCAGAGAATGGATGGAAAAAGGAGTAACTTTCTATGACCCTTACTCAGTGTGGATTTCACCTAAGGTTTCAATAGGACAGGAGACAGTAATATATCCGAATGTATTTCTTGAAGGAAGCACAACAATAGGACATAATTGCACTATCTATCCAGGTGTAAGATTAAAAGACTGTAAAATAGAGGATAATGTTGAAATAAAAGATTGCACAGTAGCAGAAAATTCTCATATAATGGAAGGCTCCACCATAGGTCCTTTTGCCCATTTAAGACCAGAAACTATTATTGGGAAAAACTGTAAAATCGGTAATTTTGTAGAGGTAAAGAAATCAACAATAGGAGACGGTACCAAAGCATCGCATCTTAGCTATTTAGGAGATGCTCAAATCGGTAGAAATGTAAACATTGGAGCAGGGACAATTACTTGCAATTATGACGGCAAGAAAAAACACAAAACAATCATTGAAGATAATGTTTTCATTGGAAGCGACACTCAGCTTGTAGCTCCTGTGAAAATAAATAAAGATGCCTATGTGGGAGCAGGCTCAACAATCACCAAAGAAGTCCCGGAAGGTTCTCTTGCTATCAGTAGAACACCTCAAAAAAACATAGAAGGCTGGACAAAGAAAAGGCGGGAAAAAGAATAATGTGCGGCATAATTGGATACATTGGAAACAAAAATGCTGTAGAAATAGCAATGGAGGGATTAAAAAAGCTTGAATACAGAGGTTATGACTCTGCAGGAATAGCTGCTTTAATTAATGGCAAGATACATACGGTAAAATGTAAAGGAAAAATTAAAAATCTTGAATCTCTAATAAATGAAAAATTGAAAAAAGCCAAGATAGCTATTGGTCATACAAGATGGGCAACACATGGTAAGCCTTCCGATGAAAATGCTCATCCTCACTGTTCAGGCGGGATAGCTTTAGTGCACAATGGGATTATAGAAAACTATGCTGAATTAAAAAAGGAACTTGAAAAAGAAGGTTATAAATTCATCTCTGAAACTGACACTGAAGTAATTGCTCATTTAATAAAGAAATACAGAGATAAAATGCCTCTTGAAAAGGCTGTAATAAACGCAGTCTCCAGACTAAAAGGTTCGTATGCACTTGTCATAATAGATGAACAACAGCCAGAAAAAATTATTGGTGTAAGGATGGAAAGCCCTCTTGTGGTAGGCGTTATGGAAGATGAAAAATTCATAGCTTCCGATGTACCAGCCTTCCTTAATTACTGTAATAGAGTAATTTTTCTTGAAGATGGGGAAATGGCAATACTTGAGAGAGATGAAATTAAGATATATGACATTAAAGGAAAAGAAAAAGAAAAAAAACTTATATCTATAACATGGACTCCTTCTATGGCTGAAAAGGGTGGGTTTAAGCATTTTATGCTTAAAGAAATATATGAACAACCCAGAGCATTGGCTGATACAATAAGAGGAAGAGTGTTTCCTGATGGGTCAAAAATAAACTATGATGATTTAGGACTTACACAAAACAAATTAAATCTCATTAGGAAAATCTATTTAGTTGCCTGTGGAACATCCTATCATGCCTGTTTAATCGGGAGATATATGATAGAAAAAATAGCTGCAGTACCTGTTGAAGTAGATATTGCTTCTGAATTCAGATATAGAGAAATTCCCTTTGAAAAAGACTCTCTTTTGATAGCTATAACACAATCAGGAGAAACTGCAGATACCCTTGCAGCTCTAAGATATGCAAAAAAATCTGGAGTAAAAACTTTAACCATTTGCAATGTTCTTGGAAGCACCGCGTCTCGCGAGGCAGATGCTGTTTTTTATACCCATTCAGGACCTGAAATTGGTGTTGCTTCTACGAAAGCCTTTACCTCTCAAATTGTGGCTTTGTATATCTTTGCTTTCGCACTTTCTATGGCAAAGAAATATGCCTCCAAAATAGTCTATAAAAAATTCTTAAAAGAACTTTTCCTTCTACCAAGAATGGCAGAAGAAGCTTTAAAATTAGATGACAATATTCAGCAATTAGCAAAAGAATTATATAGAAAGCCTAACTTTCTCTATCTTGGAAGAGGGGTGAATTATCCTGTTGCACTCGAAGGAGCTCTCAAGCTTAAGGAAATATCTTACATACATGCAGAAGGATATGCGGCAGGTGAGATGAAACACGGTCCTATTGCTCTTGTAGAGGAAGGATTCCCTGTTATCTTTATTGTCTCTAATGATCTCTATCTTGAAAAAACCCTTTCAAATATTGAGGAAATAAAGGCAAGAGATGGTTTTATAATTACGTTCTCAAGTAGTAATACAGATAAACTTAAAAAAATATCGGATAGATTTATTTACGTTGAAGGATTAAATAGCTATCTTGATACCGTGCTTTTTAGTATTCCTTTACAGTTGCTTGCCTATCATGTAGCTTTGCTAAGAGGTTGCGATGTGGATCAACCAAGAAATCTTGCAAAGAGTGTTACAGTTGAATAGTTTAATTTTTAAAATAAAATTTAGAGGGGTATAGCCATGAAAGATTTCCCCTTAGGGGAGTTAAATCCCGCACAACAAGAAGCAGTAGTTTATTGTGAAGGTCCACTTCTTGTGCTTGCTGGCGCTGGAAGTGGAAAAACAAGGGTTATAACTTACAAGTATGCCTATCTTACACGTGCCTTGGGCTATTCTACATCATCTATATTTACAGTAACCTTTACAAACAAAGCAGCCGATGAGATGAGAGAACGAATATGCAAAATATGTAATGGTAACTGGAAGAATTACTGGATTGGCACATTTCATTCGCTGTGTTTACGAATTCTAAGAAATCACATTGATCAAATCGGTTATAGTCGTGATTTTATAATTTATGATGAAGATGATCAAGCAGCATTAATTAAAAGGATACTCAAAGAACTTAATATGCATGAAGCGTTATGTAAATGTGTAGTATCAAAAATAAGTAATCTTAAGTCTAATCTTATTACTGCAGAACAATATGCTTCAAACATAGAGGGATATGAATTTGAAGAAAGATTAGGTAGAATTTATGCAAGATATCAGAATGAATTAAGAAAATACAATGCTCTTGATTTCGATGATCTTATACTCATGGTCATTCATCTTTTCCATGAAAAACCAGAATTACTAAGAAAATATGCTGAACAATTCAGATATATTCTTGTAGACGAATTTCAAGATACAAATAAATCCCAGTATGTGCTTCTGCAACTACTTTCTAAATATCATGAAAAAATATGCGCGGTAGGGGATGATGACCAAAGCATTTACAGATTTAGAGGTGCTAATCTTCATAACATATTGAACTTTGAAAAAGACTTTCCTGAAGCAAAGATAGTTAAGTTAGAACAAAATTATCGTTCTACAAAACATATAATAATGGCTTCAACAGCCATGATATCTAAAAACGTTATAAGAAAACCTAAGTCTCTATGGACTGACAAAGACTGGGGAGAAAAAATATGTTACTGTCAACTAATGAATGAAGAAGAGGAAGCAAAGTATATTGCTAAAACTATAAAAGAACTATACTTAAAAGGAAACTATGAATACAGAGACTTTGCCATACTCTTTAGACTAATTTTACAGGCAAGGGCATTAGAAGAAGCATTAAGAATGGAGAGCATTCCTTACCAAGTGATAAGTGGAGTTAGTTTCTATCATAGAAAAGAGATAAAGGATGTGATTTCATACATGCGTTTTATATTAAATAAAGAGGATAATGTTAGCTTTTTAAGAATAATTAACACTCCATCAAGAGGTATTGGTTCTTCTGCCCTATCAAAAATAGAGTTAGAAGCTAAGAAAAATATGTGTTCTTACTATAATGCTATTAAGAATATGGTGAAAGATGAACATACTCAAGAAAATCTAAGAGAAAAATTAACAGAGTTCATCGAATTAATTGAAAATTTATCTAAAAAAGAATATAAAACTGCCTCTTTAATGATGAAAGATATTCTGAACTCAACAGCTTATCTGGAAGAAATTGAAGAAGATAGAATTCAGAATGTATTAGAATTGCTATCTTCTGCGGAAAAATTATCAGTTAGAGAGTTTTTGGATAAAGTATCTATTGTTTCATCCGTAGACACATGGGAAAACAAGAGAAATTATGTATCTCTTCTTACGCTACATGCAGCTAAAGGACTTGAATTTCCTGTAGTTTTCATCGCTGGCTGTGAAGAGGGAATTTTACCTTATTTTAAAGCCAAAGAAGATCCCTTTGAACTTCAAGAGGAAAGAAGGTTATTTTACGTAGGAATGACAAGAGCAAAAAACATGCTATTTCTCACTGCAACAAAAAATAGAAAACTATATTCAAAAGTGCAAATACAGGAACCCTCAAGTTTTATTAAAGATATACCTGTAGAATACTGCACATGTATAAGAAAAGATTACTCATCTTATATAACTGAGAAAAAAGAACCAGTAAAAACAAAAATTAAACCACCCTTTATTATCGGATGTAAAGTAAAGCATCCTGTTTGGGGCATAGGTGTCGTAAGAGACTGCTCAGGAGAGGGTGAGGATTTAAAGGTCATAGTTAATTTCCCAGGTATAGGAGTGAAAAAACTTGCTCCAAAAATCGCAAATTTAGAGAGGGTATAGAAATGAAAATATCAAAAGACATAGTTAGACATATTGCACTTTTAAGTAGACTGGAACTTAATGAGGAAGAGATAGAAGTTTACCAACAACAATTAAGTAGCATCATTGAATATGTAGAAAAACTAAATCAGATAGATACAAAGGATGTAGAACCTACATCACATGTCTTACCTTTGAATAATATTTTCAGGGAAGATTTGGTAAAGGAGTCTATTTCAAGAGAAGAGGTATTAAGAAATGCTCCTGATCCTACAGATAAATTTTTTAGAGTACCTAAGATTATAGAATAATTCATTTAATTCGGAGAGCTAAATGTTAAGAAGTTTCCTTAGAGCTAAACTTCATATGGCAACAGTAACAGAAGCTAATTTATTTTATGAAGGCTCAATAAGTATAGATACAGAACTACTTGAAATTGCCGGAATTTTACCTTATGAAAGAGTTTGGATAAGTAATATGAATAATGGTGAACGATTTGATACTTATGTGATTCCTGCTAAAAAAGGCTCAAAAATGATAGGACTTAATGGCCCAGCTGCTAAAAAAGCATCTGTAGGGGATAGAATTGTTATCTTCTCCTATGGATATATAAAAGAGGAAGAAATATTGAAACATGAACCCAAAATAATAGTTCTCGATGAACAGAACAATCCAACAAAAATTTATACTCCTAAAGTAACATAAATTTTATAGTTTTTAACAAAAAAGTTTTAATTTATGCTACAATTTTCAAATGGATATTATAAGCAAAAAGGTTTCTTTGCCAAAAACAGGAACTGTAAAGATAACCTTTTATAGGGACAGAAGAAAGGCTACGAAAGATAAAACAACCTTTTCATTACCCTTTGACCTTCAATTAAACGAAGCCACTGCTTTAGGAGAGATTGTATATAGCCCTATCTTTCGTTCTTGTAGAATCCTATGGAATGTACCTCCTGAAGATTATAAAACACAAGAAGAAACAGAAAGTTTCATAAAAGAATTCCTTTTTGGAACCTTAATGTCTGTAACAGAACCTATTACAAAACAAGAGGCTGAGACTATTATTAATAATTACCAAGATTTTTTCAAAAATTCCTTAAGATATAGAATTTCTGAACAGGGTATTTGTGAGATAACTCTTCCTATAGGTGGTAAAGAATTAAAGGAAATAAAATTTTTAATTAGGAAAAAAGATACGGGAGATTTCATTATAAGCGATGACTCTCTTATTCTTAGACAATTTAGACCTCATGAAAGAGGGCAACGAGAAAGAGTTATTTTTGCAGCTAAAAAATTAGGCATTGATATAAGAGATGAAGAATTAGTTTTAGAATCATCCCAAAGTGATTTATCAAGCAACTTACATAAATTTATTCAAATAATATCAGCTGTTTATATTTTCTATCTGACTTAAAATTGACTTGTTATCCCCTAAAATTTTAACATTCATAATATGAGCTACTCTCAGTTCGTCCATCTTCATCTCCATACTGAATATAGTCTTTTAGATGGTGCTATTAGAATTGAAGAATTGGTAGAGCAAGCGAAAACTTTCAATATGCCTGCTGTAGCAATAACAGACCATGGCAATCTCTTCGGAGTTATAGAATTTTATAAGAAGGCAAAAAAAGTTGGAATTAAGCCACTTATTGGATGTGAAGTATATATGGCACCTCAAAGTCGCTTTGACAAATCAAAAATAAACAAAGATTCGGGGATGCCAGAGGAAGCCTCATATCATTTAACTTTGCTGGTTGAAAATGATGAAGGATATGAAAATCTTACTAAACTCATAACTTCCTCTTACATCGAAGGTTTTTATTATAAACCACGCATCGACATGGAAATTTTAAGTAAGCATGCCAAAGGTCTAATTGCTCTTTCAGGTTGTCTTAAGGGAGAAATTCCCTATCACCTATCAAATGGGAATTATGATAAGGCTGAAGGAACTTTAAAAAAACTAAAGGAACTATTTCAGGATAGATTATACTTAGAAATTCAGCCAAATAGTATTCCTGAACAGGAAGTAGTTAATAAAAAACTCTTTGAACTATCTAAAAAATATGATATACCCCTTGTTGCTACAAATGATTGCCATTATCTGAGGAAATCTGATGCAAAAGCCCATGAAATACTACTATGTATTCAGACAGGAAAAACAATAAAAGATGAAAAGAGGATGAAATTCCAGACTGATGAATTCTATTTTAAATCTACCGAGGAGATGTTATTGTCCTTCAAAGAAATTCCAGAAGCCATTAAAAACACATTGGAAATTGCTGCAAGATGTAATTTTGACTTTAAACTTGGAGAGTATAAAATTCCTATTTATCAAGTTCCAACAGGTTATACTCCCGAAAGTTATCTCAAAGAAATTGCTCTGGAAGGACTAAAAGAGAGATTTAAAGATAAAATTCCCGATCTATACTATCAAAGACTTGAAGATGAATTGTCTGTAATAACAAGAATGGGGTTTTCCTCCTATTTTTTAATTGTATGGGATTTCATAAATTTTGCAAGAAAAAATTCAATTCCAGTTGGACCAGGTAGAGGCTCTGCTGCAGGTAGTCTGGTTGCTTATTCCCTTAGAATCACCGATATAGACCCGATAAAATACGGACTTTTATTTGAGAGATTCTTAAATCCTGAAAGAATAAGCATGCCTGATATAGATGTTGATTTTTGTAAAGACAGGCGAGAAGAAGTTATAAAATATGTATCTGCAAAATACGGAAATGACAAAGTTGCTCACATAATAACTTTTGGAACAATGGCAGCTAAAGCTGTTGTAAGAGATGTTGGAAGAGCTATGAATATCCCCTTTGGAGAAGTTGATAAAATTGCCAAAATGATACCAAATGCCTGTTCATCTCTAAATCAAGCTATAGAGTTAGAACCTAAGTTGAAGGAACTGTATAAAAAAGAACCAGCAATAAAGGAATTATTTGATGTTGCTCTTAGATTGGAAGGTTTAGCAAGACATGCTTCTCAACATGCTGCAGGCGTTGTTATATCTCCTGAACCTTTAGAAAAATTCATGCCCTTATATAAAAATCCCGGAGAAGATTCCATTATAAGTCAGTTCGATATGAAGGCTTTGGAAAACATAGGATTATTAAAATTTGATTTTTTAGGACTTAAAACTTTAACAGTAATAAGTGACACTGTAAAATATGCTAAAAAAAGCAGTAAAGAAATAGATTTGAATAACATTCCTCTCGATGATCCTGAAACTTATAAATTATTGTCATCAGGACAAACAATTGGTGTCTTCCAGCTTGAAAGTAGAGGAATGAGAGATTTACTACAAAAAATGCAACCAGAAAGATTTGAAGATCTAATTGCTCTTGTAGCTTTGTTCAGGCCAGGTCCTTTAGGAAGTGGAATGGTAGATGATTTCATTAAGAGAAAAAAAGGGCTAATCCCTATTGAATATGATTTACCAGAATTAAAAGATATTCTTGATGAAACCTATGGAGTAATTCTCTATCAGGAACAAGTCATGAAAATAGCCAATGTAATTGCTGGATTTACAATGGGACAAGCAGATTTACTACGAAAGGCAATGGGCAAAAAAATAGAAGAATTAATGATAAATCTCAAATCAGATTTCATAAAGGGAGCTTTATCAAAGGGAATTCCTGAAGAAAAAGCAGAATCACTTTTTAATCTTATGGCAGCCTTTGGAAAATACGGATTTAATAAATCCCACTCAGCTGCATATGCCTATTTATCATATATTACTGCCTATTTAAAGGCACACTATCCTTTAGAGTTTTTTGCTGCAAACCTCTCTAATGAAATGGGTGACACAAATAAAATATTAAAATTTCTTAATGAATGCAGAGCTTTCGGTATAGAAATAAAAGGACCTGACATTAATGAAAGTGAAAGATTCTTTACTATATCTGGTAATGCAATAAGATTTGGACTTGAAGCTGTTAAAGGAGTTGGAGGAGCTGCTTTAGAGTCAATTCTAAAAGAAAAACAAAATAGTAAATTTAAATCTTTGACTGATTTTTTATCGAGAGTTGATACTAAAAAAGTCAATAAAAAAGTGGTAGAATCTTTAATCAAAGCTGGCGCTTTTGATTCTCTCTACCCTGAACTCTCTCCAGCAGAATCAAGAGCCATAGCACTGGAAGAGATGAATTCAAGTAAAGGCAAAGTCTCACCAAAGGGACTTTTTCATTTAGAGGAAAAGACTGAAGTTTGGGAAAATGAAAAATTATTATCAGAAGAAAAAAATGCTCTTGGCTTATATCTTACGGGACACCCTATAGAAAACTTAAGACCGCTTTTGAGAAAGAAAGATATCTTATCAATCGGAGAGATAATTGAAATAACTGATGAAGAAGTTTCAGAGGAAAATGAAAATAACCATGAGGTAAGCATTGCAGGAATAATAGAAAAAGTAAGCAGTAAAGCAAAAGAGAAAGGCGTTATAGGATACATAACAATAGGAGATGAAACAGGAATTCTTGAGGTAGTAGTATATCCTGAATTATTTAAAAAATTTAGAGAGATACTAAAAGAAGGTAATTTAGTACGTATTAAGGGAATAGTAAATAAAAACGGGGAAGCAACTAAATTTTTTGCAAGAGAGATAGAGGAAATAAAAAAAGAGGATTTAAAGATAAAATATGAAATAACAATTGATTGTTGTGATCAAGATAAAGCTTTAGAAATTTTGAAAAATATTAAAAAATTTTTAAAAAAGGGTAAAAATGGAAATGGCAATTTATATATCTCTTTGAATTTTCCAGATTATTGTGTTACAATTTTAAGCCCTCTTGAGCCTTGTACAGATTTACAATTTAAATTAGAAAAAATAGAAGGATGTGAGGTTAAATTCCTATGAAATTTTATCTTGACTTTGAAAAACCTATTCAGGAATTAGAGCTCAAAATAGATGAATTAAAAAAACTATCTGATGATAGTGATATAGATTTATCACAAGAGATAAAAAAACTTAATAAAAAATTAAAAGAGTTAAAAGTAGAAATTTTTTCCAATCTAACTCCCTGGCAAAAAACTCAAATAGCAAGGCATCCTGACAGACCTTATACCTTAGATTATGTTTCTATGATATTCGATGACTTTATAGAAATTCATGGAGACAGAAGATTTGGTGATGATCCTGCAATAATTGCTGGCATAGGGAAAATAGAAAAACAGTCCTTTGCTTTGGTAGGACACCAGAAAGGAAGAACGGTAAAAGAGAGAGTTTATAGAAACTTTGGACAAGCGCATCCTGAAGGTTATAGAAAAGCATTAAGATTAATGAAGTTAGCTGAAAGATTCTCTATCCCTATTATTACAATGATTGACACTCCGGGTGCTTATCCTGGGATCGGAGCAGAAGAGAGAGGACAAGCTGAAGCTATTGCAACAAATCTAATGGAAATGTCCTTGATAAAATCACCAATAATCGCAGTTGTAATTGGAGAAGGAGGCAGTGGAGGAGCCTTAGCTCTTAGTGTCTGTGATAAGATTTTCATGCTCGAAAATGCAGTATATTCAGTTATATCCCCAGAAGGTTGTGCTGCCATATTGTGGAAGAAAAATTCTGATGTAGGTGTGGAAGAATATGCAAGAGCTGCTGAAGAATTAAAATTAACTGCTCAAGATTTGAAAAATTTTAATATAGTAGATGAAATAATCCCAGAACCCTTAGGAGGAGCTCACAGGGACCCTCAAGAAGTAGCAAAAAAAATGAAAGCAGCCCTTTTAAATGCTTTTAATGAGTTGCAAAATAAAAAATTAGAAGAATTATTACGAGACAGATATAATAAATTCAGAAATATAGGAAACTTCTGGAATTCGAGGAAAAAATAGTTTTAGACTTGCTCGAAGTTCTATTCTTAGTAAACAAAAGAATCTCCTCTTCATTAAATTGAAAAGGAGATTCAATTTTACTTTATTTCTTAAAATTTTCGATCTCTCTGTTTGTTTTTCTCTTCCTTATATTGCTTTTCTCTGTGTTTGTGATGGATTTCTCTGTGAACATCTATATATTTTGCATGCTTCTTCTTAACATCTACGACTACTTCCGGTCTTTCATGGTAATAATCAGCTATGAACTTAATATTTGAAAGTTCTATAATATCAGTATCTCTATAAACTAATACTTTTCTATTATGTTTTTTATGATAACCCCAGGCTTTACCATATGGTGGACCATCAACAATAATGTATCTCTCATAAACTCTCTCTGGATGCAATCCGAATTTAATCATAATATCAAACCAACTATATCCAACTTTCCTATACTTTATGACGAAATCAGGCTCTACTCGAGCTTCTTTGACTATAAAGAAAAGAACAGGTAATTCCTCATAAGTAATAAAGGGATGTCTATCTCTTATTATATAAACATCCCTTACAGGAACTCGATAATAATCGCTTATAGAAAAATAGAAATCTCTCACATCTCCATCTCTAAAATGCACCCCCATATCAACATCTTTAGAATAAGATGAAGTACAGGCAAAATTGAAAAACATGAGCAAGAACATTAACAAACCAAAAAAAATTTTTCCTTCTTCAATCTTAATTTTTTTCATGACACCCTCCTACTATGAATAATTTTTGAAAAATAAGAAAAACAAATTCCATACCAAGATTAAAGTCTTTTTTTAGAAGAGATTTTAAAGAGTTAAAAGGACGCTTTTTTGAAAATTTTGCATATAAAGTGCAAAAATTGCAAAAATCTATTCCTGTGGATCAAATATTTTTATTCTGTTTTTGCCCTCTCTTTTAGCATCATAGGCTGCTTTATCAGCCTCTCTGATGATTGTTTCTAAATCCTTTGAGTCATCAATAACTGTTACACCTATGCTCACTGTTGGTTTAATACCTTCTGGTAAAAAAATATATTTAACCTCTTGGATGTTTTTCTGAATTCTATCAGCTATTTTTTCAGCTATATCTAATTTGCCCTTAATTAGTACTACAAATTCATCTCCACCCCACCTCGACGCTAAATCATCTTCTCTAATACTTTTACGAATCGAATCTGCAGTTGCTTTTATAAGCTCATCGCCTATTATGTGTCCAAATTTGTCGTTAACTTTCTTGAGGTCATCTAAATCAATAAAAAGTAAACAATAGTTCTCTCCTTTTTTTGATATTATTAAAAAGTTTTCTTACAGAAGCCTCAAAATATCCCCTGTTATATAGAGAAGTTAAATTATCTTTCACAGCTCTCTCGAATAGTTTATCTTTCTCTTTTTTTAATAGTGTAATGTCATGGGCTATAAAAAGTATGCTTTCTCTCTCTTCTATTGGAATAATCCATCCACTTATGAATAAGCCTCCCTTTAATCTAAACTCAGATAAAAAAGTTTTTTCTTCTTTGTTCATTTTTATTATTTCATTTAACAAATTAAATAAATCTTCTCCAGCAGTATCTACTTCTTCCTTGTTTAGTATTTCATTTGCCTTCGGGTTAGCAAATAAAATTTGACCATTTTTATCAAACAAAAAAATTAGTGCTTCAGACTTTTCAGCAATTGCCTCATAAAGTTTTCGATTTGCTTCAATTTCATTAATTTGATTTTTTACAGTTTGTATATAATCATTAAATACTTCAGCAAGATATCCTATTTCGTCTTTTGACTTTATTGAAATTTTATCTATTTCCTCTGCTTGTACTCCTTTTACCCCTTCTATAAGTTTTTTAATTTTATTTATTATCTGATTATTTAACCATACATACAAGAAAACTCCAAACAGTAATGAAAGAAAAAGATAAAATATAAATAATTTTAAAAGATTTTTTTTTCACTATATTCCACAATACCCTTTCTTTTTCTATTCTTATGGAAAAAGTATGATTGCCAAAAAAATCTTCCATTGAATAAATAACCTCATATTTATACGTACCGCCTCTGATGATTGGTTTATTTTCTGAAACTTCTTTTCTTTCACTTATTTTTTCCATCTTAAAACTTAAAAATGAAAAAATTTCTCTAATTAGATTTTGTTTTCCATCTTTAATTTCTCTGCCCATAAGCAAATATCCCACACCTTTACCTGTGTAATCACTCTTTAAAACAGGATGTACAGAGACTAAAATAGGCATATCACCTTTAAAACTAAAACCTGTAAATCCTGGAATTTTTAAATCTGGTCTATCATAAAGAGATACATATCTTTCAAGAAATTTTTTCCAGAAATCCTCTTCTACTGGAATAAATTTATTATAGGCTTCTTTGTATTCCAAACCCTTTTTCAATCTACCATTAATATCAAAATAAGCAATAAGGAAAACATCATTGTTTTGAAAGGTCTCTAAGTTTAAATTATTCTCAATAAATTTAGGATTTCTTCCTTGCATAAAAAGCCAAGCCTCAGTCCATGCAGCCCAATCTTTAGTAAGTCCCAAAAAATTCTTTTTTTCTGAATCTAAATAATTTATTAATTTACCAACATCGTCAATAAGATATTTCTCTTCAATGGTTTCTGTGGTTTTTCTGACTGTAAAATGTATGATAAATATGGTTAATAAAATTAGTGAAATAATGAAGATGCAATAGCTTAAAAAAATTTTTGTTTTCAAACTCATTTTTAGAAAATATTATAACTTTATAAATATTTGTATATCAATAAAATTGCTTTCAAGGGCTATGAAGGAGTATAGCTATTCATATTACGGAAGTGCAATAATATATTTATAATGCAACACAAGGTTTCATACCTAAATATCTCTGATAAGGATTTTAGAGAAAAAATAGAAAAAGCCTTTCATATTATTGAAGAATGCACGTTATGCCCAAGAAACTGCAAAGTTAATAGACTCAAAGGAGAAAAGGGATTTTGTAAAACTCTTAATAAACCATATGTTTCAAGTTGGGGTGCCCATTTTGGTGAGGAAAGACCTCTTGTAGGACATTATGGTTCTGGAACTATCTTTTTTACTTTTTGTAACTTAGCCTGTGTTTATTGCCAGAATTGGACTATAAGCCATCTTGGTGAAGGAGAGGAGATATCCTGTGACGAATTAGCTGGTATAATGATTTATCTTCAAAATCTTGGATGTCACAACATCAACCTCGTAACACCAACTCATCAAGTCCCTCAGATTTTAAAAGCTCTTTATATAGCAAGAGAAAATGGGTTAAAAATTCCTATTGTCTATAATTGTGGAGGATATGAGTCAGTTGAGACTTTAAAAATTCTTGATGGAATAATTGATATCTACATGCCAGATTTTAAATATGCCGACGATAAATTGGCAGAAAAATATTCTAAAGTAAAAAATTACCCTTCAGTAGCTAAAATCGCATTAAAAGAAATGCATACACAGGTAGGAGACTTAATTATTGAAAATGGTATAGCAGTAAAGGGGTTGCTTGTCAGGCATCTCGTTCTTCCTAATGACATATCAGGCACAGAGGGGGTGCTTGAATTTATCGCCTCAGAAATATCTCAAAATACTTATATAAACATAATGGATCAATACAGACCTTGCTGGCATGCCAATGAATACGAAGAGCTGAACAGAAAAATTAGAAGAGAAGAATTTGATAGTGCTGTAAAAACAGCTTTGAAATATGGACTTAAAAGAATTGATTCTATTATTTTCTCAAAGGGTTATTACCTCTGGGATTAAATTTTTAAGATCGAGTAATACTAAAGTCGCCTTTCCATAAAGCCAACCACAAGCTTCTCCTGGATTAATTATGAGGGTATTGTTTATTCTCCTGATATCAACTTCATGCATATGCCCATATACTATTAAATCAAAATTACCCGATAAAGCTAACTCCTCTATCATCTGTGGTTCGTGCATAAGAGCTATTTTTTTGCCATCTATTTCAATCTTTCTAATTTGTTTTTGAATTCTGTCTCCGTACATCTTTTTAAGCAAAACCCTGTCTCCGTCATTGTTACCAAAAACTCCATAAATTTCTCCATCAAAATCTTTAAATGCTCTCCATGTAAATGGTGAAACAAAATCTCCTGCATGAAGAATAATGTTTATCCCTCTTTCTTTAAATATTTTAATTGCCTTTCTAATATTTTCCATATGGTCGTGAGTATCAGAAATTACACCTACTAACATCCTTTTCCTCCAAATTTATAAAAATCTTATCAAAAGGTTTGCTCTGAGAAGCTTTAATTATCCTAAGCCTCAGTAATTCTAAAATAGCCAAAAAAGTAACTATTATTTCAAGTTTGGTAATAAAACCATTTTTTTTACTACTTTCAAAAAGTTCATCAAATATTACAGTTTTTTTCACTTTTAAAAGATTTATTATCTCTTCAATTTTATCTTCTATCTTAACAGTTTCTTTCTGAAGATATATTTTGGGTTCTGTTTTTTGTATTATCCTTTTCAATGCTGTTAGAAGATCAAAAACATTTATTTCTTGAATAAAAACCTCTTCTTCCTTTGATGTTTTCCTTACAAAAGCCTTAGACCAAAATTCATATTTCTCTCTAAAAATTTTTGAAATTTCCTTAAATTTCATATGCTCTAACAATTGCTCAACAAGCTCTTGTCTGGGGTCTTCCTCCTCTTCAATTTGCTCAGGTTTTGGCAGAAGCATTCTTGATTTTATATATATTAAATTAGCTGCCATTATGAGAAAATCTGAGGCGATCTCCAAATCAAGTTCTTTCATTAAATCCAAATATTCTAAATATTGTTTTGTTATTAAAGATATGGGTATATCATAAATATCTATCTTGTTCTCTTTAATAAGATGTAGTAATAAATCAAGGGGGCCTTCAAATAAAGGTAAAGCGACTTGAATCGACATGATTTATTTTAACATACCTTAAGAAGCCTTTCTTCCATGTTATAATCTAAAAAAATACTCAAATAAATTCAGAGGTATTGCCATGATAGAAATTCCTGAATATATAAGAAAAGAGATTGAAAAACTTGTCAAAGAACTCAACTATCACAACTACCGATACTATGTACTTGATAGCCCTGTGATATCCGATGAAGAATACGACATGATGCTAAGAAGGCTAAAAGAGCTTGAAGAAAAATGGGGTTATATACTACCAGACTCGCCTACTCAAAGAGTAGGCGCAGCTCCATCTGAAAAATTTGAAAAGGCTGAACATCGTGAGCCAATGCTATCCCTTGATAATGCCTTTTCAATAGAAGAGCTAAGGGATTTTGATACGAGAGTTAAAAGGCTTCTTGGCATTAATGACGAAATAGAATACACTGTTGAGCCAAAATATGATGGCTTGGCTGTAGAATTATCTTACAAAGATGGACTTCTTTACAGAGCATCCACAAGAGGTGATGGCTATGTAGGTGAAGATATTACGCAGAACATAAAAACAATAAAAGCTATTCCTTTGAGAATTGAGGGGGTTGAGAAAATTCCAGAAGAGATAGACATTCGCGGAGAAGTTTACTTAAATATTGATGAGTTTGAAAGAATAAACAAAGAAAGAATTGAAAAAGGCGAGCCTGTCTTCGCCAATCCAAGAAATGCAGCCTCTGGCTCTGTAAGACAGCTTGACCCATCTATAACAGCAAGCAGAAGGCTTTTTATGTCCTGCTATGGAATGGGTTATGTTAAAGGCGCAGAGTTTTATAGTCAGATAGAGTTTATTGAATGGCTTAAAGAAGCAAGATTTCCTGTACCTGCCTATATAAAACTCGCGAAAGGCATTGAGCAGGTTATTGGGGCAATTAAAGAGATTGAGCAATTAAGGCAAGGCTATCCATTTGAAACAGATGGTGCTGTTGTAAAGGTAAACAGTTTTGAATTGCAACGTAAGCTTGGCACAAAAACTCGTGAACCCCGATGGGCTATTGCTTACAAATATCCAGCCCATCAGGGAATTACAAAGCTAAAAGAAATTCTTGCAAGTGTTGGGAGAACAGGAGTTATAACCCCTGTTGCTATACTTGAACCTGTTAAAATTGGCGGAGTTACAGTTTCAAGGTCAACGCTGCATAACTGGGATGAGGTAGAAAGAAAGGATATAAGAGTCGGTGATTACGTAATTGTTGAGAGGGCTGGTGAGGTAATTCCACACATAATTGGAGTTGTTAAAGACAGAAGAACAGGCGAAGAAAAAAAGGTAAAAATACCTGAACATTGCCCTGTTTGTGGTTCAAAAACTGTTAGAGAACCTGGAGAGGTAGCAGTTAAATGTATTAACTTTAACTGTCCTGCACAAGTTGAAGAACGGATTAAACATTTCGCATCACGTAGAGCCATGAATATTGAAGGACTTGGAGACAAAACAGTTGAACTTTTACACAATATAGGAATCATAAAACATTTTGTAGACCTTTACAGACTAAGGCAGGAAGACATTAAAGGGCTTCCTGGCTTTGCAGAACTTTCCTCAAGAAAGCTGATTGAAGCAATTGCTAAAAGCAAGAAAACAACCCTTTCAAGACTGCTTTATGCCCTTGGAATAAGTCAGGTAGGTGAGTATGCCTCAAAGCTTCTGGCGCAACATTTTAGAAAACTGGAAGATTTGTATCATATAAAGGCAGAAAGATTAGTCCAAATCCCACAAATTGGAGAAAAAACAGCAAAAACAATTGAGCAGTTTTTCAATAACGAAGAGAATTTAAGAGCAATAGAGGAATTAAAAAAGATGGGACTTAAAGTGGAAAACCCTGAATTTGAGGAAGAAAAAAAGCCTTCTCCTCTTAAAGGATTAACTTTTGTAATAACAGGAACCCTTCCAAAACCAAGAGAAGAAGTCAAGGAAATAATAGAAAAAGCAGGTGGCAAGGTCTCCTCATCGGTCTCAAAAAACACAGACTACCTTTTAGTTGGAGAAGAGCCAGGAAGCAAACTTGCAAAGGCTAAAGCTCTGGGAGTAAAAACCCTTTCATATGAAGAATTTCTCAAAATGTTGGAGTGAGCTTGTATAGATTTAAAATATACTATCCCGGTAAAACAAAGGCAAAGTTTATAAAAGAGGGCGTAGACCATTACATTAAACTTCTAAGTCCCTTTGCAAAAGTTGAATTTATTGAGATTAAAGAAGGACATGGAGATAAGGAAAAAGTTATAGAGGAAGAATCAAGAACAATTCTGAATTCCCTAAAAGGTGATTTTATTCTTCTACACAGAGACGGCAAAAACCTCAGCTCTATTGAATTTTCTAATTTTATTAAGGATAAATCAATTCACCAGTTCGTAATAGGTGGTGTCTATGGAGTAAATGAAGAACTTTTTAAAGCTGCTTCATTCAGACTTTCCCTTTCCTCTCTAACCTTTACCCATGAAATATCAAGGCTCATACTTCTTGAGCAACTCTACAGGGCAATGACAATTATTCATGGGAAGAGTTATCATTACTGAGTTTCAAGCTTTTTAGCCTCGTCAATTAGAAGAATAGGTATATCCTCTCTTATGGGATAATAGACAGAACAGTTTTTGCAAACAAGTCTTTCTTTTTCTTCTTCGTAAATCAAATCTCCCTTGCATTTTGGGCAAACTATAATTTCAAGCAACTCTTTATCAAGAGGCACCTATAACCCTCCTTAATCTCTTTAAGGTTTTTTCTTTGCCTACAATCTCTAAAACCTCATATATTCCTGGGCTCACCGTGCTACCTGTCATAACAACTCTTACAGGTTGCGCAACCTGTCCGAGCTTTAATCCCTTTTCATTTACCATGTCCATAAATATCTTTTCAATTCTTTCTTGCGTGAATTCTTCAAGGGCTTCAAGCTGTTCTGTTATCTCTCTTAAAATAGGAATTGTCTCAGCGTTTATATACTTTTCCTTTGCCTTTGGCTCTATTTCAACATAATCAAGAAGATAGTATCTCATGGCATGAGCAAGCTCTTTAAGAGTTCTACATCTTTCTTTAAGTGATTTTATAGCTCTGCATGCCCAGCCTGTATCCACTGTTTCACTCTCTTTTAAATATCCTTCCTTTATTAAAAAAGGAGTTACAAGTTCAAAAAGCTTTTCTTCTGGCATTAATTTTATATATTCACTGTTAAGCCAAAGAAGTTTTTCAGCATTAAATACAGCATTTGCTTTGCCCACCTGTTCAAGATTGAAATATTTAATCAACTCCTCTCTTGTAAATATCTCTTGGTCACCATAAGACCAACCAAGACGGGCAAGAAAGTTTACCAAAGCCTCTGAAAGATATCCCTCATCCCTATAAGATAGAACAGATGTAGCACCATGACGCTTGCTTAAACGAGCTCTATCAGTGCCGAGTATCATGGGAATATGGGCAAACGCTGGTGGATTCATTCCTAAGGCATGATAAATATGAATCTGCTTTGGAGTATTGTTAAGATGGTCTTCACCTCTTATTACATGAGTTATCTTCATCTCAAAATCATCAACAACTACGCAAAAATTATAAGTTGGCGTGCCATCACTTCTTAGAATTACAAGGTCTTCAATTTCGCTGTTTTTAAAGGTGACATTTCCTTTTACTAAGTCATCAACAACTGTTTCACCCTCAAGGGGCATCTTAAATCTTATTGCAAAGGGTTTATTTAGAGTTTCTTTTATCTCTCTACAACGTCTGTCATATCTTGGAGGTTTTCCCTCTTTCATTGCCTGTTGTCTTCTTTCTTCAAGTTCTTCAGGTGTGCAGTAACAACGATAGGCTTTACCCTCTTCAAGAAGCTTATAAGCATAGGCTTTGTATGTTTCCATTCTCTCTGTCTGTCTGAAAGGACCTTCGTCCCAGTCAAGCCCAAGCCATTTCATTGCCTCAATAATTGATTCAATGTATTCCTCAGTGGAACGAGACCTGTCAGTATCTTCAATTCTTAAGATAAATTTTCCATTGTGATGTCTTGCAAAGAGCCAATTAAAAAGCGCTGTTCTTGCTCCTCCAATATGTAAATGTCCTGTAGGACTTGGTGCAAATCTAACCCTTACCACTTATCCTCCTTTATAGTCTTATTGGAATTCCTTTTTGTTTTAAAAACTCCTTTGCCTCTCTAACTGAATACTCTCTGAAATGAAATATGGATGCCGCAAGCGCTGCATCTGCCTTTGCAAAAGCAAAGGCTTCATAGAGATGCTCAAGTGTGCCAGCACCTCCTGAGGCAATAACGGGAATGCTTACTGCCTCTGAAATTGCGCGTGTTAGTTCTATGTCATAGCCTTCTTTAGTGCCATCTCTATCCATGCTTGTAAGCAAAATCTCTCCTGCACCAAATTCTTCCATCTTCTTTGCCCAAGCTATTGCATCAATTGGTCTCATTAGTCTTCCACCATGGGTGGAAAGAACAAAACGAGAATCTTCTCTATAAAGCACATCACTAAGTTCTCTATCATCAAACCATGACTCAGGCGGATAGGATTTTGGATTAAAGGCTTTGTCAACTCTTTTTGCATCTATCGCAATTACTATACACTGAGAACCAAATCGCGTTGAAGCTTTTTGAATGAAATAGGGGTCTTTTACAGCAGTTGTATTTATTGAAACCTTATCCGCCCCTGCATTAAGCAAATCCCTGATGTCATCAAGGGTTTTTATACCACCACCAACAGTAAGGGGCATAAATACAACTGATGCTGTTCTTTCAACTACGTCAATAATTATCTTTCTCTTTTCATGGGATGCTGTTACATCAAGAAATACAAGCTCATCAGCCTCTTCCTCATCATAGTAAAGGGCATTCTCAACAGGGTCTCCTGCATCCCGGAGATTAAGAAAGTTTACACCCTTTACAACTCTTCCATCTTTAACATCAAGGCAGGGTATTATGCGCTTTGCAAGCATAGGTTACTCCTCATAATTTAAAGGTTTTGAATACCTTTCAGGTGCTGGATATTTTCTACCTGCAGCAGCAAATATAATTCTGTCAATTTGTGTATCACCGGCAGCGATCCATCTTATGGAAAATAAACACCTATATTCTTTTCTATAACCATCAATTCATAAGTTTTCGTATGCCAATCTGAAACCTTGTCATAGCTCATAAATTTAACCCTCTTATTAATTGCAGAAAATGCATTTAAAGACAACTTTGTATTAAATTCTTTTTCTCGTAATTTATCTGCCACGATAACAAAGTTTACATTAAAATCTTGTAACTCAACAAATTTTAATAGAGAACTCTGGATATCGGTTGAATATTCTATTTCAAAAAATGCTTCTGGCATTTTTCTTAAATTAAACCAACTAACATCAATCGTTTGGGCTTTCTGAACTATATGGTCATAACTAAATTTGTAGAATTTGCCAATTGTAGTTATGTCGCCAAGTTTTCTATTTAAATATTCTTTATTTTTATCTTGATTAGGAACAAAAGTTTGAAAATTTTTATGGTTTCCGATTTCTACAAGTAGTCCTTGATAATAGCTATGATTAAATTCCCGTTGTCTTACACCTGATTTCTGAGGAAGAAGATTTATAGGTAACTTGTCTTTATACTCTTTTAATGCCCAGAGTCCTGGTTTTATTTTAAAGAAAAATCTATCGTCCTGAACAATTCGTCGGATACTTGCAAAAGGGGTTTTAGTTTTCCATACACAATCTTTTATTTTAAAAACTTCTTGGTATAGAAAACCAAGAGTGGCGAACCCTCCGTTTTCTTTCATAACTTTTATGACTGCTTCATATTGTCTCATTATAACTTTGTAATAACTATTCTATTTGAATTCTAATCTATAGTTACAGTTGCATATAAATCTGTCCCTTTTGTATCTATAAATCTAATAAATTTACCACAATCACATTCATATTCGGTTACGG
The DNA here is from genome assembly GCA_020725335.1 of Thermodesulfovibrio sp. Classification (GTDB taxonomy): domain Bacteria; phylum Nitrospirota; class Thermodesulfovibrionia; order Thermodesulfovibrionales; family Thermodesulfovibrionaceae; genus Thermodesulfovibrio. The sequence continues at coordinate 29,410 of DYFF01000002.1, read as the reverse complement.
AAAATCTAAAATTGCTGTCTGTTTCCCATTTAAGTCCCTCTATCTTTTTCCCACAAAATACACAAAACATTTTGCATCTTTCTTTAATTTTACTTCTTGATGTTTCAATCATCGTATTTTTATTCCGTCTGCCTTTACAATCTTTAAAGCTTCTTTTAAATTTATTGCACCAGAATAAATTGCCTTGCCTGTTATCACGCCCCAGAGCTTTGGAATCTCAGCCAGTCTTTTTATATCCTCAAGAGAAGAAACGCCACCTGAGGCTATTACAGGAACTTTGACCGCCTCAACAAGTGCTCTTGTTGCCTCAATGTTCGGTCCTGTAAGCATTCCATCCCTCATTATATCTGTATAAATAATTCCCCAAACTCCATAATCCTGCATTCTTAAAGCAAGCTCAGTAGCTTTTATTTCTGTAAGCTCAACCCAGCCTTTTACTGCCACAAACCCATCCTTTGCATCAATGCCTACAATAATTCGTTCGGGGAACTTTTGGCATACTTCTTTTACAAACTCAGGGGACTGAGCAGCAATTGTGCCAAGAATAACTCTATCAATACCTGATGATAATAGCAACTCAATGTCCTCAATTCTTCTTATTCCTCCACCAACCTCTATGTCACCCCTGAAAGCTTCCCTGATTTTTTTTATTGAGTGTAAATTACTGATTTTTCCTTCTTTTGCACCATCAAGGTCAACTACATGAAGGACCTGAGCCCCTTCATTCTGCCATCTTAATGCTGCATCTTCGGGTTTGTCGTAATAGACAGTGACTTCATTAAACTTGCCCTGACGAAGTCTTACACATTTGCCATCTTTAAGGTCAATTGCTGGAATTATCTGCATTTTTTAGTATAACATAACAGAATGGATGAGCTTGCAAAGGAATATGTAATTGATTTTTTTACAAAAAGACTAATTCATTTTAAAAACTCTCCTGAGGCTGTAGGATGGACACCTAAAGGACAGTTACTTCGTTATGAAATGGTTCTAAATTTTTTAGAACTTAATGGTAAAACTCTACTTGACTTTGGCTGTGGTAAGGGAGATTTTTTTAGCTTCTTAAAAGAAAAAGGAATTCATTGTCACTATACTGGCATAGACATAAATCCCGCCCTCATTGAACTTGCTAAAAAAAATAATCCTGAAGCAGAATTTCTTGTCCAAGATATTGAAAAGGAAGAACTCAATAAAAACTTTGACTATATAATTTCAATTGGAGTATTTAATCTTGCAGTGCAGGATGTTAAATGCACAATGCAAAAATGTTTAGAAATACTATTTAATCACACTAATGAGAAACTTATTTTTACATGTCTAAATCAAACAACGAAATTAAAAGATATATTTGTTACGTATTTTAATCGGGATGAATTAGATAAAGTTGCTGGGAAACTGTCCACAAAATATCAGATTTTTGATAATCTTATTGAAGACGATTTGTTTTTAATTTTAGAAAAATCCTAAGTATTATTAATCACTCTCTAATTGCATAATAAAGCTTCAAAGAAATAAAGCCAAATATTATAGGCGTAATCCATGGTGCTATAAATGGAGGTAGCATCTTAGAATATCCCAAAAACATAAAAAAGGAATAAACTAACCAATACATTATAGTTATAACTAATCCAATACTTACAGTTATTATACTACTTGTTCCTGAGGTTCCTCTCATTTTTGAAGTAATAAAAGTAAATTTTTCATAAGCACCAAGTGGCAGAGATATTCCAAGAATCATCATAAAGAAAGTCACAAAATTATAGGACAGTTTACCGCTAATATCAGTATCAATTTTTGGATTGCTTAACCCTACATTTTTAAGCTCTTTCCTTTTTTTAATAAGTTCTGCTAAGCTGAATTCTTCTATCTTTTTTATGTCTTTAAAAGCTGTTATAGATATTTTTACATCTGTTGGATAGGATAGACTATCAATTTTTTCAATCTTACCAGTGTTGAAATCATAAATTTTTACATCTTTTAGAATCCATACATTATCATTAATTTCCGCTTCTTCACTATCAATCCTTTTAGTTAAATTATATCCTTGCATTTGATAAATTTTTATGTTTTTAGCCATTCCTTTATCTTGATATAAAGAACCAATATTAATTACTGTGTTGTCCTTTCCCTTAAGATAAATATCCTTTTTTAATAAAACTTTTCTTTTCTCAGTTAATTCAGAAACCATATTGTTTATTTCTTTTGTATATTGAGGTTGTATGAATTCACCTACTATAAAACCAACAATAGAAATAAAAATACCAAGCACTATGAAGGGCTTCAACATTTCTCTTAATCTACCACCAGCAGCACTTAAAATTAAAAATTCTCTACTCCTTACTCCTATGGAAAAAATAAACAAAGAGCTGATTAAAGTAACAAATGGAATTAAATAGAAAACATATCGGGGTATCATATAGAAAACATATTTCAGGAAAAAAAACACTGATGGTTTATACTGATAAAAATCATCAATTTTATCCACAAGTCCTAAAACGGATAGTAATATAGACATAGAGAAAATAAGAATAGAAAAAGTCTTAATAAAGTCATTTATATAGCTTCTACATACCCTATTAATAAACATTTATCTCATACCTTTATCCTACTGTAAAAAATAATAGCTATAATTCCAAATATGAAAACAGGCGAAAATGCGCCTATTTCTGGAGAAATCTTCCCTGCTTTTGCCAGATTTGTACCATATATCATTAATATGTAATAAAAAGTAAAAACTCCGAGGCCTATGGTAATGCCCCCTAACCTACCACTTTTACCTATCAATAGACAAAGAGAAGGAGTTAAAAAAACACTTATTATACACAAAACAGGAAGAATTATTCTTTTATAAAACTCGAGTTTATAATCAATTTTTCTTGCAATATCGCTTTGAAATTTATAGAAAAGCTCCGAAAGTGAATATTCACTAATTTTTTTTGCAACTGGTTCAATATTAGGAGAAAGTTTAAAAATGTATTCTTGAAAGACAATTTCATTAAAATTTATCCCTCTATTAAAATATGCTTTACCATCAATTAAACTGAGTATTATATTATCCTTCTCTTTTCTTATAAGTCCTTCCTTAGCGATAATAATTATCTTATCTTCTTTTCTTTCGTCAAATATCATTACCTCTTTTAGGTGCATCATATCAGGCTTTTCTCTAACAAAAATTGTTACCCCTTTAAATCCTTGATTAAAAACTCCCTCTTCAAGTCCCAAAGGGGCTCTTTCAGCAAGAAGAGATATAATTTTTTCTCTTACCAGGCTTACTCCTTTCGGTGCAATATAAAAACTCATAAAAAGAGTCAAAACAAAAGCAATCAATCCAAAGTAAATAACTACTCTAAATGTTCTTTTATAAGGCATTCCGCTCACCATAAGCGTTAACATTTCATTGTCGGCAATAATTCTTCCATAAGTAAGTAATACACTCAAAAGTAAAGACATAGGAATTGTAAAAATGAACAACTGGGGTTGTAACATAACTATAAGCAGGAAAAGGTTTAATAAATCGATTCCAACTGAGGAAAAAATTCTGCTAATTTTTAGTAATTTTTCAATTATTAAAATAGTATTTAAAAAAGCTAAAGAAAGAAGTAGATTTTGTAGAAGCTCACTTGTCAGAGCTTTTTGAAAGGTATTCATTAGAATATGCCTTTTTTTAGGATATCATGAATATGTATTATCCCCTTAAGTGTGCCGTTAGAATCTGGCACTACAAGGCTTGTTATTGAATGCTTTTGCATTTTTGATAAAGCAACAGCAGCAAGCTCTTCCTCATTAATTGATTTAGGATTCGGTGTCATTATTTGTGATGCTTTTAGGTCAAATAGCTCTTTCCCCCATTTTTGAATACCTCTTCTAACATCACCATCAGTAATTATGCCTACAATTTTCCTATCTTTATCCACAATTACCACTACACCAAGTCTCTTTGAAGATATTTCTAAAAGAGCCTCAATCATGACTGTATCAGTATAAGCAATGGGTAACTCATCTCCAACATGCATTAAATCTTTTACCTTTGTTAACATTTTTCGACCTAATGAACCTCCTGGATGGAAAAAAGCAAAATCTTCCTTTTTAAACCCATTCCGCATGATTAATGCGACAGCTAAAGCGTCTCCCATAGCAAGGGTTGCCGTGGTAGAGGCTGTAGGAATAAAACCAAAGGGACAGGCTTCCTCTTTTACTGATACATCAAGCACAGCATCAGCCTGTTGAGCTAATGTTGAATTAACATTTCCAGTAATAGCTATTATCTTTACACTGAAATACTTAAAAAATGGAATTAATTTGATCACCTCTTCAGTCTCTCCGCTATTCGATATAGCAATAACCACATCGTCTTCTGTAACCATTCCTAAATCACCATGACTTGCTTCAGCAGGATGCATAAAAAACGAGGGAGTACCTGTTGATGCTAAAGTCGCAGCTATTTTTCTACCAACTAATCCGGATTTACCCATTCCAGTTACTACAACTCTACCCTTAGAATTATGAATTATCTCAACAGCTTTAAGGAAATCTTCATTTAATCTCTCTTTTAATTGTTCAATAGAGCTTGCTTCAATAAATAAAACTCTTTTAGCAATTTCGATTATGTTTTCCATGACTAATATTTTACCTAATTTAATGGATATAATTCATTAAAAAGCATTTTCAAAATGCTCTATTTCTCTATCTTTAATTGATATTACATCGAACCTTACAGGTAAGCCTTTGCCAATTCTACTTAGATAATAAAGAGCTATTTTTTTTAATCTCTCTTGCTTTTTATGGCTGACTGCAAGAAATGGGTCTCCAAAAGTCTCTTTCATTCTTCTCTTTACTTCTACGATTACTATATATTCTTTATATTGTGCTATTATGTCTATTTCCCCTAAGGGAGTTCGAAAATTTATTTCAAGAATTTTATAGCCCTTTTTTATAAGATAATCAACTGCTAATTTTTCTCCCTCTTTCCCGATTGCTATTCTTCCCATTCTTTCACATCAAGTGACTTACCAGCAATTCTATTAAAAAGCGCAGGAATCTGTTCTATCTCAGATATTTCCTTTTGGCAAAGAATTTTTAGCAGTTCTCTTATTGAGGCAAAGTCTTCCCACATTCCTTGTAGATTTTCACCTATTTTTGAATAAAGCTCCTCTCCTTTTTCGTCCCAATCAATGAGCAAAACTACCTTTTCAAATCGATTAGCAATGTTTTCAGAAAACTCATATATTGATTTGCCACTGTGAATGGTTATTATCTGTCCATCAAAACCTATCTCTTTAAGTGCTTTTTTGTCTCTTTTACCTTCTACAATTATAGGAACAATTTTATTTATTTCATAAAGATAATGCAGAACTTCCCTTATTTTTTCAGCTCTTTCCCAGTCTATAGGAATAAACTCTTTTTTATTTTTTCTATGTCTTTCATGCTGTGACATAGAAAAACTTTTCCCTGAACTCTTCTGCACTCATTCTCACAACAGAAGCAAGCGATTTGAGACGCTCTCCTTCAAAATCCTCTCTTTCAAGCCTTATCATATATTTTCTTCCTACTTCATAATTCTCCGATGTAATATCAACCTTTCTTATTTTTACTTTTCCTGTTCTGTAGTCAATAATTTCAACAAAAGGAATTGGACGAAGATGACCTTCTTCAAAGGTTATCATTGCACCAGTTCCCCCTCTAAGTAAATATCTAACTGCTCCATAACCAAGATTTCTTGTATATTCAATATCATAAGGTATGGGATCAGCAGATCTTAGTTCATAACCTATGTTTTTATCTACAATTGTTAATTTAATGCCCAAATCTTCAAGAGATTTCTTTACGAAATTTTTCATTATTCTACCCAGTTGAATTTCACTGAGGCGTACCCTTCCGGTTTCATCCTTCTCAAGCTGTTCGTATTCCATTAACTCTTCCGTATCAAACTTCTCGGAAAGTCCTTCTGCCATAATAGCAACTCCATGGTCTCTTCCCATACTCAATCTCTTTATTATAGAGCCTGTTAGAATGTCTGCAACCTTTTTGAAAGAAATCTTTTCTTCGGGAAACTCTTCTGGAATAATTGTAAGAGTAGCACCTGCTGCTTTTCCTACTCCTAAAGCAAGATGCCCTGTATGTCTTCCCATTATGGTTAAAAAATACCATCTTGCAGTAACCTTTGCATCTTCCATAATGTTTTTTACTATCTCAACCCCCCAGTGTCTTGCAGTTTCATATCCAAAGGTTGGTACACCACCTGGAAGGGGGATATCATTATCAATTGTTTTTGGCACATGAACAACATTTATATCTCCCCTCGCTTCTCTTTCTATCCAGTTAGCCATGAAAAGTGTGCCGTCTCCACCTATTGTAAGAAGATAATTTATTCCTAAATTTTTGAGAGTTTCCATTAAAATAGGAAATCTCTCCTTTACTCTTTCTGCATGTTCACGTGAAGTTCTAAGAATTGATCCTCCTTTAGTATGTATTCTTGACACATCGTCAACTGTGAGAGGTATTGCACAAGAAAGGTTACCGTCAAAAAGAGGTTTGAATCCGCCTCTTATTCCTACAACTCTTTTACCTTGATTTACCGACTCAATTGTTGCTGCACTTATTGTTCCATTTATACCAGGTGCCGGTCCTCCGCCAACTATAATGCCAACTGTTTCCATAAATGCCTCCTAAAGAAATTTCTTAAAGCCATCCGCGAATAACCTCTCTAATTCAGCAACTTTTTTTATCATAATATCATAAACATACTAACATCAAAACCAACATATTCTAAGAATACTTCTTTAACTAATCCTTTCTCCAGCTAATTAAAAATTAATATCTACTGAAACCTTAACAGGTTTAACTGTTTTCTTTACTATTTCAGAAGTATTAAATATCTTTAATTTCCCAAATAATAGCTCAAACTTCTGTTCAAGTTCTTCCATTATTTTATCTTTTACTTCTTTCGGGAGACTCCACCATTCTTTTTTAAATGGACCAAAACCCTTTTTCCGGGTACTGTAGATGAACTGTTCCTCTGTCTGTCCCTCCTTCCATTCAGATGCGAATTGCTTTTTCAGAAAATCATAAATCATTTTTCTAAAATCATCAGGTAAATGTTTGCTATCATAAATTATATTTTGAAAACCTGTAGCAAGATGTATTTCAGAAGCACCTGTTTCTGGAAATTTATCAAAAGCCTCCTCTGGTAGAGTACTTGCTCCGTGCTGAACACATCCGCTTAAGCCGTATTCTTTACGTACGAGTTCCGATAGTATGCGCAAGGTTTCAAAGTCAATTTTAACCTGTGCAATACTTCCATCAGGTAAAACTACTCCACCATGTTTTGTTCCTGTTTGTACGCTAAGCTTACTCAATCCCTTATTTCCTTTATACACATCCCTAAATCCATCGAGATAGGCTCTTGCTTCTTCAGGTGTGCTATTTTTCCCACCGATTTCACCAATTTCACCACCTATTGATACAGTAATGCCTTCTGGTTCAAGACTCCTCACATGTTCAGCTAAAAGGGCGGTATTTTCGAAGTTAGGTCTTTGTTGTTCATAAATGGTCTCTTTACTAAGGTCAACCAATGTAGATGTATCAATATCAATATTATAAAACTCTGCCTCGATAGCCTCTTTTATAAGCCCCTTTACATAATTTGTTTCCATTACAGGGTCTTTTTCAAAATATCTTCTTACAATCTGAAAATGATCACCCTGAAGGAAAACAGGACCGGTAAACCCTTCCTTTACTGCAGCAGCTAAAACACAAGCTGAATATTCAAGCGGTCTTTGTTTCGTATATCCAATTTCAGAACGGGCAATTTCAAAAATAAACGCAGCTGCGTCTTTCTCTTTTGCTTTTCTAAAAATTGCTCTTGCGACATCGTAGGTTAATCCACGGATATTTATTGCAGGAACAGTGAAACCAGGAAAAACTCTCCCCATTTCTTCATAAAGTCCTTGAATTGAGGATGGAATAGCTCCCATTTCCTTGGCAATTTCTTTTATTAATAAAAATTTTTTTACTTTTTTTTCCTCATTTTCCTCTAACACAGCATCAAAGATTAAATTATCAATCTCTTCTCTCAGTTTTTCTTTATTTTTCAGCATAACCTTACCGTCCTTTACTTCAATTAATTCAGAAAATTTTTCGAATTCCATGCAACACCTCCTGAAAAATTTTTATATTATAATCGATTTTTAAGTTATAAAATCTATACTTTATATTTTATTTAAAACTTTAAGTTTAAACAAAAAGTTCTCCTCATTTTCTAAATGAGCATATTTGTTAATAAGTAAGGTTTAATTTTTTAAAAAGTTGATTACTATTTAATTTATGAAGTAAAATTATAAATTATTTTAATAATAAGGAGAAGGTAATGAAAATCAAAGGGAAAGTTTGGAAATTTGGCGATAATATTGACACAGATGCTATTATTCCCGCCAGATATCTTAATACATCAGAGCCTAAAGAACTGGCTAAACATGTAATGGAGGATGCAGACAAAGATTTTCCATCTAAAGTAAAGCCTGGTGACATAATAGTTGCAGGGAAAAACTTTGGATGCGGTTCATCTCGTGAACATGCTCCAATTGCCATAAAAGCCGCAGGTATTCAAGCAGTTATAGCAAAAAGTTATGCAAGAATATTTTTCCGGAACGCTTTCAATATAGGGCTTCCAATTTTTGAAGTTCCAGAACTTATTGATGAAACCGTTGAAGGTGATTTAGTTGAAATCGATATGGATTCAGGGGAAATAGTAAATTTAACAAAAAATAAAAAATACACTACAAAACCAATTCCAGCATTCATGCAAGAATTAATAAAGTCAGGTGGACTTGTAGAATGGACAAAAAAAAGATTAAGTACGGAGGGCATAAAATGAGTAAAAGAGTTTGCAAAACAAAAAAAGTTAGTTCACAGAGTAAAAATTACAAAATCGCTGTAATTCCGGGAGATGGCACAGGTCCCGAAGTAATCAGAGAAGGAATAAAGGTCCTGGATGCTGTAAGCAAAAGAATTGGCTTTAAGCTTGACTACACATACTATGATTTTGGTGGAGACAGATATCTTCGCACAGGAGAAACTCTTCCAGACAGTGCAGTTGAAGAGCTAAAAAAATTTGATGCCATATATCTTGGTGCTATCGGACATCCTGATGTTAAGCCTGGAATACTTGAAAAAGGAATTCTTCTTAGACTTCGTTTTGAGCTCGACCAATATGTTAATCTTCGTCCTGTAAAGCTTTATCCCGGAGTTGACTGTCCTCTTAAAGATAAAAAACCTGAAGACATCGATTTTGTTGTAGTAAGAGAAAATACAGAGGGCTTATATACAGGTTCGGGAGGATTTCTTAAAAAAGGCACACCTGATGAAGTAGCAATACAGGTCTCAATTAACACCCGTAAAGGTGTTGAAAGATGCATTAGATACGCCTTTGAATACTGTAAAAAACGTAACAAAAAGAAAAAGCTAACTTTATGTGGGAAAACGAATGTTCTTACCTTTGCCTTTGATCTTTGGGAAAGGACTTTTTATGAAGTTGCAAAGGAATATCCTGATATAACGACAGATTATGCTCACGTTGACGCAACTACTATGTGGTTTGTAAAAAATCCCGAATGGTTTGATGTTATTGTGACAGACAACATGTTTGGCGATATAATAACTGACTTAGGAGCAATGATTCAGGGGGGTATGGGCATCGCTGCTGGCGGAAATATTAATCCAGAGGGTGTATCAATGTTTGAGCCTATTGGAGGCTCTGCACCAAAATACACAGGTAAAAATGTTATAAATCCTCTTGCTGCTATATGTGCAGGTGGTATGATGCTTGAAAATCTTGGTGAGGAAGTAGCTGGAAAACTAATTGAAAGAGCTGTAATTGAAGTTACAGGAAAGCATCTAAAGAGTCTTGCTGCTGGTAAAATGGGGTATTCAACTACAGAAGTAGGTGATTTGGTTGCAAAATATGTAACAGAACTATCATTGGAGGGATAAAGATGCTTAAAAAGAAAGAAAAATATGTTGTAGCAGTGGTTGGAGCAACAGGAGCAGTAGGTAATGAGATGATCGCTGTTCTTGAGGAAAGAGATTTTCCTGTTGAAAATATAAGACTTTTTGCTTCTGAAAGGAGCGAAGGTGTATTATTAAAATTTAAAGGTCAAGACATTCCAGTTGAAACCCTTAAGGAAGACTCCTTTAATGGCATAGATATAGCACTTTTTTCAGCAGGTGCCGAGAGATCTAAAATTTGGGGTCCAATAGCTGCAAGATCTGGCTGTGTTGTAATTGACAACTCAAGCCAGTGGAGAATGGATCCGGAAGTTCCTCTTGTTGTTCCTGAAGTTAACCCTCATGATCTTAAATGGCATAAGGGAATTATCGCAAATCCAAATTGCTCTACTATTCAGATGGTTGTTGCTCTCAAGCCCATACATGATGTAGCAAAGATAAAGAGAGTGGTTGTTACTACTTTTCAATCAGTTTCTGGAACTGGTAAAAAAGCTATGGATGAACTTCTTCAGCAAACAGTAGCTTTATTAAATTTCAAAGATATAGAAATAAAAGTTTATCCACACCAAATCGCTTTTAATGTTTTGCCACACATAGACAAGTTCCTTGAAAATGGCTATACAAAAGAAGAGATGAAAATGGTAAATGAAACCCAAAAAATTATGGGGGACCCTTCAATAAAAGTCACTGCTACTACAGTAAGAGTACCTGTATTCAGGGGACATTCCGAAAGTGTAAACATTGAGACAGAGAAAAAACTTACTGCAAGTGAAGTTAAAGAACTCCTAAGCAAAGCACCTGGTATTGTTGTCATAGATAATCCTGAGAAAAATGAATATCCTCTTCCTATCTATGCATCTGGCAGAGATGAAGTTTTTGTAGGAAGAATAAGAGAGGACGAATCCATAGAAAATGGAATAAATATGTGGGTAGTATCTGACAACCTTCGCAAAGGTGCTGCCTTAAATGCTGTACAGATTGCTGAAGAACTTGTAAAGATGACAGCCTAAGCTGTCTCCAGAATAAACCATAGGAGGCAATAATGTTAGGAGATAGAAAAGACTATATATTTACCTCTGAGTCTGTTACAGAAGGCCATCCAGATAAAGTAGCTGATCAGATTTCCGATGCAATCTTAGATGCCATAATCGCAAAAGACCCTTATGCCCGAGTTGCCTGCGAAACACTTGTAACAACCGGACTTGTTATGGTAGCGGGAGAGATTACAACAAGTTGTTACGTAGACATCCCTACAGTTATTAGAGAAACAGTTAAAGAAATTGGTTATACAAGAGCAAAATATGGTTTTGATTATGAAACTTGTGCGGTGATTACCTCAATCCATGAACAATCTCAAGATATTGCCATGGGAGTTGACCCAGGTGGTGCAGGAGACCAAGGGCTTATGTTTGGTTTTGCCTGCAATGAAACAGAGGAACTTATGCCCATGCCCATAATGCTTGCCCATAAGCTTGCTATGAAACTTGCAGAAATTAGAAAAAAGGATATACTTAACTATTTAAGGCCAGATGGTAAAACTCAAGTTACCATAGAATATAAAGATGGAAAACCTTATCAAGTCAGAAGTGTAGTTGTCTCAGCACAGCATGCGCCTGATATAACTCTTAGAGAAATGAGAGAGGATATTGTTGAAAAAGTAATTAAACCCGTAATACCTAAGGAACTTCTTGATGAAGAAAATGTTCAGTATTTTATCAATCCCACAGGCAGATTTGTCACTGGTGGTCCTATGGGAGATACAGGGCTCACAGGAAGAAAAATTATTGTTGATACCTATGGTGGCGTGGCAAGACATGGAGGAGGATGTTTTTCAGGAAAGGATGCTACAAAAGTAGACCGCTCAGGTTCATACATGGCAAGATACATTGCAAAAAATCTCGTTGCAGCAGGACTTTGCGACAGAGTAGAGATTCAAATTGCTTATGTAATCGGAGTTCCTGACCCAGTGTCTGTCTATATTAATAGCTTTGGTACTGGCAAGATTGAAGACAGAAAGATGGAAGAAATTGTTAAAAAAGTCTTTGACCTAACCCCAAAAGGTATAATAGAAAAACTTCAGCTTCGCAGACCAATATTTAAGAAAACTGCTGCCTATGGACATTTTGGAAGATTAGACCCAGACTTCACATGGGAGCAAATAGACATGGCAGAGACATTAAAAAAGGAGGCTGAGCTTTGCTGAAATACGACATTAAAGATATTAAATTAGCAGAAAAGGGTAAGCTTCGTATTGAATGGGCTGAAATGGATATGCCTGTTTTAAGAATGATTAAGGAAAGGTTTAAAAAAGAAAAACCTCTTAAAGGAGTAAAACTATCAGCCTGCCTTCATGTTACTACTGAAACAGCCAACCTCATGATAACCCTCAAAGAAGGGGGAGCAGAACTTGCACTCTGTGCATCAAATCCTCTAAGCACACAAGATGATGTAGCATCTGCACTTGTTAAATTTTATAAAATTCCAGTTTTTGCAATTAAAGGTGAAGATAGAGAAACTTATTACAAACACATTTATCAGGCTCTTGATATAAAACCCCATATAACAATGGATGACGGTGCTGATTTAGTATCCACTCTTCATAAAGATAAAAAGGAACTACTTAAAAATGTACTTGGTGGAACAGAGGAAACTACCACTGGTGTGATTCGTCTTAGAGCAATGGCAGAGGATGGTGCACTTCAATATCCTGTAATTGCTGTAAATGATGCCTATACAAAACATCTTTTTGACAATCGTTATGGAACAGGACAGAGCACAATTGATGGAATTCTCAGGGCAACCAATAGATTACTTGCAGGTTCCATATTTGTAGTTTGTGGTTATGGATGGTGCGGAAGAGGCGTGGCAATGAGAGCCCGAGGAATGGGAGCTCGAGTAGTCGTTACAGAAGTAGACCCTTTAAAAGCCCTTGAAGCAGTAATGGATGGATTTGATGTGATGCCCTTAATTGACGCAGCCAAAATTGGTGATATTTTCATTACAGTTACAGGAAACATTAATGTTATATCTGAAAAAGTATTTTCTAAAATGAAAGATGGCGCAATTGTTGCAAACACAGGACATTTTAATGTGGAGATAGATATAGATGGCTTACAGAAGCTTTCCAAGTCTAAAAGAAATATAAGAGATTTTGTAGAAGAATACTTGCTTAAAGATGGAAGAAGAATTTATCTTCTGGCAGAGGGAAGACTTGTAAACTTAAGCGCTGCAGAGGGGCATCCTGCAGCAGTTATGGATATGAGTTTCGCTAATCAGGCACTTTCTGCAGAGTATATATTTAAAAATGCAAAAAAATTGGAGAAAAAAGTATACTCTGTACCAGAAGAAATTGATAGGGAAATTGCAAGACTTAAACTTGAAAGCATGGGAATAAAAATAGATAAATTAACAAAGGAACAATTCAAATATTTACATAGCTGGCAAGAAGGCACATAAGAGAATATATACTATTTTCATTTAATAAAACAGTTAATAAAAAAGCAGTGAGTTTCCTCACTGCTTTTTATCTATCACAAATATAATTTCGGATTTTGAAGTTTATTATAAAAAAAAGCCTGGCGGCGACCTACTTTCCCATGACCTCTCGGTCATAGTATCATCGGCCCTGGCGGGCTTAACTTCCGTGTTCGGAATGGGAACGGGTGTTTCCCCGCCGGTATAACCACCAGACATTATTATATTAACACGAACTTATAAAAAATTGCAAGTAATCTTTTAAAAGAAAATTAAATATTGAAAAAATATACATTTTTAGGTTATAACAAATGGTATGAGAAATTGCCCTGTCTTTTTATTTATTATAATTATCTCATTTTTTATTACAACTCCTCTTTGTTACTCAAATGAGAAACCTTCGGTGCTAAAACAGGACGAAAAAAAAGAGATAATTTTTACAGGGAACGAAGATTTCGTATTATTGCCTGATAAAGAAGAAAATTTTATCCAAAAAATAGAAAGAAATATCAATCTATTCTCTGAAAGAATCAAGGAAAAATTTTCTATATGGCTTTCACGCTCTACAAAGTATATTGAAACAATGAAAAATATTCTCATACAAAAAGGTCTACCAGAGGATTTGGTATATTTACCACTTATTGAAAGCGGATTTAATGTTAATGCACGTTCTCCTGCAAAAGCTGTAGGACCTTGGCAATTCATAGAAAGCACGGCAAAAAGATATGGATTAGTAGTAAATTGGTGGGTAGACGAAAGAAAAGATCCAATTAAATCAACAGAAGCAGCTGCCAGATATCTTTCTGACCTTTATAGGATGTTTGGTGACTGGTCTTTAGCTTTAGCAGCGTATAATGCTGGAGAAGGAAGAGTATCCAGGGCAATAAATAAATACGGAGAAAATGATTATTGGAATCTTCTGGGCACGAGATATTTACCCAAAGAAACAAAAGACTATGTACCTAAATTCATTGCTGCTATAACTATTGCTAAACAGCCTGAATCTTTTGGATTTGATACTCTAAAAGAACATAAACCTATCAACTACGATGAAGTAGTTATAACTTCTCCTACAGACATTGATGTTATTGCTAAATGTGCTGAAACGACTGTTGATGTTATAAAAGAATTAAATCCGGAACTAAAAAGATGGGCAACCCCATTGAATGTAAAAGAGTATAAAATAAGAATACCTTCTAATACACAGGAAAAATTTCTTGAAAATTTTGAAAAGATTCCAATTGAAAAAAGATTTAGTTACGATACATATATTATTAAAAAAGGTGACACTCTTAATAAAATTGTAAGAAACACTAAGTTTTCAACAACTGTTTTATATGAAATGAATGGCACAGAAATATTTCGAAATCCAAAGCCAGGTACTGAAATAAAAATTCCACCAAATGATAAATTTACACCTCTAAATGAAGATGTTTATAAGGAGAAAAAAATCTCAAAGAAAAACAAGAATTCTAAAAAAAGCAAAATAACTGATAAAAGTAAAAACGCTGCCTTTAAAAAAGATTCTTTCGATAAGAATAAATCCATAAAAAAAGTTAAAGACACGAGAAGAATTAAATAATTTAATTCAAAATGCAAAAACTAAAAGACAAAGTAACGATAATTACAGGTGCATCAAAAGGTATAGGTTTAGCAACTGCTTTTAAATTTGCTCAAGAAGGTTCCGATTTAATGTTAATTGCCCGCTCAAAAGAGCTCTTAGAGAATATTGCAAAAAAAATACAAAAAAAATATAAAGTAAAAGTTCTATTTGCATCATCAGATATTGCAAAATACGAAGAAATCGAGAAAGCCTTTGATATTTTTACTAAAAATTTTTCAAAACTTGATATTCTTATAAATAATGCAGGAAGAGGTATCTTTAACTATATCCAAAATGGTTCAGTAAAAGAATGGCAAGAAATCATCGATCTAAATTTAACAGGACTAATTTACTTAACCCACCTATCAGCAAATTTAATGATAAAAGAAAAAAAAGGTCATATCATAAACATCTCATCCGTTGCAGGTAGAATTGGTATTCCTGGATGGTCAGTTTATTGTGCTACGAAATGGGCTGTCGTGGGATTTTCTGAATCTATCAGAAAAGAATTACTAAAATACAATATAAAGGTTACAGTTATTGAACCAGGGGTAGTAAAAACTGATTGGGGAGAAAACATGCCTGATGAATGGGTAACCCAAAGGAGCAAAATGAATGCTTTAACTCCCGAAGACATTGCAGAAGCCATTTTATATGTGTCAACGCAACCTAAAAATGTCTCTATAAATGAACTATTAATAAGACCAACGGAGCAAGAAAGATGAGTCTTACACATTTTGATGAAATGGGAAGAGCAAAAATGGTTGATGTTACAGCAAAACAAGTAACGGAAAGGACTGCTATAACCGAAGGTGTTGTTAAAATGAAAAAAGAAACTTTAGCTATGATATTAAATAAAGAAATGGCAAAGGGAGACGTTTTTCAAGTAGCCCGTCTTGCAGGCATAATGGCTACGAAAATGACACCCCATCTAATACCATTATGCCATCCTCTTCCCATAACATCAGTAGAAATAGACTTTGAGCCTGATTTAGATAAATCCCTTGTCAAAATCAGAACAAAAGTGAAAACATCTGCTCAGACAGGCGTTGAGATGGAAGCAATGGTTGCTACCTCCTTAGCAGCTTTGACTATATATGATATGTGTAAGGCTGTTGATAAAGAAATGGTAATCGATGAAATAAAATTAATATATAAATCTGGTGGTAAAAGTGGAGAATTTATCAGAAAAATATAATTTTATTTATCAGATAAATTAATCCTTTTTAGAATTTTATCTCTCATTGCGTCAATTTTTTCTTTATGACTTCCCTGCCAATAAATTTTTTTGCAGCAACTACACATATAAAATTCATCTATATTCATAACTATATAATCGGGAATTTCATTAAACACTTCTTCCTTAGAAACTTTTGTCATCCCTCCATTGCAAACTGGACATCTATAAGATTTTATAGGAATGGAAAAATTTTTATCCTTTAAATAAAGGAATACCTCGACTAATTGTTCTTCTAAAATCTCTGAATTTATAAATAAAACATCTTTGAGCAACTTAGATCTTGATAGTATTCTATCTTTAGTTAATAAAATTCTATGCTCTTGTAAAGAAATTTTTATGAGTTCAAAATCCTTAAATCTATTACTGTAAAGAGTGTCAAAACCAAAAAGCCTGAGCCAACGGCTCAGGCTTCCAAGCATAACATCTGCAACAAACTTAGGAATCACTCTGAGGATTCTTCAGTTAAACTCTCTACTTGCATATTGTAGAAATCACCTTTTATCAGTGTATCTTTATAAGCAGGAGCACCTGTGCCTGCAGGAATTATTCTTCCCATTATAACATTCTCTTTTAAACCTCTAAGATCATCAATTTTGCCTTCAATAGCTGCGTCAGTAAGAACTCTGGTTGTCTCTTGGAATGACGCTGCAGAAACCCATGACTCTGTTGATAAAGCAGCTTTTGTAATACCTAAGAGTAAAGGTTTACCCTGTGCTGGCCTTCCCCCTTGGGCTACTACTCTTTCATTTTCTTCTAAAAATACTGATCTATCAATCTCATCACCTATTAAGAAAATGGTATCGCCTGGGTCTTCAATTCTTACTTTTTTCATCATCTGTCTAACTATTACTTCAATATGCTTATCGTGAATTGAAACACCTTGAAGTCTATAAACTTTCTGTATTTCATCTACAAGATATCTCTGCAACTCTGTAGGTCCCAGAATATCAAGAATGCTATGAGGATTAATAGAACCATCAATTAATGGCTCTCCAGCCTTCACCCAGTCTCCATCGTGGACAATAACATGTTTACCTTTGGGGATAATGTATTCTCTTGTTTCATCAGCGCCTCTTACAATTATAACTCTTGAACCTTTCTGTACTCCCTTTAATTCAACTATTCCGTCAATTTCGCTTACTATAGCGGATTCTTTAGGTCTTCTTGCCTCAAAAAGTTCTGCAACTCTGGGAAGACCTCCTGTAATATCTTTAGTCTTTATTGTCTCTCTGGGAATTTTTGCAAGAATGTCACCTGGTTCTACTTTATCTCCCTTATCAACAACTAAAATAGCACCTGCGGGCAATAGATATCTTGCATGAGCACCAGAAGGAAGTTTAGCAGTTTTACCATCTGCGTCTTTTATGGTAACTCTTGGTCTATAGGTAGCAGGATATTCAATTATTATCTTATGAGAAAGTCCTGTAGTTGGATCAGTTTCCTCCTTGAAAGTAACTCCTTCAACAAGATCACCAAGTGCAATTTTACCACCTATTTCAGTTATAATCGGTGTCGTATAGGCATCCCATTCAGCTAATCTTTGACCAGCTTCTACCTGAACACCCTCTTTTACAAGAATTTTAGCTCCATATACAAGATTATATTTTTCTCTTTCTCTACCAGAAGAATCTACTATTATTACAATAGCATTCCTGTTTAAAACAATTAATGAACCATCTTTTCTTTCTACATAGTGCAAGTTTTTGAATTTCACTGTTCCTGATCCCTTAGACTCAAGAACAGCTTGTTCAACAATCTTAGTTGCAGCACCACCTATATGGAAGGTTCTCATTGTCAACTGTGTTCCTGGTTCACCAATAGATTGAGCAGCTATAACTCCAATAGCTTCACCAATTTCTACAGGTTCACCTCTTGCAAGGTCCATTCCATAGCATTTTGAACAAACTCCAAATTTTGAACGACATGTTAATACAGAACGAATTTTTATTCTATCAATACCCGAATCTACAATTTTCTTTGCTAATGTCTGATCTACGAGAGTGTTCCTCTTCGCAATTATCTCACCTGTAAGGGGATCCTTTATATCTTCTGCAAGTGCTCGACCAAAAATTCTATCTTCAAGAGGCATTACAATTTCTCCACCCTCTATAAGTGATGTTATGTAAATACCATCTTTTGTACCACAGTCTGTTTCTGTCAAAATAATATCTTGGGCTACATCAACAAGCCTTCTTGTAAGATAACCTGCATTAGCAGTTTTTAATGCTGTATCTGCTAATCCTTTTCTTGCACCGTGAGTTGATATAAAATACTGCAAAGGGGTTAAGCCTTCTCTAAAATTCGCGGTAATTGGGGTTTCAATAATCTCTCCAGAGGGTTTTGCCATCAAGCCTCTCATTCCTGCAAGCTGTCTTATTTGAGCTATACTTCCTCTTGCGCCTGAATCAGCCATCATAAATATGCTATTGAATGATCTTCTTTCTGCAAGTTCTTCAGGGGTAAATTTTTTACCTTCCTCTGCACCGAGTTCCTTCATCATCTCATCTGCTACTCTCTCTGTAACATTAGCCCAGATATCAATTACTTTATTATATCTTTCACCTTGAGTTATTAATCCTTCTGCATACTGTCTTTGCACTTCCATTACCTGTGTTTCAGCCTCTTTGATTAATTCAGCCTTCTTAGAAGGTATATGCATATCATCAATGCAAATGGAGATGCCAGATTTTGTAGCTGTCTCAAATCCTAATTTTTCTATCTTATTGAGGAATAAAACAGTCTCTCTTTTGCCATATTTAGTATGAATGTACTCAATTAACTTACCTAATTCTTTCTTAGTGAATTCTTTATTAATTCTCTCAAAAGGTATATCTTCTGGCACAATCTCTCTAAATAATATTCTACCTACTGTTGTATCTACTAATTTTCCGTTTAATTTGACTTTTATTGGGGCATGTTTTTCAACAACACCACTTTGATAAGCAAGAATAACCTCTTCTGTATCAGCAAAAATTTTCCCCGCACCCTTAGCATTACTCTTCTTTTTGGTTAGATAGTATATTCCTAAAACCATATCCTGTGTGGGAACTACGATGGGTTTTCCATTTGCTGGGGATAAAAGATTACCCACAGACATCATGAGCACTCTTGCTTCTATTTGTGATTCATAGGATAAAGGAATATGAACAGCCATTTGATCACCATCAAAATCAGCATTAAAAGCTGTACATACAAGTGGGTGAAGTTTAATGGCTTTACCTTCTACTAATACAGGGTCAAATGCTTGAATGCCAAGTCTGTGAAGAGTTGGTGCTCTATTTAAAAGAACAGGGTGTTCATTGATTACCTCTTCAAGCGCATCCCATACTTCAGGTTTCTCCTGTTCTACAAGCCTTTTAGCCTGTTTTATAGTAGTTGCATAGCCTTTATCTTCTAATTTATTGAATACAAAGGGTTTAAATAATTCTAAAGCCATCATTTTGGGCAAACCACACTGATGCATATTAAGCTCAGGACCGACAACTATAACTGATCTGCCTGAATAGTCAACTCGCTTTCCGAGAAGATTCTGTCTAAATCTTCCCTGTTTTCCCTTTATCATATCACTAAGTGATTTAAGAGGTCTGCGGCTACCTGCCTTTAAAGCTTTAGAACGTTTAGTATTATCAAAAAGAGTATCTACTGCTTCTTGAAGCATCCTTTTTTCATTTCTGATTATTACACTCGGAGCCTTTAACTCCATTAATCTTTTTAGTCTATTATTCCTATTAATTACTCTCCTGTAAAGATCGTTTAGATCTGAAGAAGCAAATCTCCCTCCATCGAGAGGAACAAGAGGTCTCAATTCTGGTGGTATCACAGGAATAATATCGAGTATCATCCATTCAGGACGGTTACCTGATTTTTTAAATGCTTCAACAACTTTGAGTCTTTTGGTCAGTTTTCTTTTAATGCCTGTTGAGGTGGCATTTTCTATCTTTTCTTTAAGTTCAGTGGCAAGTTGGTCTAAATCAATCTTTTTAAGAAGTTCTCTAATAGCTTCCGCTCCCATCCCTACCTTAAATTTAGCCTCATGCTCTGCGACTTTTTTCTTATACTCTTCCTCTGTCAATATGTCTTTTTCCTTTAAAGGTGTGTCTCCCGGATCTATAACTATATAGTCTTCATAATAAATAACCTTTTCTAACTGTCTTACAGAAAGATCAAGTAAAAGTCCCATTTTGCTTGGTACACCTCTTACAAACCATATGTGAGCTACTGGTGCAGCAAGCTCTATATGTCCCATTCTTTCACGTCTAACTTTAGATTGGATAACTTCAACTCCGCACTTGTCACATATTACACCTTTATGTTTCATTCTTTTATATTTTCCACATAAACATTCCCAATCCTTAACAGGGCCGAAAATGCGAGCACAGAAAAGTCCATCTGTTTCGGGTTTAAAAGTTCTATAGTTAATTGTTTCTGGCTTTTTTACCTCTCCAAATGACCATTCTCTTATCTTTTCTGGTGAGGCAAGTTTTATTCTTATTGCATCAAAGTCTTTTTGACTTTTAGGTTTTTGAAAAAGTGAATAAATATCCTCTGTCAAGGCTTATCCTCCCATTTTCCTCTTTTTCTCCAAAAGCTCTACATCAAGGCAAAGACTTTGGAGTTCTTTTATTAAAACATTAAATGATTCAGGAACACCTGATTCAAGTACAGGATGACCTTTAACTATTGCCTCATACATTCTTGTTCTTCCAGTTATATCGTCACTCTTTACAGTTAAAAATTCTTGCAAAGTATATGCTGCTCCATAAGCTTCCAAAGCCCATACTTCCATTTCTCCCAATCTCTGTCCTCCGAATTGTGCTTTTCCACCCAATGGTTGTTGTGTAACAAGTGAGTATGGACCGATAGAACGTGCATGTATTTTGTCAGCTACAAGATGATGCAGTTTTAGCATATACATGAATCCAACAGTCACAGGTCTCTCAAAGGGTTCACCTGTCCTTCCATCATAAAGAGTTACCTGTCCTGTTGTTGAAACGCCTGCTTTCTTAAGAAGCTTTTTTATCTCTTCTTCTTTGGCACCTTCAAAAACCGGACTAGCCACATAGAACCCTAATGCCTTAGCAGCTAAACCAAGATGAGTTTCCAAAATCTGTCCCACATTCATTCTTGAGGGAACACCTAAAGGATTAAGCACTATATCAACAGGGGTTCCATCTTCAAGATAGGGCATGTCTTCTTCTGGCAAGATCATTGAAACTACTCCTTTATTCCCATGTCTGCCCGCCATTTTATCACCAACTTGAATCTTTCTTTTCATAGCAATATAAACTTTAACAAGCTGATTTACACCTGGAGGCAGTTCGTCGCCCTTTTTGATTCTTTCAATCCTTTCATGATATTTAGCAAAAATTTGTTTTATAATTTGCTCTACTTCTTTGTTAACTCTATTGATCTCTGCTTTTACATCTGGATCTTCCACTTTGATCTTCATCAATTGATTTACATCAAGTAAGTTTACGATCTTGTCGTTTAATTTCTCTCCCTTTTTACACAAAACTTTCCCATCTTTAAGGTTTTTAATATCCTCTAAAACAACTCTACCCTTTAGAATTTTTCTTATTCTACTTGCTTTACTCTCTTTAAGTATCCTGATTTCATCATCTCTATCTCGCTCTAAAGACCTGATTTCCTCTTCTTCTATGGCTTTTGCTCTATTGCTTTTTTCTTTACCTTTTCTCGTCAAAATCTTTACGTCTATAACAACACCTTCAATCCCCGGCGGAACATAGAGACAACTCTCTTTGACATCTTCGGCTTTTCCCCCAAATATTGCATAAAGCAGCTTTTCTTCTGGAGTTAATACTCTTTCTCCTTTTGGTGTAACTTTACCTACTAAAATATCTCCTGCTTTAACCTTAGCTCCAATTCTTATTATTCCATCTTCATCTAAATTCTTAAGAAGTTCTTCATTTACATTCGGTATCTCTCTTGTTATTTCTTCCGGCCCGAGTTTGGTATCTCTACACTCCACTTCGAATTCATCAATATGAATAGAAGTATAAACATCCTCTTTAACTAATCTCTCACTTATTAAGATTGCATCCTCAAAGTTATATCCACCCCAGGGCATAAAAGCAACAAATACATTCCTTCCCAAGGCGAGTTCACCCTTATCCATAGAGGGACCATCAGCAAGAATTGTTCCTCTTTCCACAATCTGTCCTGCCTTGACGATTGGTTTTTGTGTCATACATGTTCCCTGATTGGATTTATGATATTTAATCAACTTATAAATGTCTACTCCTCCTCCCTCTTCAGTAACTCTCACTACAATTCTTGTAGCATCAACGCTTTCAACTACTCCCGCTCTCTTTGCTATAACAAGCCATCCTGAGTCTCGAGCTGCATAAAGCTCCATTCCTGTACCAACAACAGGAGCTTCTGTTTGGACAAGAGGAACAGCTTGTCTTTGCATGTTTGAACCCATTAAAGCTCTATTAGCATCGTCATTTTCTAAAAAGGGAATTAAAGAAGCAGAAACACTGACAATCTGTTTAGGAGAAACATCCATATACTGTACTTCCTGGGGAGATACCATTTTAAAATCACCTTTTACCCTTGCAGATACTGTATCTCCAAGAATATTTCCATTGTTATCTAAAGGAGTTGTAGCCTCAGCTATAATATAATTTTCACTTTCCAGCGCACTGAGGAAGGCAACTTCTTTAGTTACTCTTCCATCAACAACTTTCCTATAAGGAGATTCAATAAAACCATAATCATTTATTCTTGCATAGGTAGCAAGAGATGTTATTAGTCCGATATTCGGACCTTCTGGAGTTTCAATAGGGCAAATCCTTCCATAGTGTGTGGGATGGACGTCTCTAACTTCAAAGCCTGCTCTTTCTCTTGTTAATCCGCCCGGACCTAAGGCACTCAGTCTTCTCTTATGTGTTATCTCACTTAAAGGATTTGTCTGATCCATAAACTGACTAAGCTGACTGGAACTAAAGAATTCTTTTACTGCTGCCATCACAGGTTTTGTATTAATGAGATCGTGAGGCATAGCATTTTCTATTTCAGTAATGGTCATCTTTTCCCTTATTGCTCTTTCCATTCGTACAAGACCGATTCTAAATTGATTTTCTAAAAGTTCTCCGACTCCTCTAACCCTTCTATTACCAAGATGGTCTATGTCATCTACTTCACCCTTACCTGTTCTCAGTAATAACAAATATTTAACAATTTCTATAATATCTCTATCTGTAAGAACCCTTACATCAAGAGGAATGTCAAGACCAAGTTTTTGATTTAATTTTAATCTTCCAACAACAGAAAGGTCATATCTTTTTGGATCGAAAAATAATCCATAAAACAGTTCTTCCGCAGCCTCTTCAGTAGCTGGCTCACCTGGTCTTAATTTTTTATATATCTCTCTCAATGCCTGCGATTTGCTATCCACTCTATCTGTCAAAAGAGTTTCTCTTAAAGAAGGTAAATAATGTAAATTATCAATAAAAAGTAGATGTAATTTATCTATCTTTGCAGCTAATATTCTGTGGAAAGCTTCTTCTGATATTTCTTTGTTACTATCAATTATAACTTCACCTGTTTCAAGGTCAACTATATCTGAAAGAGTTATACGTCCGATTATTTCGCTTTTAGAAATGGGAATTTCATTTATACCTAATTCCTTCATTTTCTTAAGGGCAAATTTACTTATTTTGCTTCCTTCCTTAACTATTAAGTCTTTTCCATCAGGGCTATAAATATCAGTTTTTATCCTTATTCCTGCGAGAATATCACTTACAACTCTTGTGTAAGTGTTTTCATCTTTAATTCTTATCTCTTCTATTGGATAGAAAGTTTTGAGAAGGTCTTCATTATTATACCCAAGTGCCTTTAGAACTATTGTGGCTGGAAGTTTTTTCCTTTTATCTATTCTTACATACAAAAGATCCTTAGAGTCAAACTCAAAATCGAGCCATGAGCCTCTGACTGGAATAACTCGTGCAGCATATAAAAATCTACCACTTATTCTGCTTTTTCCTTTATCAGGAGCAAAATAAACACCAGGTGATCTATGCAGTTGGCTAACTATTACTCTTTCAACTCCATTTATAATAAAGCTTCCAGTTTCTGTCATCATAGGAAGATCGCCGAGAAACACTTCTTGTTCTCTTGATTCCTTTAGAAATTTTTTCCCTTCTTCATCTTTATCCCAAATATTGAGCCTTACCTTCATTTTTATTGGGACTGAATAAGTAAGACCTTTTACCATACACTCATAGGGAGTTAATTTTGGTTCACCTACTGTATAATAAAGAAATTCTATAGTAGTGGTTCCATTATAGTCACTTATCGGAAAAACACTTTTCAATGCTGCCTGTAGTCCATCTTCTACCCTGTCGTAAGGATGCACATCTCTTTGAAGAAAATTTTCAAAAGATTTCTTTTGAAATTCAAGAAGATAAGGCACCTCCACAAGTGGAGGCACCTTTCCGAAATTTATTCTCTCTCTTAATGGCTTTATCATGGTTCTCCTTCTCTCTAAAGTTATTAAATTACTGCAATTCTACAGTTGCACCTTCAGCTTCAAGTTTTGATTTAATTGTCTCTGCTTCCTCTTTAGATACACCAGTCTTTACTGGTTTTGGAGCACCATCTACTAAATCTTTTGCCTCTTTAAGACCAAGACCTGTTAATTCTCTCACTACTTTAATTACTTGAATTTTCTTGTCTCCTGCTGCCTTTAAGATTACATCAAAACTTGTTTTCTCTTCATCTGCTGGTGCTGCGGCGGCTGCTGGTGCTGCGGCGGCTGCAGCCACTGCTACCGGTGCTGCTGCTGTGACTCCATATCTCTCTTCAAATTCTTTAATAAACTGACTTAGTTCTAAGATAGTAAGATTGTCAAAAAACTGAAAAACCTCTTCTTTTGTAACTGCCATAATTTTCCTCCTTTTTATTGAGCTTTTTTATTTTTTAATGCTTCTAATGCATAAAGAAGTTTGCTATTGACTGCTTGCATAGCATATGCCATTTTTGTAAGAGGAGAACTCATTCCACCAAGAAGCATTCCAAGTAAAACATTCTTAGATGGTAGTTTTGAAATCTCTTTTAGTTCAGTTGGAGAGTATACTTTTCCTTCTACAACTCCATGCTTAAGTTTGAACTTTTCGTTTTTTTCTGCATACTCAATTGTCCTTTTGACAGCAACAATTGGATCCTCGTAACCGAAAACAACACCTGTGCAACCTTTTAAGGCATCAGTTAATTGTTCCTTAAAGGTTGCATCGCCTAAGGCTATCCTTAAAAGAGTATTTTTACATACTTTGTATTCCGAGCCAGAGTCT
Organism: Thermodesulfovibrio sp.; assembly: GCA_020725335.1. Taxonomy (GTDB): domain Bacteria; phylum Nitrospirota; class Thermodesulfovibrionia; order Thermodesulfovibrionales; family Thermodesulfovibrionaceae; genus Thermodesulfovibrio. The sequence goes on along the minus strand of DYFF01000002.1, from coordinate 3,777 downwards.
TTCATATTTTGCCTTAATTCTGATATTTCAGCAACTGTTAGTCCCTGAAAATCAGTAAGGATGAAAGATTTAGCCCTGGATAGCCTTTCTACAAGTTCATCCACTTTCTTTTTCTTGGTTTCTTTTGTGGTACTCAGAATAAACCTCCTTTCTCGGACAGCGGCGTGCATATGAAGGTTTCATAATCTTTAATCTCCATAATCTCGGCAGGCGGATAGCCCTTTAAGCCTTTAGACACCTGCTGTCTCAGATTATTAAAAACAGGCAAAGCCTGTTTATAGTTTTAATTTTGATATATCAATCTTCAATCCCGGCCCCATAGTTGAGGACATGACAACCTTTTTAATATACTTTCCCTTTGATGTTGGTGGCTTTGCTCTTACCACAGACTTTAATACAGCCACTGCATTTTCTACAAGTTTCTCTCTGTCAAAAGAGAGCTTACCAATAGGAACATGAACTACTCCACCTTTATCATTTCTATATTCAATTTTCCCAGCCTTTGATTCTTTTACAGCCTTTCCTACATCGAACGTAACTGTTCCAAGCTTTGGATTAGGCATAAGGCCTCTTGGACCTAAAATTTTACCGAGCTTACCGACTTGTCCCATCATGTCAGGAGTAGCTATAGTTCTATCGAATTCAAGCCAACCTTGCTGAATTTTTTCAATTAAATCTTCAGCTCCAACATAATCAGCACCGGCCTCTCTTGCTTCTTTTTCCTTTTCACCTTTTGCAAATACAAGCACTTTTACTTCCTTACCTGTTCCATGTGGTAGAACAACAGTATTTCTTACAACCTGATCTGACTTTCTTGGATCAATCCCTAAATTTAAGGAAAGCTCCACAGTCTCATCAAATTTTGCAAAACTATTTTCCTTCAGAATATCAACAGCCTCTTCTAAGGTGTATTCTTTTTGTAAATCAAGTTTTTCTTTAACCGCAGCTAATTTTTTGCCCATGTATACTTACCCCCTTATCTCAACGCCCATGCTTTTTGCTGTGCCTATTATCATCTTCATTGCAGATTCCAAAGACTTTGTATTTAAATCAGGTAGTTTTGTCTTAGCAATTTCTTCAACTTGCTTCATAGTTAAAGAACCAACTTTTTCCTTTCCGGTTGCCCCAGAACCCTTTATGATGCCTGCAGATTTCTTAATTAACTCTGAAGCTGGAGGAGTTTTAAGTATAAACGTAAAGGATCTGTCTTTGTAAATTGTTAAAACAACCGGAATAAGTGTGTCTCCCATTGCTTGAGTCTGGGCATTGAATTGCTTACAAAATTCCATAATATTAATTCCATGTGGTCCTAAGGCAGGACCTACTGGTGGTGCAGGATTAGCTTTGCCTGCAGGAATTACAAGTTTTACCTGTGCTGTGACTTCTTTTTTAGGCATAATTTATTCCTCCTTTAAACCTTTTCAACCTGTGAGAAGGCAAGTTCTACAGGTGTCTGTCTTCCAAATATACTTACCATAACCTTAACTCTCTCATGCTCTGAATCAACATCATCTATAACTCCAGTAAAATTGGAAAAAGGACCATCTGTAATCTTTACAGTTTCACCTTTCTCAAAATGAGTTTTCACCTGAGGTGCTTTTCCTTTTTCGAGCTGTTGCAGAATCATATCTACTTCTTCTTGAGGAATTGGAGCTGGTTTTGTGCCTCCAATAAATCCCGTTACCCTCTGGGTAGTTCTTACAAGATGCCATGCTTCTTCGTCGAGCTCCATTTCTACAAGAATATAGCCAGGATAGAATTTTTTCTCCATTTCTTTTTTCTTTTTTCCCTTTACCTCTATGATCTTCTCTGTAGGTATTAATATTCTTGATATCTTATCTTCAAGCCCCTTTGTTTTGACTCTTTCTTCTATAGAAGCTTTAACCTTTTCTTCAAATCCTGCCATTGTATGTATTACATACCACCGTTTTGTCATTACATCACCCGATAAAAGAACTTATAATTTTTGAAAGAATAAAATCTATGAGTCCAAGAAAAAAAGAAATAATAAAAACTGTTACAATCACAACCCACGTTGAGGCAATAACTTCTTCTTTTTTAGGATAATTAACCTTTTTCGCCTCAATTTTAACTTCTTGGAAAAAATTTTTTATTTTTCCTATCATTTTATCACCTCTAAAAATATACAAAACAGGCCAGGAGGGATTTGAACCCCCATCCCCCGGATTTGGAGTCCGGTGCTCTAGCCGTTAGAGCTACTGGCCTATTATGCTTTTGTCTCTTTATGTAAAGTATGCCTTCTACAGTGTTTGCAATACTTTTTTAACTGCAACTTATCAGGAGTAGTTTTTTTATTTTTTGTTGTAGAATAGTTTTTGCCTTTACATTCAGTGCATTGGAAAAGTATTATAGTTCTCATCTTTTACTCCAACACCTCTGTAACAACTCCTGCACCTACGGTTCTTCCACCTTCTCGTATGGCAAACCTTAACCCCTCTTCCATCGCTATAGGTGCTATTAACTCTACACTCAAGTTCACATTATCACCAGGCATCACCATCTCTACTCCATCAGGTAACTTTATCACCCCTGTCACATCCGTCGTCCTAAAATAAAACTGCGGCCTGTATCCATTAAAAAATGGCGTATGCCTACCTCCCTCTTCCTTCGTCAATACGTATACCTCTGCCTTGAACTTCGTATGCGGTGTAATGCTACCAGGCTTCGCTAATACCATTCCTCTTTCTACTTCATCCTTGCCTACTCCCCTCAACAACACTCCTATGTTGTCTCCAGCTCTTCCTTCATCCAATATCTTACGAAACATCTCTACTCCAGTAGCTACTGTCTTACGCGTCTCCCTTAATCCTACTATCTCTACTTCATCTCCTACTTTGATTATCCCCCTCTCTACTCTACCTGTAACTACTGTGCCACGACCAGATATCGTAAATACATCCTCTATAGGCATCAAAAATGGCTTGTCTATCGGTCGCTCAGGCTCAGGTATGTAACTGTCTAACGCATCCAATAACTCCTGTATACATTTATATTCCCCTGCATTAGGATCATTGCTCCCACTCTCTAATGCCTTCAACGCTGATCCCCTTACTATCGGTATCTCATCCCCAGGAAATCCATACTTGCTCAGTAGCTCCCTTACTTCAAGCTCTACTAAATCCAATAACTCAGGATCATCTACCATGTCCGTCTTGTTCATAAATACTACTATGTATGGTACTCCTACCTGCCTCGCAAGCAGTATATGCTCCCTCGTCTGCGGCATCGGCCCATCATTGGCTGCTACCACCAATATCGAACCATCCATCTGCGCTGCTCCTGTTATCATGTTCTTTATATAGTCTGCATGCCCAGGACAGTCTACATGCGCATAATGCCTCTTGTCTGTCTCATACTCTACATGCGCCGTGTTTATCGTTATACCCCTCGCCTTCTCCTCCGGTGCATTGTCTATCTGGTCATAACTCTTGTACTGCGCCATACCCTTCAAATTCAAATACTTCGTTATCGCTGCCGTCAATGTGGTCTTACCATGATCAATATGCCCTATCGTCCCTACATTCACATGCGGCTTCTTCCTCTCAAATTTTGCCTTTCCCATTCTCTTCCTCCTTCAAAGTCTCTTAAACTTTTATTTTCTTACCTCTTAAGCCCATGACCGGGATCGAACCGGTGACCTCGTCCTTACCAAGGACGTGCTCTGCCGACTGAGCTACATGGGCATAAAAAAGCGGGAAACGGGATTTGAACCCGCGACCCTCAGCTTGGAAGGCTGACGCTCTACCGCTGAGCTAT
>DYFF01000001.1 GCA_020725335.1 Thermodesulfovibrio sp. | reverse complement strand
TCCTGCATCCTCTCTTCTGTATGCCTCTGCCATTTTCTCAAGAACTTCCTTTACCATTGCAGCGATGTTTCTCTCTGATACGGTTATCTCCTTCCTTGTTGCTTCAATATCATTTGTCTTTCCCCTCGTATCCATTATCTCAACTAAAACAGTATAAGTTTTATTGATTTCTGGTCTGAATATATATTCAAACGTTCCATCCCTTGAAAGCCTTGCCTTTTCCCAGCTTTCTTTGTTATTAGTTGAAATTCTGACGTTTGCGATATTGCCTGTTTTAACCGTTGCCTTTCCCCTTATTATTATGTTTCCATCTTCTAAGGTTTCTCTATAGACAGTCACCTTTGGACCAAGTTCATCATAGGAAATGTTATTCAGATAAAGATATTTTATTGTTATCTCATCTTCAGATACTCCAAAAATCCACCACTTTGCCTCCGAGACGGAAATTATGCTTATACAAAAAACTATAACAACTATTAATAATGGCAATTTTGTGATTTTCATGATTTTCTCCTATAGCTCAAGATTTAACCCAAAAGTAATGCTTGTCTCTCTAAAGTTATTTGAACCTGTTGTGAATCTGTAATCATTTACATAGGCTCTTAGATAAAGCATGCTGTATTTTAGCTTCTCAAGGAACTTTGGCTTGTAGTAAATGCTCAAGCTTCCAAAGGCTTTCTGAGAGTCATCTCCAGTGTCTTTTTCAAGCTTGTTCATTCCAAATCTTAAATCAGAATTTAAATTGTATTTAGGTATCTCAAAGCCCAATCCCAGTGAGTACTCATATATAATGTCTGATTTGTCCTCAAGTTCATTTCTTGCACTCCAGCCACCGAGGTAAAGAGAAGGCTTTAGAATATAATCTCCGAGAGTGTGTCTGCTACTTAAAGAGCCATTATAGATGAACTCATAGCTTTTGCTTCTTGAAGCACCCTTTGTGTCATAGGAAGTGTATCCGAGATTTCCATCAAAATCAAATGGACCGAATCGGTCTCTGTAGTTAAGATTTATCACATGGTCTGTTTTAGATGTTTTGTTATAGCTTCTGCTTAATTTATAGGAAATGTCTGTAGATGCATACTGTCTTCCAAAAAGCTTTCTTATTGTCACACCAAATTCGGGTTTGTAGTAATGGGTTGTTCCATCTGCCTTCTGTCCTTCAAGGTTATTTCTATACCATAGGAAGCCCATATTAAAAATCAGGTCTTTTGTGTGCTTGTATCTCCATTTGAATTTAAACTTCTCTCTGTCAGCAGTAGCTGAACCGAGTAGTGTTTCAAAATCTGGCTCTACTCTCTCATACTCAAGGGTAACTCTGCTTGGGTCTTTGTCTCCAATGGCGGTTATCTTAAAGGCTAATCCATGATACTCTTTATATGGTTCACCCTCTTGCTCAGATTTTCTCGTTGAATTAAACGCTAACTCACTTGAGATTGTCGCTCCAGGAAGGGGTCTGTATTCAAAGTCAAAGGAATAAAGAGTGTTGTCATAAAGGGCATCTGAACTTGTTCTTCTTTTATCATCCTCTGACCTAAGATAGTTGAATCCTACCCAGAATTCTTCGCTCAGATTATATTTAATTCTACCTCCGTATGCTTGCCTTTCTAAAACCGCCGTCTTTTTGTCTCGCCATAAGCTATCCCACCTTGGATAAGCTGCACCATAAATGAGGGTTACTTCAGGAAGTTTCATTAAAGGGTCTACATACTTATAGGAACCACCCTTTATGGCACTACTTAGAGTATACTGAGAGAAAGACTCAAAGGTGTCACCTAAGTTAAAAGTATGAATTTTGTTTGTAATCCTCAGCTGAGCATTTGTAAGGGAGTGTGTTTTTGGGTCATTGGCTCTGTCATCGGTGGATTTTATACCTAAGTTGAGATTGTAGTCGAAGCCCTTGACCTTACCCATACCTGTTACTCCAAGGACATTAAGATAATGAAAACCCTCTGTCAGGGAGGAACTTTGATAACCAGGACCTGATACATTGTTGGAAGTAAAGGAGATTTCATTGGTTAAATGAAACTCTTGTTGACTATGAACTGTGCTGCTAGTAAAAAACAACACAAATAGGACTAAGAAAACTTTGAAATAAAAGTTTAGCCACATATTTTCCTCCAAATAAGATTTTTAGAAAACACATTGGAAAAGAAAGACCTCAATCTACTCACTCTATTATTTACAATGCAAATATCAATGTAAAGTCACTTTTTCTGTAAACCTTATAAAATTTCTGTCAACTTTTTGTAAACCATGTTAAAATACCAAAATATCATGGTAATTTATTTATTAAATTACAAATGGTTGAAAGAAGCATTGACCCTTGCATTTTATGTTTTTTGGTTAATATCCTTTCCTTTAAAAGGACATCTAATTTCAACAAATGGAAATTATACGATTAGTTATTTTATTGTGCCGCACATAATTGGCCTTTTTGCTTCCTCCAGATTGATAAAAGAAACTGATTGGAGTAAAATTTCATCCTTTTGCACATTAATGGTCATCTTAGCTACAATTCTTTTCCCTATTATTTCAACTTATAAACATATATTGCTGATCTTTGTTGGCTTTTTTAGTGCTGCCGTAGTCCTTAGAACTCTATCTATTCTATCAATTTCTCCTAAGCCTCTTTTATCAATAGGTGTAGGTTTAGCTATAGGAAATATTTTTGTCTCATTACTTTCATTTTTGCCACTTTATATGCCTTTAAAATTTTTCATAATCTCTTTAGCTCTTCTTTATATAATTTTTATATCTCCCAGTGAAATTAGAGAAACTGATTTAAAAGATCTAAAGTTAAGGCTACCTTTTATTTATTTTTTCTATCTTATCGGAGGCTTTCTATACGGATTTCTTATAGACGAATACAAGAAAATAGCAATAGTTGATAACTTAGAACTTGCCTTTTATGTAATTTTTGCTTTAGTAGGAATTTACATTATAAATAAAAACAAGGAATTCGCACTTGGATTTGGTATTTTTTTAAGCATGCTCGCTTTTTCTCTTTTTAAAGTAGGAGATATATATTCAATAAATATAAGCATGTTTTTACTTCAGGCTTCCTTTGCTATAATTGATTTTTATTTAATCTTCATACTTATTGAAAATGGATTTAACATAAAAAGAGTCAGCTACGGACTTGGCGTCATGTGCCTTGCAATTTTAAGTGGTGAATTAATCAGTATCAATGCATCTTATACACTAAACTATTTAATTGTCTTTGGAAATATTGCTCTTACGCTTTCTTTTTTTATTTTTTATTTTTTATGGGGAAAGTATTACATAAAATCTGAAAACTATAAAAATTTAAAAGACTATGCTTTGTTAAAAACAGATAAAAATCCATCAAATGTTCAGCAGAATAATCTTGATCCAATAGATAAAATTATTTCATCCTGCCCAATAAAGTTTTCACATCAAGAAAAAGAGGTTTTGAAGCATCTAATAAAAGGAGAAACATACAAAACAATAGCTATGTCACTTCAAATATCAGAATCATCTGTAAAGACTTATGTTAGAAGAATTTGTGAAAAGCTTAATGTACATGGAAGAGATGCTATAATAAAAGCTTTAAAAGGACATAGTAATCAAGATTGATAAAATCTATTTATTTGTGTTTAATCAGGACATAATATTATCTTTTTAGTTTTTTAAATAAGAAAAATCCATTATTTATACCATTCTGTAAACCAATATAATATTAAAAAAGTGTTATACTAAACGGAAATAAAAAGGAGGAAATGTCAGATTAAATCTTGATTATTGCAAATTTAATAATAAGGCAAGACAATGTAGCTTTCTTTTTTCTTTGGTGGGTATTTTTCAATCCTGTCAACTACCATCATGTATATTAATCTTTCCTTTTGTCTGTTTATTGGTTTAATTCTTGAGCTTTTTTCAAGCAATATTCCCTTTTTTGCAAATTCTTCTTTTGCTTGCTTTGCTACTCTCTTTAACTGTTCATATTCATAGTCTGTCATTTATTAGCTCCTCAATGGCATCTTCAAGACCTTCAGCTTTTGCTTTTTCCTGTAAATAGGAAATGTTAATTTCTTTGTCAATTTTTTTACCTTTATGAGTGCTTTTGCCCATAAAAGTGCATCGTTTGTCATGCCAATATTTATAGGCATTTAACCTATCAATCACCAAATCTTCTATGGAAATCAAATTTATTGTTAGTTCATCTTCAATTAACACTTTGTTTCTCCTTTTTTCAGCCTCTTCACCCTCATCAAGACTACTTCCAAGCCAATCAATGTATATATCTAAATCTTTTTTAAACCAAACCCTGCCTTCTTGTTTAAAATCCCATTCTGTAAGTATTTCTCTAAGTATCCGTAGATCAGCTTTTATGTCAATATCACCAGTAGTGTAGCTTCCTTAAGTATGTATTTCTAAAGCTAATCCGCCCACTATGATAGGCTCTTTAAGACACTTTCTTTTTTTAATTTCCTTTGTAAGTATTGCCACAAAGAGAGCTTTTCTTTTAATCGGCTCTTCAATTTTATTTAGCCTGTCAAGGTAGTTTATGAGATTATTATAACGAATTTAATAAAAAATACTATATTCTTAAAAATACTTTTTTCACTACCTTCCATTTGCATTAATTTCTCAAAAAATCTAATTGCACTTCTTTGGGTTAGTCCTGCATGTATCAGTATCTCTACTGCTACTTTATCTGCATCATATTCATATGATTTGTAGATGGCTTTCTTTATGAGATGAACTACTCCACCTATTGCTAATTTAAATGGTGTGAGTAACTTTATTGCGTTTTTGCTTCCATGCCAGAAGGCAAAGGCATTTGGCTCATAAGCAGGCATTACTATTATCTTAAATTTCCACCATCTCTCCCCAAATATCTTTATTTAGCTATCTTGTGGGACTTTGTGGCAATGTTTTTAATAATTCTAAATGCTACTTTTAATAAATATCCAAATAGGAATTATTTATCAGTAATGCCTCTGTAAGGGCAAAGCTTAGTGTTAATCTTACAGTAAAGGATATTGAGGCTTTTATTATGTTTTTGCTGTTGTAAACTAAGGAGTTTGAAAAGTTTAATACAATAATCAAGATGAAAACCCACATAGTAGAATTGTTCATAAAAGGGTATATTTAGCTAAAATGGAATAACTACTTTGGGAAGAAAAAAGATTGACAATGCAAGTATGGCATCGGCTCTGTCTTTGAGAATTATCATTTTCAGATTTTCTTTAATGCCTCTTTTATTTCCCTTTTCGTCTCTTCTTTCAAGCTTTCAGGCTCAATTATCTCAATATGGGGTATCCATGTATAAAGCCACCATTTGATCTCATCTTTGTTTGAGACTGTAAAGGTGAGTTCCAGTGTTCCATCAGAATTTTCTGTTCTTTCTTCAGAAGGATGCCAGAGGGACTTTCTCTTAGGTAAAAACCTGTTAGCCTTTCAAACTTTGTGCCCATTTCCTCTATCTCAAGGATTCTGTCTAAGGCAAAGTTTCTGAAGTCTTCCCTTAAACGGCAGTAAGTATAGACAAACCATAGATTGTCATAAAATATCAATCCATAGGGACAATACTTTATCAGGCATGAAGATACTAATTTAAAAATTAATTTAAAATTTTAGTTTCAAATGAAGCTGATTAGGATAAAATACAGAAGAAATGCTTAACGAGGAGTAATAAATGGAGATAAAAGAGATAGTCATTGAAGCAATAAAAAGCGTAATAGTTCTTGAGCTTGAGGAAATAAAAGGGATATTGCTGTGATAAAAACAAGGCTTGATGGAATGGATAAGCGATTTGAAGATATGAATAAAAGAATTGAGGAATTACGAGCTGATATGAATTCACGATTTGAGGAAATGAGAACTGACATGAACAAGAGATTTGAGGACCATTTTAATTACAATATGGGGAGATTTTCATCAATTGAGCTTCAGATAAATAACATACTTGCTGAGATAAGAGAGCTAAGGAGAATACTTGAAAGAAAAATTGATGTTGATGAATTCAGAAGACTTGAGAACAACTATCTTGAACTTCTAAAGGAAATAACACTACTTAAACAAAAAATACCGGCTTAAAAATCTTTAAATTATGAAAGTTGCTGTTTTTGACATTGAAACTTTTGCTTCAGAGAAAAGCTTACTTTATCATGATTTTGCCTATTTAAGAAATAGGAAGAGTAACAAAACTGAAGAAGAAATAATTGATTCCCTCTCTCTAAATTTTTATATTTCCAATGTAATAGCAGTATCTGTTAGTTATATTGACACAGATAGCAAAGATATAGAGCAGACTAAGGTATGGTATCTTACTGAAGCAGAAAATGAGCCCTTTGAGGAAAATGCTTTATACATGGGGAATTCTTTAAAAATTCTCTACTATCCAATTAAGTTTGAAGAAAGCAGACTGGACAATATATTTTCCAAAGAGAGGGAACTTCTTGAAAACTTCTTTTCAGATATAGAAAGCAAAGGAATAAATCAGATAGTGACATTCAATGGAAGAAACTTTGATGTTGGCTTTCTTTTCATAAGGGGGATGATACACGGGATAGAACTTCCTGAGTGGGTTATATCTGACAGCAGAAGTTCCAAATTTCATATTGATATATGTGAATTTCTATCACGTGGTAGTTTTGAGGGTAAGTTCAGTCTTGACTTTGTTTTAAGGCATTTTGGATTAAAGACTTCTAAAGAGAAACACAGGGGAGAGACTGTAAAGGATATGTTTATCAATGAAAAATAGAGGGAAATTGCAAAATACTGCAGTATGGATACAATTGCCCTTGCACATCTTTATCTTAAAATAAAAAAATACATAGATGTTTACTACAAAGATAAAACACCAACAGAAAAACAGATAAACTTCTGCTATGACTTGATAAAAAGAATAAAAGAACTTAAGATCATTGAGGAGGAGCGAATTTTAAGCATTCTTTCAAGCTATAACTCAGAGAGAGTCTCTACAGCCATTGATATACTTCTTAAAATTTGTAAAACAGAAAACACTGAAGGACAAGAATCATGAAGTTTGCATTAAAACTTCTCTTTGTAGCAGGTGTAATCTCTATAGTTTTAAGAATGACAAAATCAACTGTTTCAACTATCTGTTGGCTATCAAAGAAAATAAAAAAGCACTAAAAGAACTCTTCAGCCAAAAACCTTTAAGCAAATAGTCTGTTATTGAGGAAATAACTTGATTTATAAAGTTGACAATTTACTACTCTATTGTCTTCGCTTGTAGAAAAAGCGAAATAAGAAAATAGTTATAAAGATGCCGACTATGATAATGGCAAGGAGTGGCACAATAACAGAAATAATGGATATTATCGTTGAACTTATTAACTCGCCTATTGAAATTAAAGGATTTAGAGTTCCACCAGTGGTTATACTTGATTTTCCCCTTAGAGCAACAGTTCCCACCTGAATAGTACCTGCTACTGTACCACCTGCAATTATTGCCAAAGCCCATTTTAAAAATGGTGAGATATCTTGGATGACGGAGGCAGTAACTATAGTTCCTGCAATAATTGCTGTTGGAGTTGAAATGGTATCTAATAAATTATCAAGCCAGGGAATATGATATGCTAAAATCTCGCAAATTGTTGCAACTAATAATGCTATAAGAGCATAATAAGTTCCAATCCATGCAAATTCTGGAGAAAGTTCAAGATAGCCGTTTAATGAAGCGATGCTCATAATCAGAAGCGGAATAAAAACTCTAAAACCACAGGCTGCACTTAGTCCGATACCAATGAAAATACTTAACAATGTTTCCATAAAATTCATAGCTACAATATAGTTTATCAAAAATTTTTATTTTAGATTTGCATATTATATGAAAAATGCAAGTTTTATGAATTATGAACTAAAGTTTTGAGAAAATAATTATAGTAGAGAGGAAATGTTACAATCCCTATAGAAGGACTAAATTTTATATTTAAAAAATCAATTGGTATTTATAAGTTTAATTATGTTAAAGTTTTTTAAAAATTTTTATTTGGAGGATAATTTTATGAAGTATGGAGCAAGAAACACTATATTGGCAAAAGTTAAATCAGTTAAAAAAGGTGATGTAATGAGTTTAGTAAAATATGAGATAACAACACCTGCTGAGATGGCATCTGTGCTTACAACAGAATCCTGTGAAGATCTTGATCTAAAACCAGGCGATAAGGTGAAACTTGTCATTAAAGCCATACATGTATTGCCCGTTAAGGAGTAAATTTATAAAAAATCGCTGACAAAAATAATAAAATATATTTGGCAGAAATGCAAAGTCTTAAAATCTTATTCTGTTTATGATGCTTTCTTTCATAATAAATATCTTGAATTTATCATAAACAGAAAAGGTTATAGTATATTGTTCCTTTTTAACTAAATCCCTTATCCTAAAAATTATGAAAAAACAGAAAATAGTTATAGCTCTTATGTGCAAAATTGATGATATGATATTATTAGAGATTAAAGAACATGTTAAAAAGGTTTATGGTTTAGAAATAGAAGTAATTTTCTTTGAACAGGATTTAAAATATGCCTACAATAGCAGAAGAAATCAGTATTTAGCAGAAAATATTATACAAGAAGTAAGGAAAATCAAAGAGCGAGAGCATGAAAAATGGTTACTTATTGTGGATGTTGATCTTTATACTCGGGATTCAGATTATGTCTTTGGTTCAGCTTGCTCAAGTGCGGGAATTTCTATAATTTCTAATAAAAGATTAAATCAGAAATCTTACCTTCTTGAAGAAAATGAAAGAATGTTACTTACAAGACTAAAAAAAGTGGCTATCCATGAAATTGCACATCTTTTTAATTTAGAAGAATTTTGTCATAGTGAAAAATGTGTAATGCAATGCTCATATCCGCTTGATGCAAGAGACTCTTATCTCTGCGAAAGCTGTAAAAGATTTTTGTATTGTAGATTAAAGGGTTATAAATATAGTTTGCTATTATATACTCTCTGGCATGCTTAAATTGTTTTCAAACTTATCATTGTGTCGCTCTTGACATAAGGATTGCAGGATTCTTCAAATTAAAAGTAGAAAACAATTAAATTAAAAAATGAAAAAGTTTAAGATTAATATAAGAGGGAAAATTTTTTAGTTATTGTTATAGTTTTATTTGGATGGGATGCACAAGCTATAGACGAGGAGTATGAATTTTTATCAAAAGAAATTGAAAAAAATATTCTTTTTTCAGCAGGATTTTTACTGATAGTTACAATTCTTTTTTCGTTGATCAAAAAAATATTAAATTTTTTAAAAATAAATATGCCGAGAGGATGGGCTATTTTTGCCGGAATTATTACTACCTTATTGGGAACAGTTGGCATTTTTATCTTTAAGATTCAATCTTATCCATTTACAAGACAGACAAGCAAACACTCCTCATATTCCTTATTGAAGCGTTTCCATCTTTGAGATAGGTGGGTCAGTCTGAAGGTATTGGATATCCTCACACGGGGAATCCTTTGATGGAGGTGCCCAAAGTGGGCTGTGAGGGTTCTTTTGTAAGTACCATTTGCATACTTTTTAGGATTCCTCTGTAGATAAAAATTCTCTTTCCTTCTGCATAAGGTAATTCAGAATACCCTCCATAAGAATCTTAAGAGTTAGGGATTATGCCCTATGTAGAAATTTCTCCATAGAGCCAACAAAGTCTTTGAATTTCCTTTCTGGATTAAGCTTCCTTCCCCTTGCCATTGATTACCTCCTTAGCTTTTTGAGTTTTAGTATAAATTTTTACACAATTTTCTGATTAATCCCTAACTAAAGGGGATAAAATTGATTTAAATGCTTGAGTTAATCATTCAATATATGAATGAGAAGGGTTTCTCTTTATATTATCTTCAACATTAATTCATCTACAAAAGTTGGCTTATTTTATAATAAGTAAATAAAGGGAAGATGAACAAAAGATTAAATATTAAACAATGTCACATGAATAATAAATTATTTCTGATACTTCTTATTGTCTTTCAATTTTTATTTTTAGCTATCTTTTCAAATAAAACTTTTGCCTCTAAATCAATAGAGTATTCTCTTAAAAAATGTAGTTCTGCAGTCTTTTCTTGTGAAAAAATTAAAGCTTTATATAGGCTTATAGACTTTCAGCCAATATGGAACGAAAAAAGAATAAATGAATTTAAGGGACTAATTGCAAAATCAAAGTTTGAAGGACTGGAACCTTCTTATTACAGAATCGATCTTTCAAGGTCAATCCTTGACAATGAATTAAAACTTACAAATACTCTAATCAAACTTGCATACCATTCTTATTATGGGTCTATAAATCCTGTTAAGGTTTTTGAAAAATGGGATTTCCCTAAAAAAGAAGACAAGGTAATACAGACTCTTGCAGAATTGATCAAAAATGATAATTTATCAGCACTCTTTGACAAGCTTTCTCCAAAATATGAAAATTATAGACTTTTAAGGGAACATTTATTAAAGTATTATGTCTTATTGGACAAAGAAAAATGGAATAGAATAGAAATAAAAGGAAAGATAAAGCAAGGGGAATCACATCAATCTATAGCATTAATAAGAAAGAGGCTATATCTTCTTGGATATCTTGATAGTTATTCAGAGTCTACATTTTTTGATGAAAAATTAAAGCAAGCAATAATAAAATTTCAGCAATTGCATAACATAGAAGCAGATGGTGTTATAGGAAAAAATACAATGCAAGCCTTGAATATATCACCCAAGGAAAGAATATTAAAAATAAAGTTAAATCTTGAGAAATACCGATGGCTTCCTGAAAGTTTAGGTGAAAAATTTTTATGGATAAATATCCCATCCTTTGAGCTTAATCTTTATGATAAAAGTCACATCCTTTTACAGAGTCGTATAATAGTAGGCAAAAACTATAAGGATGACTTTAGACCCACGCCTTTACTTTTTAGCAAAATAACCAAGATAATTATAAATCCTGATTGGTATATACCACATAAAATAGCTGTGAAAGATATACTGCCAAGAATAAATAAAAATCCTGATTATCTGACAAAAGAGAATATAAAAGTTTACTTAGATGGCAAAGAGATTAATTCATCTCTTATTGACTGGAGTAACATACATGAAAAAAACTTTAATTTCAGATTAGTCCAAAAGGCAGGGAAGAGTAATGCCTTAGGTCAGATAAAGTTTCACATGCCAAATAATTTTGATGTATATCTACACGATACCCCTGATAAAAAACTTTTTACACGAAATAAAAGAGCTTTTAGTTCAGGATGTATAAGGGTAGAAAAAGCCTTGCCTCTGGCTTTAATATTGATTGAAAATAACAACACAAAGAACTGGGATGATAGTAAGATAAAGGAAGCTTTAGAAGGAGAGAAAACATTTTACCTTAACCTAAAAAATCCAATGCCCGTATATATTCTCTATTTTACAACTGTTGTTAGAGATTCTAATCTTTATTTTTTTGAAGACATTTACGGATATGATGGCACTATTGAAAAACACTTACAAAAAAATTATTAGGATTTAATCTCTACTAAATGAATGATTTATAAAAATTTTATAAGTTATTCAAATAAAAAATTCTTCTGTTCCTTAAATTGATTTAAAAATAGTTTTTTCAAATTATTTAGGGAATTCTCATCGAGGTTTATATCTTCGGAATCTATACTTGAAGGAATATTCCTTCTAAATCCAATGCCCAGCTCCCAACATATTTGATTAGAGACTCTTATAATATTACAAATGTCTCTGTAGAGCCTTTCTTCTGGATTAGGATAAGGATAAGTATGATGATATTGAATTGCATTTTTTATTTCGTCTGAATAATTCCATTTTTCTGCAACAAAAGCTCCAACTTCGGTATGATTACAACCTAAGATTTTATCTTCTAATTCTACTGAGGATTTTTCTGAGTTTAATATTTCTTCATAAATTTTTGGATAAATCTCGCTTTTAGCATTGTAAATAAAAATTTTACCTATATCATGAAGAATACCACATGCTAATCCTAATTCTGGTGTAACAAAACCCGTAGTAACAGATAGCAAACTTGAACATATACCTACTCCTAAACTATGTTCCCAAAGCTTTTGTTCAAAACTTCCAAACTGTTTATACAAATATCTTGTAGAAGTTGCTAAGATTAAAGCTTTAGCAGTATCAAGCCCAATTAAAATCAATGCATCTTTTACTGTCTTTATTTTTTTTCTCATTCCATAATAAGGAGAATTCGCTATTTTTAAAAATCGTGCGGTAAAACCTTTATCTCGAGATAAACACTCATCTATCTCATCAATTGAAACATATTCATTTCTTAATAAATTTATAACTTTAATAACTACCTGCGAATGAGGAGATATGTCAATCGTTTTTGAAAAAATTTCTTCTATTTTATCCTTCTTATCCATGGCTCTAAATTATTAATCTCCTCTACTAAAAATTATTACAACAGCTCGATACTTTATTGCTTTCCGTATTTTCATTTCTTTATAGGCTCCTTGAAACTATAACGTTCGTCTTCAAGAAGTATTTGCACACCAATTTTTTTATTTTTATTAATTACAAAGGGTGATTTAAGATTTGCAGCTACACCATCATTATACTTAAGTAAAGATACATATATTTCGAGTTCTTCTTCGGTTTTTGCCTCTAAAGCAGAGACAATATCATTACTAAGCTCAAAACCATAAGTAGGAAAATATATGAAAGGCGAAATTATTAGCATGGCAACATCGGTATCATCAACTGCTATAAGCCATTTTACAGGCTCAATGAGATCTTTAATAATAAATCTATTAAAAGGAACACCCGGGATGCCAAAAGGAAAGTGAATTATTTCGCTTTCATCAATATGTAATTCTCCAAAGCGTTCTGATTTTACCTTTATCATTCTTTTACTCCTTTATTTTCTTCGGCACTCTGTGCCTCAGAATGTTTGGAAGAGATAATGTCATCAAGCTTTAGTTCTTTTGCTGTCTTTAATGCCTCTATATTACTTTCCCTCAGTTTTTCATAAAGTTCCTCTCTGAAAATTAAAATACCCTTTGGTGCTTCTATACCGATTTTCACCTGAGAGCCATCAATATCAACTATTTTAATAAGAATATCATCTCCAAGCCTTATAGACTGACCTGCCCTTCTCGTAAGGACTAACACTTTTACCTCAAGAAGTCAAAGAGATTGCTGCGGAAAAAGTCAGTAAAGGTTGTTCTCAATGCTTGTAATACCGCCATCCTCTGGTTGAGTTCGGAGATAACCTTAACAGCGTCTGCGTCTTGGTCATTTGATAGATTCTGTTTTGTATTGGTCTCCAATTCAAGATTGTAATCGGTTATATTTTCTATTTTATTCAATCTTGCACCAATTACTGATTGTTGTCTATAGAGTTTATCTGCAATCTGATCTATATATCCAACAGCCTTCTGAATTCTGCCCTGATCATTATTTTCAAGAGCAACTTTAAGGAAATGAAGTGCCCTCAGGTAGTAATTTTCATTGAGATAATTATTGTTGAAACTGTAATAGTTAGGATCAGTAGGGTCTGTTATATAATTATATCCGCGTATGTTCTCTTCAAGTGTCATCATTGAAGCGGGAGATACAGGGTCATAGGATAATAGATTAAGTCCTGTATTTGGAACATCAGTGGAGTTCACATTAATTCTAATCTGGTCAGATTTTCCATTAGGGACACCGTTTATTACGAGTCTGTAATCAGGATCAGAGGTGGTACCATAATTTACAACCCACGCTTTAACATATTGAGAAGCCTGAGAGTCATTATTGATGGCATCTCTTATATCATTCAAGGAGGCATTTGCTGAAATTGATACTGTAGCCTCATTTTTTTCTCCCAATCTTATGGTGAGCGTTCCTCCATTGGTTGTAAAAGCTGTTGTTGGATCAGTTATTGCTCCACCTGTAGGTTTAGGCATAAGAAGGGCAGACAATGGGTCTACATCGTGTAAATTGCCTGTATGATTTTGATTGTATGGAGTAAAAATCAGATTTCCAGAACCACTAAATGTAAAAAACTCTGTCGCGGGAAGATTTACAGCAACATCAAGAAAAGAGTTTATATCTAACTTTTGCAAATTTGTATCAGATTGGTAAAGCCCTGTCGATTCATTTACAGGCGGTATATCAGCTTTAAATCCTGCGAAGATGTATCTGTTTGATACCTTAGTATTTATGGTATCTATACTTCTTTGTATCAAAGTCTCAATCTCTCTCGACAGTGCGAGTCTGTCCGTGGCTGAAAGCGTGTCTGTTGAACCCTGAACAGCAATCTGTTTTGCTTTTGTCACCATATTTTTTAAATCATTAATAGCTGTTTCAATTGAAGAGTTATAAATTTTAGCAGTATCAATTACCCTTGAGTACTCCCCAAGAGCAGCGAGTTCTGCTCTATATTTTGTTATTCTTGATATAGCAATAGGGTCATCGCTTGGTAAAAGCACTCTCTTACCAGTTGTAAGCTGTCTTTGACCCTTGTACATAGCTTCAATTTGTTTATTAAGGTCATTAAAAAATGTCTGATAGAAAAAACCTGTTGTTACTTTCATTGTCTACCTCTCCTTCATAGCTCCTTCAGGCTCATGCCCTCAGGATGACCGCAAAGCGATCACCTAACCATATCAAAAAGTGTTGTTAAAATCTCATCAGCAACTCTGATTACCCTGGCTGAAGCTTCATACATTTTCTGATACTTAACAAGATTGATTGCCTCTTCATCAAGACTTATTCCTGAGACATCTTGTCTTCTGTTTTGTAGTTGCTGAAATAAGGATTCTTGAAAAGTTTTTTGAACCCTTGCACTATTTGAAAAAACTCCAATTTCCGAAACAATGCCTCTATAATAGTCTATTGGAGTTGAATTACCGATAATCTGTGAATTCAACAATGAATAAATTGCCTTTGCATTTTCATTGTCCATTACACCACTGTTTGGACCTGTTGGGTTCTGCCCAGCAGCAGCAATTTTATCAGTATCTGTTATCGCTACATCAAAATAAAGGGATGTGTTAGGCTTAATTTGAAATGTAAAGTTAAAAGTCGGTGATGTATTATTAATTGTTAAATTAATTCCGTTAAAACTTATTTTATATCCATTAGTTAAAGTCTCTACTGAAGGAGTTATATATGTAGAAGGAGTTGTACTATTGTCAGTTACAGTCCAATTTGTACCATCATATTGAATGGTATATTGATGATAGGTGCTTTTATTTACATTATCGATTTTAAAAATAAAATTACTAATTGAACCTGAAGTGAGGTTTAAATCATATAGTTGACTGAAAAAATTATTCCCTGTTGAGCCATCAAGTCCGTATCCTAATCTATGCTGAGCATTAACTGCTTCTGTGAGGTCAAAAACAAACATATTTAGCTTATTCATGTAATCTAAGATGACATCATCTCTTAAATCTATGTTCGCCTTAAGTTTTCCTCCTTGAATACGTGAGGTTACATCAACTAATCCCGATGCTGTTTCCACATTGAACTTTAGATTCTGATTATTATCAAGTCCCACATTCAGATGATAAACTCTACCAGCATCTATAAGAGGCATGCCTCCAAGAAGTATTGTGTATCTTCCTACGTTATCCTCAAAATAATTAATCTGAACAATGTCATTTAATTGCTTTACAAGAATATCTCTTTGGTCTTTCATATCGAGAGCACCAGGACTTGCTGCAATTTTTTCATTCAGTTCATTGATTTTGTCAAGATAGCTGTTTATCTGATTTACTAAATTTTGTGAATTGACATAGAGTTCATTCCGCTCATTCATTAGGGAGCGATAGTCAGTAGTTATTCTTTTTGTTAGATATAGGGCTTTATCAATTAATAAATCTCTTTCAGCAGTTCCAGCGGGATTCTGACTTAATTCCTGCCAGGCATTAAAAAATTCATTTATCGTATTACTAAGAGAAACCTCAGAGGCTTCATTAAAAATGTTCTCCAATTTAAGCAAACCATTGTAAGTTACATCCCAATATGCCAAATTTGAACTTTCTGTTTTAATCTGTTGTTCTAAAAAGGAATCATATAGTCTTCTTATATCCTCAATTCTTACCCCTCTTCCAGCCATACCAGCAGTGCTTGATAATCCAGAGGCTATATTTGTAAATATTACATCTTGCCTTGTATAGCCTTCTGTTGCTGCATTCGCTATATTATGGGAGACAACTTGCAAGGCTTTCTGATAAGTTAAAACTCCTGTTTTTGCAATATCAAAAATAGCAGATAAAGCCATTTATGCCTCCCTTGATAATGTCTGTTTAGGCTTTATGCCAAAACTTTCAAAAAATTTAATTGCTGTTCCAATATGAATTATTGAGCGATCAATTAACTGCTCATTTATTTTCTGTATTTCTGCAATAGCATAAAGAAGGGATTTCATTGTTTTATATACTTCCTCAATAACAGAAATTTCTTTATTTTCTTCCTGATTAGATTGCATCTTTATTATCTCTGAAATTGTTCTTCCATCTAATCCATGATTTTTTAAAATCTTTTCCCTTTCCTTTTCCCAGAGAGAAATTTTAACCAGCAAAGCCTCTTTATTCATTAAAATTTTTTCAAGCTCTTTTGAATTTAGAGCTACAATAGCATCACGCTCTTCTGATACAACAGAATAGAGCTCCGAAAGTAATCTTTTTTCCTCTTTCAGAATGTTTGCAAGCTCTTTATACAAGCTTGTCAATTATTGCCTCCTTAATCATTTTGCCTGCTACCTCACTGCCTTTAACCTCATAAGTACCGGAATTAATCGCATTCTTTAACTCTTCAACCTTGTCAGCCCTGATATCAGGTATATTGCTAACCTCCACCATGAGTCTTGAGATATTTTTAGCTGCTTCTGATACAGTTACCTGATCTTTTGTTAATACTTCCTCGCTTCTTTCAGGAGCTTTACCTTGAGATTTTTCAGGCATCATGCCTGTATTTGGTGTTACTCCATCTATTCTTATAGGTCCGCCAATCATAAAAAACACCTCCTTTTTCTTTTGTTTAAGAAATCGTCGCTTTTTGGTAATTATTTAGCATAGCAAGAGGATTCACAGGTTTTCCTTCTTTCCTTACCTCAAAATGTAAATGCGGACCTGTTGTTCTTCCTGTAGAACCAGAAAGAGCAATGACTGTCTCTTTAGAGACTGTATCTCCAACTTTTACAAGATTTTTTGAATTATGAGCATAAATTGTCTGAATACCGTCTTCGTGCTCTACAATGACACAATTTCCATATCCCTTTGAGTAACCTGAATAAATAACTTTACCCGGTAATACAGGATTAATATTTGTACCTTCAGGAACAGCTATATCAATTCCATTATGATGACGTTTTTTCCCATCTATAGGGTCAATTCTCAACCCAAATTTTGATGTTATCTCTCCATTTACAGGAAGAGAAAGAGTTTTAGGTAAAAAAATTTTTCCTTCTTTTAATTTATTTGCATCATTGCTTGTTTCTTGAGGAATAGTCTGAGGGATTGGTTTTAATTCTATTTTCCCATTTTTTGTTAAGCTATTCATAAAATTTGGATTTTCTGTCAGAAATCTTCCTATGCCAATTTCTCTTTCAGCCATGATAGTTGCTATTTCTGGTATTAAAACTGTCATATAAGTTGACATATTCCTATCCTTTGTTAATGAGGTGTCTGTAAGCATGACTTTTAACATCTCCGTTAAGAAAACTGTTTCAATTTTTTTAGAAAGCTCCTTTGCCTGTTTAATAGAAGCTTCATCTATCTGATTCTTATGTGTAACTTTAGGTATCATCTCTTTCTCACATTAATACTAAGTCTGCCTTTAAAGCACCTGAAGTTTTTAATGCCTGAAGTATCGAAATCAAATCCTTTGGTGTAACCCCTAATGCATTTAGTGCTTTTATTAATTCTCCAACTGTTGAACCTTTCACTTCCATCAAGGAAGCGTGTTTTTCTTCTACCTTAACCTCAGTTCTTGGAACAACCTCAGTTGTTGCTCCTCTTGGAGCTAAAGGTAATGGCTGACTTACTTCGGGGGTTTCTTTAATTGTTATTGTAAGCCCACCATGAGCAAGTGCTGTTGGAGCAATTTTTACATTTGAACCTATTACAACAGTACCTGTTCTTTCATTTATTACAACTTTTGCCGGCTGGTCTGTAATAACGTCAAGTTTTTCAATCTCTGCCATAAAATCGACAACATTGCCTGAAAGAGTTGATGGAATACTTACATAAACAGTAGTAGGATCAATAGCCTTTGCAAGATTAGCTTTAAATTTTTGATTAATTTTCTCTGCCATATTAGTTGCTGTTGTTATGTCAGGATAATGGAGAAGTAGTAGCAGTTCTCTTTTCCCAGCAAGATCAACAGTTACAGTTTTTTCAACTACTGCACCTTCAGGTATATAGCCAACATTTTGATGATTTTTAACTGCTTGAGCAGCTTTGCCCGTAGCTATAAAACCCCCAATTGATACAGGTCCCTGTGCTAAAGCATATACTTCACCATCTGGTCCTGTAAGAGGTGTAAGCAGCAGAGTTCCTCCCTGAAGAGATTTAGCATCTCCTATGGAGGATACCTGAACATCAATTTTTGCTCCTGGTTT
Source organism: Thermodesulfovibrio sp. (assembly GCA_020725335.1). Classification (GTDB taxonomy): domain Bacteria; phylum Nitrospirota; class Thermodesulfovibrionia; order Thermodesulfovibrionales; family Thermodesulfovibrionaceae; genus Thermodesulfovibrio. The sequence continues at coordinate 64,046 of DYFF01000001.1, read as the reverse complement.
AACATTAGTAGGTAACTTTGCAGTAACCATAACTGCTGCAACATTTTTAACCTTTCCTTTAAGGTCTTTCACATTAACAGTGATTCCCATTCTGCTTAACATATTAGCTATTGGTTGATAAAGATATGTTCCATCCTTATCACCTGTACCGTTTAAGCCTACTACAAGGCCATAACCAATAAGTTGGTTTTCTCTTATCCCTGACCAATTAGCTATGTCCTTTATTCTCTCACCATAGGAGTTCGTGAAAAAAGTGATAATAATTAAAACGATAAGGAGGAGATTCTTCCCTGAGCTCAGAATGACATTTTTATAAATTTTCATCTTCAACCTCCTCTAAAAGGGCCAAATTTTATCAAGAATTCTTACCAGCCAGCCCTGAGATTGTTTATCCCCAAGGGTTCCCTCGCCCACAAGATATATCTGTGCATCTGCCACATACTGACTTAAAATTGTATTGCTCTGACTTATATCATCAGGCCTTATGATACCTCTTAAAACGAGTATCTCCTTTTCATTATTCACAAAAATCTCTTTTCTTGACTCAATGACAAGATTTCCATTAGGAAGAACTTCTACTACCTTAGCAGTGATTGTTCCAGCTATTTTTCCTGTTCTTGCGGTATCCCCATCTCCTTTAAAATCACTCTTAGCTGAGCCTTTAACAGCGGGAGAAAAAACATTTCCTGCCTTATAAAACCCGTTTATTAAGGGAAGATTTTGAATATTAAAATCAGTATTCATACCAAAAAATGTATCAAGACCATAATTTGTAGAAGAATCCCTTGAAGATGACGTAGATGCCTTTTTCTGGGCAGTTGTTGTTTCATTTATTATTATTGTTACCAGATCGTTTACTCTACGTGCTTTTTTATCTTCATAGAGGGAAGCTTTATTCCTCCATAGAGAACCTTCATTTGTGATAACTTGCTTAGGTTCTTCTGGGTAATACTTAGGTGGCATTCCCGCATTTTTGATATCTCTTACCTCTTTAAGTTCTGAGCAGGCTGAGATTAGCAGGGTAAAAATACTTAGCAAAAGGAGTTTAACTATCAAATGCCTTTGACCATATAAAGAATCCATAGAGTTATACTTTCTTGCAATTTTTCTCATAGTAATATCCTCACTTTATCTTTATCTACAAGTTCTCCTACAATTTCCTTGCCAGTTTGAAAACATTGTACTTTAGCCATTTCTCCTACGGTAGTGTCAGATTTAAGAACACCATCTGTCATTATAGTGACTTTGCCAGAGGTAATTAAAACTTGCACATGACTACCTCTCTTAACTGGAACTCCTGAGTACAGATGATCTTGCTTTAAAATTATTCCCTGAGAAATGCTTCTTTTCACTACCTTACCAATTAATTCATTTTTATTCCGTATGGCACCAGAAGGCATTTTATCTGAGGGTTTCTTAATTTCTAATATGTCTTCCTCTGCAATCACATCTCCTCGTTTCAGATTTCTTTGAGAGATATAGAGCGTTAGAAGAATTTCATAAGTGGCAATGGCTCTGTATTGTCTTGTTCCACAATAAAAAGTAAATTCCACGGAATTAGGTCTTTTTATCTCCCTTATCTTTAACTTTTCAGGTAAGCAGTTTCCATTTGGTGAAAAACCTATAAATTTAATATCTCCAATATTTACCTCTTTATTAATAGATGATTTCCTAATTTCTTCCTTAAGAAGTCTCGCAAGAATATCCCCATCAAAAGCAAAAATATTTGATGGAATTAAAAAGATAAAAACAATAGAAAGTAAAAGTATAGTATTAAACCTCAAACTTCTCATCTTTACCTCTTAAGAGCTGATACAGTTTGTAACATCTCATCAGAAGTCTGAACGGCTTTTGAGTTAATATCAAAGGCTCTTTGGGCTATAATTAAATTAGCCAGTTCCTCTACAATATTTACATTTGACATTTCAAGAAATCCCTGAACAATCGTACCTCTTCCCTCTGTGCCTGGTGTTCCTGTAGTAGGAGCACCTGAAGCATCACTCTCCAGAAAAAGGTTCTTTCCTATTGCTCTTAATCCACCTGGATTTATAAACCTCGCAAGTTCAATGGTTCCAATCTCAACTGGTGCTACAGTTCCTGGCTGTGTTACCGTTACTCTACCGTCTCCTCCTACTGTGATACTGGTAGCATCTGCTGGAACAGTTATTCCAGGTTCGATTGGATATCCATCATTGGTAACAATTCTTCCATCTCTATCTATCCTTAAATTACCAGCTCTTGTATAAGCAATTGTGCCATCTGGAAGAGTGACTTGAAAAAAACCTTCTCCATCAATTGCTAAATCTAAACTATTGCCTGTGTTCACAAGATCGCCAGTTGTAAAAAATTTGGCAACTGCAACAGGTCTAACACCAAGCCCAACCTGAATTCCTGAAGGATACTGAGTCCCGTCATCAGAGGGTGCTCCTGGCTGAATCATTGTCTGATAAATTAAATCCTGGAATTCAGCTCTACCTTTTTTAAAACCTGTGGTATTAACATTGGCAAGGTTATGTGAAATCACGTCTACATTAAGCTGCTGAGCATACATTCCTGTTGCTGCAGTAAAAAGTGACCTTAACATATTTTACCTCCTTTATATTCTTGCTATTTCGCTTACTGCACGCTGAGCAAGCTGGTCAAAATTCATTGTTACTCTTTGGGCAAATTCAAAGTTTCTAATTGCCTGAATCATCTGAACAAGTTCATTCATTGGATTTACATTTGAACCTTCAATCCATCCCTGAAGTATCTGACCAGTTGCCTCTCCTTTTTCTATTCCTTCATAAAGAGAACTTCCTACATGTGTTAACCCTTCAACCTTTGCAATTTTAATTTTAGAGACTAAGTTGCCATCAACATATATATTTCCATCCTGTCCTATTTCGATTGTTTTACCGTCAATTAATATGGCATTATTATTCTGGTCAAGAACTCTTAGCCCCGATTGAGTGACAAGATAATTTTCACTATCCTTTGTAAAAGAACCTTCTCTTGTATAAAAAATTTTTTGTCCCCTTTGAACAGCAAAAAAACCTTCTCCTTGAATAGCAATATCAAGAGAATTTCCTGTCTTTTTTAGATTTCCTTGAGAGGTATCTATATACTGAGTACCAAAGAAAGTTTGTGCCCTTGCATCATTGTATATTGCTTTTTTGTCAGAAGGTTTTCCCGATAATAAGGGATAGAGCATGCTTGCAAAGCTTTGTCTTTTATATCCTGTTGTATTAACATTGGCAAGATTATTTGATATGGAAGATAATTCGTTTTCTCTCATGCTCATGCCAGTCATTGCTATATAAATTCCTTTATACATTAATCCTACCTCCTATTTAATATACTGCCCATTTTCAAAAGCAAGACTCATGCCATAAATAAATCATTGAAAATATTGAAAAATTTTAATTTTGGTTTATGAAATATATAGAAAAAATTTAAGGGGTAGGAAATTTTTTCCTTTTTACGCCAAATTATGCTTCAATATCAATTCTGTGTTCTCCAGAGCCTTTCTCTGATAATGGCTTTTCCTCTTCTGGTTTTTCTTCTTTTTTTGAAAATTTTTTCTTAACCTTGAACTTAGCAAAAACTGTTCCTTCCTTGAGAGGTCTAATGCCTCTGTATGGACCTAAAGGATCTATTTTATCATCTGCTACCATTTTAGCCTAAGAGATTATCCTTCTGTTTTTCAAACTGTATTTTGAATAAACCTACTAATTCAGTATAGGCATCTTCTGATAAGTCTAAACTCTCATAATCTACTGTTATCTCCAAAGGCTTCTTTAAGCCTATTCCAATACTATTACAAATTTGATCTGCAACCCTGACTATGTTACAAATATCCGCATAGGCAACATCCTCATAGTCAGGATAAGGATATGTATGATGATAGGTTATAACCATTTCAAGCTTTTCTGGTAATTTCCATTTTTTTGATATGAGAGAACCTATAATAGTGTGATCAAACCCAAAAGTTTCACTTTCTAAATCCTTTATTGTTCCCCCATTTTCATAGAGCTTATCATAAAGCTGAGGATATATTTCCGGCATTGAATTATTTATTATAGTTTTTCCCACATCATGAATAAGTCCGCATACTAATGCCTCATCTGGTTTAGCCATGCGAGTTATTATCGCTAAAAGACTTGAGCATAGTCCCACTCCAAGACTATGCTCCCAAAGTCTTTGTTCAAATACTCCGAATTTTCTATGAAGGTCTCTTAAGGCAGTGGCTATCACAAGAGACTTAAGAGTTTCAAATCCTATTAGAAGTAATGCTTGTTTAATATCCTCAATCTTTCTGTCTTGACCATAGTATGGTGAATTAGCTATTCTCAATAATCTGGTCACAAATCCTTGATCTCGAGAAATGGTCTCTTCCATAACACTTAGAGAGGCAAAATCATCCTTTATTAAATTCATGACTTTCATTGCTATAGGAGGAAGTGTAGGGATATCAACTGTTTTTAAAATTATATTTTCTATTATATGTTCTTCCATTAAGCCCTCCTAAACTGCATTTATTATTTCACCTGCTATTTCCTCAAGAGGCACTACTTTATCAGCTATACCTGCCTCAACAACTGCCCTTGGCATACCATATACTACACATGTTTCCTCATTTTGAGCAAATACTCTTCCACCTGTTTCTTTTATTTTTTTACATCCCTTTGCTCCATCATTTCCCATTCCTGTTAAAATTATCCCAAGACTTCTGCCAGGGAAACAATCTGCGACTGATAGCATTAAAGCATCTACACTCGGTCGATATATAAAATCCTCTTTATCTTCAGATATTGAGACTAATGTTTCAATAGCCCTTCTTTTTAGTCTCATATGTCCTCTTCCTGGAGCAATATAAACAGTTCCAGGCTTGATAGCTTCTCCTTCTTCTGCTTCTTTAACAGAAAGTTGACTCAACTGGTCAAGTCTTTCAGCAAAAGGTTTTGTAAAATTAGGCGGCATATGCTGAGCAATCACGATTGGTACTGGAAAATCCTTTGGAAGTTTTGGAATTATCTCTTGTAAAGCCTTTGGTCCTCCTGTAGATGTCCCAATAGATACAATCCCCACTTTCCTTTCTGTAGATATTCTTTTTAGAGGAGGTTCAATCTTTGGAGTTTCAATTTTTGGCTCTTGTGTTTTAATGATTGGTTTTCTTCTTATAAGTCCTCTTTTCCCAATAGTCTTTATCTTTTCAAGAAGCATTCCCTTTATTTTTACAATATTAACAGAAAGTTCAGAAAGATTTTTAGGAATAAAATCAATTGCACCCAGCTCAAGAGCTTCAATAGTAACTTTTGCTCCTTCAGTTGTTAGAGAACTCACCATGATTACAGGGACAGGACATTTTTGCATTATTTCTTTAAGAGCTGTTATTCCATCCATCCTTGGCATTTCCACATCCATTGTAACAACATCGGGTCTTAAATCCTGAATCATCTGTATAGCTTCAACCCCATCCCTTGCAGTTCCTACAACCTTTATCTCTGGGTCTTCTTGAAGCATGGATGATAAAGCTTTTCTCATGAATGCAGAATCATCAACAACGAGTACTTTTATCATATTTTTATATCTCCTTAAAAACCAAATTCCTTTAGCAAATCGTCTACATCTTCTTGAGTTACCTTTTCCACTTCTTTGGTTAATGTTTTCTTCTCTTCAAATTTTAATCCGAAAGTTGTAATAAGCTTTAAAAGCTCTACCTCAAGATCTCCCACGAGTTTGATAACTTTCTTTAAAACCTGCCCAGTTAAGTCCTGAAAAGACTGGGTTGTAAGAATTTCTGTCAAGTCATCTTCAAGAGAGTTTTTGAACTCTTTCAAGTATTTTACTGAAGCTTCAGGTCCTTGAATTTCCCTAATATGATTTGCAAGGTCATCCATCTTAAGAATATATTTTTCAACTATTTCCATTGTTTTATTGGCTGCTTCCTCTGTTTTGTTTATCACCATCTGCAGTTGATCAACTGCCCTTGGCATCTGTTCTGTTGCCATTTCTTTTAAACGAGGGTCAAAGGCTTCTCTGAAACTTTTTAGAGAATCATGAAGCTTTCTCGCAACTTTACCAACTTCTTTAAATAAATCACTCTGGCTTTTTTGAATAATGCTACTCATTATTTGATCTGCTTTTGCATAATCACCTTGAGAGACTGTATTCATAAAATTAACAATCTCCTCTAAGAGCGAATATTTCGGGTCATCTCTTGTCATTCCCTTGTCTTCATAAAATTTTACCGGGTCTACTAATTCTTTTACTGTAATTTCACCACCCATGCTTGTTACCTTTTTAACTACTTCAACTTTATCTTCTTCTTCATGAATATCAAGGATTTCTTCTTCAAAGAGAGCTTGATCTTCTGTAGGTATTATCTTTTTTATATCTATCAAAATCAGTAATCTATCGTTTATTCTTGCCACACCTTCTATATGATTGTCTCCATGCTGTAAAAATTCCTCTGCAGGTTCCACATTATTTTCATCAATGTTTACAACACCAGTTATGTTATCAACTAAGACTCCAAAAGTTATTTTACCCGTTGAGATGACAACAACTTTGTTACCTTGAGTTTCTTCTGCAAGATTTAAAATTCTTTTTAAATTTAATACAGGAATAACTCTACCTCTTAAATTAGTAACTCCTTCCACATAATAGGGAACTCCTGGAATTTTAGTAATCTGTGGTATTTTTATTATCTCTTGCACCTTTAGAATAGGAATAATATACTCATTTTCATTTAAAAGAAAACCTATGCACTGTCGCATCTTTTATATCTCCTTCCCTTTTTGTTTATCCTTTCACTGAAAAAACTTTCCTTGAAATCAAAGCAAGATCAAGTATTAAAACAACCTTTCCATCACCTGTTATTGTAGCTCCCATAATTCCACAGGCTTCAGAATCGATACCATTAATTGTCTTTATAACAATTTCTTCCTGGCCGAGCACAGCATCTACAGCAATACAAAATCTTCTATCACCTACGCTTGCTACAAGTATATATTTTTTATCTGAATCACTTTGCCCAAAAACTCCAAGAAGCTCATTAAGAATAAAAACAGGTAAAACTTTTTCTCTTATTGTAAGCACTTTCTGCCCTGATACTTCTTTTAATTGTGATACCTTAACTCTTAAAGTTTCTTCTATCATAGATTGAGGAACTGCGTATATTTCCTCCGCTACCTGTATCATCATTGCCTGAATTATGGCAAGAGTAAGCGGTAGACTTATTCTAAAAGTTGTACCCTTGTCTTTTTCTGTAAATATCTCAACATATCCATTTAGCTTTGCCACATTAGACTTAACTACATCCATTCCTACTCCTCTACCACTTACTTCTGTGGAGACATCCTTTGTTGAAAAACCAGGTAAAAAGATTAAATTTATTATGGCATCATCAGACATCTTTTCTGCTTCTTCAAGGGTTATAAGTCCCTTTGTAATAGCTTTTGCTTTAACAACTTCTACATCTATTCCTTTACCATCATCTATTATGTCAATAACTATCTGAGTACCCTTTTGATAGGCATCTATTAAAATTTTCCCTTTCTCAGGTTTTCCTTTAGCAAGTCTTTCATCAGGAGACTCTATACCATGGTCTATAGAGTTTCGTATTATGTGAACAAGCGGATCACCAATATTCTCTATAACGGATTTATCAACTTCCGTATCCTCACCCCTTATCTCAAGCTCTATATCTTTTCCAAGACTTCTTGCGAGGTCTCTTACCATCCTTGGGAATTTAACAAAAACCTTTTGAAGGGGCTGCATCCTCATCTTCATTACAGCAAGTTGAAGATCTGATGTTACTCTGTCAAGAAAAGCTGTTGTTTCAATAAGGCTTTCCACGTTTTCATCGCCGCTATATTTTGCTTCCAGTTTGTTGGCAAGATTAAGGAGTCTATTACGAGCAAGAACAATCTCACCTGCTAAATCCATAACCTTATCAATCCTTGATACATCAACTCTAAGGGTTGCTACCTCTTTTTCCTTCTCTTTAGGAATTTGTGAAACTGTCTCCTCTGGTTTAATAACTTTTTCCTCTTGTTCAGGCTTTATTCCTTCCTTTATTTCTTCGATTTTCTCTGTCGCTACTTTCGGTTCCTCTACCTGGGGTATTGAAGCTTGCGAAAGAACGCTATCTAAAAGATTTAGAATAGGATTTATATCTTCTTTTACTTCTTCTTTTGTCTTAATGTGATAAATAAGCATACGAAGGACATCTGTAGCTTTGAGAATTGCATCGGTTATTTCTGGAGAGATTATCATCTCTCCTTCTCTTAGTTTTTTAAGAATAGTCTCTGCTCTGTGTGCTACATCTACTAAGTTCTGAAAACCTAAAAAACCTGCTGCTCCTTTAATGGTGTGCATTCCTCTAAAAATTTCATTTATTATTTCCGCATCCTGTCCTCTTTGCTCAAGTTCTACAAAAAGGGGATCAAGTCCTTCAAGGATTTCCTCTGCTTCGATAATGAATTCATTTATTATTTCATCCATTTCATCAGTCATCATTGTCCTCCTTTAAGAGAAGGTTTCTTTTGAGCAATTTTTTCGAGCTTTTCCTTAAGAACCTCACCTGTAAATGGCTTAACTACGTAATTATCCACGCCTGCTTTTATTGCCTCAATAACCTTTTCCTTTTCCGCCTCTGCTGTAACCATTAAAAAGGGAATGTCTTTTAATTGAGGGTCATTTCTAATGCTTTTTAAGAGTTCTATTCCTTCCATAACAGGCATGTTCCAATCAGAAACAACAAGTCCATACTCACCACTCTTTAATTTATTTAGAGCATCCTCACCATTTTCAGCTTCATCAATATTTTCAAATCCAAGCTGTTTCAGTAGATTTTTTATTATTCTTCGCATTGTTGGAAAATCATCTACCACAAGAACTCTTATCTTAAAATTAAACATCTTTGCCTCCTATTCCTTTTTACCAAAAATTTTCTTTATAATTCTTTTCATACTTTCCACAATCTGTTCTCCTGTAGCAGGTTTAACAAGATAATCATCAACACCTGCTTTGTATGCTCTCTGTTTTTCCTCCTCATCTGCTTCTGTGGTAAGCATTACAATTGGAATATGTGATATTTCAGGATTTGCTCTTACTTGCTTTATAAACTCTATGCCGTCCATGTATGGCATATTCATGTCTGTAAGAATAAGGTTTATCTGTTCAATTCCTAATTTTTGAAGTCCATCCATGCCATTTTCAGCAGTTACCACTTCATAACCTTTACTTTTCAAGATAAGAGAGAGCATTTTCCTTGTTGTTTTATCATCATCTACTACGAGAACCTTCATGCTTTCCCTCCAATTAAACTTTTTGATATGCAATTACTTTGTTTATTATCACAGGTCTAAAAGCTCTTGTTACATTGTGCAAACTCTCTGAAGTACCTACGAATAGATATCCCTTTGGTCTAAGCACATCATATATTAATGATACTGCTCTTTTCTTTGCCTTGTCATCGAAATATATTAAAACATTCCTACAAAATACCACATCCATACCTTTTAATTGTTTTACTTCTCTTTCTTCAATAAGGTTTATATTCATAAATTTTACTATAGATTTCACCATGTCTGAGAGAGCATAAATTCCTCCTGAGTCTTTAAAATACTTTGCCATGTATTGAGGAGGGATATTTCTCACAGAATAGCCTCCATACATTGCCCTTTTTGCAGACATAAGGACAGACTCACTTATATCTGAAGCATAAATCTCTTTTCTTATGCTGACAAGTTCTGGTTTTTCAAGTAAAATCATGGCTATTGTATAGGGTTCTTCTCCTGTAGAACAAGCAGCAGACCAAATTTTTATATCTTTTCGTCCCATCTGTGAATTTTCTTTGACAATCTGAGGGATCAGATTATTTGTTAATACTTCAAATTGTTGAGGTTCTCTAAAGAAAAAAGTTTCATTTGTAGTTACAGCATCAAAAAGTCTCGCTATGTCCTGTTTATTTGAACTGTATTTCAAATAATATAGATAATCTTCATAATTACGAAAATTTTTCTCTTTAATAATTCTGCTGAGCCTGTTTTCAAGAAAATATTTCTTGTTATCAGGAACATATATGCCTGTTTTTTCATAAATAAAATCCCTAAGCTGTCTAAAGGTGTCTTCACCTATTACTGAAGCAGTTGCTGTTAAGGTGCTCATATTCTACTTAACACCTCCTCAATTTTCTCTCTTATCTTTTTATCGGGGTGGTCTTTTTTAGAGTAAAGGATTTCATATACCTCACCACCACCTGTTGTGCCTAAAGCCTCTATAACGGCTATGACTACTGGAGGGAAAGGATCATCAAGTAAAGGAGTTAATTTTTCAATTAAAATTTCTGGATCGCTACCTTTTTTAACTGCCTTTACAGCATAATATCTTATCCACGGGTCTTCGTCCTTCAAACAGTCAAAGAGTATATCTGAACAAAGCTGTGCTTCTCCTAATGCTGAAATAGCTGATTTCTTTATTTCTTTGTCCTCTGAAGATAAAAGCTCTATTAGTTTGGAAATAGCATCATCTGTTGTAATCCTTCCAAGAGCCATTACAGCAGATTTTCTTACCTCTGTGCTGTCACATTGAAGTAGCATATTTAAAATATCCATCGAATAGGTAATATTAGCAAGAGCCTGTTTTACTTCGGTTTTATAAGATTTAAGATTGCTTAAAAATTTTCCCTCATCTATTTCAATTAAAGAATTAACTATAGCCTCAAGAACATCAGGATATGTTTCTTTTTCAAGAAGATTTAATAGCGGATTATAAGCTTCTTTGACTTTAATCATTCCAAGTGCCACTATAGCAGCCTTGCGAACATTAACATCAGCATCTTCAACACTGCGATTAACAAGAGGTTGTATTGTTTCTCTATCACCTATATTACCAAGAGCTCTTGCAGAAGCTATTCTAACATCTCTTTTTATATCCTCAAGAAATCTTAATAGAATTGGTATGGCTTTATTACTTCTCATTTTTCCAAGAGTATTAATAACAAATGCCTTTGCTCTGTACTTTAGTTTGTCTTTTTCAATTAAAAATATTAATTCATCTTCTGAGTCAATATTTAAAATCGTATCTTGAATAATATCTATTTTTTCATCATAATCAAAGCATGAAGGATCAAGCTTGCCAGCTTCCTCAACCATAAAAGGAACGGCTTCTGTTAAATTAGTTATTTTTATGCCTTTAAGTGCTAACGTTTTCTCATCCCAGTCTCCGTCTTTAAGTAAAGAAATCAATTCATCCTTAATATCTGCTTCTTTTGGAATAGCCTCAACCCTTATTAATGCCTTGATTATTTCTTTTTTTTCATCCTTTGTGGCTACTGGATAATATTTTAATAAAGGTGCAATAACCTTTTGTGTTCCAATTTTGCCAAGAGTTTCTATTGCTTCTGCCTTTACTAATAAGGAATCTGAACTGAGAAGTAATTCTCCTATAGCATCGGAAGCCTCTTCTGCTTGTAAAGATGCTAAAGCTTGAAGCACATAAAAAGCAACCCATTCTTCATCATTGAGACTCTCAATTAATGCTGAAACAGCTCCTTCATATCTTAATTCTCCTATTGCTCTTGCTGCTGCAGCTCTTACATTGGCATTTGAATCTTTAAGAAGTGGAACGATTCTTTCTCCGTCAAACCCTGTTTTTATATCAGCTATAAGGTCAAGGCTGAACTTTCTAACATCAGGGTCTTTGTCTTTAAGAAGTTGATAAATAAGTTCAGGAGCTTTACTCCCTATTTCTGTAAGAATAAGCAAAGCGGTATTTCTCAAATAAGCCTCCTCTTCTTTGAGAAGAGGTATAACCATATAAGTAACAAGCTCTCCCGGATTAGTAAGAAATCTATCTTCATCCTCAGATGTTCCAACTGCAATTAATGACTGTGTCGCTGCATCCTGTACAGCAGGGCTTTCATCTTTCAATGCCTTAATAAGTGGATATATAACTCTTTCATCATATTGGGATAATTCTTCAGCAGCATATCTTCTTTGAGAAGAATCTTTGTCATTAAGTAATAGATAAATAAGCTTTTTTATGTTCTTTTTCATAAAAAAACCCCCTATTTAAATTAAATCTATTATAACAAATATATTTTATTAATCAACGGGTTTCTAAAAAATTTTTTAATTTCACAATAGCTTTGCCATGAATCTGACTTACTCGTGAAAGTGAAACATCAAGAATGTTTGCAATTTCTTTCATATTCATCTCTTCATAATAATATAGAGAAATAACAAGTTTTTCCTGCTTCGAAAGTTTGTCTATTCCTTCAGCTAATTTTTCTTTTATCTCCCTCATTTTTATTTCTTCAAACAGGTCTGTTTTATCAGCAATAATATTGAGAATATTTAACTTATCTCCATTCTGTCCTACTATGTAATCGTCTAAACTTATTAAATCTGAAGCAGTAATGCTCTGGTAAACTTCCTGCAGTTCGTTTTGAGACATATTAAGTTTTATTGCCAACTCTTCATCTGTTGGTTCTTGTCCTTGTTTTTTAAGATCTTTATAGGCTTTTTTTACATCTTCAATCTTTTTTCTAAATTCCTTTGAAAAAACATCAACTGAGCGAATTTCATCAAGAATCGCTCCTCTTATTCGATAATCTATGAAAGAAGCAAGTGGAACATTCAAGGAAGGATTATACTTATTTAATGCCTCAAGTAATCCTCTAACTCCTGCAGATATTAGGTCTTCAACTTCAAGAAAAGATTGAACTATAAAAAAATATTTTAATGCATAATGTTTAATTTTAGGCAAAAACTGCTCAATTAGCCTTTCCTTTTCTGTCTCTGTATAGAACATATAAATTTATCCTACCTGAAGCGCTCTTTTTAAAAAAAACTGCATTCCTCCCTTTAAGAAATTTACCTCTCTGTTTAAAAGTTCTTTCGCAATATCTCTTAATTTTTTTGAAAAATCAGAGGTAGGAAATAAGCTTACATAGGGCTTCTGTGATATGATAGCATCCTTGATTTTATCATCAAAAGGAAGAGCACCAAGATAATCGAGAGATAAACCTAAAAATCTCTCACTGACAAGAGAGATTTTTCTGAAAGTATCCTTTGCTTCTTTTGAATTTTTCACAGAATTAATAACAATTCGAAAATTCTTCTCTCCATATTCCTTATGTAAAACTTTTATCAATGCATAGGCATCAGCTATAGACGTAGGTTCAGAATTTAAAATTATAACATTATCATGAGCAGCTGAACAGAAAAATGTTACATTATCTGAAATTCCCGCTCCTGTATCAATAAGGAAAATATCATAGTTCTCGTCAAGACTTTCAAGTTCTGTTATTATTTTCATTTTTTGGTCTAATGTTAGTTGAGTTAATTCTCTTATACCAGAACTTGCGGGTATAATATCTACTCCCTGCATAGAATTGACAATGATATCTTTAATTGACTTTTCACCTAAGAGTAAATGTTTTATATTGTATTTAGGTGCAACTCCAAACATTATATCAATATTACTTAATCCCACATCTGCATCCATTAATAAAACCCTTTTTTGCATACTTTTAAAAATTAAGGCTATATTCGTAACAAAGTTTGTTTTACCAACTCCGCCTTTACCACTTGATACAGCTATTATTCTTGGAACCTTAGTTTTCACAGAGCCCTCCTATAATAAGATTTGAAACATTACGGGGAGGATAAATAGTTGCTTTTTCATCTTCATAGCCACCTGAGGTTAAAAAACTTATCGGCTTTCCAGAGTAAATATGAAGATTATAGATATTACCATAATTATACGCAATATCTATCTTTGAAAAGGCAATGCAGTCAATCATCTTAGAATCAACATTTTTAATCGTTCTAATAGACGAACCAGTTGTCATAGAGGCATCTATAAGTAAACATTTTCTTATAGGAATATCTTTAAGTAAATTTTTTAATTCTGATGCAAAGGTTATTTTTTCATCTCCAGGAGTATCAATCAAGATTTTAGTTCTGTCAATTTCTTTGTGAACAATTTTATAAAGGTCTTTCGTGTCTTTTATTATTTTAGCCTCACATTTTAATTTTATTGCCATTTCTTTTATGTAGGCAACAGAACTTATTCTCTGGTCGAGGGAAAGAAGCATTAATTTTTCATTTCTATTCTTAATAAGTTTACCCAATTTAAATAAAGAGGTTGTTTTACCTACACCAGGTAAACCAAAAAATATGAAGCCTTTACTGTTTTGAACTTCTCCATCCATTATTCTTATTTCTCTATCTAAAAGTTCTCTTAATCCATTTATATCTGAAACCTTTTCTAAAAGTAATAGTGCAAGGTGAGGTTCTATCCCGCTTTTTATCATAAAATTATAGAGGCTAACCTTTGAATTATCATTTACTGTAGGGAAAAGTTTTGTTACACTCTCTCTTAAGAGAGCAAGTTCTATTTTTATTTTCTCTATTTCCTTTTGTAGAGGCTTATCAAAATTTTCAAACGAAATATTATTAAAACTTGTTTCTTTACTGTCATCTAATGCAGCTGTCAGCTCTATACAGGAGAGATTTGATAAAGGGTCTTTTTTCGTAGTGCTTGATATAATAACTGCATCAGGTCCGAGGTCATTTTTTACAAGTTCTAACACTTCTTTAAAAGTTTTACCCTGAAACTTTTTTATTTTCATCCTCTACCTCCCCAAAAAATCATATTTTTACCGTCGCAAGCATATAAATTTTTACTCCAGATGCTAATTCCTGAGGTGAAAGAACAGGAAGAGAAGGTATAGCCCTTTCAACTGTTCTCTTTAAAAATCTTCTTATTGCCTGTGAACATATCAAGACTGGCTGATAACCTTTTATGGTAGCTTCATCAGAGGTTAATTTTATTTTCTCTATAATTTTTTCCATCATTAATGGGTCTGGTGCAAAATTTATGCCTTGTGGTGTTGTTTGTAATGCCTCTATAAGTGTCCTCTCTAAAGATGGTTCAAGTAATATAGCAGATATAGAACTGTCAGGATTTTGAACACTCTTTGTTATCTGTCTTGACAGTGCCTGTCTAACATATTCTGTAAGAATATCGGGGTCCTTAGTTACATTTGCATACTCAGCAAGAGTCTCAAGTATAGTCTGTAAATCTTTTATAGGTACTCTCTCTCTTAGAAGATTCTGAAGAACCTTCTGAACCTGAGAGAGATTCAATAAATTAGGAATCAAGTCATCTATTACTCTTGGATGGGTTTTTGCAAGATTATCTAAAAGTCTTTGGGTTTCCTGTTTACCAAGAAGTTCATATCCATAATTTTTTAGTATTTCTCTTAAATGGGTAACAATTACAGAGGGAGCATCTACAACAGTAAATCCAAGCATCTGAGCACGGGATAAGTCCTTTTCTTCAATCCACAAAGCATCTACTCCAAAAGCAGGGTCTTTTGTAGGTATTCCATCTATATCCTGACCAACCTTTGCTCCAATAGCAAGAAATCTACCAGGAATTATTTCTGAAGTGGCTATTTCCACTCCCTTTATAAGAATACTGTACTGGGTGGGTTTCAGCATAAGATTATCCTTTATGTGAATAGAGGGAACAATGTAACCCATTTCCATAGCAATCTGCTTTCTAAGAGAACGAATTCTCTCTACAAGAGAGCTTTCGCCCTCCACAAGAGGAATAAGATTATAGCCTATCTCAAGAGATATAGGGTCTACTTTAAGCAGACTTTCAAGCTGTTCTTGTAATGAAAGAGGTTTTTCTTCAGGTGGAGGAGGTGGTGCAATTTCTTTTTGCTTTTTCTCCTTAGCTAACATCAAATAAGCTACTGCTCCAGAGACAATGGCTATCAAAATAAAGGGTAAATGAGGCAATCCAGGAATTAGCCCAAGCAAAAGCAATACTCCCGAAGCTGTAGCAAGGGTCTTAGGATTTTTAAAAAGTTGCTGAAGGATATCCTGTCCGAGATTTGACTCCGTTGCTGCCCTGCTTACAACAATACCTGCTGCTGTGGAGGTAATAAGGGCAGGAATCTGAGCTGCAAGTCCATCACCGATTGTCAATATCACATAAGTCTGTACAGCATCTCCTATAGGCATTCCCTTCTGCAGCACTCCAATAAGTATGCCTCCAATAATGTTTATAAGCATGATTATTATTGCAGCAATAGCGTCTCCTCTTATGAATTTGCTTGCACCATCCATGGCTCCATAGAAGTCCGCTTCTTTACTAATTTCTTCTCTTCTGCGTCTTGCTTCCTTTTCATCAATAAGTCCTGCATTCAAATCTGCATCTATGCTCATCTGTTTTCCAGGCATAGCATCCAAGGTAAAACGAGCTGATACTTCTGCAATTCTTCCTGCACCTTTAGTAATTACTATGAAATTGATAATTACAAGTATTAAAAATACAATAAGTCCAACCACAAAGTTTCCGCTTACTACGAACTCTCCAAAGGCTTTAATAACCTTTCCAGCTGCCTCTGTTCCCTCCTCTCCTCTTGTTAGAATCAACCTTGTCGAGGCAATATTCAAAGATAGTCTCATAAGCGTTGCTATAAGGAGAACTGATGGAAAAACCGAAAAATCAAGAGGTTTTCTTACATAGGAAGAGACAAGTATTATCAGTATTGAAAGAGTTATGCTCATCGTTAGAGATAAATCAAGCATGAATGGCGGAATAGGAACAATCATGAATATGAGTATAAGTATAATTCCTACTGCCACAAGCACATCACTTCTTATATAAGATAAGATATTCACGCAATCTTCCTTCCCTTAATTTTGTATACTTGCGCTAAAATTTCAGCAACAGCTTTATAAAGTGCCTGAGGAATCTCTCCTCCTACAGGAATTCTGTATAGAGTTCTTGCAAGAGGTTTATTTTCATAAATTGGAACTCCTGCAGCTCTTGCTAATTCTTTTATTCTTTCAGCAAGAAGATTGGCTCCCTTTGCAACAATTTGAGGTGCATTCATATTTTTTGAATCGTATTTTATACAAACTGCCAAATGTAATGGGTTGGTTATGACCACATCTGCTTTCGGAACTTCCTGCATCATTCTTTTTCTTGCCATTTCTCTTTGTAAACTTCTTAGTCTTGCTCTTACCATTGGTGAACCTTCTGTCTCCTTAAACTCTTCTTTAACTTCTTGCTTTGTCATTCTCAAATTCTTTTCATACTGCCATCTTTGATATGCAAAATCCATACCTGCAAAAACTGTAAGCATTATCAAACAAGCTAAAACAAGCTCATAAACTTTATCAAAGGTAACTGCAGCAATTGCTCTTACATCCATGTCTATCAAAAGCGGCAGAATATTGACATCCTTTTTCAAAATTAAATAAATGATAATTCCAAGAGCTGTTAATTTAAGAATACCTTTTACTGTCTCAAAAATTGCATTAAGAGAAAAAAGTCTCTTAATCCCTTTTAAAGGACTTATCTTTGAAAGATCCGGCACTAAGGGAGCTCCAGTAAAAAGAAAGCCTGTTTGAATAAAGTGAACAAGCAAGACAGCGAAAAGTAGGACTCCTCCAATTGGCATAAAATTAAACATAAACCATTTTATTTCTTCTTTAGCAAAAGCAATAATAGCACTTCCCGCGAATTCAGGAGATTTTATCCTTATAAATGCCTCTTTCATATGATTCATCAGGGAAAGCAAAAAAGCTCCTGAAAAAACAAAATAAAGAAAAACCATCCATGTTCCCACAATTCCCGTTAACTCTCTACTTCGGGGAACCTCACCTTTCTGACGCGCCTTTTCCCGCCTTCGCGGAGTAGCCTGTTCTGTTCTTTCCTGTAGTTGCTCCGGCATTTTTTACCTCAATAGTCCTATTAAGGAATCTTTAAGATTTATAAAAGCCTTTGAAAGCACCATAGTAAAAATAGGTATACTAAGCCACATAACTGCAATTCCTGTAGCAAGTAAAAGAGGAAATCCAACAAAAAAAACATTTGCCTGAGGCATTATCCTTGAAAGAAATCCTAATCCCACATTCATAAGTACCTGTACAAGAAGCACGGGAGCAGCAAGTTTTAAGGCAAGGGGAAACATAAGATAGGAAAATTCCATAATATTTCCTGCAAAGGAAAATTTAGTTGGGAAATCAAAGCTTCTTATCATTAATTCCACAAGACTTAGATGTAAATCAAGGGAAAAAAAGAGAGCTATAGTAAACATTTCATAAAAAACTGTTAATGGCCCCATCAGCTCACCAAATTGAGGATTAAAGACATTGGCAACTGCAAAGCCTACCTGTAAACTCATCCAGTGAGAGGCTATTTCAACTGCAGCAATTATAATTCTTATCATAAGGCCTATTGTCAGACCAAAGACTATAGCATTAAAAAGAGAAAGGAGAAAATTTTGCTCCTTCCCCGATAAAAAAGGCATTACAGCAAAAGATAGGGATAAAGCAAAAAAAAATCTAAAAATTATCGGTACAGTTTTACTACCAATATAAGGAAGAAAAAAAAGAATTATAGAAACCCTTATAAATACAGGTATAAATTGGTAAAAATTATTTGTAAGAAGCTCCAGGTAGTTCATTTTACATACATAGGAAGATTTTCAAAAATTCCTCTTGTAAATTTAGTCATTATATTGACCATCCAAGGAATTGTAAGAAGCAAAGTTAGAAATACAGCAATAACCTTTGGCACAAAGCTTATTGTCATCTCCTGAAGTTGGGTTATTGCTTGAAAAAGACCTATAAGAAGTCCTACAAGAAGGCTTACAAATAAAACAGGTCCGCCAACAAGTAAAATTGTTTCAAAAGTTTGTTTTGATACGTAATTTAATAATTCTACAGTCATTTAAAACCTCCTGCTAAAGAGCCAATTATTAACTGCCATCCATCTACCAGAACAAAAAGCAAAAGTTTAAAGGGCATTGAAATCATAACTGGTGGCACCATAAACATTCCCATTGAGAGCAATATGCTTGCTACGACTATGTCAATAACCAGAAAGGGGAGAAAAATCAGAAATCCTATTTCAAAAGCTCTCTTAAGCTCTCCAAGGGCAAAGGCAGGCACCACTATTTTCATTGGTAAGTCCATAGGAGTAGCTGGTTTTATCTCTGTTTTTGAAAGTTTTAGAAAAAGAGCAAGGTCCTTTTCTCTTGTCTGTTTAAGCATAAATTCCTTAAAAGGAACTGAAGCTCTGTTAATTGCTTCTTCCATTTTTATCTCTTTCTTAGAAAGCGGCACATAGGCTTCATTATAAACTCTATCAACAGTTGGAGACATTATGAAAAGAGTTAGAAATAAAGCAATTCCTATGATTACCTGATTTGGGGGAACAGCAGGCGTTCCAAGTGCCTGTCTTAATAAAGAAAGAACAATTACAATTCTCGTAAAAGAGCTCATCATAATTAAAATAGCAGGTAAGAAGCTAAGAAGGGTTATAAATGCAAGAAGGTCAATGGCTGATGTAAAACCAAAAAGCCCCCCTCCTGCACCTGCTTGCGGTGCTGCATAGGAAAGAGTAGGTAAAAAAGTAAAGATAAAAAACAAACCAAATTTAAATATTCTCTTCCAATTCAATTTTCCTTCCACTCTTTGTTCATCAAAGATAGCTTCTATCTTTGAAGCATCCAGTTTTGTTATGAGATTAATGCCATTTTCCGATAAGCCAAGAAGCAGATATTCATCGAAAGCTTTTACTACACCAATTCCCTTTTTATAACCAATAGGTTGGTAATAAATTATCTGAATTAATCCCTTTCCAGGATTAATTTTATTTTTCATTATCCTTAGGATAAAGTATAATGCAGCTATGATAAATAGAAGAGAAAGTATAACTTTTAAATATTCCATTTTCTCACCTATGCCAGCTGTTTTACTCTTTCCTGTGGGCTTATTATGTCAGTTATTCTTATTCCAAATTTTTCATTTACTACGACAACTTCTCCTCTTCCTATAAGCTTTCCATTAACATAAACGTCCATTGGCTCACCTGCTAATTTATCTAAAGCAACCACAGACCCCTGGGTTAGCTGAAGAAGTTCTTGAACTAAAATTCTTGTTCTACCTATCATAACTGTTAGTTCAAGAGGAATATCGAGTATGAAATCAATATCTCTAACCTTTGGTTTTTCCTCTGTCACCTTAAATTCGTCTATATGGGGAGATTGAGCTTCCTGTTGTGCCTTCATCGCTCTTTCCATTTCAAGAGCCTTTGCCATATCAAGCTCTTCTTCAATTATTTCCTCAATATTTTGCTGTTCCTGAATCTCCTTTTCTTCCATTTTATGCCTCCCTTGTTATTTTTACCGCATAATTACCTTTAAATGTCCCTAACTTTCCTCTGAACTTAGGAATTCCCTCAACCATCAAATCAATATCTTCATCGGTTCTTCTTTGAAGTCCAATAATGTCACCTTTTTTTAGATCAATTAATGTCTTAAAATCTATACTTGTTTTTCCAAGTATAGCTTCAATCTCAACGGTGGTTCTTTTAATCTGTTCCTTTATCCTTCCAAACCATTTCATATCCATTTCATCTCTGTCTACCATAAAGGCACTGTATAGTTTTTCTTTTATGGGCTCTACACTTGCATAGGGAATGCAAATCATAATTTTACATTCTCTTGTCTCGATCTCGAGAGTAAATTCTATTTCTATTACTACATCAACAGGCGTTACAATAGTTACAAATTGAGGATTCATTTCTGTTCTGACATACTGAGCTTTTATAGGAAAGATAGGTTTCCAAGCCTCTTCCATACTCTCAAGAAACATCATTAATACTTTATTGATTATCCTTTGTTCAATTGGGGTAAACTCTCTTCCTTCAGGTTTATAATGCCCCTTTCCTGAGCCTCCAAAATAAAACTCTATAAGGCTGAAAATCATCGATGCATCAAAAACTACAAGGCTAAAGCCTCTTAGTGGGTCAAGCTTTATTATATTAAGACTTGAAGGAAAAGGTACTGACCGAAGAAAATCATAAAATTTAGTTATACTCACGTTTACATTTACTATGTCTACTATTTTTCTTATATCAGAAGCAAGGCTTACTCGGAAGCTTCTCGCAAGTCTCTCATTAATAATGTCAAGGGAAGGCATCTTGCCACGAACAATCTTTTCCTGAGAGGTAAAATCATAGGGTCTAATCCCTGAAGGAGCTTCCGCAGTCTCAGTCTCTACTTCACCCCCTTCAATTCCTCTTAATAAAGCATCTATTTCGTTTTGAGATAGAATATCGTCTGTCATGGCTTTATTGCATTACAAAATCTGTTAAATATACATTTAAAACTGTCCCTTCACCGAGAATCTGATTGGCTCTCTGTTTAATCTCATCTTTTAACATTATCTTTCCCTCTGCTGTTATTAATTCTTCTGATGTTTTGTTAGTGATCAAAGTTATTATGGCATCTCTTAGTTGAGGTGTTCTGCTTTTTGCCTTTTCCATAAGTTTTGAATCAGCTAATTCAATTTGGATAGATACCTTTAAATATTTTGTCCCTCCGGAATCCATCAAATTTACAACAAAAGGTTCAAAAGAAAAATTAACTCCTGAAGCCTCCTGAACTTGCTTAGAGGACTCACCTTTTCCACCTTCCTGTTTTTTACCAAAAAGGAAAAAGTAAGCTCCCGCACCTCCAGCTAATAAAACAATAGCCGCTATTATGATAACTAACAACTTACCCTTTTTCTTTTTAGGTGCCTCTTCAGGAACCTCTGTGGTCTCCTTTTCAACGTTTTCTTTTGCCATTTTATCCTCCTTATAAAAGAGTTTTCTAAAATTTAATACTTAAAGCACATATCATGCCAAAGACCAATTACAGTAGTTTACTGAATTTTTTTATTAGATTTAATTTTTAGGCGACAATTTTTTGACTATTTCTTATTTTTTTGACAGACTTATCTTAAGTTCTCTTATTTTCTCAGCAGGATTTTTTGATAGTACAATTGATGTTCCTACTAATATAGCGTCTACCCCAGCTTGAAGCAACTTTTCTACATGAAAAGGCTCACTTATTCCACTTTCACTTACAATAATTTTAGTCTGAGGTATAAGTCTTTTTAATATGAGGGTATTATTAATATCTATTTGCATTGTTTTAAGATTTCTATTGTTTATTCCAATAATGGGAACATCCAAAGCTAAAGCTTTTTTAAGGTCATCTTCATCATGAATTTCAAATAAAACTTCTAACCCTAATTTTCTTGCTATTTCATATAAATATTTAGCTATTTCTAAGGGGAGTATAGCAGCAATTAGAAGTAAAGCATCTGCCCCGAGAATTTTTGTCTCGTATATCTGGTATTCATCAAAAATAAAATCCTTTCTTAATACTGGAATTTTGGGATGTCTTTTTTTTATATCAATTAAATACTGAGGGCTTCCCAAAAAGAAATCTTCCTCTGTAATAACTGAAATAGCATCTACTCCATTTATGGAATATATATCTGACATCTCTATTACATTATAATCTTTTAAAATTCCTTTGACTGGAGAAGCCTTTTTTATTTCTGCAATTATTTTTATAGATTCCTCTGGAAGTCTATTGATTGCCTTTGAAAACTTACTATTAGAAATACCTTCTTTTGTCTCTTCAATTTGTCTTTTGAGACTCTCTAAGGAATTTCTTTTTTTGCTCTCTTCAACTCTTAACCTTTTTCTCTCTATTATTCTATTCAAAATATCCACTATATAACCTTGTTCTTAATTTTATAGACAAATACAAGTATTTCCGCTACTGCTTTATATAACTCAACAGGAATTTCTTCATATATATCCAGCTTTGATAAAACTTCTACAAGTGCTTCGTCTTCCTTTAAGGGAACTCCGTGCTGTTTTGCAATTTCTACTATTTTATCAGCAATATAGCCTCTACCCTTTGCTACAATTTTAGGTGCCTTGTCTTTTTGAGGTTCATACTTCAATGCAATAGCTTTTTTACTGTCTTCCTTCATACTGTTATATTTACCTGTCCTTCTTTTATATCCCAAATTTTTAGAAGCTCTTCAAATTTATTCAAATATTTTATTCCGCTAATAGACATTCCCCTTTGAATAAATTGTTCTTTTAAAACATTTTCGTAAGTTTTTATTAAATTAAGAACTTCTTTTTCTCCTGAAAAACTTATGTAAAAATTTTTATTTATCATCGTTACAATAAAGGAAAGTAAATTACTTTCCTTGAAATTTATATTAATCAAAACAGAATAATACTCTTTTCCTTGTCTTTTTAGAGATTTAAAGGCAAAAGTTCCTCCATCCATCTTATTCCATATGATTGGTAAGAAAGTGAAAAAGCTCTGGTATGTTTTTGATAAAAGCTGATATCCTTCAATCTGCTGTAAAATCTTCTCTGTTTTTAATATGATTTCTTCTTGCCCTGTTGCTTTTGCTTCTTTTAATATACTGTTAAGTATAACTTTTAGATCCTCTTTTATATGTTGAATTTTAGAGGGTTCATTGAAAAGCTGCTTAATTCTTGCTTCATAGGATACTCCTGAGTTTAAAAGAGTTTGTTTTAGTTTTTCATGGATATTTTCTTCGCTGGTAATAATTAAATTTTTTAACTGGGATATTTGCTCTTTTGAAAAGTTATTCCTCTCAAGAAGATTTATTAATTCCTGTATGTTTTCTCCCGTACCCTTATTGGAAAAAATTAAATTTATAATTTTTTGTAAAAGAGCAGTTTTTTGTATTTCAGAGAGATTTTCAGTTGGTAAAGAAAGCATAAGCTTAAGAATATCTATTTGAGGTTGTTTAGATTCTTTTAATGATGTAGGAGTATTAGAAAAGAGATTTTCAATTAGTTTGAAAATTTTATCTGAAATTTCACCCTCAGCCTTGATAATAGCTTGCTTAAACTGTTCAGCTTCAGTATTAGATAAAACTCTCAAAGGAATTGTGCCATCCTCAAGAGGTTTTTCTACCTTTACCATTACAGTATCACCCTTATTTAAAGGTAAATCCCTCTGAGGTTGAGCATTTATTATCCTGTTGTTGATCTTTACTTGAATTGTACCTGTAGGGAAGATATCCATTATCTCAGCAGTTAAAATCTCTCCAATCACAAGTTTAATAGGAGTTACCTGTTTTCCTTTAAATATATGAATTACGCCTGATTGATCAATTATTGGATGAATCATTTTATAACATCAACACCCATATAGGGTCTTAAAACTTCAGGGACTATTACAGAACCATCCTTTTGTTGATAATTTTCAAGAATTGCAACCAGGGTTCTGC
Source organism: Thermodesulfovibrio sp. (assembly GCA_020725335.1). GTDB lineage: Bacteria > Nitrospirota > Thermodesulfovibrionia > Thermodesulfovibrionales > Thermodesulfovibrionaceae > Thermodesulfovibrio. Next base: position 39,894 of record DYFF01000001.1, on the reverse strand, counting down.
CAATGGCAAGTCCTGAACCATTTAAAGTATGAACAAATTCTGTTCCTTTTTTATCTCTTCTACGAAATCTTATGTTTGCCCTTCTTGCCTGAAAATCTTCAAAATTGGAACACGATGAAATTTCTCTGAAACGACCCTGCCCTGGAAGCCAAACTTCTATATCATAGGTTTTTGCAGAGGCAAAGCCTAAATCTCCAGTGCAAAGAGCAACAACCCTGTATGGAAGTCCGAGTTTCTGAAGAACTTCTTCAGCATCTCTTGTAAGAGATTCCAATTCCTCATAAGAGTCTTCAGGTTTAACAAATTTTACAAGCTCTACCTTATTAAACTGATGCTGTCTGATGAGCCCCCTTACATCTTTACCATGAGAACCTGCTTCTTTGCGAAAACAAGGAGTAAAGGAGGCATAATACATGGGAAGATCATCTTCCGAAAGAATCTCTTCTCTATGAAGATTTGTAACAGGAACTTCTGCAGTAGGAATGAGATAAAATTCAGGATCTGTTATCCTGAAAAGATCCTCTTCAAATTTTGGTAGCTGTCCTGTCCCGGTCATAGATGCTTTATTTACTAAAATCGGTGGGAAGACCTCTATATAGCCTTTTTGTGTATGAAGGTCAAGCATAAAGTTTATTAGCGCTCTTTCAAGGCGAGCTCCTAATCCACGCATTATAGCAAATCTGCTTCCTGCAATTTTGCCTGCACGTTCAAAATCTATTATTCCAAGAATCTCCCCTATATCCCAATGATTCATTGGGGGAAAATCAAACTGAGGTGGTTCACCCCAGCGTCTTACCTCAATATTTTCATTTTCATCTTTTCCAAAAGGTACGGTTTGATGGGGAATATTAGGAAGGAAAAGCATAAAGTTTTCAACTTTCTCTTCTATATCTTTTAATCTTTTTTCTGATATAGCTAATTCCTCTCCGAGATTACGCATTTCAACTATAAGTTTATCAATTTTATCAGTGCTATCCTTTGACTTTTTAAGATTTGCAATCTCTTGAGAAACAGAGTTTCTTAATGCCCGTTTTTCCTCAATATCTCTTAAGAGCGCAAGTCTTTCCTTTTCAAAAAAAAGAAAATTATCAAAGTCTATCTCATATCCTCTTTTTTCTAAAGCTTCCTTGATCTTTTCAGGATTTGCTCTAACAAACTTTATATCAAGCATCTTTTCTCCTATATATCAAGATTTCTCACCTCAAGGGCATGCTTAACAATAAAATCTTTCCGAGGTTCTACATCATCACCCATAAGAATTGTGAATATTTCATTAGCTCTCTGAGCATCTTCAACTGTAACTTGAAGTAGTGTTCTTTTTTGAGGATCCATTGTGGTTTCCCATAGCTGGTCAGGATTCATCTCTCCAAGTCCTTTGTATCTTTGTATGGTTAGCCCTTTCTTTATTGTATCCATTATCTTCGTATAAATCTGCCAGAGGGAGCTGCTTCTGAAGATCTCATTTTTTATCAATACCGAATATTCTTTTTCACCTGTATTTTTTCTTATAACTCCTTGAATGTTTAAAGAGATATCTTTAAGTAAACTAAAATCTCTAAGAGATGTAACCGGACTTCCCTCATTAATGTCTGATAATATCAATTTTTCTATGTAAGATGGAGCAAATCCCTTTTTCTCAAAGATTTCCATGAGCCTTCCATACTCAAAAATCAGTCTTAAAAATTCTTTCTTTTTTTCCATTTCACCTTCAATTGAGACTTCCTCTTCTGCAATGTCCATTAAAAATTTATAAAACTCTTCCTCAGACTGGATGTATCTTTCCCACTTTCCTCTTTTTATTCTGTATAGAGGTGGTTGAGCAATATAGAGATATCCCTTTTCAATAAGAGGAAGCATCTGCCTATAAAAAAAAGTGAGCAATAGAGTTCTTATATGTGCTCCATCTACATCTGCATCAGTCATTAAAATCACTTTATGATATCTAATTCCTTCTGGGTCAAAGTTTTCCTTGCCTATGCCTCCCCCAATTGCTGTTATAAGTGTTTTTATTTCCTCAGAAGTGAGCATTTTATCTATTCGAGCTTTTTCAACATTTAATATTTTCCCCCTCAAAGGCAGTACAGCCTGACAGCGTCTGTCCCGTGCCTGTTTCGCAGAACCGCCTGCGCTATCTCCTTCAACTATGAATAACTCTGCATGAGAAGGGTCTTTTTCAGTACAGTCAGCCAATTTCCCCGGTAAGGTTGTATCTTCAAGAATACCTTTTCTACGAGTCAACTCCTTTGCTTTTTTCGCTGCCTCACGAACACGGGCAGCCTCTTTTGCTTTCTCAACTATCCTCTTTGCAGAATTAGGATTTTCTTCAAGCCAACGGCTTAATCCCTCATTTAAAATCGTTTCTACAATTCCTTTAACCTCACTGTTTCCAAGCTTCATCTTTGTTTGTCCTTCAAACTGAGGTTCAGGAATTTTTACACTTATTACAGCAACTATTCCTTCTCTTACATCATCACCCGAAAGAGACTCCTTTCCTTCTTTCAAAAACCCTTTTTCAATAGCATAACTATTTATAGTTCTTGTGAGTGCTGATTTAAAACCAACAAGGTGAGTGCCACCTTCTCTTGTATTTATATTGTTGACAAAGGTAAGAATCTCTTCAGAATAACTCTCATTGTACTGAATTGCTATTTCAACTATTACACCTTCTCTCTGTCCGGTAACATAAATTGGCTTTGCATTGATTACTTTTTTATTTTTATTTAAATCCTCTACAAAGGAAACTATACCTCCTTCTGCGATAAACTCTTCTACTGCGCCATCACGTTCATCCATCAGGATAATCTTTAATCCTTTATTGAGGTAGGAAAGTTCTTTAAATCTATGGGAAAGAACATCCTTTGAAAATTCTATAACTTCAAATATTTCAGGGTCAGGTTTAAAGGTTATTTTTGTTCCTCTTTCCTCTGTCTTACCTATTTCTTCAACAGGGGTAACTGGAATTCCTCTTGCATATCTTTGTCTTACAATTCTACCGTTCCTTTTAACCTCAACTTCCATCCATTCAGAAAGGGCATTTACAACACTTACACCAACTCCGTGAAGTCCACCAGAAACCTTATAGGCTTTTGATTCAAACTTCCCGCCTGCATGCAATTCTGTTAAAACTATCTCAAGGGCGGTTCTGCCTTCAGGGTCTTCAGGATGCTTGCCTGTAGGAATGCCTCTTCCATTGTCAATTACAGTGCAACTGCCATCTTTATTTAACTTAACTTCTATTCTGTCACAAAATCCTGCCAATGCTTCATCAACGCTATTATCAATAACTTCATATACAAGATGATGAAGCCCTTCAATCCCTGTAGAACCAATATACATAGCAGGACGTTTTCTTACTCCTTCAAGTCCTTTTAAAATTTTTATGTCTTCAGCCTTATAGGTATGCTCTTTATTCACCATTTTTCACCTTTTCTTCGTTATAATTAAAGGCTATAATCTTAGAGGCATTACAATGCACTCATACTTGAACTGTTCTGAACCGTCAGCATCAGTAATATAAACTGCCCTATCTGGTTCACTCATAGTTATTTTTCCTCTATCAGAACTTATTTCACTAAATGCCTCCATCAAATACTTAGCATTAAATCCTATCTGAATTGGTGAAGATTGATAATCAATTGTTAGCTCATCCTTTGCTTCTCCAATCTCAGGGTCAGAAGCTGACAAAATTACTAAATCTTCAGAAAAATCCATTTTTACTGCATTTTGATTCTCTTTACTTAAAACAGAAACTCTTCTGAGAGAGGAAATCATTAATCTTTTATCAAAAATAGCAACTTTATCATTATGCTTAGGAATTACAACTTCGTAATCAGGATAATTGCCTTCTATCATTCTTGTAAGAAAAATTATTCCGTCTATTTCAAACATTACATGTGTTTTTCCAATGTTAAAAATAACAGAGTCTGCATCGATAAGAAATTTTTTCAATTCATTCAATGACTTCTTAGATAAAATTACCTTCTTTTCTTCAAGTGCTTCTATTCCATCTAATTTTGCCTTGAATACAGCTAACCTGTGTCCATCTGTACCTACTACTCTAAAATCATTGCCGTCTTTTATATGAAAAAGTAAACTATTTAGAACATATCTCGCGTCTGCCTCTCCAGCTGCATAAATAGTTTTCTCTATAGCAGTTAATAAGAAATCTCTTGATAAATTTAACTTTGTTGAATCACCGATCTTAGGCCATACAGGAAATTCATCTGGATTAAGTGTGGCTAATTTATAGTTAGTTCTTCCGCTTTTTATCAATATCCAGTTATCCAATAATTGAATCTCTATTTCCTCTTCTAATTCTTTTACAATCTCATAAAATTTTCGTGCATTTATACAAGCCTTACCTGAACTTAAAACCTCCATTTCCAAAGGCTGCTTTACAGCGGTTTCTAAGTCTGTTGCGAGTATATATCCTCTATTAGTATCTGTTTCAAGTAAAAAATGATTTAATACAGGCATAATTCCTTTTTTTTCAACAATATTTTGAATTTTTGAGAGTTTTTGCTGTATTATTTCTTTCTTTAGCCTTATGTGCATCTTTGCCTCCTTAAATTTTATTTATTACCCTGTAATTTTCTTATAATACTATCTATCAGTCTGCTTAAATTCTCATCCTTCTCTTTTTCCTTATCAATTTGTTTACATGCATAAATTACTGTTGCATGATCTTTACCTCCGAAGGCATTTCCTATTTCTGTAAGGGAAAGATTTGTGAGTTTTTTAGTAATATACATAGCAATTTTTCTTGCATTTGAAATCTCTTTAGTGCGTTTTTTTGATCTAATGTCTTGTACCTTAATTCCTAATGTTTCAGATACTATTTTCTGAACAATATCTATTGTAATAGGCTTATTTTCATCGGGAAGTAAATCTTTTAAAACATGTTGAGCAACTTCGAGATTTATGGGAGTTTTGGTCAGGGAAACATATGCACAAAGCTTAATTAGCGAGCCTTCTAACTCTCTTACGTTTGACTTTACACGAGAAGCTATAAAATATGCCACATCTTCAGGTAGAATTATTCCCTCTCTTTCTGCCTTTTTATATAAAATTGCCAATCTTGTCTCAATTTCAGGAGGCTGGATATCTGCTATTAATCCCATTCCAAATCTTGAACGAAGCCTGTCAGTTATATCGGAAATTTCCATTGGAGGTCTATCGCTTGATACTACTATCTGCTTTTGTTTGGTATAAAGCTCATTAAAAGTGTGAAAAAACTCCTCTTGGGTAGAGTCTTTGCCTGCTATAAATTGAATGTCATCTACTAAAAAAACATCAACATTTCTGTATTTTGCTCTAAATTCAGGCATTTTTTCATGTCTTATTGCAGAAACAAATTCTCCAGTAAACTGTTCTGAAGAGATATAGCAAACATTTAACTCAGGTTTTTTATCCAAAATAAAATTACCTATAGCATTTATAAGATGAGTTTTACCTAAACCAACCCCCCCATAAATAAAAAGAGGATTGTATGCAAAGCCTGGATTTTCTGCAACTCTAAAAGCTGCAGCATGGGCAAACTGGTTTGACGGTCCAACTACAAAGGTATCAAAAGTATATTTAGGGTTGAGATTACCTCTTTTTACAATTTTTCTCTTCTCTTCAATAAAAAACTGCTCTGGCTCTTTTCCACTTATAACATAATTCACGATATATTGAGTACCCATTATTTCTTGAAAAGAATCTCTTATAAGCGATGGAAAATTATCTTCTATCCAATCTTTAAAAAATCTGTTTGGAATTTCAATAAAAACTTCAGAACCTTTTATGCTTATAAGTTTAATAGGAGCAAACCATAGATTAAAAGTAGACTCCCCCACTTTTTGCTGTATTATTTCTAAAACTTTTTGCCACATTTTATTTAATTCTTCCATTTTTTCAACAACTTTTAAACATTTGTTAAAAACTTTTCTGTTAAAACCTTGTTAAATCAAAAAATCTATATTTTTCAATAAGATAAAAATAAAGATATTAAAATTAACCATCTCATTATAAACCATAACTAATAAACTCAGCAATAAACTGTTAAAAAGTTGTAAATAATTAAGAAATTTTCTACATTAAAAATTTCAAAGCTAACTTAAATGTAAAATCTGTAAATAATTAACTAAAAAAATTAACAGTATAACTCTTTATAAAACAAATAATTTTTGACAATTTAACAAAAAATACAACACAAATAATACTTCTAATAAATATAAAAATTTAAGACAAAGTATTGTATTTTTTTAAATAAGCTTCAATAAAAATATCTATATCTCCATCTAAAACTTGTTCTACATTAAAAACTTCTATTTCTGTACGATGATCTTTAATCAATCTATAAGGATGTAAAATATAAGACCTAATCTGACTACCCCAAGCAATATTTTTCTTATCTCCTGTTAAAGCTTTCATCTTTTCTTCTTTTTCTTTTTCAATTAAAGCATAAAGTTTAGACTTTAGTATCTTCATTGCAAGTTCTCTATTTCTATGTTGAGACCTCTCTGTTTGGCAACTAACTACTATTCCTGTAGGAATGTGAACAATTCTTACAGCTGATGAAACTTTATTAACATGCTGTCCTCCTGCTCCAGATGCTCTAAACGTATCTACTCTTAAATCTTCTTCTTTAATATCAATTTGAATATTATCTTCTATTTCAGGACAAATATGAACAGCAGCAAAGGAAGTATGTCTTCTTTTATTAGCATCAAAAGGTGAAACTCTCACAAGTCTATGAACTCCTGCCTCAGATTTAAGATATCCGTAAGCATAAGGACCTTCAACAGTAAAAGTAACATCTTTAATCCCAGCTTCTTCTCCTGATTGTAAATCAATAATCTGAACTTTATAACCTTTTTTTTCTGCCCATCTAAAATACATACGCATAAGAATTTCTGCCCAGTCTTGACTCTCTGTACCTCCTGCTCCTGGATGAATTGAAACTATCGCATTATTTTTATCATGCTCACCATTCAGAAGAAGTTTAAGCTCAAGCTTTTCAAATTGATTTTTTATTTTATCTAAATCTGTCTCTAAATCCTTTAAAAGAAGATAACCTTCATCTTCTGATTCTGCAATTTCGAAAGCTTGTTCAAGATATAAAAAATGATTTGTTATGTCTTCAATAGGCTCTATAATTTCTAAAATTTTATTTTTTTCCTTTTGTATCTCCTTTATTTTTTCTAAATCTTGCCATATCTCTTCTTTTTGTAGTTCTTCCTCCAAAACACGCAATCTATCCTTTAGATTGTCTATTTCAAAGACAACCTCTTAAGGAGAATATTTTTTCTCTTAAATCCTTTAAATTTACCTTTAAATCCTCAGATGTAACCATCTTTTACCTCCAATATTTATATTTCCAAATATAAATATTAATGAAATTACAACACATATATATGCAAATATGTCGCCATATTTGGTATAAAAGCTCATCTTATCATTAATTTTTATATTTTCTATTAAGTAAGTCCTCTCAAATAATTTTGTTTTTCTTATAATTCTACCTTTACTATCTATAAAACCTGAAATACCTGAATTAGCAGCTCTTACTAAGGGTTTTCTATTTTCTATTGCTCGAAAAACAGACATTGAAAAATGCTGATAGGGTCCTGATGTATTTCCAAACCATCCATCATTAGTAATATTTACAATAAAATTACCACCTTTTTGATAAAATTTTCTTACTTGTCCAGGGAAAATACTTTCATAGCATATTAAAGTAGCAAATCTTCCAAAAGGAGTAATTGCCACATTATAACCTTCACCTTCTTGGTAATCTCCGATGCCAACTGTCAGTTTGTCAATGAAAAATAGAATTTTTCGTAAAGGTACATATTCACCAAAAGGTACTAAATGTATTTTATCATAATAATAGGCGGTAACTCCATTTGGATCAATTAGTAATGCACTATTAGTATATTTATCTTTATTTCTTTCCATTATACTTCCAAAAAGAAGATATATACTTTCTTCCTTAATAAAATTGATAAGTTCTGATGTAAAATATTTATTTTTTTCAAAAACAAAAGGCAAAGCAGTTTCTGGCCATACAATAAGATTTGGATTATATTGCTTACTTTGTAATGTGAGATTTTTGTAGATATTAAAAATTTCTTCAACTTTTTTATAATCCCATTTTTCATTTTGAGGTATGCTTCCTTGAACTATTGCCACATTTACATTATTATTAATTTCATCTTCATTTAATTTTTTAAATCCATAAAGAATTGAAATAGTAAAAATTATTAAAACTAAAATAGTGCTCGAAATTATTGTATAGTAAGGTAAAAGGGGATAAATAAGTTTTTGCCTTCTAAAAATTAAAATATCGAAAATAAAACAGTTAAAAAGGATAATTAAATAAGAAACTCCGTAAATTCCTGTTATATCAGCAATTTGAGATATTAAAATAAATTTATATTGACTATATCCTATCAATGCCCATGGAAATCCAGTTAAAAGATAAGTTCTTAAAACCTCAAGAGAAACCCACAGAAAAGGAGCATAAAGAGAGGTTGGAAGATTATTTTTAAGTAAATTCTTATAAAGAAGTGAAAAAGTAAGAGGATAAAGGGCAAGATAAATTGCTAAAAGAATTACAACTGAGTAACTCACCAGTAGAGGGACAGAGCCGTAAAAGTAAAGAGAATGATAAATCCAATAAGTATTACCTAAAAAATATATAAAACCGAAAAGAAATCCGCCTTTTACAACAGTTTTATAATCTTTCGCATTATATAGGAAAAAGAAAAATGGTAAAAAACTTACCCAAGAGAGGAAAAAAAAATCAAAAGGAGCGAAGCTGAGTATTAATAAAATTGATGATAAAAAACAAAGGAAATATTTTTTTATAATATTAAAAATATAATTTGGAGCTTCTTTTATAAAATCTGGTAAAAGCATTAGATATTTATGTTATCATAATTGTCAATGTTATGGTTACTATCTGTCTAATTCCTGCAAGATATGGTTCTACAAGATTTCCTGGAAAACCTCTTGCTATTCTTAAAAATAAACCAATAATTCAACATGTTTATGAAAGAGCAAAATCCTCGAAATTAATAGATGATGTTTTTGTAGCTACTGATGACAGTAGAATTTTACATACTGTAGAATCCTTTGGTGGAAAAGCTATAATGACATCTTCTAATCATCCTTCTGGAACAGACAGAATTGCTGAGGCAGTTGATAAGTTATTAAAGGAAGGATATAATTTACAAGAAAGCTCAATCATAATAAATCTACAAGGAGATGAACCTCTCATTAAAGGTGAAATGATTGATCAACTAATAAATTTAATGAAAAGTGAAGATAACTTAATAGGTACTCTTTCAAAGCAGATTGAAAAAGAAGAAGATTTTTTAAATCCTAACATTGTTAAGGTAGTTTTTGATACAAATGGATATGCTCTTTATTTTTCACGTAGTCCTATTCCCTTTGACAGAGAAAAGTTCATAAAGGGTTTTTCTCATCATAACTTTATGTATAAACATATTGGAATTTATGGCTATACATTAAAAATTCTTAAAAATTTTGTCAATCTTCCTCAGTCAACACTTGAAAAAATAGAAGCTTTAGAGCAATTAAGAGCTCTTGAAAACGGTATAAAAATTAAAGTAGGTATAACTAAATTTGATTCTTTTGGAATAGATACACCAGAAGATCTAAATACTGCGGAGAAACTGTTCTCTATCTTTGTACAGCAACAATAAATCCGGGTTTAACATTATATTCTGCCTTTACAATGCCAATTGAATTTTCTTCTGTTGACTTTTGAACAATAACTTTTCCTACTGGTGTTCCTTTCTCTGTATAAATATTTAAAACGTCTCCTGGCTTAATATTATTTTTTTTGCCTAAACCAAAGGCTATTTCTGTTACAAATTCATTTTTTCTGACAAAGAAAACTTCAGCTTGTCCATTTTGAAGCAAAATAAACTCTATTTTATTTGAAAGCTTTAGCATAATAATAATTACCATAACTATTAATAAAATAGAAGATCCAAAAACTATCCATGGTGAAATCCCTGTAGCTCTTGTAATTAGTGACATAGAGCTTTTATTTAAATCTGTCATATTTTCGTGCACTCTAACAATAAATACAAAAGGTTTTTTAGAATCACTTCCTTTAATATTGATTGTTAACTTATATTCACCTGGTTTAATATTAGAATCAACTGTTAATACACCTCTCCATTCCGTTCCTCCTACCCAAAAGCCTGAATAAATTGAGTCAAATTGAAGTTTGACCATGTCTGATGTAGAAGTATAAGAAAGATCCTTTACATCGCTTACTTTCTTTTCTAAGGGGGCATTAACATTAATAGATTGTCCAGGTAAAATATTTACTAAATTCATAGGATGTAAAAGTCTATTAACACATCCGTCAAGAAAAGAAACAGCCATCATGATAATAAATAATAATCCTAATTTACCTAAAAGAGCTCTTTTTCGGATTATACTTTTAATGCTTGATGGTTTTTGTAATACTGCTGAATCTTTAAATAATTCTTCCTTTTCATTAAGTTGAGCATATAGTGCCTTTTGTTCTTCTGACTCTGGAGTAATTAGTTGTGAAGAATCCTCAACCTGTCTTTTAACGAGCTTTTTAAGAATAATTCTTCCGAATATAAATGTTGGAATTATTAAAAGTATAAAATACTGAACAAAAATTAAAGTTACATTTTCAGGGTCTTTGCTTGCTTGATAGAGACTAAAGATTAACTCTGCAAGAATTATAAGGTTAAAAATAACAAGAATAATAATATTTCTACGGTTCACGCCTTAGTGTTTCCCCTTTCCGATAAAATGAAGAATAAGCCCCCATCATTTTTAATGGGGGCTTATAGAAGGCTATTTTTTGTATATATCTGTTTTAGATATATTCATAAATTTGTGAGCCTTACCAGGTTCTCTGTAGTAAATACGAACTTCATCACCTGCAATCCATGTTTCAGGTGGACGATTAATATGTTCCTCAGGAACTTTAAATGTTGCAAGAAGTTGTTGCCTTGCTGAGTAAACGGTTACAGTCTTTTTCTCTTTGTCAATAATGGGGAATTTTTTCCCAGCAACCAAAGGATTATCTCTCTTTATACCTGTTTTCTTTTCCACTACTTCAATAGGAATATTTAGGAAGTTTTGGGTTGCATCATCAAAAATAACAATTAAATTTTTTTCAAGATCAAGTTTCATTCTCTTTCCTACTGTAGGTTCAGGTCCCATATGGTCGGGGTCATCAGGAACTTTATATACATGTGGGGGTAAAGTGTTATAATCAGGATTTCTAAAATCTTGTTTTGAGTCAGAGATTAAGGTTACCAATCCTTTTTGTTTGTCATAAGCAATAACTCTACCCTGGTCTACCTTTCCAAACTCTTTAGGATGCAGAGCTAATAACGCTATTATTGCACCAATAAATGTGAGAACAAAATAGATATACAAAACTTTTTCTATACCTGTTGCGTGTTTCCATGATATAGCCATATCTTTCCCTCCTTAATTATGATGATTGTCCCATTTTCTTCATCTGAACTTCTTGTCTCATTCCAATAATTGCTTTAACAACAATTATAACCATTAAGATTGACAGACCGCCAAGAATTGTAACCGTAGAAACATCATCTAACCATTTTATATCGTATACTCTTGCAATGAGTTTTTGTCCAATTGATAAGGCAGCAATACAAACTGCGGAACCAAAGAGCACTCTTATTATGATTCCTTTAAAGTATTTTGTTGCAACAGCACCAAACTGTGCACCTATACCAGCTCCAATAAGCATTACAAAGACAGCTAAAAGTTCTGTCCTACCTTTCCATGTATAGGTAAAGGTACCATAAAGACCTGATATCATAACTTCAAAAAGGTCTGTTCCTACGGCAACGTGAGTTGGACAGCCAACAAGATATATTAAGGCAGGCATTCTTATTAAACCACCACCAATTCCGAGAAGACCTGCTATAACTCCTGTGGCAAAACCTACAATCATTGGTAACCATATGGAAACTCTAATTTGAGCTTCTTTAAAGTTCATAACTGGAGGAATTTTGATTTTATGAAGGGTTTTATACCATGTAACACCACTTGCTAACTTATCTAATTGCTCACCTCTCTCTTTTGCAATTCTCTCTTTTTTCTTTATTTTTGCATAATCAAGTAAGACCGTTGCAAAAATAAAAGCAAGAAGAATAAGATATATAATACGCAGATATAAGTCAACCTTACCTATTCTCTCAAGGAACATAACTATCTGAGCACCAACTTCGAATCCTATCATTGTTCCAAGCATCATAGCAATACCAAGAGGATAGTCAACATTTCCAAATTTAGCGTGCCTTATAGTAGAAACAATCGATTTTCCAGCCATATGAGCAATATCTGTTCCGATTGCAAAAGCCATTGGAAAGCCTAAAATATTAAGTCCTGGAGTTATCATCCAGGCTCCACCCATTCCATAAAAGCCGCCTAAAATTCCAACTCCTAAACCCAATATGACTAATCCAGGCCAGAAAAGATCAACTCCTGAAATTGGCATATGCAAATATAACCATTCCATATATTACCCTCCTTTTTAGTTTTTTTAAGAATTAGTGTTCAGCAAGTTCTCTCTTTGTAAGGTCAATACCAGTTAAACTTAATAAAAAGTCAGCAACAAATCCAATTAAAATGCCAGCGACAGGTGTTACACAACCAGTGAGAATAGTGAAAAGTAACATATTGTCATTGTAAAGATTTGCCCACCATAAGCTTAACCCTGAAAGACCTTTTGTATAAGCCACAACAACAAGAGGTGGGGCTTTCTGACCTGCTGCTAATGCAATATTAGGAACCATGGAGACCAAACCAATTACTGAGAAAATAATAGCAAACAATTTTTTCATACATTCACCCTCCTTATTATTTTTATTTAACAATTAAAACACTGCATGGAGTAAGAGATACAATTTTGGTAGCAGTGCTTCCTATACCTGTGCCTGGGAATTCTCCTGAGCCTCTGTGTCCCATAATTATTAAATCAAATTTGTCTTCTTTTGCCTTTCTTATTACATTATCAGCTGGGAAAACACCTCTCTCAAGAATTGTTTTAACAGAAATTCCCTTTTTGTCAAAAACCTCTTTTGCTTTGTTGATAGCTTTCTGTGCTTCAGCATCCAATTTTTCTCTAATATCACCAGGATATTCAATGTCTGCCAACCCTGCATAAATAGCAACTGACATAATCGTTACTTCTGCCTTTTCCTTTTCTGCCATTTCAGCTGCTTTGTTTACAGCTTTCATGGCATACTCTGAACCATCCGTAGGTACTAATATTTTCATACAATCCTCCTTAAGAAATTTTTGAACTTCTTTTCCAAATAAATTATTTCTTTAGCCTCACCTCCCTTCAATTGTGAAAAATTATAAATAATAATAAAGACAAATTGCAATTTTGTAAAACCCTAAAAATGTATTGCAATATCCATGCCTGTATGAAAGTATAGGTAATATCTTAAATGAAAATAACATTAGAATTAATTTGTTTCATAATGATGCATTGTATAATCTTAAATTTTTCTTTGATTTTAAAATGATTGCTACAATAAACGATTTTTATAAACTCAATCTAAATTAACCGCAATAAAATGTTGCATGTTTATAAAATATTACATTGGAAAAATTTTCATTGTATTAGTAATAATCTATGGCAATTTAGGACAATATCATGTTAAAATTAACAGAAAATGCCGAAATATATATTTATAACTGGTGGAGTAGTTTCTGCTCTTGGCAAAGGGATTGCAGCATCTGCAATTGGTGCCCTACTTGAAGCAAAAGGATTTAAGGTTACAATTCAAAAACTTGACCCCTATATAAATGTTGACCCAGGAACCTTAAGTCCTTTTGAACATGGAGAGGTTTATGTAACTGATGATGGCTGCGAGACAGATTTAGACCTTGGTCATTATGAAAGATTTACCAATTTATCTACTTCCCATGTTAACAACTATACATCTGGGAAAATTTATTTTAATGTAATTTCCAAGGAAAGAAGGGGTGATTATCTTGGTCATACTGTGCAAGTTGTCCCTCATGTTACTGATGAAATAAAAGAGGCAATTAAGTCTGCAGCAGGAGATAATAAATATGATGTTGTAATTGTTGAAGTTGGTGGTACAGTAGGGGACATTGAGGGACTTCCTTTTCTTGAGGGGATAAGACAATTCAGATATGATGTAGGAAGAGAAAATGTTTTATATATTCATTTAACGCTTGTTCCATATGTAAAAAGCGCTGGAGAATTAAAGACAAAACCAACTCAGCATAGTGTAAATAGTCTAAGAGCGATAGGAATACAGCCTGATATTTTGATTTGCAGGGCAGATAGACCGCTTCCACATGGACTCAAGAAAAAAATAGCCTTGCATTGCAATCTTGACTTTGACTCTGTCATATCAGCTCATGATGTAGAGACCGTTTATGAGGTTCCACTAACTTTTAAAAATGAGGGGCTTGATCTTCTCATAGAAAAGAAACTTTCTTTGCCTCATAGAGTAGAAGATTTAACACTCTGGGAAGATGTGGTTAAAAAAATTAAAAATCCAGAAACCGAAGTTAATATTGCAGTTGTAGGTAAATATGTTGGATTAAGAGATTCCTATAAGAGTCTTACAGAAGCTTTACTGCATGGTGGAATAGCTAATAATGCAAAGGTAGAGATAATCTGGGTAAATTCAGAGGAAATAGAAAAAGATGGAGCAAAACCATATCTTGCTGACGCTCATGGCATTTTAATTCCTGGAGGCTTTGGAATTAGAGGAATTGAAGGAAAAATTGAAGCCATTAGATATGCAAGAGAAAATAAAATTCCCTTTTTTGGGATATGTCTTGGAATGCAGTGCGCTGTCATAGAAGTAAGCAGAAATCTTGCGAAACTTAATGCTAACTCAACCGAATTCGACCCTGACACAGAAAATCCTGTTATTTATTTAATGGAAAGATGGTTTAATCCAAGAACTGGAAAATATGAAATTCGTTCAATAGAGTCTCAAAAGGGTGGGACTATGAGACTTGGTGCATATCCTTGCACCATTAAGGAAGGAACAAAAGCCTTCGATGCTTATAAAACAAAAGAGATTTCTGAAAGACATAGACACAGATATGAATTTAACAACAAATACATTCCTCTCCTTGAAGAAAAGGGGGTTATTTTTAGTGGTACTTCTCCTGATGGTCAACTTGTAGAGATTATTGAATTAAAGGAACATCCGTGGTTTTTAGGATGTCAGTTTCATCCAGAATTTAAATCAAAACCTTTTAAACCTCATCCTTTATTTAAAGCATTTATCAAAGCATCATTACAAGAGAAAAGATTACTTTTTAAATAAAAAGGGGTGTCTTTTAAAAGACACCCCTTCAACTCGCTCAAAATTTTTAATTAAGCTTTTATCTGTTTTTCTCCATATTTGTCAAAGATAGCCTTTTCTTTGACTGAAGATGCAATTTTATAGAGTATAGTTAGAACAAAGAAACCGAAAGACCAAACTCCAATAGTTATTATTGTCTCTGGTAGAGTAGGCCAATATTCGAAAACCCTATCAAATGCATTTGGAATAAAACCACCTACAACAAGTGTGATTCCTTTTTCAAGCCACATGCAGAGAAAAGTACTTGCAGCTCCTATAGCAAGAGTAACCTCCCACTTTCTTAATGGAGGGGTAACTAAAATAAGAACACCTATTGCTGCAAGTAGTACACAAATACTCATCACAGGAACAAGTTTTGAGTATCCTTCTAACCCGCTAAACAGATATATAATGGAGTACTGATGGCTTGTTATTCCGCTGTAAAAAGCAGTGAAGACTTCAAATAGATAGAATGCTATAGTGACTAACAAGAAATAGGCTGCTGTTTTTGCAAGACTTTGTATGGCTTCTTTTCCAGGATCAAAATTGGTAAACTTTCTAATAAGCATGCATAGAATTATTAGAAGAGAAGGACCTGATGCAAATGCTGAAGATAAAAATTTTGCTGCCATTATAGCAGTCATCCAATAATCTCTACCTGGTAAACCTTGGTACAAAAAGGCTGTGACAATATGGATTGAAGGCGCCCAGCATATAGCAATATAAAGAAATGGTTTAATCCATTTTGGAGGTGGTGCTCCTTTTTTCTCAGACATAAGAATTACCCATCCACAGAGAAGATTTAGGATAAGATAACCGCTCAAAACAATCATATCGTAAAACATGACAGAGTTAGGTGTAGGATGTAAAAGAACATTAAGAACTCTCATTGGTTGTCCGAGATCAACAAAAATAAAAAGCATACACATTAAGATAGCAGGTATTGCGAGAAATTCACCAATAATCGCAATTCTTCCATATTTTTTATAATTATGAAGATAATAGGGTAATACAATCGTTACGGCAGAGGCTGCAACTCCAACAAGAAAAGTAAACTGGCCAATATATAAACCCCAAGATACATCTCTGCTCATGCCGGTAATTCCTAATCCGATTTGAAACTGATATAAATAAGTGATGACACCAGCACCAATTAGTGTTGCTAAGAAGAATAGCCATCCCCAGTATCTTGGACTTCCTTTTAACGCAATTTCAAGCATTTTTCATCCTCCTATAGTAGGTAATATACACTCGGTTTTGTTCCGAGTTTAGCTTTTCGTCTAATAGCAAAATTAGAAGAGAGAATTTTTCTGATTTCCGAGTTAGGATCTGTTATGTCTCCATACATTATAGCACCCTTTGAAGCTTCTACACATGCTGGAGGAAGCCCTCTGTCAAGTCTCTCATAGCAAAATGTACATTTCTCAACAACGCCTCTCATTCTTAATGGAAATTCTGGATTTTCATTTTTTATATAATCCTTTGGGTCTCTCCAGTTAAAACTTCTTGCTCCATAAGGACATCCAGCCATGCAGAATCTACAACCGATACATCTATGCATATCCATCATTACAATGCCATCTTTTCTTTTGAAGGTTGCTTTTGTAGGACAAACTCTTACACAAGGAGGATTTTCACAGTGATTGCATAGTACTAAAACATGCATATTTTTAATTTCAGAAGACATATAATCATCTTTCAATTCAGGAAAGGCGTTCTTGAATTTTTCATCCCATATCCATTTTATTTCTTCTTTAGGGTTTAATATTTTTGGCACGTTGTGAATTCGGTGGCATACTTCTGTGCAATCATTTATTATTTGTTGATCGAGTTTCTTTAGGTCTATAACCATTGCCCATCTTTTAGCCTGTAGAGCCCCAGGAACTTTTTTATATTTTTCAGCAAATGCTTCTATCTCTCCTTTACCTACTACCTCAAACATTGACCAGCCACCAATTCCCATAAAGGTGCCTATACCTAATATTTTTAGGAACTCTCTTCTATTGATATTGCTCATAATCCTGCCTCCTTCTTGATATTCTCCTTAGGCTCAAGGTGGCAATCCCAGCAGTATGGCTTCACCTTTACATAATTATGACATTCATCGCAGAACTTTGACTTATTTGAATGGCACTGCATACATGTATTCTGTAGACTCATATTAAAAGTTTTACCTTGACTGTTTACATAGAGAGTTTTTCCATCTCTTACCACTGCATCTCTCCATTCAATAAGCATCTTCATATGCTCTTTTCTCATGAAATCTTTAGATTCAACACATTTTCTTTCAGCTTCAGGAAGTTTCATTATTTCAGGAGTATCAATCTTGGGATTAGCTTTTATGTACTCTTTCCCTATCCCTAATGTGAAGGGTAGAGTAACTAAAGCAATAAATATAATCAATCCAAAAATTATTTTTCCTCCATCATACATCTTACTCTACCTCCTTTCCTGGCAGTGGTTCCATTCTTAAGTTCATTTCTCTTTCTTTTTCACCTTTCATTATCATTGCATTGGCAACAAGTTCTGTAACTCCAGAGACTCTGACTCCCGGTACCCAATAATTCATTAATGGTGGTAAGGCTGCTCTGTCTATTGCACAAATGTTTGCAAGAAGGTTAACTCCAAATTTCTCATGGACATATCTTACTGCATTTGCTCTGGGGAAACCTCCTCTCATTCTCTGTTCCATTATTTCACCAGCATTTAATCCAGAACCGCTACCACAGCAGAAAGTTTGTTCTCTTATTGTTTCATCAGGCATTTCATAGAAATGATTACAGACATTTTTAATTATATATCTTGGCTCTTCAAACATGCCCATGCCTCTTGAAACATTACAAGAGTCATGAAATGTTACGATTAAATTGTCATTTCTGCTTTTATCAAATTTAAGAATTCCGTGCTTGATGAGGTCTGCAGTAAATTCACTTATATGGACGATCTTATTTGATTTAGCATGTTCAAATTTTGTTCCTGTAATTGGAGAAACAGGTTCTTCAAGAAAATCTACAGGACCAAACCAAGTGTTATGATACTGATGCCATACTCTCCACATGTGTCCACATTCTCCACCAAGTATCCATTTAACCCCTAATCTTTTGGCTTCTTCATAAATTTTAGAGTGCAATCTCTTCGCCATTTCTAAAGATGTGAAAAATCCAAAGTTTCCACCTTCTGATGCAAAAGTACTCCAAGTGTAATCCAAACCAAGTTCATGGAATAGCATCAGATAACCCATACAGTTATAAATACCTGGGTCTGCAAAGAGGTCACCAGAAGGGGTTACAAAGAGAATCTCAGCACCTTTTTTATTTATAGGAGGCTCTATTCTAATTCCTGTTATATCTTCAATATCATTACACATAAATTCAAGGGTTGATTTCATGGTATGAGGTTCAATGCCAAGGTGATTTCCTGTTCTATAACAGTTTGCTACAGGTCCTGATATCCAGTCTGTATTTAACCCCAAGAGATTTAAAAGTTCCCTTGCAATTATGGTTATCTCTGCTGTATCAATTCCATAAGGACAGAAGAGAGAGCAACGTCTACATTCTGTACACTGATAGAAGTAATACCAAAGTTCCTTTAAAACATCAAGATCAAGGTCTCTTGCTCCACCATTTCTTCCAAAAATTTTTCCACTTGATGTGAAATATTTTCTGTATACTGATCTTAGAAGCTCTGCTCTTAAAACCGGCATGTTTTTTGGGTCTCCAGTTCCAATAAAGAAATGACACTTATCAGCACAGGCACCGCAACGAACACAGATATCCATAAATACATGGAATGTTCTAAATCTTTCAATTCTCTGTTTAATTCCCTCAATTACTGTCTTTTTCCAGTCCTCTGGAAGTTTCCAGTCAGGATCAGTAACATGAAAATCTCTTGCATTAGGAAATCCGACATATTCCAAATTTTTCCCTTTTGCTCCATAACAGTAAAAGCCGGGTTTAAACTCTACTGGTAAAGTATCCATCCAAGCTTTGGATGGCATTTTCTTTAAATTAACATCTGAAATTAATTCTTCTGGTCTTGGAAGTCCCATATTCTCACTCCTTTTCTACTGGTATTCCAGCTTTTTTCATTTTTTCTCTAAATTCATCTTCATATTCTTCATAATGACGATGTTTAACCGGATAATCCCATGGATTGATATGCCTTTCCATTCTATTGTTATTAGCCAAATTTCGTGTAGGGCTTAAAAACACACCGCCCATATGCATGAGTTTACTGAATGGGAAATATGCAAAAAGAATGCTTACCAGGAATAAATGAATATAGAATAGACTTCCAACTCCCTCAGGCACTACTGGTTTAAAATAAACTAATCCGAGTGTAAGTTCTTTTATAGCTGTTACATCAACCTTAAAGAAGTATCTCATTAACACTCCAGTTGAAATAATGCCTAAAATTAAAAACAAGGGGAAATAATCTGATGGCAGAGAAATATACTTTATTTTCGGATCAAGAATTCTTCTGCCAAGTAAGTAAAGTAGCGCAACTGCTATACTAATATTTGTTATATAAAGAAGAGGTGAACCAAGGATATGAACCTGCAAGAATGAGTCTAATGATTCTGCAATTGATATAACCCAAGGAGTTTCTGGAGTAAAAAACCTTAAATGTCTGATAAATATAATCAAGAAGGAATAATGAAATGCTAAAGCACCAAGCCAGAGCCATTTGCTTGAACCTACATAAAGCCTGCCTTGTAGAATTTCAGCTTTTGTATTTCTGAAAAGACTTCTGAAAGTAAATATTTCGAAGAACATTCTTAAGGCAACACCCCATGCAGTTGAAGGATTGTCAATTTTGTTTTGTTTGAACCAAAGTGAAGAATAATGTTGTCCAGCAGTAGTCGGGATTCTGAATGGTACAGGAGATTTACCCCATTTAACCACTCGATAAATAAATCCAATTACAAATATGATGAAAGCAGCATACGGAAATACAACACCAAATAAGGCATTCAAGCCAATAGTTGTTCCCACATAGGCAAATAATATTAATCCTAAGACTGATATTAAAGCTAATCCTATGCCCATCTCACCCTACCTCTCTTTATGGTTTTTTATTTAGTTTCCAAAATTTTATCGTCAATTTCTGATACGATATTCCACTTTTTCAGTAGCCACCATGTTCTGTCCATGAGTTCCTTAGCTTTGATATCATAAATCCTCTCTCTGTACTTCATGAAAATATCAAATGCTACCAGAGCTAAAGAATCAATCCTTGACATTAATTCCATTAAATCATTTGAATCCGCTTCTTTATGGAGCGTACTATATATAGCTTTTTTGATTAAGAAAATAAAGCCAACAGCTTGAGATGGTGTAAAATCTTGTACCGCTCTGATTTGAATAATATTTTCTAAGGGTGAAATAAAGTTTTCAATGTCAGCATCTGCAATGATATTATCAATTATCTGCTCAACAGATAGATTTGTCGTATAACCTATAGGGTTTGTGAATTTTTTATTCTTTCCTTTCAAAAAAATCCGGCTCTGTTCAGGATATGTTGAAATAATTAAATCAAACGCCTTGTTAATTATGTTCTCTCTCTTTTTTGAAAGGAGATTATTAATACTCATCTTTCTCCCTTAGAATAATATTTTTGGTTAGGAACCTTGAATAAATATTAGCAAAGCGATTCTTTTTTCCCAAAAGAAAAAAGGGGCAGTTCCCTGCCCCTCACTATAACTTATACGCATCCAGTTGGCTTTGGCAATCCTGCGTATCTACAGGCCTGTTTTGCCGGTCCATCTGGGAACAATGCATAGAGATATTTGGTGTTTCCTTTATCAGGACCAAATGCTTTTGCCATTTCTTTAACAAGGATTTTAATCATAGGAGCAATTTGGTATTTCTGATAATAGTCTCTTAAAAAGTTAATAACTTCCCAGTGCTGTTCAGTTAGTGTAATTCCATCTCCCTGTGCCAAGAACTCTGCAAGCTCTGGTGACCAGTCATCGAGATTCTGAATGTAGCCGTCTTCATCCAGCTCGATCTGTTTTCCCTTAAATTCAATAGTTGCCATCTTGTCAACCTCCTTTTAGTTTTTTAAAAAAATTTTAACATCTTCAATAAATTCACTTCAAGAGTATATTAACTCTAAAGTATACTCTGTTTCAAAGTCAAATAAATTTAGCTTATAAACTTATAAATATTTTTCAGCTTTTGATGTTCTGATTTTTATTACATTCCCTCTACTATACACAGATAGGAGAGTGTCTTTAATGTTTTCAGATACAGGTACTTTACTATTTATTTTAGAGATTAATATGGCAGTAAGAGCCTTTATTTCATCATTTTTATGATTTAGAAGATTTTTTAACTCTGTTTCATCAATTTTTATATAGTCCAAAAGATTAATTTTATTTGATAGCTTAATAATGCTTCTTAGAACACTTTCTACAAAACTGTCTTCTTCTCTTTGTGACCATAGAATAGGAATTATGTCTTTAAATAGGGCTGGTGATGCATAGATAATCTCTCCAATTAACTCTGCAGCTCTCCAGCCAACTCCTCCTGATTCATCAGTCATTGACCAAAGAAGTTTTCTAATTGTATTCCTCAATGGTTCTATTTCTTCTGCTTCTACATAAGCTTTTGCAACATGTCCCATTGCTTGTATTGCTTTCCATGATATAGGATTTTCTTTGTCGTAGGAAAGAGAAATTAACCATCCAAACACATTAAGATTATTTAATGACACCTTTTCAATCTGTTCAAAACTTTCTTCTTCTAATAGACAAAGAAAATCCTTTTTTGATATTTTTGTGTTTTCTCTTAATGCTCTTTTAACGCTTTCGGTCATAGGTTTTATAAAAAAAAGTCTCCCGGAAAAAATTTGATTTTTTAAATAAACATACTGATGTGTTCTAAAGTCGTATGCTTTGTCTCTTAATTCATAATTTACTCCAAGTTCTATATTGTCAATTCCTTCTGGAGCTGTAAGCATCATCGCATCTACTAAAGCCTCTCCCTGATTATGTCCTGTAGGTTCACAAACATAGAGAGCTCCACATGTGCATTTCCCAAAACATATCTCTCCATAATCAGTTTGTTTTTCTTCTGGAGGATCGATGATCCTACCACAGAAAAGACAAGTTGGTAATTCTCTCTTAGCCATTCTTACTCTCCTTGTACTCTCTCGCTTTTTTTAACATTCCTTTTACCCATTCTTCAGTTCCGAGTGCATGAATATGAACATAAGTTCCTAAAGTATTTTGGTATACAGCACCATCTAAGTTTTCTATTATCCCTTCCCCCCTTATCATTTGAAAACTCATGGGAGGAAGGCTTTCATATTCAATTACCTTTGAATAGTGAAACTCGTGTCCCTTCAATTCTACTCCCCTTTCATAAAAAGGATTATTACCATTTATCTTGGCTATAACATATCCATGCGCTTGCGGTTTTTTGAACATTTTAAGTTTGAATGGGAAAATTCCCGTCATCGGAAATTCACCTTCATCGGTTACAAGGCTTTTGCATAAATACATCAATCCGCCACATTCTGCATATATGGGAAGTCCCTTGTCAGCATTAGCTTTTATATCTTCCATAAGTTCTTGATTATTACTTAAATCTTTCACATTTGTTTCGGGAAATCCTCCTCCAATATAAAGAGCATCAATTTCTGGGACAGTTTTATCCTCAAGAGAGTTTATAAGTATAATTTCAACACCATGTTTTTTCAATTCTTCAAGATTTTCTTCATAATAAAACTGAAAAACTCTATCTCTTATAACGCCAATTTTTAATCCCTCACCAATGGGAATAATTTTTTTTGCTCTTTTGGGAATGTTTATATGAGGAGAATTTTTCAGAATCTCCAATATTTTATTTTGGTCTAAGTGTTCAGAGACTTTACCTATAAATTCTTCAGCTTCTTGTTGCATTTCATGCTCTTGATAGGGTAAAAGTCCCATATGTCTTTCGGGCATTTTTATGCCTTTGAATCTTGGAATAGCACCAACTACCTCTACAGAACAGTATTTTTCTATGGAGTCCCTTATTATTTTTTCGTGTCTTGAGTTTGCCAACTGATTTAATACCACACCTTTTATTTCTACGTCCCTATCAAAGTTAGTAAAGCCATTGACTAAAGCTGCAACTGAGCGAGTAATTTTTGTGCAGTCCACCACTAAAATTACAGGTGCTTTAATCAATTTAGCAATCTCTGCAGAACTTACCGAACCCTCTGCATCAAGTCCATCAAAAAGTCCTCTGTTTCCCTCTATTATTGATACGTATCCCTTTGCTCTTTCTATAAAGGATTGAATTACTTTATTCTTTGGCATCATAAATGAGTCGAGATTATAGCAAGGATTGCCGGAAAAAAGACTTAGCCAACCGCTGTCAATGTAGTCAGGTCCTTTTTTAAAAGCGAGAACCTTCATGCCCATTTTTCTCAGAATTGAAATAACTGCAAGAGTGACAGTAGTTTTTCCTGCACCACCGCGAACACCTGCTATGAGAACCCTTGGAAACATTTGACAGAAGCCTCTAAGCTAAAGTATCATGAAAATCTATGTATTTTCAAGAAATAATTTTTACACTCAACAAATATTGGGCAGACCGTGGATGTGTAATCCTTCAACCCTACGACATTGAAGTAGGAGCAGGAACTTTTCATACAGCCACATTTTTCAGAGTTTTGGGCCCTGAGCATTGGAATACGGGCTATGTTCAGCCTTGCAGGCGTCCTACTGATGGACGATATGGAGAAAACCCTAACAGACTTGGACAGTACTATCAATATCAGGTTATATTGAAGCCTTCTCCAGAGAATTCTCAGGAAATTTACATAGAGAGTCTTAAAGCTCTTGGAGAAGACCCTAAAAAACATGACATTAGGTTTGTAGAAGATGACTGGGAAAGCCCAACACTTGGTGCTTGGGGACTTGGATGGGAGGTATGGCTTGATGGAATGGAAATCACACAGTTTACATATTTCCAGCAGGTTGGGGGAATTGATTTAAAACCTGTATCTGTAGAGATTACCTACGGACTTGAAAGAATAGCTATGTATCTTCAGGAAGTGGAAAATGTTTTTGATATAAAGTGGAATAAGGAAATGACCTATGGAGATGTTCACAGGCAAGGAGAAATTGAATTCTCTTATTTTAATTTTGACCATTCAGAGCCAGCTCTCATAAGGAAACACTTTGATGAATATGAGAAAGAGTCAACTCGGCTTAGAGAATTAGATTTAATTTTTCCAGCCTATGAATTTTGTCTTAAATGCTCTCATCTTTTTAATCTTTTAGATGCAAGAGGAGTTCTTTCTGTAGCAGAAAGAACTAATTACATAGCAAGAGTCAGAGCCCTTGCAAAAGGTTGTGCTGAGGCTTATATGAAAAAGAGATACGGAGAAGTTAATGGGTAATCTACTTTTTGAGATAGGCGTTGAAGAGATTCCTGCAAGATTTTTACCTTCCGCAAAAGAGCAGATTGAACAAAACTTCTCAAAGATTACTGCTGAATACAGGATAGGATTACATTTTCTTAAGGTTTTTATAACACCAAGAAGGCTTGCTTTAATAGCCCAGTTGTCAAAGGAGCAGGAAAGTGAAGAAAAAATAGTTTGGGGACCTCCTGCTCATGTTTCCTTTGATGAAAAAGGAGCTCCTAAAGAACCAGCCTTTGCATTTGCTAAAGCTCAAGGCATTGATGTAAATGACCTACAAATTAAGCCAAAGGGTAAGGGCAATTATGTTTGTGCTCTATTGAAAGAAAGGGGAAGGCAAACAGAGGAAATTTTACCTGAGATTTTAAAGAATTTATTCTTCTCGTTAAGTTTCCCTAAAATGATGCGATGGGGTGATGGAAATCTCAGATTTGTAAGACCTGTAAGATGGTTCGTAGCTATTTATGATGATAATATTATTCCCTTTGAAATAGAAGGTATAAAGGCAGGAGATTATACTCAGGGGCATAGGTTTCTCGCTGTTAATCCAATAAAAATAGATAGAATAGAGGATTATGAAAGGATTCTTGAAAGAAGCTTTGTAATAATAGATCAAGAAAAAAGAAAAAAGCTAATTTGTGAACAGGTACAGAGGCTTGCTGATACAATAAATGGAAAGATATTATGGGACGAGGAATTGCTTGAGGAAGTTACCTATCTTGTTGAATATCCAGAGGCTTTTTTATGTAGTTTTTCAGAAAGTTATTTGAGTTTACCTAAGGAATTGCTAATAACGGTAATGAAGGATCATCAGAGATATTTTGCTATAACTGACAGTGAAGGCAAGCTTAAGGAATACTTTGTTGTGGTAAGCAACACTAAGTCAGAAAATGAAGTAAATATAAGAAAAGGTGCTGAGAGAGTTATAAAGGCAAGGTTTGAAGATGCAAAATTTTACTATGAAGAAGACCTTAAAAAAGGGCTTGAACGTCTTCTTGAACTTACAAAAGGAATTATCTATCATAAAAAGCTGGGAAGTCTACATGATAAGGCTTTAAGGATTAATAAAATAGCAAATAAGCTTGGAAAGCTTCTTTTACCCGATAAGCTTGAATTAATAAATCTTGCATCACTTTATTGCAAGGCAGACCTTGCAAGCGGTGTTGTAGGTGAGTTTCCTGAACTACAGGGAATCATGGGAGGATACTATTCAAAACATGCAGGTTTTCCCAATGAAGTAGCTCAAGCAATAAGGGAGCATTATCTCCCTAAAGGTTTCAGTGATGAACTACCATCTAATGAAATTGGATGCATTATTAGTATTGCTGACAAACTTGATCATCTTCACTCCTTTTTCTATCTTGGAGAAATACCTTCAGGCACAGAAGACCCTTTTGGATTAAGAAGGGCAGCAAATGGAATTATTGCAATACTTTTTAAAAATAAATATCCTCTGAGCATAGAGGATATTTTAGAGATTTCTGAAGAATTAGCTTCTGAAAATATAAAGGAACAATTACTAAACTTCATAATTCAGAGATTGGAAAGTTTCCTTGAATCATCAGATTATAGTCCAAATTTAATTAAAACAGTAAGCGATCTTATGGCGGTTCTTCCTCCCTTTGAAATTGAAGAGAGACTTAAAGCGGTTAAAGACTTTAAGGAGTCTGATAATTTTGAGAGATATTTTCTTGCTGTAAAGAGAGTGTCAAATATTATAAAAAATTATGAAAAAATGCCTATAAACAGGTCGCTTTTTGTTGCTCCTGAGGAGGAGGAACTTTATTTAAAAATGGAAGAGGTAGGAGCAAATCTCAAAGATTATATAAAAAATAGAGAATTTTTTAAGGCTTTGAATTATTTGGATAATCTTACACCTTTTATAAATAATTTTTTTGATAAAGTCCTTGTAATGGATAAAGATGAACAAATTAAACGAAACAGACTCGCTCTTTTGCAGGAACTTTCCGATTTGTTAAAATCTGTTGCGGATATATCAAGGCTTTACTAAAAACTATGTAATAAAAATTGGAGACTTTTCGCTTTATCGCTAAATTCGGCTAAATTTTATTTAAATTTCAGCCTTTAATCAGCATTTTGATATTTATTTGTTGTATTATATATTTATGAAAAAAATCTTCAAGGCGGCTTTCCAAAACTTTTCTGGAGGATTAAAATGAAAATTAAATTCATATTTTTAACCTTTTTTTGTATTTTTTTACTCATTGCTTGCGTGGAAAGAAGAGTCTATTTGCCTGATGGAAAGGATATGAAAGATACAAAGGAAGGAGTTTCAATGGAGGGGAAAATACCTGCAGAAGAGTTAAAAACATTAGATAAAGAGGACTTCACATCTTCAGAGTTTGAACGGATTATAAAAAAGCTTAGTGAAGAGATTGGTGATATACATTTTGACTATGATAAATATGACATAAGACAGAATGATATTCCCACCCTGAAAAAAGTTGCTTCAGCTTTGCAAAAATATCCAAAACTAAGGGTGATTGTGGAAGGTCATTGTGATGACAGAGGGACAAATGAATATAATTTTGCTTTAGGACAAAAAAGAGCTAATGCAGCAAAACAGTATTTAGTTAGTCTTGGTATACCATCTACAAAAATAGAGATTATAAGCTACGGCGAAGAAAAACCTTTATGTACTGAACAGAATGAGACTTGTTGGCAGAGAAATAGAAGAGCACATTTTGTATTTATTGAGGAGGGGAAATGAAAATTAGCAAGATTAAATTAACCTTTATTGGAATAGCCTCCATAATATTTTTATCAGGTTGTGTTACTACAGGTGATATGGAACAGATGAGAGCAGACATTGCAAGGCTTTATGTGGAAAACAGTCAGATAAGAAAGGAAGTTACAGATTTAAAAACAAGAGTTGACAAAATGTCATCCGATTTAAACACTGCAACAGCTTTAAAAGAAGGACAACTTACATTGATTGCCCAGACTCAGGATTATGTAAAGGAACTCCAGCTGCTTAAAGGAAGATTTGAGGAAAACTCATACAATAATGATAAAAAGTTTAAGGAATTGAATGACAAAATTTTAGAATTACAGACTAAAATAGCTCAACCTGCCCAACCTGTTACACCAAAAGAAGCAGAACAGAAAAAAACTATCTCTGAACCCTTAAAAAATCCAAAGGAAATTTATGACTCTGCACATGTAGACATAAAAGAGAAAAAGTATGCTTCTGCCAGAACTAAATTTGAGGAAATTATAAAGAATTATCCTGAATTTGAGCTTATTCCAAACTCTTATTTCTGGATCGGCGAGACTTATTACAATGAAAAAAAATATGAAGAGGCTATTTTATCTTATGAAGAATTTCTTAAAAAATATCCAAAACATGAAAAAGCACCAGGTGCTCTTCTTAAAGAGGGCATGGCTTTTTTAGAATTAAAGGATAAGAAAACCGCAAAAGTGGTTTTTGAGAGAGTTATTGAAAGGTTTCCTAAATCAAAGGAAGCAGAAATTGCTCAGCAAAAGATAGGCGAAATTCTTAAAAGTCAGAATTCAGCAACAAAGTCTACAAAAACAAAATCTAAAACAAAAACTAAACCTAAACAATGAAGGATAATTTTAACAGAGATATAGATTATTTAAGAATTTCAGTTATAGATAGATGCAATCTCAGATGTATTTACTGCATGCCTGAAGAGGGAATCAGTAATCTATTACCTCATCATGAGATATTGACCTATGAAGAAATATTAAAAATTATTGAAATAGGCATAGACTTAGGCATAAAAAAAATAAGAATTACAGGTGGAGAGCCTTTGTTAAGAAAGGGAATTGTTAGTTTTATTGAAAAACTCGCAGGAATAGAACAGATAAGAGACATCGGAATTACAACAAACGGAGTTCTTCTTAAAAAGTTTGCTAAGGATTTATATAATGCAGGATTAAAAAGAGTAAATGTAAGTCTTGATTCCCTTGATGCAGATAAATTCAAGGCAATAACCAGAATAGGTTCCATATACGAAGTTCTTGATGGTATTGAAGAAGCCTATAGAGTTGGCCTGCAGCCGGTAAAGATAAATGTTGTTGTAATGAAAGGTATCAATGATGATGAAATAGAAAAGTTTGCCCTTTGGAGCAAAGACGTAGAATATCAGATTAGATTTATAGAGTTTATGCCCATAGGTCCTAATGCATGGAAAAAAGAATTGTTCCTATCAAAAGATGAGATAAAAGCGAAGATAGAAAATAAAGTAGGCAATCTCATAACTGTTCAGATGAAGAAAGCAGGTCCGGCAGAATACTTTATGCTTGAAGGAGCAAAAGGGCTTCTTGGTTTTATAAGTCCTATAACTACTCATATATGTGTAAGATGTAACAGATTAAGACTTACAGCAGAAGGAAAACTAAGGCCTTGTCTTTTTTCAGATAAAGAGGTTGATTTAAAGCAACTCCTACGAAGCGGTGCTTCTGAGGAAGAAATAAAAGCACTGATTATCAAGACAATTCACCTAAAACCTCAGAGCTTGTCAGAAAGAGCAAAACCCTTAAGGCCTATGTCTACAATAGGAGGCTAAGTTTTTTTGAAAATTCCTGTCTCAGTAGCAATAATTACTAAAAATGAAGAAAAAAACATTCGTGACGCCCTTGAATCAGTGAAAGATTTTGAAGAGATTGTGATAGTTGACTCTTTTAGCGATGACAGAACAGTTGAACTATGCCGTGAATACACGGATAAGATTTTTCAGATTGAATGGAAGGGGTTTGCAAAGCAAAAGCAGTTTGCCATTGACAAAGTAACACTTCCCTGGGTTTTAGTGCTTGATGCAGATGAGAGAGTTACAGAGTCATTGAAAAGGGAGATAGTTGAAGCAATTATGGCTAAAGATATTGATGGATATTTTATTCCAAGAAAAAATTTTTTCTTAGGAAAGTGGATAAAACACAGTGGTTGGTGGCCCGATTATACTTTGAGGCTTTTTAAAAGAGATAAAGGGAAAATGGAGGAAAGAGAAGTTCATGAAAAAATTGTCATAGATGGAAGAGCAGATTATCTTAAAGAACCAATATTACATTATACGTATCAGAGCATTGAGGAGTTTATAAGAAAAATGCAGAGATACTCTACTCTTTCTGCGATGGAATTTCTTAGAAAAAATCCCTCAAAATATATGATATTGATAAAGATGATTTTCGCTCCTGTATTTACATTTTTTAAGATGTTTATCTTAAGATTAGGATTTCTTGATGGTATAAGGGGTTTTATTCTTGCAGTATTTTATAGTTTTTATTCCTTTTTAAAATATGCTAAATCATGGGAACGAATGTGGAAATAGAAAAGCAGTTTAAATTGAAATTTAAAAAATCTTTTATAGATGACCTGGCTGTTTTCTGGAGACTTATTAAAGCACATAAATTAAGATTGCTTTTTGCATTAATTTGCAGTTTAGCAATTTCAGGAATAAATGGAGCTATTGCATGGTCTGTTAAACCTGCAATGGATGAAATCTTTTTAAAAAAATCATCTGAATTTTTGTATCTCATCCCTTTTGGTGTTATCGCATTATTTACTCTTAGAGGCACTTTTACGTTTATTAATAATTATTTAATGAGTTCAATTGGAGCAAAAATTGTTCGAACTGTCAGAGATGCTGTCTACAGAAAACTTTTAAAACTGCCAATGTCTTTTTTCTGTAGAGACAGTTCAGGCAATGTAATTTCTAAAGTATTAAATGATGTTGATTTATTGAATAGAACCGTTTCATATACAATAAAGGATTTTTTTGTTGAAGGCCTTACTGTAATTGTTCTTGCAGGCGTTGCCTTCTATCGTAGATGGGATTTAGCTTTACTTTCTTTCATTGTTCTTCCTGTTATGATTTATGCCATAGCAAAAATTGGGAAAAAGTTAAAAGAGCTTGGGATGAAAACTCGTTTAAGAATAGCAAAGGTTACAACCTTAATACATGAAACACTCAGTGGAATAAAGATAATTAAGGCGTTCACAATGGAAAGTGACATGATTAAGAGATATAAAAATGCCCTTCAAGAACATTACAGAAACATAATGCGAGAGGTTAGAACAGAAGAATTTGCAAATCTTCTGACAGAGACTATTGCAGGTGTAGGAGTTGCTTTGATTATATTCTATGGTGGCTATCTTGTTGTAAGCGATAAAATTTCATCAGGAGACTTTTTCTCTTTTGCTACTGCAGTAATTCTTATGTATACACCTCTGAGGAGGCTTAGCCGAGCTAATGCATCATTTCAGAAAGGTAGAAATGTAATAGAACGACTGAGAGAGATTATATTTGTTGAGCATGAACCTGAAAAGGGGCAAAAAAAGGAAATAAGCGGTCACATAGTTTTTAAAAATGTTTCCTTTAAGTATCCGCTTTCAAAAGATTATGCCTTAAATAATATAAACTTTGAGATTAAGCCAGGTGAAACAGTTGCCATTGTAGGTCCTTCTGGTGCTGGTAAAAGCACCGTAGCAGACCTTATTGCTGGTTTTTGGTATCCAACAGATGGAGACATATTAATTGATGGATTAAGCATCAAGGATTTTTCCCTTAATAGTTTACGATCTCAAATTGCTCTTGTTACACAGGACATTGTGTTATTCAATGACTCAGTAATCAATAATATAAAATTTGGGAATATAACATCTACAAAAGAAGAAGTTGAAAAAGCTGCTAAAATGGCAGATGCCCATGATTTTATAATTAATTTACCAGAGGGTTATGATTCCATGGTTGGAGAAAGAGGAGTTTTACTTTCCGGAGGTCAGAAACAAAGAATTACCATAGCAAGAGCAATTTTAAGAGAACCTAAGATTTTGATATTTGATGAGGCAACAGCAAGCCTTGATACAGAATCAGAAGAAAAGATTCAGAAAGCCCTTGAGGAAATGAGAAAGGGGAGAACAACCATAATTATTGCTCACAGGCTTTCAACAATTAAAAGAGCTGACAAAATTATTGTTATGGACAAAGGACAGATTATTGAGCAGGGTTCTCATGAAGAGCTTCTCCAAAAAGGAGGACTTTACAGTGAACTTTGGAACTTACAGTTTAGTGAGTCTTCATCTTCTTAAATCTCCTATGAAACCAGTAATACTGCTCAGGATACTGTCTGATTAAGTTTTCCAGCAAAGCATTATATTTTTCAATTAAAATTGTAATATTTCTATCAGAAAGACTTTTATCTGACTCATTGTTCTCAATTGTTAATTCTGGATAAATTATTAATCTGTATTTTTCTTTTTCTCTTACTATAAAAACTGGGACAATAGGTGAGTCTTTGCGACGAGCTATTACAAAAGCACCTTTCTGGCATTGAACATACTTCCCAAAAAACCTTGCATAAACCCCATGTCTTGCTTGGTCTGCGAGAATGAATACAATCATACCTTTATTTAAAGCTTTTATTATCTCTTTTGGAACATCTTTATCAGAATAAAAAGGAATTGGATGGATGTTATAGGATTTAATCAGGTTAAATAAAAAATCCTTGGGTAAATACTTGCCTTCTTTAAAGAGAACTGCCACAGGATAACCCTTTTCAGCAAGCCATGCAACCATAGCAGGAACATTGCTTAAATGTCCACTTAGGGCAATTACACCTTTACCTTTCTTTAACGCCTCATCAAGATATTCAAAACCAGAAACTTCAACCCAAGGAATTATACTTTCTCTGTGTATTACATTGTGAGATATTTCAAAAATCATTAACATTATCGAGTGGAAGAAATTTTTTAGAATTTTTTTTAATTCCTTTTCTGAAACTTCTTCTCCGAGGGCTATTTTAAGATTTTCTAATGCTATATATTTTCTCTTCCAAGGAATGACAAAGAAAATATTCCCTAAGATTCTGGAAATAGCAGGTAATTGATTTTTTTTCAAAACTTTTCCTAACTTCCAGAACAGGGTTAACATTAATTTGAAAAATATTTTCTTTATAGCTTTATCCATAATGTCTCCAAAAAGTAATTATAATATTGGCTACCTAAATAAATCCAAAATTGTTATTTTCAATTCCTTCTCATAATGAGATAAAATATTGACCATGAATACACTTTTAGTGGTCATGCTTTCTTTTATAATTTTTTTCTTTGCTTTTAAATTATATGGTAAATACATCTCCCGAGTTTTTAGCGAAAATGATAAAAATCCTACACCTGCCAAGACAATAAATGATGGTGTGGACTATGTTCCTTCAAAAGCCTCAGTTGTCTTTTCTCATCATTTTTCCTCTATAGCAGGTGCAGGACCTATAGTAGGACCTACTGTTGCACTGCTTTATGGTTTTTATCCCACATGGCTATGGATAATTTTGGGTGCTATTTTTATTGGTGCTGTTCATGATAGTGCATCTATATTTGTTAGTCTCAGAGAAAAAGGCAGCTCTATTGTTGAAATAGCAAGGAAAACAATGGGAAGATGGGGTTTTACACTTCTTATTGTTTTTGTTTTTTTCATGCTTTTGCTTGTATGCGCTGCTTTTTTAGACCTTACGTGTGTAGCTTTAACTTCTGTAGTTAAACTCAATCTGCTTAATCTTCCAGAATCTCAGACCCTATTTAGAATCATAAGTGATGCAAAAACAGGTGAGTCTCAAGCAGTAGTTGGTGGAATTGCCTCAACCTCTGTGATTATCATCACTGCTTTTGCTCCTTTGATAGGATATCTTCTTTATAGAAGGCATATGAGAGTTTTTTATGCTGTGATACTTTCCCTAATTATAATTGCCCTATCAGTTATCATCGGTTTTGCCTTGCCCGTAAGATTTTCCCGTGAAACATGGATGATTCTTGTCTCCATATACTGTTTTATTGCTTCAGCAATCCCTGTTTGGATAGTGCTTCAGCCGAGAGACTTTATTAACTCATTCTTCCTCTACGGAGGCATTATTGCTTTTATTATTTCAGCTATTGTTGGAGGTTTAAAGGGAATAGAAGTTACCACCCCACCATTAAATATTGCAGAAGGCACAGCAAAACTGGGTCCGATTTGGCCCATTCTGTTTATTACTGTTGCCTGTGGTGCAATAAGTGGATTTCATACACTTGTTGGCACAGGCACAACTGTAAAACAGTTGTCCCGTGAGTCTGAAGCAAGAAAAATAGGCTATGGAGCAATGCTTGTGGAAAGTATTCTTTCTGTTGGAGTTATTGTTGCTATTGGTGCAGGGCTTGCCTATGTTTCATATAAAGAAATTGTTTTTCCTCAGGGTGGAAAATCTAATCCTGTCCTTGCCTTTGCTCTTGGTTCAGGACTATTCATGGAAAATGCTTTAGGTATTCCTTCCTATGTGGGGATTATTTTGGGAATTCTTATGATAGAAGGCTTTGTTATAACAACTCTTGATACAGCAGTAAGGCTTGGAAGATTGATTTTACAAGAGTTTTGGAGGACGCTTTTTAAGAAACCACCGAAATTAATCTTTTCCCGTTTTTTTAACTCTACAATAATAATTGTGTCTATGTTTCTACTTGCATATAAAAACGGCTTTGCCATAGTTTGGCCTGTTTTTGGCTCAGCAAATCAACTTATGGCAGCACTTGCTTTGATAGCTATATCCCTCTGGCTTACAATGATGCAGAAAAAAAGACTTTTTACAATCCTTCCTGCCTTATTCATGCTTGCCACAACAATTTATTCCTTGGGATTTCTTTTGATAAAAAAATTTATTCCCTCAGGAAACTTTCCCCTTATTGGCATCACCATAATTCTCTTTCTTCTTGCTTGGTTTGTTTTTGCTATATCATTGAGAAAATTCAACGAATACAGAAAAAACAGAGAGGTAATGGTTAAGGTATGATAATTATTTGTGGTGCAGGAATTACAGGACTTTCAATTGCAAGAGAGCTTATAAGTCAAGGGATTAGGGATATAACAATCATAGAAAAGGAAACATCCCTTGGCAGACACGCCTCTGGAAGAAACAGCGGAGTGCTACATGCAGGAATTTATTACACTCCAGACTCCCTTAAGGCAAAGTTTTGTCTTAAGGGAAATCTCCTCATGAGGCAGTACTGCAAGGGAAAGGGACTCACACTGATTGAAAGTGGCAAGGTTATAGTTACAAAGAGCGAAAGTGAAATCCCTGTACTTCACGAGCTTTACAGAAGAGCAAAGGCAAATGGTTCAGAGGTTGAGCTTATAGATGAAAAGACATTGAAAGAAATAGAGCCCTATGCTAAAACATATGAGCAGGCTTTGTATTCACCCCTTACAGCAGTAATAAATCCGCAGGAGATACTTAACAGTTTAGAGAAAGAGTTAACGAGCGCAGGAGTTAGAGTGGAAAAAGGAGTTGCACTGAGAGGAGTTAAGGGAGGTAGCCTTCTTACAAATAAAGGCACATTCTCTTATGAGCTTTTCATAAATGCAGCAGGTGCACATGCAGACAGAATTGCCCATCTTTTTGTTCTGGCAAAGCAATATAGAATTGTTCCATTTAAGGGACTTTATAAAAAATTGAAGAAGGAAAAGTCATACTTAGTTAAGGGCAATATTTATCCAGTGCCTGATATTAAAAATCCCTTTCTTGGCATACATTTTACAAAGGTGCATGATGGCACTGTATATGTGGGACCAACTGCCACACCAGCCTTTGGAAGAGAAAATTACCGTCTGCTTGATGACATAGGTATGGAAACCATCAAGATTTTATGGAGAGATTTCTCTCTCTTTCTAAGCAATAAAAAGTTCAGAAATACTGCCTTTACAGAGTTGAAGAAATACTTAAAAGCAAATTTCTACAAAGATGTAAAAGAGATGATTGATGGAGTTGAGCCAATAGACCTTTTACCTTCAAAAAAAGTTGGCATCAGACCTCAATTAATAGATATTGACAGAAAGGAGCTTGTCATGGATTTTTTAGTTATAAAAGATGCAAACACCCTTCACATACTCAATGCAATCTCCCCTGCCTTTACTTCTGCCTTTGCCTTTGCTGAGTATGTGGCCAAGGAATACATTTTAGGAGTCAGTCGATGATAAACTGGGCAAAGGAACTTAAAAAAGAGTCTTTTCCGAATAAGCCTGAGAGTTTAGAGATTGTCCAGACTCATATTTCTTATGTTTTTATTGCTGATGACATGGTCTACAAAATCAAAAAGCCTGTAAATTTTGGTTTTCTTGATTTTACAACTCTTGAGCTAAGAAAACTTTATTGTGAAAAAGAAGTTGAGCTTAACAGAAGACTCTGTCCAGAGGTCTATCTTGGCGTTATCCCCATATCTGAGACAGAAGGGGGTTACGAGTTAGAGAGTGGGGAGAATATCGTTGAATATGCAGTTAAAATGAGAAAGTTACCCATTGAAGGAATGATGGCAAAACTCATAGAGCATAAAGCACTTACAAAAAAACACATAGACCTTATTGTAAATGTTCTTGTTCCCTTCTTTAAAAATGCTAAGACAGGAAAGGGAGTTAACGAATATGGCTCAATTGAAACAGTCTCTTTTAACACCGAGGAAAACTTTACTCAAACAAAGGAATACGTGGGACGGGCAATAAACAGATGGAGATATGATGAAATTGTGAATTGGACGAGGGATTTTTTGAGGGATAAGAAAGCCCTTTTTGAATCCCGTATTAATGGAGGTTATATCCGTGAAGGACACGGAGACCTCTATTCTGCCAATATATGCTTTGATGACCTCAAAAAAGTCTATATCTTTGACTGCATAGAGTTCAATGAAAGATTCCGCTCAGGAGATGTGGCAAGTGACATCGCCTTTTTAAGCATGGATTTAGATTTTCACGGACTTAGAGAGCTTTCAGAGTATTTTGTCAATTCCTATGTGGAAAAGTCTGATGATAGGGAATTATTGAAAGTTTTGGACTTTTACAAATGCTACCGTGCCTATGTAAGAGGGAAAATTGGCTGTTTTACCTCTGATGACCCTGCTTTATCAGAGGAAAAAAGAAAAGAAGCACTTGAGGCAGCCCGAAAATACTTTGACCTTGCCTATCTCTATGCAGAAGGCAAACCCAGAGTTTTTGTAGTTTTTGGACTTTCAGGCACAGGCAAATCAACCCTTGCCAGAGCATTGGCTAAAGAAACCCTTGCGGAATGGATTCCTTCAGATATTGTAAGAAAAAGCCTTGTAGGCATTGCACCAACAGAGCATCATTATGAACCCTTTGAAAAGGGGATTTATAGCAGAGAATATACTGAGAAAACCTATGCAAAGATGGTTGAACTTGCAAAGGAGTCACTTTTAAAAGGCAGGGATGTAATACTTGATGCCACATTCCGAGATAGAGCCTATCGGGAAAGAGTTACCCGTGAGCTAAGTTTTGTAGATATTTACTGGCTCTGGTGTGTTGCCGATGATAGTGTTGTAAGAGAAAGATTCATGAAGCGAAAAGAATCAGAAGACATCTCCGATGCCCGCTGGGAGATATACCTTGCCCAGAAAGAAAAGTTTGAAGCTCCCGATGAAGTTGACCCTCAAAAACTTATTAAGCTTGATACCTCAGAAGGGGTAGATTTGGTTGGGAGAGTGATTGAGAGAGTTAATGAAGTGGAGAGTTGATAGAGTTCATATAGTGGGAGTTCATAGAGTTAGTGAGTTGAGGTGAGTAATTTGATATAATCTAAAAAAATCTTTGAGGAAATTTGTGAAGTTACCAAACTATGATAAAGCATTAATAGATAATGAAAAAATCTTAAATTATTTGCTCTCAGATACCCATCCAGTTGGTAAGTTTAAGGCAAAATTCTTCGCTCATTAGGTTTTAATGCCAATAATGCGGATTTACTTAAAAATGGTTTATTGCAAATAGCCTGCGAAGGAACTATTACAGAGACTATAAATACTCCATTCGGAGTAAAATACATTATAGAAGGATGTTTACCTACACCAGTGGGAAAATCTGTTAACATAATAACAGTTTGGATAATTGAAAGAGATGAGAAAATTCCTCGTTTTGTAACTGCTTATCCTAAATAAAGGAGGTGGTGAAAAGATGATAAAAGAATTAGATACCGTAGTTCTAATTCGTGATATCAAAGAGCACGGTTTGGCAAGTGGAGATATAGGAGTGGTAGTTTATTCTTACAAGGACAGAGACAGTTATGAAGTGGAGTTTGTAACCGCTGATGGCAAAACAGTAGCTGTTCTTACTCTTACCTCCAAAGATATAAGATTGATGAAAAACAGGGAAATTTTGCATGTCAGAGAAATAGCAGAGGTAATTTAGATTTTATATCGGGCTATGCCTATAGGGGTTAATAAAAATTTTAGATTCAGAGGGGTTAAGGAGTTGAGAGTTTATAGAGTTGGAGAGTTAAGGAGTGATCGGGACATTTAATGCCAAACAATGTTTTAGAAATAAAAACCCTTGAAAACTGGCTCTGGGAGGCTTCCTCAAGTGCTTTTCTTCCCTCTAAGCCGCAATTGCATACAAGCACTCAGCCTGTTCAACTATCTCTTCGGATATTTTATTTAGGATTCCATAGTTAGTTAAAGCTTCTATCTTAATGTATTTAGGCAAAATCCGTTTTACCGAAGAACGAATCTTAGCTTTGAGCATCTCCTTTTTATTCCAGTCTGCAATTTTTACATAAGGGCCTATCAAATTAATAATCTCCCTTGCAATCTCTCGTGTGTCTATCGCGGGATTAAAAATATTTCTCTGTGAAAGCAGATAGTCATAAAAGGCAAGTTCCTCCTCCGAAAGGTTTAGGTTTCTGCCTTCCTCATGCTGCTTTTTTAAATCCTTTGCTATGGCTATGAGTTGTTCTATTATTTCCGTTACAGTAATTAGTTTGTTGTTGTAACTTTCAATTATCTTATTCAAAGTCTCATAAAGCGACCTGTATCTGAAAGGATTTTTTCTTAATTTTACTCTGAGCTGGTCTTTTACTATTTTTGTGAGAACTTCTATGGCATAGTTTTTGAACTCTATGTCTTTCAGGCGAGACAAAAACTTCTCATCAAGCACTGAAATATCGGGCTTTTCTTTACCCATCAAAGAGA
This sequence comes from Thermodesulfovibrio sp., assembly GCA_020725335.1. Taxonomy (GTDB): domain Bacteria; phylum Nitrospirota; class Thermodesulfovibrionia; order Thermodesulfovibrionales; family Thermodesulfovibrionaceae; genus Thermodesulfovibrio. The sequence goes on along the minus strand of DYFF01000001.1, from coordinate 1,116 downwards.
GAATATCCACAGGCTCTTGAGCAGAGATACTCTTTGAGATAAGCTGATTCATCTCATATTCAAGGGTTCTTGAAAGTTCCCTCACATCTCTCATTGTATATTTAATGAGCATCTTTTTTATCATCTCAAGAAATCTCATGTCATCTTTAATCTTTATAGTCTCAGGATGGGGACTGGCAAGAGCATAAAGCCTCTTTAGCTCTATAAAATGCTTGATAAATTTCTTTTTAGTCTCTTCATCACTTGAAATCTTCTCATAAACCAAAACAGTAAGTCTTGATAAATCATCTGCTGAAAGTCCTCTCCAGTCTTTGAAAGCTAATTCCTGTAACATTGAGCAGACAATATCATACTTCTCCTTAAGAAGATTTATAATCTCATTAATGCTACTTAACACAGATGTAATACTTTGAACTGCATACAGACCAAGAGACTTTCTAAGATTGTCAGCAATACCAATATAGTCAACTATAAGCCCACCAGGCTTATCCATAAAACTCTGTTTACTCTTTTGAAAAAGATAATAAAGATAAGCGACATTAAGGGGTAATGAATCACTTTGCAATAGCATATCCTGTTTTCAGTAGAATAAGAGGATTTTATAGCAGGAGGTTTCAGGATATGCTTGAGAGTCTGAGGAGATTTTCTGGAAGTGAAGTAGCAAAAGAGAGATTGAGAATAATTAAATTTTATGAGAAATGGGGAGAGAAGGCAACGAAGGAAGCTTTTGCAGTAGACAGAAAACTCATAAGCAAATGGCGTAAAAGTTATCAAAGCTATGAGACAGAAATATCCCAGAATAGGCAAATAAAAACTAAAGCCTTTGCTTGATAAATATTGTGAAAGGAAAAACTTAAAAACTATTTCAGAGGCAACCATAGGGAATATAATAAAAAGGCATAAATTGTTTTATCAGAAAACTGGTAGAATTTATCATGACCCAAACAGTAAGTGGGCAAAGGATTCCACAAAGAGGCAAAGGAGGACAAAAATAAAACATCCCATAAAGCCAAAAGATTTTGGTCATATAGTATCAGATACAGTTCAGACAGTAATAGATGGAGTTAAGGAATATTTCATCAGTGCAATAGATGCAAAGCTTAAGTTTGCTTTAAC